>JBGAVK010000013.1:0-64094 GCA_044228165.1 Pyrinomonadaceae bacterium | reverse complement strand
ATATCGCTTCGATCTCTGGTGTCGTCGGGATGCTCGGCCAGTCCAATTATTCGGCTTCTAAAGCTGGAATGATCGGCCTGACAAAATCCCTCGCCAAAGAGGTCGCAAGTCGCAAGATCACTGTCAATGCACTCGCACTCGGATTGATCGAGACCGACATGGCAAGTGATATGAATGACGAATATCGCGAAAAGATACTCGCCCAGATACCGCTCGGACGCCTCGGCAACGTCACCGAAGTCGCTGAGATCGCTTGCTTTCTGCTGTCGCCATCTGCGGCCTACATCACCGGCCAGGTTATTCAGCCTGACGGCGGACTGGCAATGTAAGCAACTAATGTCTTTTACCTATCAAACCAGCGACGACCCGGAAATAAGCGGTGACGAACAGTCGGAAGTATCAGTTCCCATTGCTCCCCGGCCGTTATATACGTTGATCCTGATCGGAGCGATACTCGCGGTTTCCGCCGTTCAGGTCGCGGTTGGGTTTGAACCTTCGATCATGGCGGCAGGCTTTGATAAGCCGGTTTTTCTTGCCGGCCATCAATATTGGCGGATCTTTACCGGTGCTGCGACACACGGCAGTATTCTGCATGCCGGTATGAACTGTTACGCTTTTTATAGTTTTGGCAGGATCTTTGAAATGCTGTCAAACCGTGCGCACATTGCGATCGTTTTTTTGCTTTCTGCGCTCGGCGGTGGAATACTCAGTTTGATTTTTGCACCCGACGGTATTTCGGTCGGGGCGTCAGGCGGTATCGTTGGTGTGATCGGGTATCTTGCGGTTTATGCATTCAGGCGTCGACGTTTTGTCTCACCGGAGTTTAGAAAGAGTTTGCTTACAAATATCGCCTTTATCTTGGTCTTTGGGCTTGTCCTTTTCCGCGTCATTGATAATTACGGACATATTGGCGGGTTGATCACGGGTGCGGTTTACGGACTCGTCCAGATTCCGTCTGACGAGTACACCGATCCGCGAGATGCGGGCCCGGTTGCCGAAGGCATCGGACTCGCGGCACTCGGTATCTATGTCGCTGTGTGCTGTTTTAGCATTTTACTTATCCTAAACGTCGTCTAATTCTCCACCTTTCTATGGCTCGCGTTCGCGTTCATCAACACGTTAATCCGCTCTCACCTTATTACACGCAAGAGCCAACGCCTGTCGTCCTGGAGCAAGCTTTCAACGATCCTTCGTTGCCGCTGCACCTCGACATCGGGTGCGCCCGCGGGCGATTTAATCTTCGAATGGCGATGAGCCGACCTGATTGGAACTTTCTCGGTGTCGAGATCCGCAAGCCGCTCGTTGACGAAGCAAATCAGATCGCGGACGAGGAAGGCCTCACAAACCTGAATTATAAGTTCTGTAATGCCATGATATGGCTCGAAAGATTGCTTACAGATATTCCGGCCGGGCTGCTTCAGACGGCAACTATCCAGTTTCCTGACCCGTGGTTTAAGAAGCGGCACTCTAAACGGCGGATGGTAAATGCGGAACTGGTGAGATCGGTGGTAGATGCCCTGGCAAAAAATGGGGTGATTTTCGTCCAGACCGATATTGAATTTCTCGCCGACGAGATGTTTACTTTGTTTCGGGCGGATGAACGGTTGAAAGAAGACGCAATAAGTTCAAACCCTTTTCCCGTTAAGACTGAAAGGGAAGCGGCTGTCGAAGCTAAAGGGTTGCCTATTTTTCGCGCCCTATGGACAAAGCGATAGATTTCTTACGGACTGCATTTGTCACCATCGCTTCTCTTTTCTAAATCGCTTTATAACCATTTCGCGTCTTAGTTTGGGCAGATGATCGATAAAGAGTTTGCCGTCACAGTGGTCTGTTTCATGCAAAAATGCACGTGCCGCATAGCCCTCGGCTTCGGCCTCGAACCACTCGCCATTCACATCCTGCGCCTTTAACCGGGCCTTTTGCGGACGGACAACTACCGCCGGCACTTTCCCGACCGAAAGGCAGCCCTCCTGGCCGGATTGTTCTCCCTCGGTGCCTACTATCGAAGGGTTTGCGGCAATGAGCTTGACGCCTTCGCAGTCCATTACAAACAAGCGCAAATTTAAACCGATCTGTGGTGCCGCGAGCCCCACACCTTCGGCATCATACATAGTCGCGTACATGTCCGAACATAGCTCAGCCAGGCCGGCGTCAAATGTTGTGACAGGCTGTCCGACTTTGCCTAATACATCTGCCGGGTATTCAGTGATCTTTCGAATTGGCATAAATTGCAAATAATTTGAATAAATATAACCAGTTCTCACTGCGTGTCAACAAGACCTAGGTTACTATATCAGCGTATTATAACCGTTCAGACCCACTCGCAAAAGGGTTTGGTGGTTCCTGTGAAAGGCTCAACACCTTCTAAATAATGGAAAAGAAAGACCAAACATTATTTACACCAGAACAGATCATCATTTTGACGGCGGCGTTTGTCGGAATCGTTATTGTTATACAGCGTTCGTTCCGGTATATCAGCGAGCATTTAGTCGCCTTTGACTGTCCATACTATTGGCCGGTGAGCGTTTTTAATTTTAGATTTCCGACGGCCGGCGAGGGCCTGGCCGCACTCGCAGTTGCGGCGATCTTTTTTGTCTTGATCTGGCTGTTGGAAAAACGGCGTCCTGATCTGGTGCTCGTCGTTGCGGCCGGCATTCTGTTGATCGCGGGAACCACAACGATCCAAGGGCTTCAGTTCGGCTTTTATGCTCCGATCGCCGGTGATGCCCAGACGGGTGTGCTCGTCCCGAATTCGCTTGAGGGCCAGGAATATTATCACGACGCGGTAAAGGTTACCGATCCGGTAGATTTCTTTCGTCGATATAACGAGATACAGCCCACGCTCAACCGCCACTCGCATACACATCCGCCGGGAGCCGTCCTTACGTTTTATTTTCTGGCAAAGGTGTTGAAAGATCCCGCCTTGATAGGCCTTTTTATAATGATCACGGCAACGGCGGTGAGCATTTACTATTTTTACCGGATATTGCTTACTGAGTTGCGTGTTGAAACGGCAGGGTTTACCGCATTTCTTTTCGTGTTGCTGCCGGCGGTTCAGATATATTTTCTCGCGTCGATCGATGCATTGATCGTGGCTTTACTTACGGGGACGCTCTATTACTTTTGTTTCGCGGAAGGCGTTCGTGGGCCCCTGCTTGCGGCTTTGCTGTTGGTAACATCGTTCATGCTGACATTTGTCAGTCTTTTTATTCTTCCGGTGCTTGTCGGCTTTGAGTTGCTCGTAAGACGGAGCCTGAGACGTTCGATAACTACGATAGTCGTCGTCGTTGCAGTTTATTTTTCGATATATTTCTTGACGGGCTATGATGCGTGGCATGCCTTCAGGACCGCATCACACTATGAAAATCCTAACGGTTTCATGCTTTTCGTCGATCCATGGAATTACTTTTTCACAAGGATCGAAGACGTAGGTGAACTGATCTTCTTTTTCGGGCCGTTCCTGTTCTTTCTGCTTATAAAGGGGCTGAAAGGCTTTAGTTGGCAAGCTGAATATCGGACCCGGCCGCTCTTTGTTCTTTCGGCCTTAGCATGTTTTTCAGTACTGGGTATGTATGCTGTCGGAGCGTGGAGGACCGGAGAGACCGCACGGGCCTGCGCGTTCATATATCCGTATTTGCTGATACCGGTCGGTCGTTATTTAGAAGATAATGAGATCGCAGCCGGCGGCAGAATGCAGCTCGCGGCACTTGTGTTTTTTCAGTCGGTCGCGATGCAGGTCTTTGGAAATTACTTCTGGTGAACTCCTCGCGGGGCTAACGAACGATCACGCCCGTGCGTGCGGTCCGGTGAAAATCACGTTTTGCGTTAAAGCCCTTTTCCTTTCTTTGCAGACATTGCCAGCAGATCACCGATTCCTGATTTGTCGGTGATAAAAAGGTGTTGTAATTTTCCATCTCACGGTCGCATTTCGTGCAGCGTACCGCCGGCTTATCAGTTGTATTCATATTAGATCGGTCAGGCGGTACGATCAGTGTTACCCGTCCTCCTGTAAATCAAATATATCAAGAAATGAGACTTTTTTTCTCGTGACTAGACTGTTTTGCGTACGGATTTTGATCAATGGGCCTTTTTATTGAGCAGAAGGACACGTTGGCCAAAGAAGTTTTGCTCAAGCTCGACATCATAGTTAGCTGCAACGAACTGCTCAAACGACTCGCAAATGCCTGCTGTTTTGCATTCGTCATTCATCAGCAGCCAAATCTGCGGTGCGTCGGTCGGGATCTTTGAAAGCGTATAGGCGGTTCGCCTCGCGACAAAATCCGGCGTCGGCGAGCCAAAGTCGAATTCGAAATATCGCTCGTCCGGCAATATCCGGTTCATTCCACGATAGTGGTACGGCAAAGAGAGTGCGTCGTAAGTGTGAAAGACAACGATCGGTTGGTTAGGGTTTTCATTTTTCTCGATGAATTGCCCGACGCGCGCCCAGTCGCCGCGTTTGGTCATGTTTGGATAAAGATAGATCAGCGTGTAAACGAAACAGGCGAGTACGACCGCGGCCGCCGCGGGTACCAGGAATTTGAACCATTTTCGACCATTTTCATCCCTGCCAAATAGATCATTCAGAAGCGATCCAAAAAGAAGGATCAAGGGAGCGAACAAAAGCGATGCATGCCGTATCGCGACCAGCCAACTGCCGACAATAAAATACGCCGCGAGCAGAAATGCGAGTATTGTGGCCACTGTCGTTCCCAAAATGACCGTATGAGCCGATATCAGCCGCCGTCGAGCGATCGCGAATCCAGCGATCACTACCAGTAACACCCGCATGAGCCAAAGCCTTACGATCGACATCGCCGATGTTTCGCCTGTGGCAAATATCTCAGTCGGCAGCAGATATGTCAGCACATGGTTCCAAAGCAGTCTGAGTCCGGAGATGAGCGAGCTTTCTTCGACAAATACGCTGCTGCGAGCATGCATTTCAGTACGAACAATAAGCACCATTGGCAGGAACAAAAGTCCGACCACGGCCATTGTTACCATATATTTTGCCGCGGAGTGCCAACGTTTAAACACAACAAGCGGGATCAAGAACCCCACCAGCATCGGGCCCAGATAGTAATTGGTATAGAGCGCCACGACGGCTAGCACGACAAACCGCAACAACGGTGCAAAACGGCCTTCGTCGTTGTCCCAGAACGCGTCGAGAAAGGTATATATCAATCCCAGCGAGAGCAGAACGACCAGCGAATAGACCCTGATCTCAACGCTCGCCCAAAAAAGAAATGGATGGAGTGCAAAAAAAGCAGTTGCGAGCAATGCCGCCCTTGGCCTCATCAGCCTGTGAGCAAGCTTCGAAAAGAGCCAGATCGACGCGGCCGCGCAGAGCATCGAAAAGGCTCTCGCAACAAAGATCGAATCTCCCAACTGCCGCCATAAGCTGAGCACCCAAAAATATAACGGAGCCTGTTTTTGTTCGATTACGGCGGTTTGAAACGCCACGCGGAACCCGTTTTGGGTCGCGTAAAGGCTAGACGCCTCATCGGTCCAAATGTTCAAAAGATAGGCGAACGGAACCGCGACGAGCAGATGAACAAATATCAAAAGCGGGACGTCCCATGATCGATAGCGGTTGCCGTCTTGTGTTTGCATCGATCTATGAAATTAGAGCGCCAATTCACCGCCCCGCTGCATAAGTGGTTGGACACGGCGGAAAGAATCTGCGTGTTCCCGCATCGAGACGACTTCAAACGCTCTGGTGAATGTGTCGAGGATCCCATCGAGCATCGCCAGTTTTTGCTCGCTCTTCATATTCATTCCCGGGAAGAATTTTAACTCGGCGGTATCATCCGCGCTCAAAAAATCCAACGGATGAAGCAGCAGCGAAGGTTGAACTCCCGTAAGCGAACATGCAGCAACTGCACTACGCCAATAGGAGCGTGAAATAAATGGCGAAAACGTCGCCAAATACAACAAATAAGTCGCATGAACCGGAGTCTTTACGATCGGGAATGTTGTTACAGGTATCTCGACGAGGCTCCTTTCTGATGTTTCGACAAAGTGCGGTTTCAAAGTTTGAAATCCGTCCGAAAACTTTCCAAAAAGCTTCTTAAGTTTTTCTTTTTCCTCTGCGCTCATCTTTGGCGACTTAAGGAAGTAAAACGCCCGTGCCAGCGGGGCGATATAGGTCGGCAGGGTCGAACAATCGTATTCGTAACCGCGTTCGCCCAGGACGTCGATCACAGTTTGGGACAAACTGTATCCGGGTCCGCGAAAACCGACAGGCCGTACGCCGGTCAAACTTTCTATAGCATCTTCGGTCTTTTCAAACTCCTCTACGATCTCGCTTCGCGAATAAAGATGAAGCCACGGCTCATGGCCAAAACTGTGATTCGCTATCTCGTGTCCGGCGTCAAAGATTGACGTGATCGCATCGCGATTCTTCTCGAGCGCGGCATCCTGCCCGACGATAAAAAAGGTGATCTTGAGTTCTCGTTGTTTTAGAAACGAGAGGATACGGGGCACGGCAAGGTCTAGATAGGAGGGGAAAGTCTCCCACTGCGCATCGCCATGCGTTTTCATGTAAGCCCACTGATTGTCGAGGTCGAGCGAAAGGCTCGCAATTGGCTTCATCTGTTTAACCCGGGCATCTGAATTGAGCGGCCGGCGTGCCCAAAGAGTTCCTTGAACGAACGCTCGGCCAACTGGATCGTTTCATTTATATTCAGCGTTCCATTGACGATGTGCGACGAATTGACCACAAAGACGTTATCCACTGATGACCGCATCGGCGCGAGGCTTTCGTGATATCGAAGGACCGGGATAGGGAACACTTGACGCACTTTCGACACCTTAAAGGCAACAACGTCCTTGCGTCTAAAATGGGGATACATTCGCTCGAGAGCGGTCAGAAAATAATGCTCGATCTCGTCATCCGTCTTGTCAAAAAGCGGGTCGTCCGGAGCGATGTAACGCGGCAGATATACGAGGGCATTTCGATCAAATTCTTTCTTGTCAACGATCGCCGACATCTCAATGATGCCTGTAAACGGGGTGTCGTCAGTAATGTTTGTGACGTAATAGTTAGACAGCGAACACTTCGTCATCACCGAAGCGCAGACGATGCCCTGGTATCTAATGTCTGAGAGCATCTTACGTTCACTTTCGTCGATCTGAGGCAGCATTTTGGCGGCTGCGTTTGATGGACTGGTTATCAAGACCTTGTCGAAGTATGAGCCAGTCCGACTGTCAGGGAAATCTACCACCGTTCGATCTTCACCTTGAGGTTCTGAGATAAAGGCACCTGAGAATCCGGTTGCGACGGTGGCCGAGGCCTGAAAGGTAGCATACTTCGTCTTTTGGCGGACGATCGAAGGCTTTACATCCTTGCTCCGCCGGGCCGACGCGGTCGCGACATGTATCTTGCCGCTATCGAGCCGCACGATCGATTCGATCCGTGAATTTAGCCGAATCTCGACGCCTTTTTCGAGAAGGGTCTCGCCAAATCGTTCGAGTACGCGGGCGTAGCCGCCGCGAACGTAACCGAACATCTCGCGTTTCATGCCTGAATTGCGGGCCGAATACATCCGCTGTATCGTCGCCCAGATGAATGAAGCGGCAGTTTCCTTATACGCCTCGCCGAGTTTTGCCTTTAGGAGCGGTTTCCATATCTTTTCAAATGTCTTTTTGCCTGAGAGCCGGGTTAGCCATTGTTCGACCGTGATCTTTTCGAGGCGTCGCCAGTTTTTGACCTTTGACGCGTAAAAGATAGTCGCGCCGAGCCTCAGTTTAGAGATCAGATCGAGCGGCGGGAACTTAAGAAACTCCATCGTGTCCGACATCGAAATGAGTTCGCCGTCAGTGTAAAACCCGGTCTTAGTTTCGACCCAACGAAATTCATCGCCGAGTCCGATCTCTTCGATGACATTTCGGGTATGCCGGTCAGAAGCGAGCACGACGTGATAGTGTTTATCCCAGACAATATCGCCGATCTCCCAAACTGAGGCTAATCCGCCGATCTCGCCCGCAGCTTCGAAGATAGTGACCTTATGCCCGGCATCGGCGAGCCGCATTGCCAGCGTCATACCGAGAAACCCTGCACCTACAATTGCGATCTTTTCGTTCATTTGACGTTTCTTTCAGACCGTCTGAGCGTGCCGCCTGCAGCGACCGTTCGATGGGCCTCTTGTAACGGGATCGGGACGGTCTTACTTAGGCAATTCTTCCTGCGCCGACGTGAGCCCTGCTGGTGTTAAAGAAGTTTGAATCGATGGTGATTTCCCAAAGATCCGCAACATGCTTAGCCGTGAAAGCAACTTCAATGTACCGAGAACCGTTTTTAGCGTATTCATCTTTGAAACGCCAAAAAGACGAACCGCGAGTACGGTAGGAAATTCGACGATCTTGCCGCCTTCGAGATCGAGCAGGCCAAGCATTTCCGGCACTCCGTGAAATCCAGGAGCGGTCGGGTTGATGTTTAACATCGCGCTGCGGCGAAACACTCTGAAGCAACTTGTATAGGAGGCGATCTTTGTCTTTAGAACACGGCGATAAAGGACCGAAGCTCCCTTTGAAAGCATCAGGCGCCAACCCGGAACATTCTGGACGCCGCCGTCTTTGTGGTACGGTGACGCCGTAACCATATCGACCCCGTCGGTCATGAGCGGGATCATTTTGACAAGCTCGTGCGGATCAAAGGTGCAGTCACAATCGATCGAACAGACAATTTCGGTCTCGGCGGCGCGGATGCCGGTCATTATGCCGCCGGCAACGCCTTTGTTGACCTCGTGCTGAATTATCTGGACGTTCTTGTGCTCGCCAAACAGCGAATGCATCACATTGAATGTATCGTCCTGGCTTCGGTCATCAACGAATATCAGCTCCGAAGTGTACCCAATGTCGTTGAGTTTGGTTTCTACCGACGCGAGCGTTTTTGCGAGATAGGGAAGCGATTCCTGCTCGTTATAACAGGGTACGACGATCGAGACCGGCGTGAGCGGTTCGGTACGCTCCCGTACCGCGCGTGTCGGAATAGCTGACAAGTCCGCGGCTTTTTCAATCGCCAATTCATCGGAAAGTCCGAGATGGTCGGCGATGCTTGTGCACTTATAAAGCGCGAGATTTTCGTGAAGGATCCATTCCATCTTATCCAGCTTGCGATAATGGCGGATACGGTTCATCCGCGAGGCCGCCGAGATCCGCGGCTGTTCCGGGTCGAGTTCCCAGACGTGAAAATAAAACGAAAACGGGTCGTCGTGACGTTTATGCCAGTTTTTGACCGCCTTTCGCATCAGCGTGTATGGAACCTGCCGATAATAGTTGCCGCCCGCGATCGGAAGCAGTCCGACGCCGAGATCGGTCGTCGGATATGGGAATTCCCAGATCGAGCCTTCGCCGGAATCTACCTTATGGGCAAATCGCTTTGCCTTTTCGGTCTTTGTGGTCGGCAGGAACGAGGCATCATATGCGAAGCCCTCGCCGGCAAGCGTCTCTAGTATCCATTCGCTCTGTTCGAACGACAGTTTTTCCGCCGCCCGGTACCCGACGACCTTTTGCCCGCCGGCGTTTTCGATCGCCCGATTTGTGCGCCTGAGATCCTCGCGAAACTCATCCGGCGTCAGATTTCTCGGTGTCCGGTGATAAAATCCGCGGCTCGCAACCTCGTGTCCGCGCGCGACGATCTCGCGGATCAGATCCGGATTGAGATCCGCGATCCAGCCGAGAACAAAAAATGTGGCCTTGGTGTTGTAACGATCGAGCAGATCGAGTGTCTTGAGCGTATTTTGCTCGTAGCTTGGCTCGAAATTCTGCCAGTTTCGCTGCTGGATCAGATTTTCGAACGCGCCGACATGAAAATAGTCTTCGACGAGTATCGTGAGTAGATTCGAGGGGCTGTTGATATCAGAACTCATATTCAGAGCTTTTGTTATTTGAGTTTAGCCTCACTCATCGGGCATTGATCGAGAAAAGTTGGCACTTCGATCTAAATACCGTTCAGAGTTAGCGAGCCTCGCTTTTGCGAGGGCCCCGTGCTTTTCGGGCGGCGGGGTCTGTTTATTGAGCGGGAAAACCCTCCCGTTTATACAAACTCACAAATGAGTATGATTTCCGCTTTACGAATTAATTTGTTTTGGTCAATTGCTTGTGAGAGCGAAAAGGATGTGAACAATGACATCGGGGCCAACTGAGCTCTTTCATTCAAAAGAGGCTGGCTTGAGCGACTTTTTGTGAACGCGCTTTTTTAGAGAGTTTGTCCTCGATCACTCTGACTATCCGGGCTGCCGAATGCCCGTCGCCAAATGGGTTTGCCACTTCTTTGACAGATTTGATCCACGTCGGGACCGAGTGATTCTCTTCGAGTAGTTGTTTCAAAGAACCAGGGCTGCTGCCGATCATTTTCGAAACTCCGGCACGGATGGCTTCGGGCCGTTCTGTGTTTTCCCGCATTACGAGCAGCGGTTTGCCCAAGGATGGAGCTTCTTCCTGGACGCCACCGGAATCGGAAACTATCAGCCATGCCGACTTCATCAAAGCCAGAAAGTCCGAGTAATCGAGCGGATCGAGCAGGTGAATGCGATCCTCGCCGCCCATGATCTCGTTCGCGATCTTCTTTACGTTCGGGTTCGGGTGAACCGGAAAGAACAGGCAAACGTCGCTGCGTTTTGCCACAAAATCGCGAAGCACTTTGAGATTTGCGGTCATCACCGGTCCGAAACTCTCTCGTCGATGCGTCGTCACCAGCAGGCGTTTCTTGCCCTCGGTCTCTTTGATCAATGCGGCGATAGCGGGCGTGACATCGAGGTCCTTTAGCATTGCTTTGAGCGAATCGACGACCGGATTTCCGGTAACAAATATCTTCTCGGTCGGCACGTCCTCGGCGAGCAGATTGCGTCGATTCTTTTCGGTCGCAGCAAAGTGGAATGTGGCGACCTGGGAAACGAGCCTTCGATTCATCTCCTCTGGAAACGGACTCATCAGGTTACCGCTTCTGAGGCCGGCCTCAATATGGCCGACGGGTATCTTTCGGTTAAACCCGGCGAGAGCGCCGGCAAGCGTCGTCGTAGTGTCGCCCTGTACCAGTATGAGGTCAGGCTTTTCTAAGGCGAGGACCTTGTCTAGCTTTGCCATAACCCGCGAGAGCACCTCGGTTGGCGATTGGTCCTTGCGCATCACGCTTAGGTCATGATCGACTTCGATATTCAGCGAAGCCAGAAACGGTTCCAATAGCTGTTTGTGCTGGCTCGACGAGACGGCAATGGTCTGAAAAAGCCGCTTTCGCAGTTCGTGAATTACCGGCGCCAGTTTTATCGCCTCAGGCCGGGTCCCAAATAGGACCATGACCTTCATACGGTAATTGCCGGCACCACGTGTTGTCTCGCTCGCTTCCGTCACAACGCTATCGAACATACCTTGTGTTATCTAATGTATAGGTGAAACCCGTGACAATATACACTTAAACACTCCCGGCTTCCTTTTTGCAATGTATTTTTTCAACAAATGGCGTCCATTCGGCCCGCATCCAGCCGAATATAATGCTGCTTTACATAAAATTGTCAAAAATAAAGGACGGGATCGTGTATTGTGACGCAGGTCACAGACACGCTGACAAAAGAGAAGTAGTGTTGAGTTGAGTCTTGGCGTTCAATGCCGTGGTTTGGGCTTTTCGTTAATCCCGGCCGGATGCATCGAGGGCCCCGAGGCCGTATTTAGCAGTACATTCTATTAATTATCTGCCTTTCGGTCTCGGAGATTTTCGCGGCCGTTTTTTATTGCCGCGAAAGGAGGTTCAAAACAATGAAATATGAAAAAACAAAAACAATACCGACATCACTTATTACTTTGATCGGTCTAATACTGACCGTCTCAATTTCGGCCGCAGCTCAGATCGGCCAGCTCGGGATCTACGGAAGCGCTCCCGAAGCTTACCGTTCAAATGTTCGTTATGTTTTATTGCAGGATTACCCTGAATTTGACGGCGGGCTGATCTACTTTCTGCCGGTAAATGGCCGGTCCAATTTCAATTTCTATTACAATCCTGAAGGCACAGGTTTTTTGCCTACTGGAACATACAAACTAACGTATCTCAACGGCACTCTGAATACGTCTTATGGCGACGACATAGTTTACTACTCTGCAAATTCAGGACATACAAACGGCGTCCAGGTTCGTGCTTTCTACAATCCACCGTCAACCCCACTCGGCGTCCATGGTGTTGTTAAAGTGTATGTTCCTGGGGGCGGGGCACTACAACGCCGCTCGAGAATGCAACGATAAGGATAAGGCCTTTGGGCGGCGGAGACGACGTACTGGCGCAAACAAATGCAAATGGTTATTTTTCTGTTTACTATGAAAACGATAATTTTGGTCATTTTTTGCGCGCGATAGACCACTGGGAGTTTTTTGCCACAGGTTCGAGGAACGGCTGCTCGTATTCGGCATATAGGGACTCGACTTATATTTTTTGGAATCCAGCAAACACAACAAATCCGAGTTTAGAGAACTACTATGTTACGGATGCCGAATGGGATATGGGTGATATTATCATTGGAACAAATGTCTCGGGTTGCACGCCCTAGGGAGTTACGAAATGCAAGGAAATCACTTTCGCTTTTTTCATACATGCAAACATTGGTTTGAGTTTTACCGTCCGTTTAACGGCGGCCAAAGGAGCTAATACCATGCACAGAATTTTAGCATTCGCTTTCGTGATCCTGAGCGGGACTCTTGTCGGTTCCATTATCGGCTTTGGATCTTTATCAACATCAGCTGGTGCGGCACCTAGCTCTTCAGTTTACATTTGGCAGCAGGCTCAATCTGGTAACTGGCAAGCTGCTGAGAACTGGATGCCTCACCGAACGGCCCCAGCCGCGAATGATGTCCTTGTTTTTAACACGGGAAATGTGACAACCGTCACAAATGTCCCGACGCAAACGATCGGTCAATTATTGATTTCTGGTAATACGACGATTGAATTGCGATCAGACGCTTCGGTTGCTTTGACGATAACCGGAGGTGAAGGTATTGATCTTATGGTTGGATCGGGGGCATCTCTGAATTTCGTAGGAGCTAACGCCATCAGTGTGAATATCGCTAGCGGGGCGACTGGCGGCGTCGAAGGATCGATTGCCGTCTCATCAACCGAAAGCGCGGCCCACCGACTAACCGCAATTGATGCGGGAGCGGTCAACTTTATGCCGGGCGCGAAATTTACAGCCGGAAATGGGCTTTCCGGAAATCCGTTTGGCACAGCCAACCTTAACTCCGTCATCTTTGAAAATGGTTCGACATTCATTAGCATTGCAGGCGGCGATCCTTTCGGTGCGGCAGAACCTAATTCGGTGGTCGTGTTTAATAAGGGCAGTTTGTACAGCCTTCAAGGTAATGCTGAAACTTCGTTTTCGGGCAGGACCTATGCGAATTTTCAGGTGAACTGTCAAACCTGCGAATTCTTTGCAACCGGTTCAAGTGCCCTTAAAATGGACGACCTATATTTAGCGGCAGGAAAACTCAACCTTAATATGACGGGAAACCCCGGACATTCGATTAAGGGTAATATCACGATAGTACCTGACTGTGTGTTGGGTCTTAACCCGCCATCGCCCGGAGGCACAATATTCCTGAATGGCCCTGTTCAGCAAATATTTTCGGGTCAAGACATGTGGGGCAGTCCGCTTTCGACGCTGGTGCTCGATAATCCCATGGGGTTATCTGTAAGTGGTTGGCTGCACACCGGCGGCTTAAACCTTCTCAACGGGGTTATATCAAGACCAAATTTCCGGGCGCTGGTCACCGCCGAGGGGCCTGTTTCCAGAACAAACGGTTACGTTGATGGTAATATGTTTATGTTTGTGCGAAATCCGGGAACCTATATGTTTGCCGTTGGAACGCAAAATGGCCCTTCGCCCGTCATTGTTGACGTTAAGTCAGGGACTTTTCCACAGATCATTGATGTTATCGCTTATCAATCGGCACATCCGTATTTGGTCACACCTTCACGGGCACTGTCTCGATATTGGTCGGTTTCAACCGAAAACAATATTAACGTCGATCTGATTTTCCAATATCAGGACCCGCCAGATATTCCGGAACAGGCGATCGAAGACAATTTTAGGATCTTCAGTTACGGGTCAGTCTTTCTGGAACGTGACGGAACGATAGACCGGGGGGCTAACAACTTCACAGTCAAGAACACGACATCTCCGGGGGGACGGTGGATGCTTGCAGAACCCGCGGCATTCACATCGCCGACACCTACGCCGAATCCGACGCCGATCGCTCCGAGCAGGACCCAATTTGATTTCGACGGTGATCTGAAGGCCGACCTGTCGGTATTTCGTCCGTCAAACGGCGTTTGGTACGAGCGGCTTTCGCAAAGCGGCAATGACGCCGCGACGCAGTTCGGAGTAAATAGCGACCTGATCGCCCCGGCCGATTTTGACGGCGATAACAAGACCGACATCGCGGTTTACAGGCCTTCGCAGGGTGTGTGGTACGTGCTCGAAAGCATGACCGGAACTGTCAAGGTCGAAAGTTTCGGCACCGGAGAAGACCTGCCCGTCCCCGGCGACTATGACGGCGACGGCAAAGCGGACATCGCCAATTACCGTCCATCGAGCGGAACGTGGTTCCTTCTGCGTAGCTGGATAGGGCTTGAGATCAAACAATTTGGATCAGCGGGTGACGTTCCCGCTCCGGGCGATTACGATGGCGACGGACGCAACGATCTCGTCGTTTGGCGGCCGTCTAATGGCGTCTGGTACGAGCGGCGTTCGCAGTTTGGCGACATTGCGATCCAGTTCGGCATGGCTACTGACAAGATCGCACCTGCCGATTACGACAGCGACGGCAAGATGGACATCGGCGTTTACCGGCCTTCAGACGGAACGTGGTATTCAGTAAATTCACTCAATAACACGTATCCCGTAACGGTCTTTGGCCTTCCCGGTGACATTCCGGTCCCGGCCGACTACGACGGCGACGGGAGAGCGGATATCGCGATATTCCGGCCTTCCAGCGGCCAATGGTGGATCGATCGCACAACCAGCGGCGTCACAGTCGTGCAATTCGGTTCAAGCGGTGACAGACCAACCCCGAACGCATTCGGGAATTGAGATCTTTCGCGAAATGCTGGCCGGAAAACAAAAAGGATGGCCACGGCCATCCTTTTTGTTGAGACTATTTTGAGCATTATTCGGGCGGTCCGGAGCAGCCTTCGCCCATGAGAGCGGGCTGTTTGACGCTGATGATCGGAAAGTTTTCCGCCTCAGCGTTCTTTTCGAGCCAATCGAGATATTCCTCCGGGATCGACATATCCGAAAAGATCGCCTCGACCGGGCATTCCGGCAGACACGCGTCGCAATCGATACAAGTGTCGGGGTTAATGAGCAAGCGGTCCGGAGTCTCGTGAAATGCTTCGACCGGGCAGACCGCGGCGCAGTCCGTGTATTTACAATTTACGCAGGGCGTTGTGACAATATAGGTCATAATTTTGATCGGCGTTCAGAAAGTTGCCGGGAAAGAGAATCCGAGATCTACGGCTCTCCAAACTCCACGAACTCGAATAACGCTGAAAACTCACGTTTATTCCAATCTAAAACCGTAATATCCTTGAGCTAACTTGTCAAATCACGCCGGACAAGTGATAAAATGCCATCATAAACCGACTAGGCATCGGAACTTTTCTCAAAGGAAATCAGATGAAAAACTTAAAAGCTGAACGTGACTTGTCGCTCGATTTTTTACGGGTGACTGAGGCTGCCGCTATCGAATCTGCCAAAACAATGGGGCAGGGCGACCGCAAGTATTCTGACCACGTCGCCGTAGAGGCGATGCGCGAGGTGATGGACACGGTGCCGATGCGCGGCCGCATCGTTATCGGCGAGGGAGAACGCGACGAGGCACCGATGCTCTATATCGGCGAGGAACTAGGCGGCGGCATCTTTTCAGAGGAGGCACGTGAGGAATTCCCTGAGGTTGATATCGCTGTCGATCCGCTCGAAGGGACCAATCTGTGTGCGCTCGGTGCAAACAACGCGATCGCGGTCCTCGCGGCTGCGGAACGCGGCGGTTTGCTCTACGCTCCGGACATCTATATGGACAAGATCGTCGTCGGGCCTTCGTGCCGCGGGGCGGTCGATATCGACGCTCCGGTCGAGGACAATCTCAAGAATATCGCGCGGCGTCTGGGCCGTGACGTTGACGATCTGACCGTCATTTGCCTCGATCGCGGACGGCATAAGAAACTCGTCGAAGAAGTACGGGCTTCGGGAGCCCGCATCCGGCTAATTTCGGACGGCGACCTGAGCGCCGGTATATCGGCTGCCGTAGCAGGGACGAACATCCACGCCCTGATGGGCATCGGCGGAGCCCCTGAGGGCGTCATCACGGCTGCCGCTATGAAGTGCCTTAACGGTGAGATACAAGCCAAACTCGTTTGGGATCCTGAAAGATTAGGCGTTGACAAAACAAAAGTGCCGCCCGAGGAAGAGGTCATTCGCCGCCTGAGCGAGATGGGCATCAACGACGCTCACAAGATCTACGACACGAACGATCTCGCTCCCGGTAAAAAGATCATCTTTGCAGCAACGGGCGTTACGGATGGAGCATTGCTACGCGGCGTCAGGTTCTTTGGATCAGGTAAACGCACCCATTCGGTCGTGATGACCACCGACTCTAAGAGCATCCGTTTTGTCGATACCGTCCATGTCGAAGGCGGACCCGATGCAGTTATAAGATTTTAGTAGTTGGTAGGCGGTAGATGGTAGATGGCGGCAAGTAGATCGGAGATGGTAGATGGCATCGAGATCGTTTGAAGATGTAGAACTGTGGCAGATCGCTCACCGTTGGGTCTGGATATGTATCGCCTTACAGAAGGTTTCCCAAAGCATGAATTATATGGGTTGACCTCCCAGCTTCGGCGGGCCGCAGTATCGGTGCCGGCGAATTTCGCAGAAGGCTTTAAGCGGTCAGGATTAAACGACAAATTGCGGTTTTATAACATCTCACAGGGTTCATTGGAGGAATCCCGGTACTATTTGATCGTGGCCAAAGATCTGGATTACGGCGAAGATCAGGCGTTACGTTCGAGGACGGATCAGATCGGTAAGATGTTGGCATCGTACATGCGAGCAGTAGGAAATGCCCGGTGACGGAAGTGTTCGTGGAACTTTCATGTGAAGACTGGATGCCATTTGCCAATTACTTCCTACCAACTACTATCTACTTTCTATGAGTGACTCAAAACCCTACGTACTAGATCTGATCGAGGTCGGAGCCGGTGATGTCGCCCTCGTCGGCGGTAAATGCGCCAGTCTCGGTGAACTGTTTCGTGAACTGACGCAGCAGGGTGTACGGGCAGTCGACGGATTTTCGACCACGAGCTACGCCTACGAAGTTCTGCTGGAGACAGGCGGCCTCAGAAAAAAGCTGCAAAAACTATTAAAGGGCCTCGACGTAAATGACCTCGACGAACTCGCCCGCGTCGGCAGCGAAGCGCGCAATCTGATGCTCGAAACTCCGTTCCCGCCCGATGTTGAAACCGCGATAATCAATGCCTATCACGAACTCGGAAAGCGAATAGGAAAAAAACTGTTCGAGGTCGCGGTGCGCTCGAGCGCGACGGCTGAGGATCTGCCGGACGCTTCGTTTGCAGGCCAGCAGGACACGATACTTAATGTTCGAGGTGAAAAGCGGATCATCGAGGCGTGCCATGAATGCTACGCTTCGCTCTGGACGGACCGCGCAATTTCATACCGAACCGCCAAGGGGTTCGATCATTTCGATGTCGCGTTGTCGATAGGCATCCAGCCGATGGTCCGGTCTGATATTGCGTGTTCGGGTGTGATGTTTACGCTCGATACGGAAAGCGGTTTTCGCGATGTTGTCGTTATAAACGGAGCCTGGGGACTCGGCGAGGCGGTCGTTCAAGGCATGGCGACGCCAGACGAGTGGATCGTTTTCAAACCAACGCTGAAACAGGGCTTTCGGCCGATCGTCACGCGAAAGCTGGGCGTCAAAGAGGTAAAAATGGTCTTTGCGGACGACGGTACCGGGACGCAGGTTCGCGACGTTGTCGAAACACAGAGAAACCGTATGTGCCTCGCCGGGTTCGAGGTTCTGCAGCTTGCCCAGTGGGCGTGTGCCATCGAAGATCATTATTCGAAGCTCGCCGGCAAGCCGCAGCCGATGGATATCGAGTGGGCAAAGGACGGCATTACCGGCGAGCTGTATATTTTGCAGGCGCGCCCTGAAACGATCCACGGCCAGAACACTCAAAACTATATCGAAACCTATCGGCTTACCGGCGGCCACGGAGCACCGCTCTCAACGGGGGTTGCTGTCGGCGAAAAGATCGGCCACGGGACGGCCCATGTTCTGCTCGATCCGTCGAAGCTGAACACTTTTAAGGAAGGCGAAATACTCGTCACGTCGATGACCGACCCGGCCTGGGAACCGATAATGAAACGTGCGTCTGCGATCGTTACCGAACGCGGCGGACGTACCTGTCACAGCGCGATCATCAGCCGCGAGCTTGGCATACCCTGTATCGTCGGAACAGGCGATGCTACTGAAAAGGTCAGGAACGGATCCGATATCACCGTTTCGTGCGCCGAAGGCGAACGTGGAAATATCTATTACGGCAAGATCGACTACAAGGTCGAAAAGCAGGTGATCTCGGACAGCGAGCGGCCAAAGACGCAGGTCATGATGAATGTCGGAGACCCTGATCACGCATTCGCTGTCTCACGTCTGCCGAACGACGGCGTCGGGCTCGCGAGGCTAGAATTCATTATCAACAACCACATTGGGATCCATCCGATGGCTCTCGTAAATTACCCGAATCTAAAGAACAGGGCGGACATCGAGACCATCGCCGGACGCATTTTGGAGGAAGACCCGAAAGAGTTCTTTGTCCGTTCGCTCGCCGAGGGCATCGGCCGCATTGCCGCGGCATTTTACCCAAAGCCGGTGATCGTGCGAATGTCCGACTTTAAATCGAACGAGTACGCAATGCTGGTGGGGGGCAAGGAATTTGAGCCGGTCGAAGAAAACCCGATGATCGGTTTTCGCGGCGCGTCGCGGTATTACGACGACCGTTACAAGGCCGGTTTTAAGCTCGAATGCCTCGCTCTGCTCCGTGCCCGCGAGGACATGGGGCTCACTAATATCAAACCGATGATCCCGTTCTGCCGCACTGTCGAGGAAGGCGAAAAGGTCATCGCCCTAATGGCCGAGCACGGCCTGAAACAAGGCGAGAACGATCTCGAGATCTACGCCATGTGCGAGTTGCCGGCGAATGTCGTTTTTGCGGACGAATTCTTACAGGTTTTTGACGGTTATTCGATAGGTTCGAATGACCTGACGCAGCTTGCACTCGGGCTCGACCGCGACAGCGAAATGGTCGCTCATCTTTTCGATGAACGTAATGGCGCCGTTGAGAAAATGGTCGCAATGGCGATCGACGCGGCGATCCGCTGCGGCAAAAAGATCGGCATCTGCGGCCAGGCACCTTCGGATTACCCTGAGTTTGCTGAGTTTTTGGTTAAACGCGGCATTAATTCGATCTCGCTAAACCCGGATACTGTGATCCAAACGACCCATCAGATCCTCGAAACTGAAAAGGCACTTTCGAAATAACTGATAATTGAAATCTGATTCTTCGGATCTTAGTTTTTATTCACCAGTCGTTTCGGAAATAGGAGCGGCAAAGCGTTGTAGATGACTGAGCCAGCCGAAAATTATATCCCCCAAAACATCGCCATAACGATGCGGAAACAGGCGTATCGCGTATGGTTCATAGGACTTACGGTCGTCTTTATTTGGGCGTCCCTGATCGTTGCCGCTCCCTTGGCAAAGGCATACGGAATGGCTTCTTTCTCAACGCCGCTCTATCATTTCTTTCATTATATCTGCCATCAGATACCCGAACGATCATTTCACGTTGCCGGAGAACAGTTCGGCGTTTGTTCGCGGTGTTTCGGGGTTTATTTCGGATTGTTTTTTGGTTTTGCTATTTATCCGCTTTGGCGAAACATAGCCGATATCGAACCGCTTCCGCGCTTTTGGTTGTTCCTCTCTTTGATCCCGATCGGTATCGACTGGTCGCTAACGGTCTTTGGCATATGGGAAAATACCCACCTCTCACGATTTGTCACAGGGTTGATCCTTGGCGTTGCCTGTTCGACTTTCATTGTCCCGGCGATCGTTGAGATCACGAGGAATTTGACACATCGAAGTCGACCGTCGGCACCCGTTGCCTAAGTTGGCGGTTCTGACATTATCGAACTTTCGTTGACTAAAATTCGTAGAAAGAGCAAGATTGAGAACAACTAGTTTTTATGAGCTTTACCAAAGAAACTGCCGTCGAACGTGCAAAAACCGACCTTGCCAAACGTTTAAGTATTAATAAAGGCGAGATCGGCGAGGATAGCATTGCCGATCACGATTTTCCGGACATGGCGCTCGGTGCCGCGATCCACGGTGAAATGGCGGCTCAGATGATCTCGAGCGGCTGGCGGATCGGCCTCAGTGCAAACGGCACGGAATATGAGTATCGAGCGGATAAGTATCAGCTTCGGCTCTACAACTTCAACGGTGCGAATTACGTCATAGAGGCATAAGTTTTTTGGAGCAGTACTATGAATCGCAATAATATCTGGTTACATGTCACTCTCGCCGTCGTTCTGGTCACGTTCGCGGCCGTACTAGGCCAGGTTGAACGCTGGCGGGCCTCATTGAAGGATATGGCGAGCACTCGGAACGAACAGGTCAAAGTGCGCACAGTTACTGAGAAGCAACGCCTCGAGAATATTCCGGAGGTGTTGGTGCGGTTCAAACCCGGCACGAGCATTGATAAGATCCGTGCGATCGCATCGGCTCATAACGACACTCTCACCGACGAGATCGAATCAGTCAGCGGACTCGCAGTCATCGACGACCTTGATAACGCCGATGCGCAGGCCGTTGCCGATCAATATTCTGCGATGACGGATTCGGTGGCGTACGCGGAGGTGAATTATCGAATAAAGCTCGACGACCCCATCCAGAAAGCGAACGGACGAGACCTGCTTTACCGAGAGCCCGCGTCGGAGGCACCAAATGATCCGATGTTTGCCGACCAGTGGGCGCTCAATAATAACGGTGCTGATGGCGGCACAAAGCGGGCCGACATCGACGCATTAAAAGCGTGGGCAACGACAAAAGGCAGCGAAGACGTCGTCGTGGCGGTACTGGATACAGGCGTCGACTATACTCACCAGGACCTCGTTGCCAACATGTGGATTCGTCCCGAAAGCATTCCGGCCTACACTGACGACGAACTCGGAACATACAACGACCTTAACGGCTTTAACGGTACCGACCGTATCACCGACCCGATGGACGACAACGGGCACGGCACGCACTGCGCAGGCATTATCGGTGCGGAAGGTGATAACGGCATCGGCGTCGCGGGTATCAATTGGCATGTCAAGATCATGCCACTCAAGTTTCTCGGCCGCGGCGGAGCGGGTTCGACTGACGACGCGATCGAAGCGATCAACTACGCCATCGATCGAAAGAGAAAGGGCGTAAACATTCGCGTTATCAGCGCGAGCTGGGGTTCGACCTCAAAGTCAAAAGCACTCGAAGATACGATCCGTGCTGCCGGCGAAGCAGGAATATTGTTTGTGGCGGCCGCAGGAAATGACGGTTCGAATAATGACAGCCGGCCGCATTATCCTTCGAACTACGACTTGCCGAACGTCATCAGCGTCGCAGCCCTCGACCGTAACGACCAGCTAGCTAGCTTTTCGAACTTTGGTGCGAAAACCGTCCATGTCGCGGCCCCGGGCAAAGACATTCTCTCAACCTGGCTGAACGACACCTATCGCGAAGCTTCCGGCACCTCGATGGCGACGCCCTATGTATCGGGCGTTGCGGCCCTCATCATTGCAGACCAACCGGGTATTTCCATGTTGGATCTTCGCAAGAGGCTTCTGTCAAAAGTGGACAAACTCGACTCTGTAAACGGTAAAGTAAGTTCGGGCGGACGCGTATGTGCGGCTGACTCGCTAGTCAAATAGGTTGCCTAACCATCTGCAACATTTGCTTAACGATTTGGGGCAAATATAGCCGGAAAAGTAGTCACCACGATAAAAAGTCCAATTTTCAAAATCCCCATAACCCTCTGGCAACAGAGGGTTTATCGATTTGTATTATGTGTTGGGGCCACTTTGGCACACCCTTTGCCATTACCAATGTCGAGCAATGCCAAACATTGCCTTAGTTTTACAGAAAGGGAGAAAACAATGAACAGATTCAAAAGATTAGTAACAATAGGGGCATTTTCACTCTTGGTGTTAGGCATACCGGCACTCGCTTCAGCACAGGGTAGGGATCGCGACCGTGATCGTGACCGTGACAATGACCGATACGGAAATAACGGCGGTTACGGAAACAATGGCGGCTATGGCAATGGCCAGTACGGCGGATATGGCAATGGCCAGTACGGCGGATATGGCAACAACGGCGGTTACAACGACTATGGTGACATGCGTTCGACCGTTCGCAGTTTGAAAAGCCGTACGCGTCAGCTCGTAAATGCGATCGACCGCGAACTCGACAACAGCCGTTACAACGGCAGCAATCGTGAAGACCAGATCAATCGCACCGCTGATCGATTCAAAGATGCGGTAAATGATCTCGACAACAACGGCCGGCAGAATTCGAATGAGATCCGCAGGGCAGTGGAACTCGGATCGCAGCTCGATCGTGAGATCTCGCGTTCGCGACTGAGCTACGGGGTGAAAAACCTCATGACTTCGATCCGCAGCGATCTGCAGCGTCTCGGTTACGGTGCCGGTTATAACAATAACAATGGCCGACGCAACCGCGGTTGGGGTAACGGTAACGGCGGATGGGGCAACGGCAACAACAAGCCGAGCTGGTGGCCATTCTAATAAAAACCTGATTCACAATACTCAACGCCCGCGTTCAAAAGACGCGGGCTTTTTTGTGAATTATGTTCCTCGTTTTGAGTTCCGCCTTTGGCTGGCTTATTGTGAAGGCAAGGCCAACGAGAGTTGGATCTCAAAACTGTATGCCCGGAACTCTATACCTTGTCGCCACGCCGATCGGAAACTTGCAGGATATTACGCCGCGAGCTATCGAAACTCTGCGAAACGTGGACCTGATCGCATGCGAAGATACCAGGCACACTCGCAACCTGCTAAACCACTTCAGGATCTCGAACAAAACTATTAGTTATCACGAACATAACGAACAGGAAAGGGCCGAGGAACTCGTCGATCGGCTCGTGTTAGGTGACAACATCGCGATCGTTTCTGACGCGGGAACGCCGGGAATTTGCGACCCGAGCTTTCGCATTGTTGAGCGGGCGCACGAGATCGGAGCCAAGGTGGTGCCGATACCGGGTGCCGTCGCTTTTGTAAATGCCGCAACTGCGTCGGGTATTGCGACTGATTCGATATTCTTTGGTGGTTTTTTGCCCTCGAAAAAAGGCGAGCGGCGAAAGCGGCTCGAGGAAGTAAAAGAAATTCCGGCAACGCTCACATTTTACGAAACGCCTCACCGCCTGCTGAAATCTCTTGCAGATTGTATCGACATCCTCGGCGACAGAAAGGCTTCGATCGGGCGGGAACTGACAAAGCTCCACGAGGAGACCTTTACCGGATCGATAGCTCAGATCGCGGCCAAATTTGCAGGACAGCCGATAAAAGGTGAGATCGTACTTGTGTTCGAACGTTCGGCCGCAAAGCCTCAAAAGATGCGTAGTACTGATGCCGCTGCAATTGCTACACGCGTGCGCGAACTCGAAAAACAGGGCATCGATCAAAAAACCGCGCTAAAAAAGGCCGCCAAAGAAAGCGGCCTGAGTAAATCAGAAGCGTACAGAAAATTGAAGATAAAAGAATGAACCGGCATATCGCCGGCCCATCTTGTAAATATGCAGCGATCTTACCGCTGTGTCAGTTCCGGCGGCAGTTGCTTATCGACCTTTGGCCGTTCTTTCAGATCGGTCAATTTTAGCAGAGTCAGCATGATCGTCCGTGCCACTTTTTCCATCTTGTTGTAATCGATCTTTTGCGGTTCGTCGCCCGCCTGGTGATAATCCTCATGCACGCCGTCAAACCAAAAGACGATCGGAATGCCGTTTACCGCGTAATTGAAATGATCTGAGCGGAAAAAGAAGCGATTGGTATCTTTCGGGTCGTCATATCGGTAGTTGTAACCGAGATTAAGATAAGCCGAGTTCGTGCCTTTCGTGATCGAGCCCAGCGTGGAGCTCATCATCTCAGAGCCAATCACGTAGATCGAATTTTCATCCGAGAGGTCTTTGTTTCGGGGATCGGTGTTATCTGCCTTTCGGCTGCGGCCGATCATGTCGATGTTGAGCTGTGCGATGACCTGTTTGATATCAACGGTTGGGAATTTATTGAAATATTCGCTTCCCCACAGGCCTTTTTCTTCACCACAATGCCAGACGAAAAGGACCGAGCGCTTTGGCCGTTTCGGTGCCTTTGCCAGAGCTTCCGCGATCGATAGAACGGCGACCGTCCCCGAACCGTCATCGTCGGCCCCGTTAAAGATCTTGTCCTCGCCGCGGGCGTTCTGATTGACGCCGACATGGTCGTAGTGAGCACCGATAGCGACCATCTCGCTCTTAAGTGCCGGGTCGCTGCCTTCCCATATCGCAACGACGTTCTGCGTCCATTTCGTTTCATTCTTGGCCGCAGCGGTCATCACTGCAGATTTTCCGAGAACAAAAGCCGCCGCCGCATCTTTATTGCCGCTCTCACCGGCGAAGATCGCATCTGCGACCTTTCCGGAAACAAGCATAACCGGGAAGCTTACGTCGTCCGTCGTGCCTTCGCGAAGCTTTTCCGGGAACGATGTGCCGCGTGACAAAAATCCCTTGATCTGCCCCCACGCTCCTTGTGCCTGTGGCGAAGCGACCACGATCATCCCTTTGGCACCGCTGTTTTTTGCATACGTCATCGGGTCCACCCAATCGGTGCCCTTTGTCCCGGTCAAATCTGCTTGCGATGTACCGGCGGGCATGCTGGTCGTACTGTTGCCACGCGGGAAACCCTGTCCGTAAACGACGACGATCTTGTCTTTAACATCGACCCCTTTGTAGGCGTCGATGCCTTTGGCTTTGATCATCCAGCCGTCGCGGACGAAAACTAGCGGGGCCGTTGCCGATGTGTTTCCCTGCATTCGAAAGAAGTCGTCGAGAAAGGCAAAGCTTTGGTCGCCGATCTTTAAGACGTTGTTTGCAGGGTCGGTCGCTTCGGATTTGATCGCGATCTTTTGGAAAAAAGTGCCGTTGTCGCCGGCCGGCTTAAAGCCCCATCGTTTTAGATTTAGCGCCATGAACTTGGCGACAGTGTCGAGTCCTCGCGAAGGCGTATCACGGCCTTCCATCTCGTCAGATGCCACAAAGTGCAGATAGTCGCTTAGTTGCGAAGCAGTGACACCATCGACGATCTTTCGCTCGTCAGCCGATATTTTGACAGGTGCTTGTGCAAGCGTCGGAAAGACGAACGCAAAGACCAAAAGTAAGGCAAAAAGGTTCTTTTTCATTATTTCTCCAAAGTAAAAAGTCAGATGCAGGAGATACGCCAAGGGTTGAGCCCGATCCGGCGCTGCGATGATATTTTTACGATAAATGGGATCAAATTGTTTCGCGTCGGCTGCCGATCAACGAGATCTTGTTGCGGTTGGCGAGCTCGAGCATTTGTTCACGTTCAAAGATCAGCGTCTTGCCCGCCGTCACGGAAAGGCAAGTCGCACCGGCGGCGATCATTGTCTCGATAGTCGGGACGCCGATCACGGGCACATCGAAACGCATATCCTGATCGGGTTTGGCGACCTTTACGACGGTCAATTTGCCGTTTGCAAGCTCGCCCGCCCGCCTTATCGTGGCGTCGGTCCCCTCCATCGCCTCGATCGCTACGCAGGCTTTTGCCCGGACGACTATCGTCTGGCCCAGATCGAGACGTGCGATCTCATCAGCGATGTGCAGGCCGTATCTGATATTGTTGAGCTCGACGTCAGAAGGTTTTCGTTTTGACAAAACGCCTTCGGCGGCAAGGTGATCCTTGATAAAGTGTGTGGAATCAATGAGCTCTATACCCTCTTTTGCCATCTCATCGGCCACGCCGCCAATAAGTGCATCGGTGTTTCGGCGAGGCAGGCTCCACAGCATTTTGACCATCCGAAGGTCGGGTACGATACCCGAAAATATCTGCACATGTTTAACCTGTCCCGCCATCATCGCCCGGTTTACGCCTTGATCTTTAAAAAACGAGATCATGCCGCCAAGTTGCCCGATGCTGACCCATTTTACAGTTTCAGCGACTTCGTCGATGCGCGGATCGGTCTCCTCTTTGATAGCGATGACTGAGAGTTGCACGCCGGCTTTGCGAGCGCCTTCGACTACGAGAAAAGGGAATTGGCCGTTTCCGGCTATGAGGCCATAGTTCATAAATTGGCTTCGAACAGCTTTAGGGTTTCGCCGTTCGGCATTTCGATCAGGCTGTCGAATGCGAATCCAAGCTTTTCGAGGAGTTTACCCGAAGCGTCGTTGTCTTGGGAAGTGATCGCGAGAACTGTCTCAAACCCGAGAGATTCGCGGCCGTACTTCAGCATCGCCCCCGCAGACTCAGATCCGAATCCGCGGCGTTCATATTCGGGCAGAAACGCGAACCCGATGTCAGGAAATTCGAAATTATCCCGCTTTACAAATCCGCAGATCCCGACCGCGGTGCCATCCGCCTTTTGTTCGACCGCGTAAAGGCCGAATCCATGGTCGCGATAGCTTTGACGATACCGGGTCTCGATAAAAACGGCCGCATCGTCCGGTGTCCTGACGCCACGGTCTCCGATATATTTGATGAATTTAGGAGTGTTGAGCAAAGCGCAAATGAACTCCGCGTCGAACGCGGAGTCTAATTCACGAACGATCAGTCGTGTCGTCTCAAATAACATGCTATTCGCGAAACGGCTAGATCTCACCAGGTTTGCGGAGCATCATCTAGCACTATCAGGGGCCCCAGTGATCAAAATGATACTCTACACCAGCACTAACCGTGAAACCGACATTTTCAGGGCATCCCATCTCATGGCCGCCAGGCTTTATCTCACCTCGTTCACCGACACCATAGGGCCAGACGGCGTTGTCGAGTGAGCAGAACTGTCCCTTCTTCAGCCCGTTTCCGTCGTCGAGGACGAGGTATGTCTTACCGTCGGAAGAGGGCTTCCACCAGCCGCGAAGATCCCGCTTTGCACATGCGGTGGCAAGCATTGCAGTTGAAAGTAATAGGATACAAAAGCTGGTTCGGATACTCATACTTTTTTTGGGCGTTTTAGCTTTATTCCGCCTGCTCCCTCGCATGATAAGAACTTCGCGTCAGCGGCGAAGACTCCACATGCTTAAAGCCCATTGCCATGCCGATCGCTTTCCATTCGCTAAATTCTTCGGGGGTAACATAGCGCTCTACGGGCAGGCGTTTTTCATAGGGCTGCAGATATTGGCCGATGGTCATGATGTCGCATGAGACTGAGCGAAGGTCTTTCATGAGGTCGACGACCTCTTCGAAAGTCTCGCCCAGACCGCCATGATACCGCTTTTGGTTTTTCATTGCGGGGAACTGCGTGTCGCAGTAATGAGCTGAGCGTTCCAGCAACTCAAGCGTTTGCTCGTATTTAGCGTCGGGACGAACACGGCGATAGAGCCGTGCGATAGTCTCAGTGTTGTGATTGAGAACGTCGGGCCGGGCGACGAGAACATTATTTAGAGCCTGTTCGTCGCCGTTGAAATCTGGGATCAGCACCTCGACCTTGCATTCGGGATTCATCTCGCGAACTTTTGTGATTGTCTCGGCCCAATGCATCGAACCTCCGTCGGCGAGGTCGTCGCGATTGACCGAGGTGATGACCGCGTGTTTGAGATCGAGATGTTTAACGGCCTCAGCGACGTGAGTCGGCTCCAAGGGGTCGAGGTCCATCGGCTTGCCTTTGTTGACCGCACAGAAACCGCAGTGCCGCGTACAGGTGTCGCCGCCGAGCATAAAAGTAGCGGTCTTATCTGTCCAGCACTCAAACAGATTCGGGCATTTCGCTTCCTGGCAAACGGTGTGGAGATTCAGCCCGTCGATCAGTTCGAGCACGGCGTTCTGATTGCGCGGGTCACCGAGCTTGATCTTGAGCCAATCGGGCTTTTTAAGCCGCTCTCGGCCCTTTCGATTTAGAAACTTCTCAACTAGTACTTGTTCATCTATCATGGCAATCTCAGAACCAAGTTTATCATCCGAAGCTGCAATGCTGAAAAACCCCCTTCGACGGAATGTTCGTTAAAGGGGGCTTCGAAGTTGGGTATTGGGTCGAGCTTAATTTTCAGATATTTCGACGCCGGATAATTTTCGCAAGCTTTCGATCAATCCGACAACACCGTTCCCTTTGATCGGCGTGTCCAATTTAGCACTGGCATTGCCCGATAAGATAGTGAATTTCTTTCCGCTCAAAAATGAAATTTGATCGAGGGCAGAGTCCGCTCGGCCCGCACAAATTGTAAACTCATCATCTTTCAAGAGCGACGATCTGATAGTCTTCCAATAATTGAGATCATGCCCTTGGATCTTTAGCTGTCCATGTTTTGCAAGATACTCAAATATATCCCATTGAGATATCTGGCCGGCCTCGGCTTTAGGTAAAGCTAACCTCGAATCCTTCTTCGAAGGGATAAAAGTCACGAGCCTACCGGTGGTCCGGCGAAAATAACTAGTGATCGCTTCGGTGCTTCCTTCGGCGAGGACGCTTTCGAGGCCGGACGAGGTGAAGTCTCCGTCAAGATTGATTCGATTACAGGATGAACTGCACCCGTAGCGGACATGCATACAAACAGCCTCGTAACCCGACGGACGGTCTGACTTGCCGTGCAGCCTCCGTTGCCCTGGGTGCAAGAACATTGGGATTGTGATGAAACAGCAATCGGCGACAAAACCAAAAAAAACGCGATTGAGAGTATAGTCTTAAGACCAAATTGCGATCGGATCCCAATGGTCGCTTTTTCATTGGGATTTTCCTGTTTTCATGGGATTTGCTCCTGTTTCCACGGGTTTTCGCTATTATTGAGCATCATTGTTGTTACCACAAACAGCCGGAAAAAGCAGAAAGACGCCCCTTGACCGGGCGTCTTTCATAAATCGTTGCTGACTGCGTATCCCTATGCGACCGTGAGTTTACGACACTAGTTGATATTCGCGAAGAAAGCTTCGATATATTTCAGCCGGTCGAATACGTAATCCTTGATAAATGCGTGTTCCCAGACATCCATGATCCAGGATAAACTTGTGCCAGCGACGTTCCGGTCTCGTGAAGGTTGATAAGTGGTTCGAGATGGCATGACCATTTGACGGATCACGATGCCAGGCTGCTGACCGACACCTTTTATCGCGCCTGTATTCATAAAATCGGCCTTCCAGATGTCGCTGCCAAAATAGCTTCAGCTGGCGACAATCAACGTCGCCGGTCGAGGTCGCCCGTGCCGTGTTTCATCATGTTTTCAGTAATACTCTCGTACAGCACCATGCCGTTATGCTCAAAGCCAAATCGCCGTTTTGATGCTCCCGGCGCAGCGACCTGGGTCACGTCGAGTGTTCCGGAACCTATCATATCGGCAATGCGCTGGTTGCCGATGTTGGTGGTACGTTGCATAACCTTCATCCAAAAACAGGTGCGTCTTCAACGTCGTTCGAGATGCCCGTCAGATCGCTAAGGTCAAAGATGCCACCTTTCATAGTTGTAGTTCCCATAATCTCCCTCATTTGACTGCCGGTTTAGAACCGGCCCATTATGAACTAGTCTTGCGGCCGGGTGCCCGCGTCGTCCCTGCGACGCTTGCCTGATTGATAACCCGATCATCGCCATGTCGCCATCGAGCCTGATGAAAATAGGCGCGCTATCGCGATCCCTCTTTTGTCATTAGTATCGCTGCCTCGTCGCCGTTGCGTTCGCCGACGTTG
Source organism: Pyrinomonadaceae bacterium (assembly GCA_044228165.1). Classification (GTDB taxonomy): domain Bacteria; phylum Acidobacteriota; class Blastocatellia; order Pyrinomonadales; family Pyrinomonadaceae; genus OLB17. The sequence goes on along the minus strand of JBGAVK010000013.1, from coordinate 34,110 downwards.
TCAGAGAGCACCTCAACGCGGCAGGTCGTGCAGCGTGCGTTGCCGCCGCGGCGATGAAGTATATCTACGCCGTTGTCTTCAACAACCACGGCTTTGTGCCGGCTGGCCTCCGTGAGACGGTTCCGTTTGCTGTTCCAGCAATGATGTTTGGCATTATAAATTCTCCAGAAAAGTGAGTTCAATCGTAAGCTTCCGGTGTCATAACGACCGCGTGAAAGCAAATTCCCCTCTGAGAGGCGACATCGGGCTTGTTGCGCCGATAGCGATTTGTTAGCCTTGTCATTTACGCAAAGGCACGTTCGGTCGGCTGTCTGAGGCGGTTTCGTGCGGAACAAGGCGGAGTTCAAAATGGCTAACGGAAGATCAAAATGGAAACAAAAGGCAGCGATGCTGGTATCGTCGTGCCTGGCCATCATTGTCCTGTTGGGAATCGGTGAAGCCTATTGCCGCATGTTCACGCGGATCAATTTTCTCGATAACAGCCGCGGGTTGTTTACCTACAAGCGATTTGGCGAAAGCTACGGCAATACGCCAAATTTCGAAGGCATTTCATTCGGGGAGACATTTTACACCGACGTCGACGGCTTTCGCATAGACCCGGCATTTAGAGCGACGGCTCCGGCCGATGCTCCGGCGCTGTTGATAATGGGCGATTCGGTATCATTCGGGGCCGGTGAAGACGATGTGACGATCGCCGGGCTGCTCAGGCGGTCGATGCCTCAAACCAGGATATATAACGGCTCGGTCATAGGCTACGATTCGTTCGATTACAAGACCGTTACCCTTGCCCATGTAGCGAATCATCCTGAGATCAAGACCGTTGCACTGTTTCTGTGCCTAAACGATATCAGCGACGCGAGTGCACAGATGATCCGCAGTCAGAACGGACAGTCGTCTGAGGCTGACAATCAAATTGCAGACCCCTCGATACCGCGACGGGTCATTTGACTATCTGCGGTCGCGTTCTAAGCTGTATCTTTGGCTAAAGAATGCACTTGTTGATACGCAGATGTACTACTTCAAATACGATCTGGGCGGATATCAAAAAGGCGAGCAAAATATGAAGTGAAACGCTAAGGCCTGTGTCGTCTCGTCCAAAGGTAAAAGCCAGAGTCGCACTCAAAGTCTTCATTTCACCGTATGAAGCTCAGCTGCGAACGCCGCCGCCCGAGGACAGCGCTTTGCCGCAACAATTGATAACTTCGATGCTGACAAAGAACGAGGTTGAAAATTATGATCTTGCTCCGGACCTTATGAAATTTGCCCCAAAGACAAATGCCCTTTTTCTTTATGGTGACCCGATGCATTTGAGTGTCGACGGTGCACGGTAAAGCGCTGCGGCTGCTGCCTGCGCCAAGTTGGAGGGCTGTAAACTACAATAGTGAGATCTATACTCGGAATTTCTGCTTTTTACCACGATAGCGCCGCGACTTTAGTAGTCGATGGCAAGATCGTCGCTGCGGCACAGGAAGAGCGTTTCACGCGCATCAAGCACGATTTCGCGTTTCCCGGTGAACGCCATAAAAATACTGTCTAGATGAAGCGGGCATGACCGCCGACCAACTCGACGCCGTCGTTTTCTACGACAAGCCTTTTCTCAAATTTGAGCGATTGATGGAGACATACATCGCCTATGCTCCTAAGGGCTTGCGTTCTTTCATGATGGCGCTGCCGTTGTGGCTCAATCAGAAACTCTTTCTGCCGCGTGAGATCGATAAAGGGCTCGATAATCTCTATGACGGGCCGATCTATTTTACGACCCATCACGGCTCGCATGCCGCGAGCGCGTTCTTTCCGTCGCCTTTTAAGGAAGCGGCGATCATTACCTTTGACGGTGTTGGCGAATGGAGCACGACAACGTGGGGCGTTGGCCGGGATAACAAGATCGATCTGATGAAGGAGATACGCTTTCCGCATTCGATCGGGCTGCTTTACAGCGCATTTACCTATTACACGGGCTTTAAGGTCAACAGCGGCGAGTATAAATTGATGGGCCTCGCTCCCTATGGCGAGCCGAAATATGCCCCGCTGATCTATGACAATCTGATAGACATCAAGGACGACGGATCGTTCTGGCTCGATCAAAGTTATTTCAATTATTCTGCCGGACTGACGATGACGAACGAAAGTTTGACCGGCTGTTCGGACAGCCGCCGCGGGTTGCCGAAGAGATGAAACCGACCAGTTTCGGATATCGCCGCGAGTATCCAGGTCGTGACCGAAGATGTAATGATGCGGATCGTCAAGCACGTCCACAAAGAAACCGGCATGGAAAACCTATGCATGGCGGGCGGCGTTATACTAAATTGTGTGGCAAACGGCATCATCCAGCGTGAAGGCCCGTTCAAAAATATATGGCTGCAGCCTGCAACCGGTGATACCGACGGCAGTTTGGGCGGTGGCATTATTTGCATGGCACCAACTGTGGGACAACCCTCGAACTCCCGAATCGCCCATTCGCCAGACCGGCTCATATCTCGGCCCGCATTATAGCAACGAGCAGATCAAAACTTATCTGGGATCTGCAAATGCGGACGCGACATTTTACGAACAGGATGACGAACTTTGCGACGAGATCGCAAAGCTGCTCGATGCGGGAAAGGTGGTGGGACTTTTCATGGCAGAATGGAATTTGGGCCGCGTGCACTCGGCGGACGCTCGATAATCGGCGATCCACGAAATACCGAGATGCAGACCAAAATGAATGTCGCGATCAAGTTTCGCGAGTCGTTCCGCCCGTTCGCCCCGAGCGTTTTGGCAGAGCGTGCCGCAGATTATTTCAAACTCGAGGGAACGAGCCCCTACATGCTGCTCGTCGCTCCGGTCAAGGATGAGATCAGAAAGCCCCTTACCGAAGAACAGAAACAGCTTTTCGGTATCGAAAAGTTAAAGGCGATCCGCTCCGAACTTGCCGACGTCGCCATCGTGATTACTCGGCGAGAATTCAAACCGTTGACCCGACCGGCAGCCCAAGATACTATACGATCATTTAAGGCTTTTGAAAAGCTCACGGGTTGCGGAGTCGTGGTCAATACTTCGTTAACATCACGGCGAGCCGATGATATGCGTCCTGAGAGACATACCGCTGTTTCATGTTCCCGGACAGCGGATACCCTAGTGTTGGGAAAATTTTTTATTTGCCTCAAGGAAGACTTCAGCCCGGAAATGCCGGGAGCCAGGAATATAAGAAGGAGTTCAAGCTCGACTAAGCAGTTTTAATTATGTCGCGACGAAAAGGCATCGTTTCCGAATTTTTCATGTTCATTCGTGAACACAAAGCATATTGGCTGACGCCGATAATCATCGCCGTGCTGCTGCTGGCCGGCATCATCGTACTCGGCGCGTTGGGCGGCGGTGCGGCTGCCCCGTTCATTTACACACTTTTCTAGGAAATGGCGATAGTTCAGCTAAATTGGAATCCCGGAAAAAAGGAGCTTCGCTCTTTTGGAGCGATCTTCATGGGAGGCTTTGTTGTTCTCGGGCGGATCAAATATTTCTGGCCCTTCGAACGCCTTATTTCGCAGAATAGGACCGTCGGATTGTGGATGATGGGGCTCGGCATAGTTGTCGGAGCCATCGGCCTGACCGGTACCAAACTTGCCCTTCCGTTCTATTGGGTATGGCTCGGTATTGCCTATGTAATGGGAAATATTATGAGTCGCGTGATCATCACGGGCATATATTTCCTGGTATTCACACCGATGCGGTTTCTCAGTACGCTTGCGGGACGAGACAAACTTCAACTCAAGAAATCAACATCCGATTCGTACTGGCACGACATATCGCTGCCGGCCGAGGCAGATAAGTACGAACGCCAATTTTAGGTTATCTCAAGGAAGCCGCGCTTTCGTGCCGGCCCTTTGTCACCCCTGTATAACACCTTTTCCAGGAACAGCCCCGACGGCGGGGCGGTGAATTTTGACGCGACCGGGCTGGCAAATTTCAGAAGCCGGCCGAACGCGTCATAGGTCATATCGCTTCGGCCGACCTCGGCGACAAGCCCAACGATGCGCCTCATCATCAATGGCAAAAAGTGATTCGCCGCGACCCGAACGCAGACCAGTCCCCCATCTGTAAACACTTCGGCATGTTGGATCTCTACTAGAGTCGATACGCGAGAATCGGCTTCTAGATCGGCAAAAGAGCAGAAAGTCTTAACGCCGACAAGCATTTGTGCGGCCTCGTTCATCGCTTTTGTGTCGTGTTCGTCCTTTACCCACCAGACATATGGCTTGCCAAATGCCGACCGCCGCGTCGAGATCTGATAGAGGTAAACACGGCCGACAGCTCCTTTCGCGCATGAAATGCATCAGCCGCTACTTCGATGCTATTGATGTTAATATCAGCGGGCAAAATCTCGTTAAATTCTTTTAGTAATTGTGCTGTTTTAAGTTCGGCTTTGAGTTCCGAACCCTTGAGATGGACCGTCTGCGACAAAGCGTGAACCCCTGCGGTCGTAGGCTCGCCGCTAAAAACTTCCGCCGGCGATGAGAAAAGCTCCCGTGTCGCCGCCATGAATTCACCCTGGATCGTTTTTGTGTTGTGCCATCTGCTTGCCCGCGTCGCTTGAGTGCCGTCATATTCCGCATCTAATTTCCATGTCAGCATCGTTTTTAAATAATAGCGGACAACCGATAAATAAAAGTTGATCACCAAAAACTGATAGGCGATAGCTTATGAATTAAGTGGAGAAATGAAAACGGTTCTGACTATCAGTTATCAGTTCTCCGTTCCAAGTTATTCTCCGATCTTCACCTTTTCCCGCTTTTCATTGATCGCGACGAAAGTCACTTCGGCTTCGGTTACCTTGACCTTTTGGCCTTTATTGCCAAATCGTTCGGCTTCGACATCTACGTGAATGGTGATCGAAGTGTTGCCGACCCTGATCGTCCTTGCGTAAAAGCTTACAAGATCGCCGATAAATACGGGCTCGTGAAAGAGGACCTCTTTCATCGCAACGGTCACAAAGCGTTCGTGCTTAGTGTGCCGGACTGCCTCGACGCCGCCGGCAACGTCGATGTAACTCAAAATAACACCGCCGAAAACGGTCCCGTGAGCATTGGTGTCACGCGGCATCATCGTCAGGCGTATCGCCGCATCTCGTATTTGTTCCATAAGTCAAATCAATCAAAATAGACAGGATAAATCTGAAATTCGCCCGAACATTATCCTGTCGAACCGGTTCTTTCGGTTCGAATCTCGCTGCTGCCCAATCTGCGGATCGTCTCGCGAAGCTCATTTAAATGTTCATCAAAAAAATGACCGCAATTTTCAAAAATGATTACTTCCGCGTGCGGGATCTGATGGTCGTCGACGCAGGCAACGTCCGAACAAATTCATCGCGATCGCCGTGGATGAACAATATCGGTTTTTTTACGGCTATCAAAAAATCGTAGTCGTTGTACTTTTCAACCGGAGTGCCGATCGAGATCAATCGTTTGACGCGGTCATCAAATAAGCCGGCATCCATCCCCGTTCGCGAGCCGAACGAAAACCCAGCGAGCGTCACATCCTCATCCGGAAAACGGGTGCAAACATAATTCAGTGCGTCACGGACGTCCTCGACACCGCCTTCGATCTCATTGTGCACCCCGGTCGAATGCCCGACACCGCGAAAGTTGAACTTAACCGTCGCAAGTCCGGCATCTGCAATCCCGCCATAAAGCGAAGACGACCTTAATGACATCGTTCCGCCGCCTAGCGGATGCGGATAGCACACGAGCTGCACCACGGCGCTCACCTGTCGGTTCTTTTAAGATCGCTTCGAGGCGGCCATGCGAAGCAGGAATGTACAGATCGCCTTTCGGATACATAGTCGAATCAATAATGCGTAGGTTTTGCGGTTCGAATTCGCAAACAGCGTTTTCGTGATACTTTTTCTATTGTTCGATCATTTCCCGGACCGCAAAATACCTGTCATTTCAATGGAAGAATTAACGAACAGCTTCCCGGAAAAACGCCGCCTGCTGGGGAACCGGTGGCGGCGAAACTAACCTGGCGGGAATTTCTCGAGACCGAACAGGCTGTCCGCGTTATCTATCTCGACTTTGGTTCCTCGCCGGCTGATGGTGATGACATTCCTGCGAACCCGCACGCAATTACTGTCTGCGGTGACTGGGACGGTTATTATCATCAGAATATGGTCGTCGCTGCTCTGGGATGAGCCAGCAAGGTAAATGGCTGCCTACCTTTGAGTGGCTGCCGCTGACTTGATGCTTAATCCAAAAGATTATGCCGACCATCATTTTCTTTTTCACCTGCTGCAGATCCCTTTCTTGTGGTTCTTTGAACCCGTCACTGCAGCAAAGATCTCAACGGTCTTTTACTCGACGTTAGCCATATTTTCGGTCTACTGGATGCTGTTTCGTTACGGGGTCAAGCATCAGCTCATCTGGCTCGCGGCGATCTTGACGTGTTCGAACGCATTTTTTTACCGGATGAACATGGCAAAGTACCGCTGACCATCATCATCACGTACCGTTCTGGGTATTCATCTGTTGTTTCAGAAAATACCTATGGCTGCTGCCGCTGATGTTCGCCTTTGTTTGGACCTATAGCTTGTTCCCGCTACTGCTTTTTAACGGATTTGGACGGTCATTATCGCGTGGAACGAGCGGAGATTCGAATGGCGGCCGCTCGCATATACGGCGGCCGGTATGGTCGCGGGCAATATCATCAATCCGTATTTCCCGCAGAATCTGCAGCTCTTTTTTCGAGCATTTTTGGACCAAATTCAAGGTCGGAAGCGATTTTGCCGTCGCGGTGGGCGGCGAATGGTATCCATACACGGGGATGGAACTGCTGATGAATTTCCCGGTCGCTCTGGGAGCAGTTCTGATTGGTTACATACTATTTGTCCCACGCCGGGGTAAGGTGCCTGAAAAGGCCGCCTTCTTCCTCGCTTTTGTCACGATCCTGCTCGCTGCGCAGTTTCGTTCGAAGCGTTTTGCCGAAGTATTTCCCTTCGCGATCGCATTCGCGGCGTTTTGCATGGACGGCATTTACGGAGCCTGCGGCGGCGAGAACTGCCGATGAGTTCAAACCGCGAGATCGACCCATATCTCGACGCTCCAAAACCCACCGAATCTCAAGCGTGGTGGAATGCCCGCTCGTGCCGCTTCGGTCTGGGTGATCGGTATAGTTCTGGTCGTATTTTGGTTTTACAACCTGGTCGGCCTGCACAAATGGGGCTTTGACGAGGCGGGAATGATCGACAACATCGTCAGCAACGAGCCGGGCGATAAATACAAACGTGCAATGCAGTGGGCGACCGGACTCGACGAGACTGGTGCAGACAACATCCCAAAAGGCGAGATCATCTTTAACTGCACGTGGGACGATTTCCCTAAATTGTTCTTTTATGACACTAAGCACCGCTACGTCTATGGGCTTGACCCGAATTATCTCTATACGTCGAGTCCTGAACTGTACAAACTTCTCAAGGATCTGACCGAGGGCAAGGTCGATGACCCCGCGCCGATGATCCGTGATAAATTTGGAGCGAATTACATTTTTGCCGACGCCAAAGAAAACACAGACATGATCGCAAAGGCGATCGAAAGCGGGTGGGTCGAGACCATCTATGAGGATGACGACGCCCGGCTGTTGAAGATAAGGGCCGTCAAGGGTGACGTCCCAAATGACGCGAAAGACGGACCGCCTGAGACGCCCGACGAGACAAAGATACTAGACGAAGAAGAGCAGAACGACAAAGGCAATGTTAATGACGACGACGATGCAAATTAGAGCTTCATTGTTTTTCGCGGCGCTTTTGTTATGTTCGTGCGGGCCGAATGAAGGCGTTTTGAAGTCGGGAAAGTCTAATGCCGTGCCGACGAGTGCCGACGTTCAAAAAACCCCCATAGAACAGGAACTTGCGGCCATGAGAACCGCCGGATTTAATTTTATATACGTCCTGCGGCGCAAGGACGGTGCCAAGATGGACGCCGAAGATCGGAGTGTGATTCGTATGAATACGGGCGAGGCTAATCGCCGAGTCGCCGCAGACGAAGACCGGGCGTTTGTCATTGGTTCAAATCCGGCGATCCCGGCAAAGAATCTTGCAGCGATATACGAGCGATTTGCGGTTGAGAACTATTCGCCTCCGCCGGCGAACACAAACACCAACACCAATACGGGCAAATAGCGTATATTATTATTTCGTATGAGCGACAAAGAGCCACCGGTAATAGACGACGAAACCTTGCCCTCAGGGCCCGCAAGCCCCGGCGAAGGTGCGATGCGAGTCGCGCTCGACCCGTCGTCACCGTCTGTGCGCTCGATACTCCGGGTGGTCGTAATCACGCTCGTCCTGCTTTTCGTTGCTGATTTTGCCAAAAGCATTGTTTCATCGCTCACATATCTTTTCTTCCTGATCGTGCTGTCGGTCTTTTTTGCTTATCTGATCGATCCGCTCGTCCGGCTCATAAGAACGCCTTTCAAACAAAGGCAGATCGAACGGTTCATGCCGCGTTCGCTGGCTATCGTAATCGCGTATATTTTTGTCTTTACGATAGTTGGCATCGCGATCTCGAATATCGCTCCGCGAGTGGTCGATCAGGCAAAAGAATTTGGTACTAACCTGCCGACATACACGAGGTCGATAAGAGAGCGGGCAAATGAACTGAATCAACGTTTTGACCGGTTGAGAATTCCGGACGAGGTTCAGGCTGAGATCAACAAAAAAGCGACCGATATCGGCGGAGCGATCACCGGAGCAGTAGGAAACTTTGTGTTGATGGGTGTCACTTATTTGCCGTGGTTCCTGCTCGTGCCGATACTGGCATTCTTTTTTCTAAAGGACGTCAATCAGTTTCGACTTGCGATCCTTCGGATGTTTCCTGTTGGACGCTGGCGGTATCGGGCAGAGGTCGTCATGGCTGACGTGAATACGACGCTGGCCGCTTACACTCGGGCACAGCTTATTTCATGTGTTCTGATAGCGGTGATCTGCACGCTCGGATTCTATTTTCTCGGCCTAAAATATGCCTTGCTGCTGGGCATTTTGGCAGGAATATTTGAGTTTGTTCCGCTGCTCGGCCCGGCCACGATCGGAATAATTGTCATCCTAACGGCGGCCGCTTCTGACGATCCGTGGAAGGCTCTCTATGCGGCGATCTTTCTGATAATATTGCGAATAGTACACGATTACGTTACTTATCCGCGGATCGTTAGGGGCGGCATCCACCTTCATCCGTTGGCGATCATTTTGTCTGTGCTTGCGGGAGAACAGGTTGCCGGCATCCCGGGCGTATTCCTCTCAATTCCGATAGTTGCGGTCGCGACCGTTATTTATCGCCATGTCCTCGAACATCGGGGTACAAAGGGCCTGGTCACGGGACTTATCGAAGAGGCCGAAGCAAATCATCCGGAGGCGTCCTGAACTATGTCACCCGTTGCCTGGCTAATTGTTTTTTTCTTCACTCTTCTATTTTTGAGTATTTTGGTTTATGTGCTTGTGGTGCGGGCATTTTACTGGGGCGACAAAAAAGAACCGCCAACAAAAAAGCACTAAAGTCGAGCGGCAAATCCATCCTGATCATCGATCCTTAATTCGATCTCTACAACAAAACACGGCATCTCAAATTTCAGATCAGATAGTTTTACAGCGTCTTTTGCCGTGGTCAACAGTATTTCAGCACCTGCATTTCGTGCAAGGTCCTCGACCCCGGTGATGTCAGTCTGGGTGTAGATATGATGATCGCGGAAAGTCTGATTTGCAGGTACGTCAAAATGATCGTGCCACAATTGCTTAAAGAAATTCTCAGGATTTCCGAGCCCGCAAAATGCAAAGCCTTTCTTATGCTGCAGCTTATCAAGCAGATCTTCTGTATCTTTGCTTTTAACACTTTTAACGCCTTGAGTTTCAGCGCGAAAGTCCCCTAATTCTATAGCTCTGGTTATCTGATTTCTGGCCGCAAACACAGCCGAGTCCCCACTCCAAGTTGAGATATCAGACCTCAAATTTGAAATATCGATGACGAGATCGGAACGCGTGAGAACGATAATATCTGCCCGTGCCAAGCTATCTATCGGCTCACGCAAACGTCCCGCCGGAAGCATTGCGCCGTTCCCAAACGGGTTTGTCGCATCTATACAAACAATGTCGACATCGCGTTTTACCCGGCGATGCTGAAATCCGTCATCAAACAAAAATGTGGTTACGCCAAATTTGCGCTTTGCCCATTCCGCCGCGGCGACGCGGTCGGCGTCAGCGATAATGATGGCTTTGCCCACAAGCCTTTGGGCGAGTTCGAACGGTTCATCACCTGCCGTCCGCTCATCTGTTAAAACGGAATTTCCGTCTGTAACGAGAACTCTTTGTTTAGGGTCACGGCGTCCGTATCCCCGTGTCAAGATGCAGACCTTTTCCCCGCGATCCGCGAGGCTGCGTGCGATAAATGCGACCAGCGGCGTCTTTCCTGTTCCGCCGGCGGTGATATTGCCAATGCTGATCGTGCGCGCGCCGAGACCGAACGAATCGAAAACGCCGCGGTCGTATAATCGATTACGGAGATCGATCAGCTTGGCATAAGACATCGATAACAGCGACAGCATCGTCGTTAATTATCAGTTATCGCCTATTAATTACCAATCGATCTCGATGAAAATCTAGCGACTACTCACCGCTCACCGGTTATTTTTTGTTTGTAATTTGGATGAGACGGTCGAGCTTATTCTGTGCCTGGCCGCTGTCGATACTTTGTTCGGCGAGCCGTGCGGCGTGCATCGGGTCCTTAGCGACACCGCCGACCACCAGGGCGGTCGCCGCGTTCAAAACGATCAGAGAACGAGCCTCGTCACGGCGGCGGCTCGATAAAACGTCACGAATAACGGCGGCGCTTTCTTTCGCCGTAGAGGTCTGCAAATGGCCAACGGCTGCGGCTTTTAGGCCGAAGTCCTCGGGCGTCACAACATAGGCACGAACTTTTCCGGCCTTTACTGTTGCGACCATCGTCCGTCCCGAAAGCGTGACTTCATCCAGGCCGTCTTCACCGTGAACGACCCATGCATTTTCAGCATTGAGAAGAGCCAGAGCCTTTGCGACCGGCTCGACCAGTGACTGGTGCCAAACGCCAATGAGTTGACGAGAAACGCCGGCCGGATTTGCCAATAAGCCGAGCACGTTAAAGCAGGTGCGGATCCCGAGGCTGCTGCGGAGGTCGCCGACGCGGCGGAGTTTAGGGTGAAACTTTGGAGCGAACATAAAGCAAAGCCCGGTGCCGTTCAAACTCGACTGAGCAACGTTCGGCTCGATCGCGACCTTTATACCTAATTCGCCGAGCACGTCAGCGCTGCCCGAGCGGCTCGTAACGCCGCGATTGCATTGCTTTGCGACCGCAAGTCCGGCTCCGGCTGCAACAAGGGCGGAGGCGGTTGAGATGTTGAACATTTTTACGGCCGACGAACCGGTCCCGACAATGTCAACAGCATTTTTTTGCGAGGAATTTATCTTGATGGCGTCTTGTCGCATCACGCTCGCCATTCCGGCGAGTTCTTCGAACGTCTCACCCTTTGCTGTCAAAGCGGTTAAGGATCCTGCCATTTGCGCAGGATTTGCATTGATGTCGGTCAGTGCTCGAAAGAATGCAGCGGCATCATCGGTATTCAGGTTTTCGCCGCGGATCAGCCGCATCAAAAACGGAAATAGCGGCGTCTCGGCTTTTGCATTGGTTGCAGAAACCGGCGCTGACAGCAGCCAATCTGTTTTTGTTCCGGGCATAATCTGACCAATTCGCAGGGCTGGAGAGGCGGGCGAACAGCGATGTGCGGCTGCACTTCGCCTATATCTACTATCTCAAAGAAGCATAAAGTTTTGCAATAACTTTCTGCCGTGCTCGGTCAGTATCGATTCGGGATGAAACTGGACGCCTTCGATCTTTTTGGTACGATGGCGAAGCCCCATTATGAGCCCATCGGGCGTTTCGGCGGAAATTTCGAGGCAATCCGGCAGGCTTTCGCGCTCGACTATCAGCGAATGATAGCGGCCTGCCGCAAAGTGATCCGGGATGTCCGCAAAGACCGTTTTCCCATCATGAATTATTGTGGTCGGTTTCCCGTGCACGGGCACGCCAGACCTAATGACGCGTCCGCCGAAGTGCTGTCCTATCGCCTGATGGCCGAGACATACCCCGAGTATTGGCACCTTGCCTGTAAACCGCGCGATAACTGCTACCGAGATCCCTGCGGTGTCCGGCGTTCCCGGCCCCGGCGAGATCAGGACCCGCTCAGGACGGATCTCGCTTTCGATCTCACCGAGGGTGATCTCATCGTTATGAACGACGCGCATTTCAACTCCAAGCTCACCAAAATACTGGACGAGATTGTAGGTGAAAGAATCGTAATTATCGACGATCAACAGCATCTTATATCTCTATATGCAAAGTTGGGCCCTGCACGGCGTTCTTTATTTACTATTGTCTGCAATCACCTTATGATAAACACACTCTCTCGCGAGGTCGAACCTATGTCCAAAAAATTGCTCGTCCTGATCTTGCTATTGTTTGCCGTCATGTCCGCCGCTCAGACCCCATCCGCAGACAAGGCCGCTGAACGTGAGGCTAAACTCAAAAAAGAGGCTCTCGAATTTCTTCGCGAAACGAGCGTTGAGGTGGGGCGGCTCAGGACTGCCGAGAACCGGATAAGTTTTAATTCGGAATTGGCTTCGCTGATGTGGTTTCAGGATGACAAAGAAGCTCGGGCAATGTACGGGATGGTCATCAGTGATTTTAAGCAGCTTCTCGCCCAATTTGACGCGGCGATGAATTCGCAAGCTGCTCCTAACGATGACGATGGAGACGTCGGGGGTGCTATCTTTGGCGTCGCAGGAAAGACAAAGATAGAACGAAAGTTCCGCATCGCGATGGCTGTTCGGCAGCAGATCGCGATGAGCCTCGCCGAGCACGCTCCGGACCTCGCCTACAATTTTTACTACGACAGCCTAAACCTCATCTCGAGTCCGCAATTTCGCAAAGAGACGGAGCGATCCGACAAGTATTTCGAGGGCCGGCTGCTGCAGCGGATCGCGGAATCGGATGCCGCTAAAGCATCAGAATACGGCAGAGAATCGATGAAGCGCGGCATCGAGATCAACCATTTGGAGCTTCTCAAAAAGATCTATGCCAAGGATGCCGAAAAGGGGATCGCATTTGGCGACGCACTACTAAGCCGTGTCAAAAGCGAGCGGTCAAGCATCAAAAGCGCTTATTTTTATAGCAATTTTCTTTCTTTCGCGGCGTCAAATCTTGAGGCTTCGAAAAAGCCCGGCGGCAAAAAGGCGATCTACACTCAAAATGATATTCGGGATATCGCCGACCAGTTTGCGCAGTTCTTTCTCGATTCGGACCCCGAAAAAGATGATATGAGTGCCCTCGCGTTCGTTGACAAGATCGAGAAATATGCGCCCGGACGGGGTGCGCAAATAAGGGCAAAATACAAAAACAGCGGAGGCCCGAGCACCGCTATCTCGACCGCGTCGAATGCGGCAATTAGGGGCTCGACCGGCAGCGGCGCGGGAAGTTCCGGACGGGCGAACGCTAACGTATCGGATGATGCTGATCGAACGGCTCGTGAGGCTCGTGAAAAGGCGGAAAAAGAGATGATGGACGGGATCAAGGACCTTTCGTCAAAGCCGTTGCCGAAAGAGGAGCGTGATAAGGTGATTGCCGAAGCGCGAAAGATAATCGCTCGAACTCCGGGCCGTGAGAAAAAGATCGGGGCTCTCAGCATGTTGGCAGCTCAGGTCGCTAAGGCGGGCGACAGAGAGCTTGCCGATCAAATAATGCTCGACGCCGAACGGATCGTAAATCCACAGCCAAAGAATTACATGGATTTTATGCTGACCTGGATGCTCGCTGCGGGATATGCCGAGGCAAATCCGGACAAGGCGTTCCCGATCCTCGAATCGACGATCTCACGGGCAAACGAATCGATCTCTGCCTTCGTCAAGGTGGCCGAATTTATCGACGTGCAGGAGGAAATGGTGGTTGACGGCGAAGTGCAGGTCGGTATGTTTGGCGGAGAGATGATCCGCAGCCTGACCGGCGAACTTGGCGTGGCGACGACGACGCTCAAATCGCTTGCGACCGCAGATTTTACAAAGACAAGGAATCTGGCAAACACATTTGACCGGACAGAGATCAGAGTTTTAGCCAGAATGATGGTGCTGCGGGCGGTGCTCGGCGGTGACAAAAAGGGCGTGGACCGGGACGAACCTGTCGATGTCGACGGCGAGATAGATATGAACACGGACATTGCACCGCCTCCTCCTTCGGCTCCAAAGCCGCGTCCAAATGACAACTTCAGGTAAGGCTCGTTCCCAGCAGCCACGAACCGCCATCAACCACGAGCGTGACACCGTTTATATAGCTTGCGGCGTCGGAGGTCAGAAACAACGCGGCGTTCTCAATGTCCGCGATCCGTCCAAACCGTCCGATCGGGATCTTTCTTACAAGCTTTTCCTTAAGCTCCGGCATCAGCAGACGCTTCATCCCCTCGGTATCCTCGATCGGGCCCGGGGCGATGCCGTTGACGCGGATGCCGTGGCGGCCCCATTCGACCGACAGATTTCGCGTGATCGCATCGACGCCGGCCTTTGCCGCCGAGACGTGTATCTGCATCGGCGTCGCCAGATAATGCAAGGTCGCCGAGATGTTTAGGATCTGCCCTTTGGACTCTTTTAAAGCTTCGAACGCCGCACGGCAGACGTTAAACGTGCCCTTTGTGTCGATATCGACGACGGTGCCAAAACCATTTGGCGAAAGCTGATCGGCCGCACACAAAAAATTGCCCGCCGCGCCGTTCACGACGATGTCTATTTTGCCGTAGTGCTCGACGGTTTGTTTGATGGCATTTTCGACCGCTTCGTATTCGCGAACGTCCGCCGCGACGGTAAAACACTCGGCGCCAAAAGCCTCGACCTCGGCCTTCATTGTCGCGAGATTTTCTTCTTTCCGGCTCGTGATCGCGAGCTTTGCTCCGTGCTCGGCAAACGCTCTCGCAACGCCGCCCGTGATTCCAGTGCCGCCGCCTGTTACAAACGCGACCTTACCCTGTAAAATGTTGTCAGCAAATATTTTGTCCATATTGATCGGAATTTTAACACAGAGATATATTAACCGCAGAGACGCTGAGACGCTGAGATCGAAAATAAGAATGGCGGCAAAAAATCACACTACGCGCAAAATCAGATCGGCCGTCCAATGGCTCCTGTTTTCTCTGTGTCTCAGCGTCTCTGCGGTAATCCTTTCCTGCGGCTCTAAGCCGACCGATATGCGTTCTCTTGTCCCGGCAGAGACGCTTGTCTATCTTGAGACAAACGACCTTGCAGGCGCTTTGCAGTCGATCGTGGACGCCAAGCCGTTTAGGGAGGTTGCGAAGAGCAAGCCGGACTTTTCCGCGTTAAATGGGGTGCAGCTCGCCGTCGCCGTCACCGGATTTGAGACCTCTGAGGAAACGCTAACCGACGAACACAGCGTCGGGCGTGTCCAACCGCATTTTGTCGCAGTCGCCGATACGCACGCATGGAATTATCAAGCCGTAAAATTTGCTGAGCTAAAACTCGGCAGTTTTGTCACTGAGATCTATGACAGCGAACCGACGCTCGAAAAAACAAATAAGAACAACGGCAAATACTTCATCTGGACCGCCAAGGACGGCCGCAAGGCCTACGCTCTCGTCATCGACGCCTTGATCTACTTCGGCAACGACGAATCCGCCATCGACAAATGCCTCGCCGTAAAACGCGGTGAAGCGGACAGCATTGCAAAAGCCGGAAAGGTCAAACCCGCCGGCCCTGCAACGCTCGCCTCCGGCTATGTTTCGACCGATGGCGTCGCCCAGATCGCTAATATCGCCGGGCTAAAATTCGCCACTGAAGCCGGCGAAGACTCCGAAATCCGATCCGCCATCGCCGGCATCCTGCCGCAGCTCATTCGCAATTCGGTGACGGATATTAGTTGGATATCCGCTAAGACGGAGCAGGGAATTGAAGATAAATATCAGGTCACGATGCCGCCGGATATTACGAAAGTACTTGGTGAAACAATGGCACCCTCAGATTCCTCGAATGATGCCGACCTCTTTCTACCTACCAGCCTAGATTCAGTAACTATTTATAATTTGAAGAATTCCCAAGTCGCTCTTAGAAGTTTATTGCTGACAGTGTCCAAGGTAACAAATCCACTTGTCGGTAAGGTTTTCGCCGAAGTTGTTTCGTTGACGTTCGAAGGTTATGGCATTCGGGATCCCGAAGTATTCTTAGGTTCGCTGGGTTCGAGCGTAGCGGTAGCACGATTTGCGACGCGGGATCGATCAGCTATTATTGCAACCGTAAACGATCAAAAAGCTACCGAATCCGCCCTCTCTGAAAGTATCAAGCCCCTGTTTACACCTACTGCCGATAGTCGCGTTCGAAGTTGGCACGTTGATGGACAAGGATTTACGGCGGTTATTGAGAATAATCGCATCTTCATTGGTGACGAAAGCGTGGCTTCGGAATGCGGTGTAGCCGTGCGGGACAAACGTCCTACTTTCTCGGTCAATCAAATTAGGGCTAAGGGAGCGTCTATTGTGAGTATTGGAAAAGACACCACGACCACGCTCTCGCTCATCGAAATGCTCGCCCGCGAGGGACACGGCGATACACAAGCCGTCTCAACATACCTCACCGAAACCCGTTTTTCAAAAACCGGCATGGAACGCAAAACGACCTCCGATTTCGGCCTGATCGGCTCGATCATCGCTCAGCTATCAGAGAACTGATATCTGGCGACGGCTTTGCCGTGATCGCACGTCGGCGTGGCTTGCCTCGCCGTCCATGCCTCCACACATCCCCATGAGGCTATGCCTCACCTCTGCGTCCATTCTATTCGGTCAAGATCGACTCGGAAAGGTTCGTCAACCGATGCTTGACCATGAAAAATTCTGGCACTCGACCAAGTCCAGTCATTTGGATGATCACACAGACCCGCTCGAACGGGATTTAAATGTGTGTATTGGATCCGCTGCCACAACATTTGATCGCTCCAGAGCAATCGGGTGTCGGGATTGTGATTCCAGAGGCTGTACACGGAACCATCGCGGCGTCCAACCGCACGTAGTTTTTTCAGAGATTCTTCGTGGCCTTCACTTTTCAGATGTTCGATCACCCTACGAGCAATAATTCCGTTCACAAAACGATGTATCTCGCTGGATCTTACCGCGCTGTCAGTAACGATATGCATATGTTCGAGCATTAGAACGTACGCAAATATGCGAAAGCCGCCGGAACGGCGGGCCTCGTCCAGAGCGGAACAAGCGATCTTAGCAATCGCCTCGGTACGAAAAATGGGCAGCCGGTCTTTCGCGACCGATGTTAGGTAGTAAGCCGGTGTATCTCGTGTAGGACGAAATTTGCGGATCGGAGGCATAGCCTCAATAATTTATTAGAGTTTGAGCGGCGAGGCAAGCCACGCCGACGTGCATTAGCGGCAAGCCGCGGCGGTTCACTTCTTTTTCGCTTCTTTCTTTAACCGCCGGACGTTCCGTTCGATCCACTTTTCAGCTTCTTCAAAATATGCAAATTTTTGCTCGTCGCGTTTGAATGCGGCGGTGTGGTTATAGCGGCGGCCGTTGACGTGTTTTGTCGGATGGTGGATGTGGAGCATTTCGTGAAAGACAACGTACTCGACGACGTATCGGGGCACGTCGGTGGAATCGAGCGAACGGCTAATAGCGATATGCTCGTGCGCCGCGTCGTGGTGGCCGAGTATGCGGTAGGTTTTATTTGCCGACCAGGTCAACTGCGGAGTCGGGATCGAGTTCGCGAAATATTGACGGTTGAGATCGACAAAGATCTCATCGAGGTCATAAACACCACCTTTCGACGTCGTTACGACCTTGCGGCCTTTTGTGCGTTTGTTTTCGGCGGCCCGTTGACGTATCGCGTCTGACTTAACATAGACAGAATATACCTCTCGAGCTCCGGCAGGGATCTTTTTCCTGAGCAGTTTCCCGACGAGAATGTAGGCGAGCCCTTTGTGGCAAGCAAGCGGCATCTCGCTGCAGATCTCACCGATGCGAACGAAAATTTCGTTCTCGCGGATCCGAATTGTATGATTTATTCCGATATACGGGTAAAATGTTACATGGATCGGAGGTACGGATCGTTTCGCGTCGTACCATCGGAAGGCATCGATGTATAATTCCCGTAATTGATCGAGTTCAGGTTTCACAACAATGTTTAATCTTATTTAACGATTTTTCTTGACTGTGCGGCTGTCAAAATGCTATTCCTTTATATGGGAAAAGCATACAGCCCAAATGCCGTATGCATCAAATCAACCCGCGATCTGTCCGTGACGGCGAGAAAAAGACCGGTTTTCCCGATTCTCGCGGCCAGGTCATTCTAACGGCCATTATTAACGAACACTTTGTCACGGGCGAGCCTGTCGGTTCGAAAGTGCTTGCAGACAAGTTTGCCAATGCTTCCGGTTTGAGCTCGGCAACGATCCGTAACGTGATGGGTGAACTGGAAGAAATGGGGATGCTCGAGCAGCCCCACACCTCCGCCGGACGCGTTCCGACTGATAAGGGCTACAGGTTTTACGTTGACAATCTGCTTGGCGTTTTGAGCATTTCGAATGACGATCTTCACCGCATCGGCGAAGAATACGGATTTGACAGGCAGGAAACTCCGGACAGGTTGATGGAACGTACTTCCCACTTGCTATCGGCTCTTTCTAATAATGTGGGCATCGTGGTATCGCCAAGTTTGGCGAGTGATCGCCTGCAGCATATAGAGTTCGTAAACCTGAGCGACAACCGCATTCTTGTGGTGCTCGTCTCTGCTCCGAATATTGTCCATAACAAGATAATCCGGCTCAAGGTTTCCTTTACTAAGGACGAACTCGAAAGGACCGCAAATTATCTCAACAAGGAGTTTGCGGGTAAAAGCCTTGCCGAAATACGTGCGGAGATCATGACACTCATGCACGAGGAAAAGGCTCTCTTTGACAAATTGCTTCAAACGGCTGTGATCCTATGTTCCGGAAGTATCGAGGACGAAGGTGACCAACTGGGCGAAGTTTTCGTTGACGGCACATCGAATATCCTGACGAAACGCGACTTTGCCGACCTCGAACGCCTACGTGAGCTATTGCACACGATAGGCGAAAAATCGCGTTTGATGGAGATTCTCACAGAGTGCATCGAACGCGACGCGGCAGCCAAAGGCGATGTTCAAGTCGTCATTGGCACTGAAAATCGAACACCGTCCCTGCAAAACTGCACGCTGATCTCGGCCCCATACCGGATCGCCGGCGGAACGGCGGTTGGAACGTTAAGCGTACTAGGGCCGACGAGAATAGAGTACGCACGGATGATCTCGATCGTCAGTTACGTCGCCCGCACGCTTGAAAAAATGATGTCTGCGGACATTCATAAAAACTAGACAACAACAGCCGGGTCTCAATGGCTGTTCACCAATGAACCCCAACCAAATTCCAAAGCCCGAAACATCGCTTGACGAGATCGATATGGATTCGACCTCGTCAGTTGACGATTTCATAAAAGAACTCGAAGCCAAGGAAAAAGACCTGCACATTACTGCAGACTTGACCATTGAGATCGAAGAGTCTGATTTTGATGACGGCAAGATCCCCGACTTTGTTCAACAGGAATTGCCGGCAAGCCGCGTTCCGGGGGCCTCGGCTTTGCAAAACGGCCAGCAGCCGGGACTAAAGACAAAAGTTTTTGAGCTGGAAAAAGAGATCGAGTCACTTCAGAACCGGATATCGGAACTGAGAGCAGAACGAAACGATATCCAGGAAAAGAGTGATAGACGGCTTAAGGATTTTGAGAATTACAAGTACCGAATGGATCGCGAACGCCGCGGCGCATTCATCGACCAGATCAGCAATCTCGCCTCGCAGATGCTGCCCGTGCTCGATAATCTTGACCGTGCGCTTGACTCGCTCAATAAAGAAAAGATCGGTGCCTCGCCCGAGTTTCAGCAGTTTTTCGATGGCATCGTTTTGGTTAACCAGCAGGTCAATGAGGTTTTCGGCGAGATGGGTGTACAGCCCATCGCGACCGTCGGCGAGACATTTGATCCAAATTTTCACGAGGCAGTTGCGGTAGAAGAACGCGAAGATATTCCTGCAAATACTATCCTCGAAGAGATGCTTTGCGGATACCGCATCGGAAACCGCGTGATCCGTCATTCGATGGTCAAGGTCACGACCGCTCCGCCACCACCAAGAATAGATCCGGCTGCTACCCCAGCTACAACCGACGACGATCCTGACGCATCCGCACCTCCCCAACCTGAAACTTTGGACCTCGAGACCTCGTCCGGCGAGGTCGAATAGCGACACACACTAGCAAAGAACCACAAGGAACTCAAAGATATGGGCAAAGTAATTGGTATCGATCTCGGCACTACTAACTGCTGCGTTTCTGTTTTAGAAGGCGGCACGGTGCAGATCATTTCTAACAAAGAGGGCGGCCGCACTACGCCGTCGGTTGTCGGTTTTACCGATAAGGACGAGCGGCTTGTTGGCCAGATCGCAAAACGCCAGGCCGTTACAAATGCGGCTAATACGCTTTACGCAGTCAAGCGGCTGATCGGACGCAAATTCGATGCACCCGAAGTCGAAAAGATGCGTGAGAATGTCCCTTTTGAGATCGTCAAGGCACCAAACGGTGATGCCCACATCCGCGTCCTCGACCGTATCTACAGTCCGCCGGAAATTTCGGCGATCGTGCTTCAACGCTTAAAACTCGCTGCCGAAGAGTTCCTCGGCGACAAGATCACCGAAGCCATCATCACAGTCCCGGCGTATTTCGACGATATGCAGCGTCAGGCGACCCGCGACGCAGGCAAGATCGCCGGCCTCGAGGTCGAACGCATCATCAATGAGCCGACGGCTGCTGCACTCGCATACGGTTTCGGAAAGTCGAAGACCGAAAAAGTTGCCGTGTATGACCTCGGGGGCGGAACGTTCGATATCTCGATCCTTGAGATAAATGACGGCGTTTTTGAGGTCCTGTCGACCTCAGGCAACACGTTTCTCGGCGGCGAAGACTTTGATCAACGCATCATCGAGTGGCTGGTCGAGGGGTTCAAAACTGAGCACGGCATTGACCTGAAGGGGGATCGCCTCGCACTGCAGCGTCTCAAGGAAGCCGCCGAACGAGCTAAATGCGAACTCTCATCGGTTGCCGAGACAAATATCAGCCTGCCGTTCATCGCGGCTGACCCGTCAGGGCCAAAGCATATCAATGCGGTTCTGACGCGCGAGAAATTCGAAGAGATCGTCAAAGACCTTGTCGAAGCTTCGGTCGAGCCTTGTCAAAAAGCTCTATGGGACGCCAAGCTGCAGCCGTCTGATGTTGATAAGGTGATCCTCGTCGGCGGCCAGACCCGTTCGCCGATAATCGCAACAACGGTAAGAGAGGTTTTTGGTAAAGAGCCGTCGTCCGAGATCAATCCGGATGAAGTCGTCGCAATGGGTGCGGCGATCCAGGGCGGAGTTCTTACCGGCGACGTTAAGGATATCGTACTGCTTGACGTACTTCCTTTGAGCCTCGGCCTCGAAACTCGCGGCGGCCTCTTTGTAAAGCTGATCTCGCGAAACTCGACCATTCCGCTCAAGAATACGATGACGTTTACGACGGTCGTCGATAATCAGCAATCGGTTGAGATACACATTCTCCAGGGCGAACGCGAGATCGCATCCGCGAACCGCAGCCTCGCCAAATTTGAACTTGTCGGCATTCCGCCGGCACCGCGAGGCGTGCCGCAGGTAGATGTTTCGTTCGAGATCGACGCCAACGGCATCGTCAGCGTTTCTGCAAAGGATAAGATGACAGGGCTCGAACAAGCGCTTCAGATCACGCCGTCATCGGGTCTTTCTCCGGACGAGATCGAACGCCTCATTATCGAAGCAGAAACATCGATCGAAAAGGACCGCGGCGAAAAGGACCTGATCGTCGAACGCAACCGGCTCGACACGCTGATACGAAACTCGCGCCGTGCAATGGCCGAGATCGGCAAGTCATTCGAACTCGAGGACCAACAGGCGATCAACGCTATCCTCAATGAGGCCGACGAAAATATGAACTCAACAAGTATCGATGAGATCAAGATCCAGCTTGATAAGGTCGAGGGCGCTGCAAACCGCATCACGGCGGCGATGCTGACGATGGCATAAACTCTAATACTTGAGAAATTGTGGTAAATGTCGCAGAATAATAGTTCAAAGTCTGACGTCCAAGGTCCAAAGTTGAAATCTATTAACTTTGGACTTTGGATTTTGAACATTGGACTTTTTATATGAGCAAACGAGATTATTACGAGATATTAGGTATTGCAAAAACGGCGTCTGACGTTGAGATCAAGAAGGCGTACCGCGCTCTTGCGGTCCAATATCACCCGGATAAAAACCCCGACGACCCGCAGGCTGAAGAAAAATTCAAAGAGGCCGCTGAGGCTTACGCGATCCTTTCGGATGCGCAAAAGCGTGCAGCTTATGACCGTTTCGGCCATCAAGGGGTCGGAGCCGGCAGCCCGGGATTTGATCCCGGCTTCTCAAACATTGAGGACATTTTCGACATCTTTGGTTTCGGGGATATGTTTGGCCAGGGAACCCGCCGTCGCAGCTCCGTGCAGCGAGGTTCTGACCTGAGATACGATCTTGAGATCTCCCTCGAGGATGCCGCCACGGGTAAAGACGAGAAGCTCCGCATCCCACGACTCGAAAAGTGCGGCGAATGCGATGGCAGCGGCGCCGAAAAAGGGACACACGCGGAAACATGCATCACATGCGGCGGCAGTGGGCAGACCCGCTATCAACAGGGCTTTTTCAGCGTAATGCGCACTTGTGCAAACTGCCAGGGCAAGGGCCAGCTCATCAAATCGCCATGTAAGACTTGTCGCGGTGCGGGGCGTGTCGAAAAAGAAAAGACCATCGAGATCAAGATACCGGCAGGTGTCGAGACGGGTTCTCGGCTGCGGGTTACAGGCGAAGGCGAAGCCGGTGTCAACGGCGGGCCGTCAGGTGATCTCTTTATCGTGCTTCACGTCGCGGCTCACGAACATTTCGAACGCCAGGGTGCAGATCTTTACGCAGCAGTTCCGATAACATTCACCCAGGCAGCCCTTGGTGCGGATATCAAAGTGAAAACGCTCGATGGCGAAGAAGATCTTAAGGTTCCCGCGGGAACGCAGACCGGGACGGTTTTTCGCATCAAAAATCATGGGATGCCAAATCTCGGCGGACGCGGCAGAGGTGATCTATTCGCAGCCGTCACGCTCGTTACCCCGAAAACACTCACCAAAGAACAACGCAAACTGCTCGAACAGCTTGCCGACATCGAGGACGTCGATTTTTCGGACGAATCGTTCATTGACAAAGTGCGAAACATCTTTGGCTGATCGCGGCGCGGACGGCCAGCTTGGGATATGAAAAAGCCGCCCGAAGGCGGCTTTTTCGATTCACAAAATATTTCATTCAGCTTTCCATCAACCTTGCCCGAACTGCCTCGCTGATCATTTTGCCGTCCGCCGACCTGCCCGAGAGGTGAGCCATAGCCGCCTTCATCACGCTGCCCATGTCTTTGATCGAGGCTGCGCCCGTCTCGGCGACAGCCGCTTCGACGGCGGCAGCGATCTCTTCAGCGGTGGCTGCTCGCGGCAGATAGATCTCGATGACGGCGATCTCGGCTGCTTCTTTGGCGGCAAGCTCAGTGCGGCCGGCGCTTTCGTATGATTCGATCGAATCGCGACGCTGTTTAACAAGCGATTGCAGAGCTTTCAAAACCTCGTCGTCGGTCAGTTCGCGTCCCGCATCGATCTTCCGGTTCATGAGATTGGCTTTCACCATTCGCAGTGTCGAAAGCCGGTCAGCATCTTTCGCTCTCATCGCCGCCGTCAGGTCAGCGATTATCGTCTCTTGTAAGCTCATACTATCAAAATGGACAATTCTTAACGGAAAATGGAAAATGAGAAGACTATTCTTCTGCTACGAACATTGTCCATTGTCAGTCGGTAATTGTCCATTATGAAGCTACGTTGGCGTTTCGGGATCATCGCGGGTCTGTTTTTGGCGGCCTTTTCGCTGTACCCGCAGTTCAAGCTCATTTATAACCGCGGAGCGGAGTGGAACGGCCATTATGCCTACAACGACGTTGTCGAGGTGGCGTACGCTTCGTATCTGAAAGCCCTGATCGATGGGCGGCCACGCAAAAATGATCCCTACACGGGCCGCGACGACAGCTCCGAGCACCCGCAGCCTGAGTCGCTGTTCTCTATACAGTTCGCGGGCCCTTATACGATCGCGATACCGGCAAGGTTGTTTGGTATCGACGCGACGTGGGCGATGACGATCTCGGGGGCGGTCGCTGCATTTTTAACGGCGCTGGCGATATTCTGGTTGATAGGGATGGTGACCGGTGATTCGCTATTTGCACTTGCCGCGAGCCTTTTCGTTCTTGCCGGAGGTGCGCTTTTTGCGGGCGAAGGGGCGATCGGCGAGATCCTGGGGACTAGCTATTCGTACCCCTATTTTCCGGGGTTTAGAAGATACGTTCCGGCGATGGCCTTCCCGGCATTCTTCGCACTTGTTGGGCTCGTGTGGAAACTAATAAGTGCCCCTCCTTACAAAGAAGGGGTGGCCGCCAGCACGGCGGACGGGGTGGTTCTTTCGAAAGCGAAAGACACCATTCCCTATCTTGTTGTCATTTTGTCGACTCTCGCCTTCGGCTACACCGTCTTCTCATATTTCTATGTCTGGACGGCCGCCGCTGCGTGGCTCGGGCTTCTTGGCCTCTTGCTGCTGATAGTGCGGCCCGAAGGCGTCCGGCGGGATATTAAGTCTCTCGCGGCCCTGGGCGGCGGCTGCGCGGCTATGATCGCTCCATACGCCTATTTGCTTTCAAAACGGTCGCACACAATGGATGATGTCCAAATGCTCGTGCGTACCCATGCACCTGATCTGACACGGACCCCGGAACTGATAAGTTATGTGGTTCTGATCGTGATCGCTGCCGGAATTGTGATGAAGATGTTCGCACTTAGCGACCGTGCGACGCTATTTGCGATATCGCTTGCGTTGACGCCGATCCTCGTCTTTAATCAGCAGATCATCTCCGGACAATCGCTCCAGCCGATCCATTATCAGGTTTTCATCGGAGACTATGTCGCCGGGCTGGCGGTTGTCTTTACCCTAGGTCTGATCTGGCGGACTGCCGATGGGCGAAATGCTTTGGTCGCAAGGGCCGTAGTAGCGGCGGTTGCTCTCGCCGCGGTGCTCTGGGGCTTCGTCGAATGTCACTACACGGTCAGAGTGCTCGATGAGGTGAATATTATTCGCGACGAGGCACTACCGGTCGCGAAACGGTTGACCGAGCTTGCTAAAAGCGACCCGGATCCGCATCGAAGCGTCGTCCTGCATCTCGGCATTGCCGAAGCTGACGACCTGCCGACCGTCGCACCTCAAGCGCTTTTATGGACGCGGCACCAGCATGTATTCGCCGGTGTGACCTGGCAGGAGAACAAAGAGCGATATTACCAGCAGCTATATTACGACGGCGTTGATGAGCGCTTGCTTGCCGAACGAATGAAGCGCGGCGATGATTTCGTTTCGATAATCGCGCTATTTGGTTGGGGCCGGCATACGGACCGGCTGAATTCACAGTACAAACCGCTGCTCTATCGCGAGATCGACGAAGAGGCGCGGAAATACGGCGAATATATCAAGACGTTCGATCCGGGCAAGAACGGCGTGGAAAGGCTCGAATATCTCGTCGCTGAGACCGACCGGCCAGTCGAATCGATGGTCAACATCGACATGTGGTTCGAGCGCAAGTCAGCGGAGACCTTTGGAAAATACACTCTTTACAGACTGGTGAAGAAACAGAGCTAGACAAAAAAAGACCGTCTCTAGAGACGGTCAAAGCTTGTATTACTATTAAATATTAAAACTAGGCTGCCAAAAGATCGTTTGAGGTTTCGGCAAAAACGCGACGGCCATTTAAGGCGTCGTCGATGATCTCTCTAACTGCAGATGCATCAGGATTAACATCCATCCGGACGCAAGCCCGGAGATGTCTAATGATGCCTTCCGCAGCGATATCCAAAGCGTCGCCGGTCAATTTAGAAAACCGACGTGCCTGAATATGGTCAATTTGCAAAACTCTGTCTTGCAAGGTCATTGGTCTAGCTGCTGCCACTTTTTATTCTCCTATGTTTCAAAATTCTTCCCTTTCGGGAGAGTATCGCTCCGCATCTTGTGCAGAACGAACCGGGCAAGTACGAAACAAAACACTAACCCGGACTAAATAAGTTGAAATTTCCAGCGATAGCGTTGCTGAAAATATAAAGTCGCTGCCTTCGTTTCAACTGTAACCAAATCGTAACAGAAAAAAAACGAAAAGTCACTATTTTTTTTAAAGCAAGTCGGGAAACAAAAAAACCGGCAAACCACAAGATTTGCCGGTCGCGTGAGCGATGCTCACATTATGCTGTAGTTTAGCCGACAGCGTCTTTCATCGCTTTACCGATGCTGAATTTGACGGTCGTTTTGGCTGGGATCTTGATGACAGCACCTGTTGCAGGGTTGCGTCCGTCGCGTGCCTTACGGTGGGTCTTCTTCAGTTTACCAAAGCCCGGCAGCGTAAATTCACCGTTCTTTTTCACTTCGCTTGCTGCGAGAGCGGCGAGGGCGTCAAACATACCTTTGACGTCAGTCTTTTTGCATCCGGTCGAGTCAGCCAAGCTGCCGATGATTTCTGTTTGTGTCATACGAGCCATAATTAAAGTGTCCTCCAAGTTTTGGTTGTGTGTAAAAACTTCTTATCTCAATTGTGTAAAGCCTGGAATGATGCGTCAGCGATCAGCGTTTACGACCAATCAATAAAAGCAGACTGGTCGGGGCGGCAAGATTCGAACTTGCGGCCTCTCGCTCCCAAAGCGAGCGCACTACCAGGCTGTGCTACGCCCCGTCTGTTTCAACTAAGAAACGATTCCAAGTCTCGAATTCTAATTCCGAAAACCCGCAAGGTCAAGTCAAACCGCCTCAAAATGCCGTAAAAACGGGATTATTTGCTCAAAAGCACGAAAGCGATGGCTTATTTTCTGCTTTGTGTCGGTCGAAAGCTCGCCAAACGTCATTTCGAATCCATCCGGAACAAAGATCGGATCGTAGCCGAATCCACCTGTTCCGCGCGGTGCGTCAGCTATCGTTCCGCTGCAGATGCACTCCGCCGCGATCAATATTTCGCCATTTTTATCGGCGACCGCCATAGCACACACAAAACGGGCCCGCCGGCTGGTCTCGCCGGTTGTCGCCAATTCGTCGAGGATGAGGGACATCTTTTGCGCAAAGGTGGTGCCCTCGCCGCCATAGCGCGCCGAGAAAACCCCGGGACGGTTGTCGAGCGCCGCGACCTCAAGTCCCGAATCATCTGCGAGCGAGAGGATACCTGCCTGGACTGCGTAGCCGCTCGCTTTCAAGGCGGCGTTATCCGCAAATGTCAGGCCAGTTTCGGCCACCTCCCGGATACCCGGCAGATCGGCAAGGCCGACGATCTCAAACGGAGATGCTTGAAGCATAAGTTTTAGTTCGCGGATCTTGCCGCTGTTGTTGGTGGCAACAAGCAGTTTGCGATGGCTGACAATTGTCATAGGTTGAAAAAGTAAACGCAATGAAATACCAGATTACACCTGAATGTGGTGTTTCACCAGAAGGCGGCCAACCAGATTTCTGTTGCATTGCTCAGCACTTAAATGCAAAAATAGAAGAGCGGCAACGACCGCGACTTTTTGACTCTCACAACCCATTTTTTGAGGAAAATCCCGAATTGCCAGCTACACTTGAAAAAGAAGAAGTAGAGGTTCGTCCGCCCACAGCGTCAGACAAGGCAAGGCGGCCAACTGGTTCTGTGCCCGCCGTTGACGAAGACGCTATTCTGGTGGAACTCGGAATTTGGTTGTCCGGAATTGTCAGCTATCTTTCAACTGCCAATATTCCTACTCTTTCAGTCCAAGAAAAGCGCTTACCGGCGGACCTCGCCAAAGAGCTGAGAATGGTCCGATCGACATTCCAACATTGTTCGCTGCTTGTCGCAAAGGTGTTGAGTGCGACCGGGGGGCGGGCCGCAAGGGATGCTTCGGTGACTTGGAATCTAAAATACGGCGAACTCCACGAACTCGGGTCGCTCCTTCGCGAGACGATCCTTTTGACCGACGCGTTGGTAGATTCGACGATGCTGACAGGGGCCGAGTTCCAAGCCTGGGAAACGATCGTGAGCCATCGGCTCTCAACCTTTGCGACTGTCAATAAACTGATCCGCACTGCGGAAGAAGAGGGCGAAAAATTCCTACCAACTCAACTCCTCGATCTAACTAAAGGCGGCAAGGTGCTGAGCGGGGAACTGGCGGAACTCGCACTGATCCTGCCACGTTTTGGTGTGGTTTTGAAATGGCTTAGTGTCGTCGGCGAAATGCTCGCTGCGGACCTGCCTCTGAAACCGGCGTTGCTGATATTCGCCCGCGTAAACGAACAGATATTTGAGCTCACAAACTACATCAATAGCCGGCTCGAGAAGATGCCCGACAAGGATTCTGAAATGTTCACAGCCCTCGACGCAGCAGCGTACACGGCATCTATCGAATTGAAAAAGGTATATTCGCAAGAGTTGAGCGGACTGGCGACGATGCGTCAAACACCCGCAATATATGCCCGGATCGAGACTGCCCATTCGCTGCTGAGCGAAGGGTTTCAGCAGATGCTAGGCGGCTTTGCGAGATCGATCGATCCGCAGAATGACGTTTTTTCGCTGTTCCCGAATTTTGGTGAAAAACGCGACCGTTCGTTAATTCTTCGCGGCGAACTTTCAGAAATCGTCGCATTGGTCCAAGCTGCCGAACATTCACCCGAAAAGAAGGCAATAGAGGCAATGCAAAAGTCTCTGCAAAAGTTCATGGAGTCGTCGTCTCGGAGCCTGTTCTATAAAGATGCCGAGACAGTCGAACGATTTGTCGAAGAGATATTTGCAACCCGGTCGAACAACGACCTGGTCCCGATCCTGCATCGATTCGGGGCTTACCTGGAAACTCTTTACGGCCAGGTCAATCTCCGGGCCGTCCTCGATAAATTAAATACTACCGGCGAAAGATAGCCGCCGTTCGTTCGCATTTTACTGAGATCTGAGCGTCGCGAAGGGCTTCCGGAAAAGCACGTCAAAGCTTGCCGCCGATCCGACGAGAGTTACGAGTAGTGCAGTGACGAGTACCCCGGCAGCTGTTAAGAACGGGTCGAACTGCCACTCGATATTCATCAGATATTTTGCGACTACGAACGACAGCGTCACCGAGAATCCGGTCGCGATGATCCCGGCGAGCAAACCGAGCAAGCCATATTCGGCAATCAGGATCGCAGCAAGCGTGCGGCGGTTAGCTCCGAGCGTTTTCAGAATCGCGTTCTCATATATCCGCTGTGATTTGGTGAGCGCGACCGACCCTATCAGGATCAATACACCGCTAAGCAGCACGAAACTGCCGACAAACGATATGGCGATCACAAAATTGCTGACCAGGCGATTGACAGCGGCGATGATGTCGGCCACATCGAATATCTGAACATTTGGGAATTTGTCGAGGACCTCTCGCTGCAGCCTTTGCCTCTCCGGTGCGTAAACGTGTTTCAGAACAGTAGCAGCATAGCTCTGCGGCGCCTTTTCGAGCGTACCCGGGCGAAAGACGAAGACGAAGGCTGTACGAGCGTTTCGGACGTCGATCTTTCTTATGCTGTTTACACGGGCGGTGATCTTTCGTCCTGAAATATCAAATGTCATAGAGTCGCCGGGAGCGACTTTCAGCGTGTCTGCCATTCGCTGTTCGACCGATACCTCAGGAACTTCGGCGGGCTGCGTTGTGTTCCACCAAGTCCCATCGATCACAGTCTCATTTTCTTCTGAATTTGCCCGGTAGGTGAGGGCAAATTCGCGTCCGATCTGGCCAGAATTTTGACGCACCTCGGTCTGCTGATAATCTATCGGCTCGCCATTGACGGCCGCAATACGGCCTCTGACAGTTGGGACTTCTTCGGGACGTTCCCCGGTTCTCTGCTCGATCATTTTTGAGACGTCGCCGATCTGACTTTTTTGGATATCGACGAAGATAAGGCTCGGAAGGCGGCGGTTCCGTGTGAAGTCGAACTCGCGAACGAGGTTCGTCTGCATGATCTGGACCGTTATCACGACAAATGCTCCGAGCCCGACAGCGAGCAATATGATACGAGTTTGGTTTCCGGGACGATACAGCGAATTGACCGCCTGACGGATCGAGAACGATCCGAAATTCTTAGCCTTTTTCAGGGCCCATGTCAGCAAGGCGGCGGAAATATAGAGAACGATTCCCGTTGCCGCGAGCCCGCCGAGAAAGAAAAGGCCGACTTGAAGCGAACCGGCCTGCCAAACGGCGAGGCCGAGGAGTGCCGCGAGACATAAAGCACCGAACGAGAATCTGGTCCAGTCGAGCCGTCTGAGATTGATATTGTTCTCGTCGCGGAGCAAAAGCTTTGGCTTGATCGTTCTGATCTGGAGCAATGGCAATGCAGAAAATAGAAGCGAAATAAGGATGCCGAGGATAACCCCTTGAACCGCGGTCGAGGCTCCGACCGCATAACTCATCTTTGCCGGCAATGCGTCATTAAACCGGAATCGTGCAAGCCAAAGCCCCCCTTGAGCCAGCACGACGCCAAATAGGCTGCCGACCAGGCCGAGTGTCAAAATCTGAAGCAGGTAGACACTGATGACGCGGCTGCCGCTTGCTCCGAGGCATTTGAGGACGGCTACCGTTTTTCGTTTTTGCTCGACAAAAGCGCGGGCGACGTTCCAGACACCGACACCGCCGAGCACCAGAATGAGAAGGCCGGTAAGCGAGAGGTAATTTTCGGTTCGCTCAAACTGCTCGCTGAGATTTTCCTGCTGTTCGCGGTACGAGGTAACCTGAATGGTCGTACCTTTCAACGATTCGCGCAGTGACTTAACAAATTCTGTGGGATTCTCGCTGGTACGGTAAAGAATGCGGCGGCGGACGCGGCTCGTATTTCGTGTGATACCGGCGTCGTCAAATGCTTTTTTCTCGACAAACACCCGAGAGCCTAGCCGAAAGCCACTTGAGCCGCCCGGCTCTTCGTCAAAGATCGCACGGATCTGAAATTCGCCTTCGCCGATCTTTACTTTGTCGCCGACACTTATTTTTAGTTCTTCGAGCAAAACTCGGGCAGCGACGGCACCGTTGTTTTCGAGAAGTTTGAAATCAAATGGCCGCCCGTCTGAAAGTTCAAAGTTACCGACGAGAGGAAATGGCGGCTCGATCCCGCGCAGCTCGACAAACTCGAGACTTTCGTTCGTTGTGTCTGTTGGTCTAGCCATCGAAGCCGTTGAGATCGTCTCGTTGCGGGCCTCAATGATCGGAAATCGGGCCACAACTTCCTCGATCTTGGCGATGTCGGTGGGGGAAAAATCATTTGTCGAGCTGACATCGACGTCCGCGGTCATCAATGCCCGGGCATCATTGCCGACCACTTTTGTTAAGTTTTGGATAAGAGAGCGAAGTGCAACGACCGACCCGACGCCCAGGGCGATACAGAGGAAGAAGAACAGAAGACGCCGCCATGATGAGCGGATCTCTCGACGGGTTAGGTTGAAGATGAATTTCATGGATCGCTGGTGCTAACCTCGAGCCTCGGGTACCTTAAGCTTTTAACTCGTCACTCATGACACGTCCGTCCCCGAGAACGATTTGGCGTTCGGCTTGTGAGGCTAGATTTCCATCATGCGTTACTAGTACAAGAGTCACGTTATTCCGTGCGTGCAAACCCTTCATTAGGTCAAAGATATGCTGACCGTTCTTAGTGTCGAGATTACCTGTCGGTTCGTCCGCCAGCAGTATCTTTGGGCTGTTTGCAAATGCCCGGGCGATGGCTATGCGCTGCTGTTCACCGCCTGAAAGTTCTGCGGGGTAATGGTGGCCGCGGTTTTTTAGGTCGACTTGATCGAGAAGGTCGGCGGCACGGTCGCGGACATTATCAAGGCCCAATATCTCCATCGGAATGAGAATGTTTTCAAACGCCGTGAGACTCGGGATGAGGTGGAACGACTGAAAAATAAATCCGATCTTTTCACTGCGGAGCCGGGCAAGTGCGTCCTCTTTCATCGCCGTAACGTCGTCACCGTCGACTATGATAGTTCCGGCCGAAGGTGCGTCGAGTCCTGCGACCAAGCCAAGAAGGGTAGATTTTCCGCTGCCCGATGCACCAGTGACCGCAACGAACTGCCCGCCCGGGATATCAAACGAGACATCGTCGAGAATGGTCAGGTCTTCGGTGCCTGAGATAACTGTCTTTGTGACCTTTTTGAGTTCGATCATATTTGGATGAAGCCGAATATCACTTTATCGAAAATAAGATCTTTCTTCCTAGATCACCGCAAAAGATTCTGATATTTCCGCATCTAACATGGCTAGTTTATCGTATTATCGACATTACCCTATGCGATTCGTTATTCGAATATCAATATCTTTAAGTTTCATATTTTTGATCGCAATTAGCTTTGGCTGCGCGGCCGCAAGGCCGGGTCAAAGCGATAGGAATGCGGTGAACCGCCCGTTGGCGACGCCCAAGGCGGCGGCTGACAGGCCGAAGATAATCGCGTTTGGCGATAGTCTTACAGCCGGATTCGGGCTTGCCGAAAAAGAGTCGTACCCGTATTTGCTCCAGGAAAAATTACGGGCCGACGGCTATGATTTTGAGGTAATAAATGCGGGGGTTTCAGGCGACACAACACTTGGCGGGCTTGAACGAAGCGATTGGGTGCTGGAACAGGACAATGCGAAAATTCTGATCCTCGAACTAGGTGCCAACGACCTGATGCGCGGCGTTCCTGCCGAAAGGGTCAAGGAAAACCTCGACAAGATCATCCGCAAGGCAAAGGCGAAAAACCTTAATGTTTTGTTATGCGGCATGTTATCGCCGCCGACCCCGGGATCGAGCTATGGCAAAGATTTTACCTTTGTTTTTCCTGACCTCGCTACCGAACACAAGATCGACTTTTTGCCGTTTCTGCTTGAAAATGTTGCGACAAAGAAAGAGCTGAACCAAGCTGATGGCATTCACCCGAACGCAGAGGGTGAAAAAATAATGACCGAGAACGTTTACAGAGCACTTAAGCCGATGCTAGTAAAATGATATAAATACAGTAGAGGAAGGCCATATTTTGTTGGTCTTCCGATCAAAACGATGAGATCTGTAATATTGCCGGTACTGCTTATTTTGACCGCCGCATTTTCTCTCGCGGCACAAACTCCGGATCCGCCAAAAAAAATCGAAGGACCGCCGGCTCCGAGCGTCCAGACGGCACCAACGCCGGCGTCGAAAGAATATGTTCGTCTCGATGCAAAGCAGCGCCGCAGCCGATATTACAAAAGCATGTTCGGCGTCGGTGCTATTGGTAAAAACATTGCCAGTGCCGGTTGGGGAACCTACCGTAATACGACCAAAGAATGGGGGCCTCATTGGGAAGGTTTTGCAAAACGGGTCGCGTCCGGATTTGGCAAAAGCGTGATCAAAAATACGACCGCCTACGCGCTGGAAGAGGCATTTGATCTCGATAGCCGTTTTTTTAAAAGCAAAAAGAGGGACACGGCTTCAAAGATCAAAAACGCTTTGGTCTCACCCTTCATAGCCCGAAACAAAGAAGGTAAGAAGGTTTTTGGATTTCCCAGGCTCGTCGGGACATATGCCTCGAGCGTCATCGCCGCCGAGGTGTGGTATCCGAAAAACTATAATTGGAAGGACGGCCTGCGAAGCGGTACGGTGTCGATAGGCACAAACATATTCTTCAACCTTGTCAAAGAATTCTTTCGGCGTTGACAGCCGGCGGACATTTCTCAATTTACCCAATTTCTGCAACCGTATTCGTAACAAACTCTAGATTCATGGCAAAATCCTTGCTATGAATGTTACCCATCTTGAATGTGCCTTGTGCAGGCTTCGTCACGAAGCGAATACGATGCAAAACCTCTGCATCACCTGCGGAAAGCCTTTGCTCGTCCGCTATGACCTA
>JBGAVK010000091.1:0-9542 GCA_044228165.1 Pyrinomonadaceae bacterium | reverse complement strand
GATGCACGCGCGGAGGATTTTACCGCACTACTGCTTCCGGGCGGTGTCGCAAATCCGGATCAATTGCGGATGAACCCCGAGGCGGTTCAGTTCGTGAAGGATTTCTTTTCGGCAGGTAAGCCGGTTGCCGTGATCTGCCACGGAGCGTGGACCCTGATCGAGGCTGGCGTGGTCAAAGGCCGCACAAAAACCTCATGGCCCTCCGTCAGGACCGACCTGGTCAATGCCGGTGCAGATTGGATAGACCAAGAAGTGGTGGTCGATAATGGATTGGTCTCGAGCCGCAATCCTGATGACATTCCGGCATTTAATCGAGAGATGATCGAAGAGTTTGCGGAAGGCAAGCACACTGCTCAGTCTGCGTCGGTCTAGAAATACCGTCAGAAATACAATGGAAAGGGACGGTCTCGATGACCGTCCCTTTCTCATATATGCATAGTCATATATTTAGCGTATCGAAACGCTCGCCGTCCTCTTGCTCGCGTAGATCCGTGCCATTGCGCGGCAACTGTCAAAAACTTTTGACGTGACCATACCCGCCTCGGGCGTTTCGACCATCGCGGCAGCACGGGCCGCTTTTATCAGCCAGCCTTGGGCAGCAGCTGTGTTGAGATCGTAGGTCGGCGTCCATTCTTCGTTCACCGGCGTGAGACCGTCGGCGTCCTCGAGAGCGGCGACGGCGAGCAGTTCGTCCAGATCGTCTTCGGTCAGAGCGGGCTCGATGTCCCACGCGGTTAGTTGTTTTAGTTTGTCTATCGGTTCCATATTTCGTGAATAGTAAATCGTGAATCGTTAATAGTAAGAAACGTGGATCGTGAATGGCGTAGAAAATATTCCCGAACGTAACTCCGCAACTATTTACGATTTACCATTCACGATTCACTAAGGACTTACGCTTTACTTGCGATCAGCATCGCCAATGCCGTCGGGCGGACGACCTTGGCACCATAGACGTGCAGGCCCTTGACCGCGTCGCCAAAACGCTTTTCGGGTTTGTAGGTCTGCAGATCGACGACCTGTTCTACATACGCCGTCGCGATGGCGTGGCCGGCCATGATCCGGTATTTAGCACCGCTGGTATTGGGGACGTTGTTGGATTTTAGGATCGAGAAACCCGCGGCTTCGCCGACCTCGCCGTTTGCGAGTGCGGCGTCAGAACGCCGCGTGCCAGCTTTGATAAACCGTTCGTCCTTTAGCAGCAGCCCGTGAAACCAAGCCGGCACTACAACAAAGCGTCCGTCGATCGGCACATTGGCTTCGTCGAGCAGCACGCCGAGATCGACGAGATATTCGTAGGCGTCATCCTTGGTCGGGACCTTAGGCGTGCCGAGCGAGCCGATCTTGTTGTCGCCGGGAACGGCGGCTTCCATCACACCCGCCAAATAGGTATCGGCGGCGGCACGCAGCCCCCAGGCCGAACGCCGCATAGCTTCGTCCAGCACGTTGACGTTTTGCTGGGCACGGTCAACGCTATCGACGTAAAAGTTAAAATACTTTTGCTGATCGATCGAGAGCGACTGATCGTCGTCGGTAAGCACCTCGGGGTCGGCGATGTCGGTGTCCTTTTCATAATCGCCGATCGAAACGTCGCCGATCGACGCGATCTTGACCGTATTGCCGGCCTCACGTATCTCGCCTTCGTAGTCGCGGTTACACACATTCGCCTGCCCGTATATGAGAGCTTTTTCAAGAGCGGTCACTGGCTGCCCATACTGTTGGGATAACCATGACATTTTTCTCCAGTTAATAGTTGATAGTTGAAAGTGGATATTTTAGTCTGCCAATACTCTGACATCTGCCCAGCGGTTTCAGCGATCTCGGCGGGTTTCATTTTAGCGAGTGCCTCTTTAGGTAAGAGCCGGAATGGCTGCCGCTCCGTCTGGCATCGATCGACGTGGTCATGGTTCCGCGCCAAACCGTTCGTGGTGCTTCGCTTTAGTTTCCCGACGACAGCCGCCGCGCTTGCAGCGTGCCGTCGGTCGCAAACTGCAGGCTGTCCCTGACTGCGTCAGCAGCAGCTCCGGCGACCTCGCACCCGGCCCTTGCAAGCTCCCCCCGTTATCTGCCGGTGAGCCGTATTTAGCCTGATCGTTGTCTTGAGCTGTTCGTTCTCCGCCGCAGCCAGTGGGAGCACGTACCGGAAGTGACAGCAGGCGTGGAAGCTCTGTCACCGTCGCTTCTGTACCGGACTTTGGGAGCTTCGTTAGGTTGGTTTGCTTTGCTTTCATAACTTCCTCGTGGTATCTGTGTAGTGGACTTTTTCCGCCGGATTTTTCATGGAACATAGCGATCAAACGTCCCATTTCAATATGACTGCCATAAATTGTGCTGACCCCTCAGTTGTCATGTTGTTGTAACATTGCTTATGGATCCCTTATTTCGGTGGCAAGGGTTTCACCGCTCTGAATATCTGTTCTGGTTGTTGCCATTGGTCTTCGTGTTGCTCTTGAACTTTATGTCGTTATCTTGGTTTTGAAAATGGGTTTGCCGATATTTAGCGTGCTCAACATATTCAAACGTCACCACACTCATTGTCTTCCCATTTTGTGAATGACTGGCGAGATGTATTGTTTTCAGTAGTCATTATAGCGAGTCCGGCTTTTGCTGTTGGTGGCAAGCCCGCTTTTCGCAGAAAGTCACTGAGTTTGTCTGCCTAAAGTAGCTCGTCCAGAAGTACTTCTCCAACACACCGCCATCATTCGAGTCGCTCCTTAACCATTCACATCCGCTTCCGCCGTAGCCCCGCTTCGAGCAGGGCTGCCCGACAGTGGTGGCCGATCTGTTTTGAGCAGGATGTTTCGAGCACTTCGCGTGCAGAAGGGGCTCTTCCCATTCGGTTATCATTGTCGCGCGGCCTTCGATCACGGTAGCAAACTCCATCACGTCACACCTGTCCAGACGATGTCTGCCGTCGCGTACTTTGGCGAGGAAACGGGTGTCGGCTTTGCGTAAAGCTTCGCCGCTCGAAAACCGCCAGAATGTGGAAATAGGCAGGTGGTAATGCAGCGGCGTGCCGGTCACCGAGGCGATATATCGACGCGAAAGCCGTCCTTGACCATTAAGAACTGCTCATGCCGAGCCGCCTCAAAATCACCAAACCTCGCACCGTCGTTCGCGATCCACAGATCGATACCCGCTTTGAACAGGGCGACCGTCTTGCCGTCAGCGTCATGCTCGACCTCGATCGGCGGCTTAGCGTTGGCGGTGCCGCGTAAATTCCATCGCGAGCGATATATCGAGCACAGATTTGTTCAGCCCGTCCTGCACCGGAATAGCCGCCTCAAGCTCCGAACGCCCCGGCTGGCCAATAATGGCGTTGTTGGCAAAATGAAAGACCAGCACGACGCCATACGGATTAGGTAGAGACAGCCCCATCAGGGCAAAGTCCTTAGCCTCAGGCATAGCCCCTGCTCTACCGCGTGAGATATATTTCTCGATTCGGTCGGATAAAACAAAGTGAGCCGTACATGCTTGTCGCATCAGGCGAACGCTTTGCCGCACGGCGAATGAGTCCGGCGAATCTTCGTCGTAGGTGACGCTGATGTTCACCGCACGGTTGGGATAAACACTGCAGCCGTGCGTTCGGCCAGACAATATGGTTATCGCCATTCTTAAGAACCTCTTTAGCCAACTCGCCCGCACGGGTGTCCATGGTTCGTGTACCAGATCCGCCGCGTGTCGAGTGCGTTTGCCAGCCGACACATCGCGGGTCCCGCCCGCGATAGCGTCAACACTAAAACCGGTAACGGCGCAGTTTATCGCGGACCGCGTCGCGAGATGACGGACACAGATTCAATGCAAACTCGACAGAGTCCCAAAAGCGTTCTCAAATTTCTGTGTCGCAAACGCCAGGTCATGATCGCCGTCGTAATAACGTGTTGGTTTCGCATAACGCTCTTCCGTGAGCCTAAGGTCGGCCAGTATTTTTTCGATATCTTTATTCATATATGTTTTAGCGTATGTGTTTAATCAAATCTGTGCATTGATCGCTTGCGGCGGGCTAACATTCGAACTGCGAGACTTACTGCGTCCACCTGATCGTCGTGTGATCCGTAGGGAAAGCTGCACACTTCGTCCACAAAATCGTCGATCCATGTGCCTTGGACGAGAATGACCTTGCCGTCCTCAGCGAGACCTGCCCACGCAAGAGCCCGCGTGATCTTGTCGGCATCGACGCGGATCGCTTCGATCGGGCGGACGCGAAACAATATGCTGAAACCACTCGCGTTTGAACAAGCCGCCGTCGGATGGAACAGGCTGCTGCTGATACAGTGCCGAGAA
The DNA here is from genome assembly GCA_044228165.1 of Pyrinomonadaceae bacterium. Classification (GTDB taxonomy): domain Bacteria; phylum Acidobacteriota; class Blastocatellia; order Pyrinomonadales; family Pyrinomonadaceae; genus OLB17. The sequence continues at coordinate 5,261 of JBGAVK010000091.1, read as the reverse complement.
CGAATACGTTCCCTGCTGCCGACGGATCGCTTCGAGAGCTTCCGCAGAATACCGCTCCGGCCACAGAGCCTTGCCGATCGGGCGTCCGAGCGGGTCACCGTCTTCGGCAAGTGCAGGAAGATCTACCTTTTCCCAAGCCTCACCTCCGTCGGCAGACTGTTTTAGCAAACGACCGGCAAGATCGTCTTCGTGCCAGCGGGTCTGGATCAAGATGATCGACGCGCCTGGCTCGAGCCGTGTGTAGATGTCGTCGTTGAACCAGTCCCACACGTTGTCACGCATCGTCCGGCTTTCGGCCTGGGCACGATTCTTAACCGGGTCGTCGATGATGACAAGGCTGCCGCCAAATCCGGTTATACCCGCACCAACTCCGACAGCTTTCACTCCGCCTCGAACATTCGTTTCCCATTCGTCCGCCGACCGTTTATCTTTTGCTAGGGGGATGCGTTCCTCAACGATCGCCCTGATCCGCCGCGAAAAACGGTTCGCAAGCTTTTGGTTGTAACTGCCTAGGATGATGTTCAACTTTGGGTCCCTCTCAAGCCGCCACGCCGCGTATCTCACGGTGACGGTTTCGCTCTTGCCGTGTCTTGGCGGCATCGTGATGATCAGCCGTTTGCATTTGCCGGTCGTGATACGGTGCAGAGCCTTGTATAGAAACAACTGGTGCCGCCAATTCCATGTGAATGGTTTTGCGTTTTTGGTCAGCCAGTTTTGAAAAGCATGTTGTGAGCAACGCGTCATTCGCCGTCCGTTTCGTTTCTCTTATCCCTTTTGCGCAGATGGATCTGTAACATGACGTCGATCGTTTTACCGACGGTGAAAAAGATGACCGGCAACACTATCGCCGAGACGATCGTGATCACATCGCGGGTCTCAAGAGCGGCCATGACGGATGTGATCGAGCTGGCCCATGCTAGAAAGATATTTTTCGTGTCGTTCATAAAACAGATTTGCATTTATAATAATTATTAGATAATATGAAATAGTCGGACGATATTGGGCGAACAGTTTTATTGAGATTTATTTCGCCGCTTACATATCGTCCGGCTATGAACTGAGACTAAATGAACTTTGCAAAAAAAGAAATGCTATTGTGCGGGGATCGAGGTATTGTGAAGATAATGACGCACCTTTTTTGTTTTGACGCATTTTGCCGACCTTGCGGAGATTGCCGACCGTCTCATCTAACCAATTCACCCAAACCGCGTTTAGCGGCTATAAATTCAACCTATTTATCACAACAATACTATGAACACCATACAACACTCATTGGATTTGCCGCTGCGTACGAAGATCCGCCTTTCTGAGATCGAACGCCTTATCCGCAAGCACCGTATCATCGTCCCGCCGCTCTCACGACGAGCGTTAACAAACATGTGCGAGGACGGCACGTTTGAAACAGCCAAGCGCACCTCGCCAAACCAATGCTGGCTCGTTTATGAAGATTCGTTTTTAGACTGGGTCAAACGGCTGGACGAGAAATAAATCGCAGGCATAAAACCGCAGAAATAGGTTAGAATGATGTGCTAAAACTTTGCACATCAACCTATGAAACGATGCTCTGCATGTGGACGCGATTACAACGACGACTCGATGAGCTTTTGTCTCGATGACGGGTCGGAGTTGCTCTTTGGCCCGGCGAGTGGGTCGGGTGCGGGCGATGAACCGGCGACAGCGATCCTGCATTCGACCGCTGCTCCGGGCGAGGCTGCGACCCGTGCGCAGATACAAACGACCGATCAAACGGCGATCTTGCCTGCGAACACGGGCGAAACTGCCGCGAAGACTCGCGGTTTCGATAAGCGCCTTTTATTCGCACCGCTCGTACTGGTGGTCATCATCCTCGGCGGTTTCCTTGGTTACAAGTACGTCACGCCAGCTAAGCAAATCGACTCGATCGCCGTGATGCCGTTCGTCAATGAGAGCGGGAATGCGGATGTCGAATATCTTTCGGACGGCATGACCGAGACGCTGATCAAGAGTCTGTCCGGTCTGCCAAATATGGATGTGAGACCGCGATCGGCTGTGTTTCGCTACAAAGGCAAAGACACAGATCTTCAGACGATCGGCAAAGAACTGAATGTCCAAGCGATCCTAAATGGCCGTGTGATCCAGCGAGGCGAGCTTTTGACGTTGAGTCTCGAATTGGTCGACGTTCAAAAGAACCGCGTGATTTGGACCGAGCAATATCAGCGGCGGCAGGCGGATGTCGTCTCGCTTCAAAGCGAGATCGCGAAGGATGTTTCCGCAAAATTGTCGCCTCGGCTTTCCGGTGTGGACGAGGCTAAGGTCTCAAAACAGGCGACGGCCGATCCGGCAGCATATCAGGCTTACCTCAGAGGACGATACTTCTGGAACAAACGAACCGCTGACGGCATGTACAAGGCCATCGAACAGTTTCAGATCGCGATCGACCGTGACGCTAATTATGCTCTGGCATTTACCGGTTTGGCGGACAGTTATTCACTATTGCCCAACTACGTACCAACCGCTCCGCCGGATACGCTGTCCCGGGCAGAAGGGTTTGCCAGGCAGGCCATCGCCATCGACGGGCAATTGGCCGAACCGCACGCAACGCTGGGCAATCTCTATTACAGCAGGTGGCGGTGGGCAGACTCTGAAGCTGAATTCAAACGAGCCCTCGAACTTAATCCAAATTACCCGACGCTGTATCACTGGTACTCAATTCTGCTTTTCGCATTGGGAAGAAATGACGAAGGGGACGCAATGATCGAGCGAGCTCACCAGCTCGACCCAATGTCCAGTATCATTAGCCAGAACCTCGCTCAGACATATCGAAGAAAGGGTGATCACAAAACTACCATTGAACTTTGCCAAAAGATCATCGATCTTGATCCAAATTTCCCGGGCGGCCACTTTGTAATTGCGTGGTCATATCTGAAAACAGGCCGCAATGATGAGGCGATCGCCGAATTTCAGAAGTCGGTCGAGCTCATTGGTCGGAATTCGAGTACCTTTGGGGAACTCGGTGCTGCGTACGCAGTCTCGGGTCGAACAAAGGAAGCCCAAGCTATGATCAAGGAGCTGGAGGAGCTATTCAGGAATAGACAAGCGGAGGGGAAAGACCTCGCGATCGTTTACACCAGTCTTGGAGACAAGGACAAGGCATTCGAATGGCTGGAAAAGGACCTCTCTGCGCGCACCGTTACTTTGCCCGAGATCCGATGGTCGGCAGGTTGGGAACCGCTCCGCGACGACCCGCGGTACGCTGGATTACTGAAACGGATGGGCCTGCCGGAATAGAAAGTTATGAAACGATGCCCTGAATGCAGACGGGATTATTACGATGACACGCTGCTGTATTGTCTCGATGATGGAAATGCGCTGCTCGAAGGGCCGAGGTCAGAACCGGGAGCGGTAGCGACTGGGTTCCCGACCGATGAACCGCAAACCGCGATCTTGCACTCGACGGCGGCTCCGGGCGAAGCTCCTACTCGTGCGCACATCCATACGACGGAGCAGACAGCGATTCTAAGCACAGGAGCGGAGGCGGAGCCTCGGGAATCTCTGGGTGGGCCTTCGGAACAGCGGAACCTCTCGGCAAATAGGGCGGCCAAGCCGCTGTTGGCTGCGGTTATTGCCGTGATTCTTCTTGTCGGCGGATTCTTTGGCTACAAATATCTATCGCCTGCAAAGCAGATCAATTCCATTGCCGTGATGCCGTTTGAGAATAGGAATTCGGATGCCGACACGGATTATTTGTCTGACGGTTTGGCGGAATCGGTGATCTTTCGGCTGACGCAGATTCCCGATCTGCGGGTCAGCCCGACGAGTTCGGTGATGCGTTACAAGGGGAAGGAGACGGATGTTGCCAGGATCGCCAACGAACTCGGCGTAGATGCGGTGATGACCGGGCGAATGACCAAGCGGGGCGACAATCTGAACATCACGGTTGAGTTGGTGGATGCCCGTGCCAACAAATCTCTGTGGGGCGAGCAGTATGAACGGAAACTTTCGGAATTATTGACCACCCAACGCGAGATGGTCACCGAAATCGTGAGCAAACTGCAACTGAAACTGTCGGGCGAAAGCGAGCAAAAGCTGGCGAAGAAATCCACCGACAACAACGAAGCCTATCAGCTTTATCTGCAAGGTCGTTTCCACTGGAACAAACGAACCAGCGAAGACTTTCAAAAGGCAGTCGTGTTTTTCAAACAAGCCATCGAAAAAGACCCGAACTACGCCCTCGCATACAGCGGATTAGCCGATACATACTCCTTATTTCCGGCTTACGGCAATTTCAGACCGAACGAGTATATGCCGCAAGCCAAGCAGGCGGCACTCAAAGCTCTCGAAATTGACCCGAATTTGGCGGAAGCACACGCTTCTCTGGGCGAGGCGATCTTTTACTACGACTATGACTGGGCAGGCGCTGAGAAGGCGTTCAAACGGGCGATTGAACTAGATCCAAAATATGCAACGGCTCGTCAATGGTACGGCGAGTTATTATCTCTCAGCGGCAGGCGGGACGAAGCGGTCAGGGAAATGTCAAAAGCCCTTGAACTCGACCCGTTTTCGATGATCATTAACCGCCAAATGTTTGCAGTTTTTCAACAATCCAAGCGATTTGACGAAGCATTTCTGCAAAATAAGAAGATCAATGAGCTATTCCCAAATGAGGAGGATCTTCATTTTACCAACTCCACTATTTTTGAGGCTCAAGGCAAATATGCGGAAGCATTCGAAGAAATGTTGCTTGCTGAAAAGGCAGGCGGGGCCAAACCCGAAGAAATTCAAGAGACGAAAAACATTTACGAAAAAGGCGGCTGGGAAGCTTTGGCAAAACGGTGGGGTGACGAACAGCTCAAATTCCTTAAAGATAATAAGGAAAAGGACAAGAACGAATACGTTTTGGCGATCAACTATGCCTATGCTTACGCAAATCTCAAAGACAAAGATAAGTCGATCGAATATTTGAACAAAGCATACGATGAGCGTTCAATGGCGGTGCTTAACCTCAAAGTAAATTATGTATGGGACTTCGTTCGAGACGACCCGCGATTTAAGGAACTGGTCAAACGAGTCGGGTTCCCGGAATAGAAAGTTATGAAGCGATGCCCGCAGTGCGGTCGCGAGTATGACATTACCATGATGTTCTGTCTGGATGACGGAACCGAGCTACTCTACGGCCCGGCGAGCGGCAGTTCCCTTGGTAACGAACCGCAAACCGTGCTGTTTCCCGAACGACCTGAAAGAGGTGAAGGTGCAGCCGCGATCATAGGCGGTATCGATCCGGT
>JBGAVK010000012.1:46435-65047 GCA_044228165.1 Pyrinomonadaceae bacterium | reverse complement strand
GAAGATGACGGCCGCGGGGATCAAGTTTTGTATTTCCACCGGCGATGCAGGTGCGGAGGTACGAGATCTACCCTACCAAGCCGGCCTGGCAGGGGCGTTTGGACTCACGAAAGAAGATGCACTTAGATCGGTAACGCTGAACGCTGCCGAGATACTTGGGGTGTCGGACAAGATGGGTTCGCTGGATGTTGGGAAGATGGCGAATATTGTCGTTGCGGATGGCGACATCCTAGAACCTCGCACCAATATCAAGTATTTGTTCATCAATGGCCGAAAACTGCCGTTGACCAGCCGTCACACGCAATTGTTCGATAGTTTTAAAGATCGAAAATAATAAATGTTCGCAGACGAAAGGGCCGGCTATTGGTAGCCGGCTTTTTCATCTTTTATCGTTAAAGATTTTTAACTCTTCTGCGGTATTTCCTCTCCTTCCTCGAAAAATTCCAGCGATGCCGAATTCAGGCAATATCGCTGTCCGGTCGGTGGCGGGCCATCCGGGAAGACATGGCCCTGATGCCCACCGCAACGGGCACAGCGGATCTCGATGCGGCGCATGCCGTAGCTGGTGTCTTCGATATTATTCAAGTGTTCTTTGTCGAAAGGCCTGTAGAAAGAGGGCCAGCCGGTCCCCGAGTTGAATTTATGACTCGAACTGAATAAAGGCAGGCCGCAAAGTCGGCAGGCATAAGTGCCGTCGAGTTTGTTATCGAGCAAAGTGCCGCAAAACGCCGGTTCGGTGCCGTGGTCAAGCAGTATACGATATTCTTCTTCGTTAAGATCCTGAGCAAGGCGTTCGATGGCTTTGTCACTCAAAGGAGTAAGGTCATAGCCGCTATCCGATAATTTATTCATAAAAAAATCCCAAACTCAAAAACCAAAAACTCAAAGGCCAATTCAGGCTACCCGATCAACCCCACCAGAAAGACGCGGCGATGATGAAATATAGTCCTATCAGAGCCAAGCCCTCTAACCAGATAGATTCTCCGTCGTAAATTATAAAAGCACTGACTATCACCGCGAGTAAAAGCACCGCGACGAGCATTGGTGACAGGACAAATGTGAGGATGGCCCCGCCGAGAACATACGATAACAACACCAAGACGGGAAATAGGCCAAGTGCGATCTGAAGCGAACTATTTTGAATTACACTGATCGCGTAATCTGCTTGATTTCGCCACGCGAGCTGAATGCCGATCAGATTTTCGATGGCATTTCCGGCGACGGCAACGACAACAAGTCCGGCAAACGCCTCTGATATTCCAAGCGATGCCATCGCGGGCTGCAGGGCCTCAACGAACCAATCAGAAACAAGAGCTGCACCCACTCCGGCAAGCGCAAGCACGATGATGGTGAGCTTCATTGACCATTCTGCATGACCCGTTTCACCTGTCTGCATCGCAACCGCCGGATCGCCCTTTACCGAGAAGTAAATATTGGCTGCGAGCAGGACGAGCAAGATCACGGCGAGGACAATATCAAGACTCAGAATATGCGGTTCGGCAGGTGTATGGAGCTGTTTCGAGAGTGTCGGGATCACAAGCACCGCCGATGCCAATAACATAAGCGTTACGATCATTTTTGGTGGTTCGGAATTGAAACGCTGCGTACCGTTTTTGAGACCTCCGAAAAACAACGCGAGGCCAAGGACAAGGACAGAATTACCAAGTATTGAACCTATTAACGCGGCCTGTACAACCTGGTCAAGCCCTGCCCGCAGTGCAAAAATACAAACGAACAGTTCAGGCAGGTTTCCGAGCCCCGATTGCAAAACACCTGTCGCTCCGGGGCCCAGACGGCTTCCGAGTTGTTCCGTGGCGTCGCCGACGATCATCGCAAGTAACGCCAGAGCTGCGGCTGTCACTACAAAGGCTAATACCGGATTTGCATGCAAATAATGGAGCAGGCCCGCTGCGATCGTCGCTGCAACGCACATTGCAATTATGATCTTCTCTTTTTTTTGCATATTTTAAACGTCGCCGCCAAAGACCTTCTTTTCAAGTTTGCGAAGCCGCGACGCCATCTCGCCGAGCTTTCGAAATGCGGCTGTCGAACGCAGCCAGTCTCGATTTTCGAAAGCAGGAATTCCTGACATGATCTTTCCGGGCTCAACGTCATGCGAAGTGGCTGATTTGGCCGTCAAGACAGCGTCATCACCTATTTTCAGATGACCGGCAATACCGACCTGGCCAGTCAAAACGACACGTTTTCCGATGTGCGAACTCCCTGCAAGGCCTGTCTGCGCACAGATCAGCGAATCTTCGTCAACAGTGCATGAATGGCCGATCTGGACGAGGTTGTCAATTTTCGCTCCACGTTTTATACGGGTTTCGCCAACCGATGCGCAGTCGATGGAGCTGTTCGCGCCTATCTCGACATCGTCCTCTAGTACCACGCGGCCGGTCTGGGGTATCTTTAACCATCGCTTTTCTTCGTCTTTTGCATAACCGAAGCCATCAGAACCGATCGTTGAATTATTGTGAATAATGCAGTTGCGTCCGATCTTGCAATTTTCGCGGATCGAAACACCCGAGTGGATCGTCGAGTTTTCACCGACGCTGACCCCATCGTAAAGAGTCACATTCGGCATGATCCGGACGCCGGACTCGATCTTACAATTCGCTCCTATCACTGCATTTGCATGAATCTCGACCGCGTCTGAGATCAAGGCAGTCGGTTCAATAACCGCAGTAGGATGGACGAACGGTCTTAACTCCGCTACGGGGAAAAATAGGCGCATTGCGCGCGTGTAGGTGACATACGAATCTTTCGAACGCAACACCGCAATGTCTTTGCGATCAAATGGCGTTCCGTCATTCAAAAAGATGGCAGACGCCTTAGTTACGGCGATATGAGGGGTGTATTTAGGGTTTGCCAAAAAGGTGATCTCTCCTTTCCGGGCGATGTCGAGGCCCGCCGTCGAGGTGATCTCGAGTTCTGGTGAACCCTGCTCGATAGTCGAGCCTGTCAATTCGGCTAGTTTGCCAAGTTTCATCAAAAATTCCTTGATACTTTCAGTAAGCGTGTGTCACACTATTTTTAGCAAACAAATCAGCCCACGCAAAGTCTTCAGTCTTTGTAATCCTCTTCCCCGGCACTTAAGTAGTATTTGAAAGGAGTAGTATCGCATTATGAACCCAACCCCAACCGAACAATCCAAAAGCAAGCAGACCACGAAATTTCAGTCCACAGAACGACGGGAGGTGGTCAAAAGTGAGATCTTAGAGGGAAAGGTCGTCCCGAAACCCGCGGCAAACCGCCGTCACAATCTGATATCGACAAATTTCGCGGTTGCAGTGGGCAGCCGCATCCATAGAGGCACATGCGAGGTATATGCAAATGACATGCAGATCGTGATCGGACCGGATTCGATTTGTTTTCCGGATCTAGTAGTCGTTAACGGAGAACCTGCTTTCGCCGATGATAATGAAGAATTATTGCTCAATCCAACGGTCGTTATCGAAATATTTTCGAGTCTGTCGAAAACGACCGATCGAACCAAAAAACTAGAGGGATTCCTTGCGATCCCAAAGGTTAAAGAGTGTCTCCTCGTTAATGAGAATGAGATGCGGGTTGAGCATTATGCCCGCCAAAATGCGAAGCAGTGGATCTATCGTATCTATAACGAACGTGATGATGTCGTCTCACTAGAGTCGATCAACTGCAAGCTTTCATTAGCTGAGGTTTATGCCCAGATTCGATTGAAAGAGTCAGATCTTAGTTCAAAGGCGGTAAATTAATTCTGTGAGTGGTGACAGACAAAATATTAGTTTTTCGGTCACAATCCACCGTTCACGACCATCGTTTATTTTCTAATAAGTGTTTGCTGTTCCGACTTCATCATCCACTGGCCATTCTTCTTGACGTAATTTTCGGTTACTTTTGCCTTTCCAGACTGGCCAGATCTTAACCTAACGGTCAGGGTGTAGTTGAGGGTCGCCGAATCGTCTGAGAAACTGGTCAATTCCTCATCCGAATATGAGAAGGATCTGATCGTCCGTTCTTTCTTAACGTCAGCTAAGGCTTCATTCTTGTTTTGCTGTTTACCGTCGACAGTGGTCAGTTCGAATTCGTCGGTGATATTTTTTGCAATAAACGTGATGTCCCCGTCGACGCTCGCTTGCGCGATCGACTTAGAGAGATCAGTCAGATCACTGAGCACTTCGCGGCCCCGGGGGTTGAAGGGGTTACCTCGCTCCCGCTATTTCCACAAACGTACATCGCCACCGCCAATATTCCCAATGCCAGGATTGTTCTCATGGTGCTTCTTCCTTATTGCTCGGTTTAGAGGTTAAGTATGGCGGAATAGGCGGGCATAAGTCAAAAAATTAATTATTATAGTCTTACATCAAATTAACCGGATCGATCTCAACATTGATAGTGCGTAGATCGCAGCCCAAATGTTCGGCTTCGAGCAGGGCTATGTTTAGGGTTTCGCGAAGGATCTGGCGAGTGGGGCCTTTGAGGATGATCTGGAGTCGGAATTCGCCTTTGAGCCGCGAAATCGACGCCGGAGCCGGGCCCAGGATACGCGCCTGTCTATCACGGTTAGCTGTGTCCAGTGAACGTTTTAGCAAATTGGCTTGTTTTGAAGCATAGGCGTGATCACGATGTTTGATGAGGATCGAGGCCAAGACCACAAACGGCGGGTAGCCGAGACGCTGGCGGAATTTGATCTCTTCGGCATAAAATCCCTCATAATCCTGTTGTTTCGCGTGGCGAAGAGCATAATGCTCCGGGTAATAGGTTTGTATCAAGACCTTTCCCGCCTGCTTGCCGCGACCGGCCCGGCCCGCGACCTGTGTGATCAGTTGAAACGTTCGTTCGGCAGAACGAAGGTCAGGCAAGCCAAGGCCAATATCCACCGAGATGACGCCGACTAGGGTTACATTTGGAAAGTCGTGGCCTTTTGCGATCATTTGAGTGCCGACAAGCATGTCGAGTTCGCCCGCGGCAAATCTTAGCAGGATGTCTTCGAGTTCGCCTTTGTGAGCCATCGTGTCGCGATCGACTCGTGCAATGCGCATGTCCGGAAACTTTTTTGCGAGCTGATCTGCAATGTTTTCGGTGCCTTCGCCGACGAAATAGAGATACTCGCTCTGGCAGTGCGGGCATACTTTGGGCGACTTTTCACGGTGATTACAATAGTGGCACAGGAGTTTGTTATCACTCCTATGAAAGGTGAGCGTGATATCGCAATTTGGGCATTTGAGCGTTTCACCGCAGGTGCGGCAGAGAACAAACTGTGAAAATCCACGTCGATTCAGCAAGATAATGACCTGCTCGCCCTTCGCGTGAGTTTCTCTGATCGAATCGAACAGCTGCGGCGACACGGGGACATCCTTTCCAAATTGCTTAAAAACCTCGCGCATATCGACGAGTTCTGCCGTCGCCAGGCCGCGGCCACCTATACGGTCGGGGAGTTCAAGATAAGTGTATTTGCCGTTCTGAGCATTGTAGAACGATTCCATCGCGGGGGTAGCCGAACCGAGTACTACGACCGCCCCGGCGAAGTGTGCCCTCATCACCGCAACGTCGCGGGCATTGTAAAACGGCGATTCGTGTTGGCGATATGACGGATCATGTTCTTCGTCAACTATCATCAGGCCGATGTTCTCTAATGGGGCAAAAACCGCTGACCGCGTGCCGATCGCGATACGGGCGTCGCCGCGTCGGATACGCCGCCATTCGTCGTAGCGTTCGCCTGTGCTGAGGTTTGAGTGAAGAATTGCGACCTCTGAACCAAAAACGGATCTTAATCTTCTCGAAAATACAGGCGTCAGAGCGATCTCAGGCACCAGCATCATCGCACTGCGGCCCGTATCGAGTGTATGTTGCATCGCCCGGATATATACCTCGGTTTTGCCGCTGCCTGTCACGCCGTGTAGCAGGAAAGCCTTGAAGGTGTCTTTGTTTTTGATCGCCGCAGTGATCGCGTTGAGAGAGCCCTGCTGTTCTGAGGTCAGCTCGAAATCGTCGCGCTCCGGGAGTTTCGCGTCTTTCAACGGATCGCGATCGACGTCCTGAATGTAAACCTCGACGATGCCCCGTTTCGCAAGGGTATTTAACGGCGAAGCCCCAACCTCTGCCTGATCGAGAACCTCGGTGAAAAGCATTTCGCCATTTTTCACCTTGAGGAGAGCAAGGATCTTGAGTTGATCCCCAGATAGCGGCTTTTCGCTTGTTGTATTGAGCAGGCGCACAGCCTTTCGCCTCTTTGGACGCACCTTTTCGCTGTTTATGCCCGCGGGCAGTGATGCCTTCAACATTTCGCCCCAGAAAGAGGCGTAGTAATCGGCGGTCCATTGCGTGAGTCTAAGGATCTCAGGCGTAATTAGCGGTTCTTCGTCCATGACCTCAAAGATGTCTTTTATTTTTGACTCGTCGATCTCGACGTCGATCGGTAGATCGGGGTGCAACCCTACGACGTATCCGGTCATGTTTCGTCGTCCGAAGGGCAATGACACTCGAGCACCGGGCTTTATTTTGTCACGCAACTGTGCCGGGATGCGGTAGGTGAAAACGCGCCGCAATGGCACCGGTAAAGCGGCTTCGGCGAAGCAGGGAAGGGGCAGGGATTTTCCGTCTAAATTGGACATTTGAGCGGCTGTCGACAAAATAATAACCTATTGGAACTCTTTGCAAAAACTGGTGTCTAAATGAATGCATTTACACTAATGAAGCGAACAGATTTTTGGCCGTTTCTCACCGACTTTGCGGTAAGATATAACCAATGGACGTATTTAAACCCGAAGAAAAGAAACGCGGTATAAACCCGGCATTCATAGTCGGTGCGATCGGGGGTGTGGTGTTGATCGGTGTCGTTTTTTACCTGTTGTCGTTCAAACCCCCGATCGAACAGCAAACTGCAAAACTACTCGAGGGCTCGCTACGCGAAGGCACGCCCGAATTTGCCTCGATTACCAAGGACATCATAATCTCGACCGATGACAACACAGTCGAATCGCCCACGGGAATGGGCACCATTTCGATGTATATCAAGGGCAAGATCTATAACAAGGGCATAAAGACCATTAATGCTCTCGAGGTAACTGTTGCCGTGATCACGCAGAAAAATGATGTTCTTCGCGAAAAGAAAATAGTTGTGGTGCCGGTCCAACAGCCGCAGCTCGGTGCCGGCGAGACGATCCCGATCACGCTGACGCTCGACGGTTTTGATAGAAAAGACGATCGTGCGAATATCCGGTGGAAGGTGACAGCCATCAAAACTGCAAATTAGCATTTGCCGCAAAAAGCTGAGAATAAACTAGAACGAGGTTTAGCGATCACAGGGCATTTTGTGTCTAATCCTTATTCGTTTCCTTTACAAATAACTCTTCGAGAGATTGTTTTACGGGGTGGATCGAAGCTAGTCTTGCACCTGCTTGGCGGGTGATCTCGAGGACGGCTTCAACGTCAGATTCGTCGAGGACCTGGATATTTGCGCCGTTCGGTTTTGAAATGAGCACGGCTCCAGCGATGAACTCTATCTTTTCGCGAATTTCTTCGGCGTTGATTCCCTGAATATTTATCTCAAGCGCACGCGATTCGTCGGCGTTTGAAAGTAGAGTGTTAAGATCCCCTGAGGCTGCCAGCTTGCCGTTTCGAAGGATGGCGACCTCATCGCAAAGTGCCTCAATGTCCGAGAGGATGTGGGTGGACATAAAGACGGTCGTGCCTTTTTCGCGAAGGCCGGCGATCAGCTCACGGATCTCCCGTCGGCCGACGGGGTCGAGGCCCGACATCGGCTCATCGAGAAAGACAATTTCAGGGTCATTTATCAGCGATTGAGCGAGGCCGACGCGCTGCAGCATTCCTTTGGAATATTTACGCAGCTGCTTTTTCCAGTCTTTTTCGTCGAGGCCGACGGCGGTCAGGAGCTCTTCGCATTTCTCGCGGCGTTTTGTTTTGTCGTAGCCGAACAGCTCGCCAAAATACTCCATCAGTTCGCGGGCGGTCAGGTAATCGTAGAAATAAGGGTTTTCGGGGCAATAGCCGATGCGACGGTGCATCTGGACGTCGGCGATGTCGTGGCCGAGTATCCGAGCCGAGCCGTCTGTAGGGAACTGGAGCCGCATTAGCGTTTTGATCGTGGTTGTTTTGCCCGCACCGTTACCGCCGAGAAAGCCAAAGATCTGCCCCGGACGGACATTTAGAGTCAGGTCGTCGAGAGCCCGGACGCGTTTTTTTCGCAGAAATCCGGTCTCGTAGTCCTTTGACATACCGTTAATTTCGACTGCATATTCCATATCATTTCACCGGGAGCTGCGACTTTTCCGAATCGATCTTGACCCGGCAATTTTCTTTATCCAATAAATAAGGGGCATCCGTTGGATCGACAAGCCGCTTGTCTTTGTCGATCTTAAAATGGCGATTGCCCGGTAATGTTGTCCTTAACAAAACTGCTCCAATTTCATTAAATGCATCGGCACAGCGCCCATTTTGAGACTTGAACTCTGCCAAAACACGGTCGATCACTTCCTGTTCATCGAACCAATCGAGTTCTTTTAGGCGGCGATCAGCCGTAATTTTTACCTGTTCATCGTCACTCTCGAGCATCAGACGGTAGATCGACCGTGCAGTTTCACGGCTGCCGCCTTCGGTCTTCATTGAGGCTGCCATCAGTTTCATGAACGGAGCTGCGCCCGGGACTTCCGAGCCCTTTTCGTATGTTTCGGCGGCTTTGTCATATCGGCCGATCTTCCAATATATGTAGGCAAGATGCTGATATAGCCGCCAACTATCAGGGTTATTAGCGATGCCTTTTTCGACCAGTTTAATAGCTTTTTCTTTGTCGATCGCGGGCATGATGACCGCTCCGTAAGAGTAGGCGGCGATGAAATGCGGGTCAAGATCGGTCGCATTATCGAGCATCGGATATAGAAGCCTTGGGTTTAAGTCGCGAAGGTCGTCGATATTAATAAAATCGTCCGGCCGTTTGAGAAGTTTGTCGCCGATATATTGCAGCGAACGCATCCAATACCAGTCCGCGATCAGGCCTTCCATGCCGAACGCGAAGCCTTTTAGCCGTGCCCCCTGAAGGTCAAGGTCCGAATCTGTTATTTCGTCCGGCAGCGATGGGCGGTTTCGTTTGTTAAAGTCACTCAAAAAAACAACGGCCGCGAATCCCGCCGCGATAATAACGGCAGCGATGGCAAATGATCTGAGCGACGAAATTGCCATTATTTGAAGTTGCGCCGGCTGAAGATCAGGACGGTTATCGTCATCAAGATAATGTCGTAAACGATCGTGTATAGAAACGTACCGCCGATCATAGATGCCGGGGCGGAAATGCCGTTCGCCGTTTCCGTTACATAGCTGAACTGCGACAAATTTGGAAGTACGTAGTAGATCCCGGTAAAAACCGCAACGGCGGTACGCGAGCCAAGCGAATTTGCGAGCTCGAGCAGTGACGCACTGAAATGCCCGATAACGAACACAAAGAATGTGAGCAGTGCCGATAGTGCCGGTGTCGAGAACGACGAGAACATGATCGCTACGGCGGTCAAGATCGTGAGTTCAAAAAAGATAAGTAAGACCGCGACCCAGATCGGTCCAGCAAAAGATCTGCCGCCGACATACAGCAATGCCAGCGTCACACCGGCTCCCATGATCGCCACATTTACAAAAATGGTGGAGCAAAGGCCGAGATACTTACCGATGATAAATTGGCCGCGGCCGATAGGCTTTGAAAAGATCGAATAAACGGTCCGCTTTTCGATCTCTTTCCAGACGAGGCTGACGCCGACAAATATCGCGATAAACGCGCCGAAAATAAGCGTTGCACTGAGGCCCAGATTGACGATCACTCGGGCTTCCTGCCCGGCTGTAAGCTCACCGAGAAAGATCGCAGAAGCGGTCAGCAGCAGAACGAATAGAATCAGATTATAAAGAATGCGGTCTCTGACGGCTTCGCGAAAAGCATTTTTCGCGATGGCCAGGATCTGGGGCAGAGATCTTGTTCCTTCGTGCGGCATTTTGTTGAAATTGATGCTTCGGCGAAAAGAGTTGGCGGCCGAAACACAAACATAATACCAGTTTCAACAGTATTTTTGCATCCGGAAAGGTGCAAAGTCTTCGTCGGAACTTAAGCTAACAAAGGAATTACTTCTCGTCGTCCGAGCCCGGCGGTTTGTCGAGGTATTCGTAAACGGCTACCTCAGGCATGAGTTCCGCCGGAAGTGCGATGCCCGGATCACTTTTTGCCGCCAGAAAGGTCGCAACGCTGCCTTTCGTAATGATGCTCAGCCAACCGGCAGCATGCCGCGGATCGACATTCTTTGCCGCAGCGATCTGGCTTTCAGACTCCTGCGGCTTCCCAAGACGCTGTAAGAGCATGGCATAACGGACACGTAGATAGACCGAATGGGGATAGATGCTGATCGATTCGGCATAGGTTTGTTCGGCTGCCGCTGTGTCACCTGCTTTTTCATAACAATCCGCAAGCGAAGAGTAGGTGAAAACGACACCAAGCCCGCCGTCTATAGCCTTGCGAAGTTCTGCCGCGCCAGCCGGGTAATCCTTTTCGCCAAAGCTTCGCCCGGAACTTCGCAAATGTGCCGACTGATAATCCGGATCGAGCCTTAGAGCTTTGTTATACAGAGCGATCGCGGCGTCTTTATCGGGTTCACGGTCGGCCGTCAACACATAATATTCCGCTGCGGCCTTCAACGAAAATGTCGCGATCAACGCCAATAAAACGGCGGCGACGGAGACAAATATCAGAGCGGCGTCTTTTTGGAGATCGGGACCGTTGACCTTGCGACGACGCGTCTTGTTCATTTCGTGAGCAGCGACCGCGAGGACCAGGAAGAATACGATGCCGTTCTGTGCAAGCCGAAACGAGAAGGAACTGACCATCGAACTGCAGGCAAAAGCAGTAAGCCCTCCGACTGAGGCCCAGAGCATTGGCGACAGCTTGAATCTGTTTGCGGCAAGGGTTCGGAAGAAGACGAGCAAGAAAAGGCCGATCGCCGTAAGGACGATCGCGAGGCCGACAATTCCGAGTTCGGCAGTGATCTGTATAAGCTCGTTGTGGGCACGCTCAACGAGAAAATCCGATACGGTCTCGTCCTTTGGGTCGTCGGGGTTTGTTAGGCGGAACTTGGCTCGTGCCTCATTGAAAGAAACACCGAAATTATCAGCACCAACCCCAAGTAACATATGCGAGGCGATCATCTCCTTTCCGACTCGCCACAGGAAAATACGGGCGGTCGAGGTCTCCCGCGTCGCGTCAACCTTGCCGCTGATGTAATCGACCGTTGCGGGGGTGGCGGTGAGGAACGAAAAAACTGTCTGAAACGCGATCGTCACGACGATCCAGACCGCGAAAGTTACCAAAATTCGTGGCCGAAACCGCGCAAAGCTAAAAAAAAGGCAGCCGGCGAACATTACTGTAAATCCAATCACACCGGCGATGAAAGCGCCTTTGCTCAATGAGAGCATGACGGCGATCCAGCCAAGTGTGCCGCATATGATCGCGAGGAGTTGTGCGTTGCGTTTTCGAACATACAACGCGATCGCCCAGATCACAGGCAGGGCGGTGAGGAGCATCTCGGCATATTTGGCATAGCGCTGCCGGAGGACGCCCTCGAGCATCTTGAAATCAGGCACCGTAAGATAGTCGATCAGTCCCAGAATGCCGATAACAGCCGCGATCAGGAAAAAGGTGACAGTTACAAATCGTATCCCGTCGTCACGTTTCAAACGGTCGGCGGTGAAAAGAAAGATAAGCAGATAGATCGTCCAGACCGCAGTGTGATGCCACGCGGAAAAGGGCGATCGGGCCCAAATTGCGGAGATCCCGCTCCAAATGACAAGTCCGGCGATTCCCGTTACGACCCAATTCAAACCACCTGATCGGATAGAAAATATGCGTCCTATCGACATTCGGTCTTTCAAGAAATATCCGACAAACGCGAAAAATAGAAAAAGACATGCCAGCAGCTCGGCACGCCACATCTGGTTCGACACCATCTTTGGCTGCGGCGTCCGATAGAACATCACCAACAAGGCAACCGCCAATGCCGGCGAAAGCCAGCCGATCTTGCTTAATGGTCCCGATGATGCGGAATAGTTCATTTGTGCGGATGTTCTAAGGAATTTGATTCTGAAATCCTGAAAAAGTTTAGCACAGCGAAATCGTCGGATCGCCCTTACAAAAAGAAAAACAGGGAGCATGCTGTTTGCATACTCCCCGTCTTAAGTCCGGTCTTGCCGGGTCTAATTAGTTGTTCAAGGCGGACGCATTGCTTACCGCCGTAATATCGGCGTAGTGTGATGCTACTGTAGTATCAGCCTTCAAAACACCTTCCGTTGCTATACCAAAACGACGTGAACCGGTTTGTGTAACACCCGTCGCAGTTGTCGGTTTGGCCGAGAACATGAACTGTGCAGGAGCCGAAGAAGCACCCGTGACAGCGTCGATCTTGAGGCCGACGAAATCATATCCACCCTTAACACCGGTCGAAAGAACTGAGTCAACCAATCCCGGGGTTCCGAGAGCTGAAAGAGCCGTGTTCGAAGCGGTACCGGTTGCACCGGCATAGTTACCATTACCATAGGTAGCGGCATAGGTCATCTGAGCACCATGCAGCGTACGCATAGCGGAAACAGCCGATCCTTCGTTAGCACTGCGACGTGCTGCAAGCAGGTTCGGGATAGCGATAGCGGCGATGATGCCGATGATCACAACAACGATCAACAATTCGATAAGCGAGAAACCTTTCTGATTTTTCATGTCTAATTCACAATCTCCTAAGTTTTTTCTGAAAGTCTATGTACCTTTCCCAGGCCACAGCCTTTAATACAAGGGGCGTGCCAAAGCGGAAGTTTTTAGAGTTCGTAGAGTTTGTTGGGTGCTAAGTTCTTAAATATCAGAAGTTAGAGTTGGCGGGAAAGATCCTGAGGAATAGCTGAACGGGATTTTGTTGGAGCGGGATCGCCCTTCTTTAACAGTTTTTGTAAGAGAAACACTAACAATAACTGTCACAGTTTGAAGTCAACGGAAGGTTGCCGGGGGAATCTCTTGATTTAGGCAGTATTCCTAAGGTATCTGCAAAGAGACATCAACATTCGAGATACCTCGTCACATCCGCCGTATAGATCAGCAAACACCTCTTCTGGTACAAAACCCTGATCGAGAGCAAGATAAAGGTGGGATTGAACCTCAGCCGCCGAACCGTGGGCGATCACAAGAAAGTTCGCAAATTCGCGGTTTGTTCGCCTGCCGAAGCCCTCGGCAATGTTTGCCATGATGGAATTGGATGCCCTTCGCATCTGATCCGCAAGGCCAAAATCACGGGAAAGCGGCGGTACGGAAGTCACCTCGTAAACTTTATTGGTCAATACACGGGCTCTTTGCCAAGCCTCGATCTCTTCAAACCGCTTGAAACTTGCCATAACTTTCCAATCTCCTACAAACTCTAAAAACCCTACAAACTCTATAAACTCTAATCCGAGCTTCGCATCTGTGCCGAGAGGCTGCGGATGCTGTGTTTGTCGAGGAGGTGGCGGAGCGAGCGGACGGGCATATGGAGCAGTTCTGCGGCTTTTGTTTGATTGCCGCCGGTTTGGCGGAGAGCTTCGACGACGTAGGTCTTTTCGAGGTTGTCGAGGTGGCTGACGAGATCGATCCCGGCGTCAGGCAGGCTGAATTCAGCGTTGATACGCTCAGGATTGTAGTTTGAGATATGATCGGGGAGCTGTTCAGGCTGTATCTCGGACGAGCGTTCGAGGGCGACGGCGCGTTCTATCGTGTGTTCGAGCTCGCGGACGTTGCCGTGCCAGGCGTATTTTTCGAGGATCAAAGCGGTCTTTGGCGAGACTGATAAGTCCTTTCCTGCCTGATCGCAGAATTTCTTTACAAAATGCTCGATCAGGTCAGGAATATCTTCGGAACGCTCCCGCAGCGGCGGAAGATGGATCGGGATGACCGAAATGCGGTAAAAGAGATCCTCGCGAAAGGTGCCCTCGTCCGTCATTTTCTTTAGATCGCGGTTTGTCGCGGCAATTACGCGAGCGTCGATCAGCAGTTCGTCGTGAGCTCCGACGGGACGGACGCGGCGTTCCTGCAGCACCCGGAGAAGTTTGACCTGCATCGCCGGCGACATTTCGCCTATCTCATCCAAAAAGATCGTGCCGCCGTGAGCGGCCTCAAAAAGCCCTTTCCGATTAGTATTTGCACCGGTAAAGGCACCTTTTACATATCCGAAAAGCTCAGATTCGAGCAAGGTTTCCGTAAAAGCTCCGCAATTTATCGAGATGAACGGCTTTTCGGCCCGGGGGCTGAGGTCATGTATCGCGCGGGCGACCAGTTCCTTACCAGTTCCGCTCTCGCCCGTTACTAATACGGTCGATTGGACCTCAGCGACGGTCTCGATCATTTGGAAGATGGCGTTCATCTTCGCCGAAGTTCCGACAATGTTCTTCACGCTGCCGCGCTCACGCTGGGCACGTTTGAAAGCACGGTTCTCGTCGATCAAAGCCTGTTTTTCAAGCGTCTTTCGGACGATGAGCTTTAATTCTTCAACATCGAAGGGCTTTTGAATGAAATCGTCTGCGCCGAGCTTGAATGCCTCTCTCGCGGTTTCGACCGATGCAAACGCGGTCATCAGGACAACGCCAAGATCCGGCAAGGTCTCGCGAACCGCACGGAGCATCTCAATACCGTCCATATCCGGCATCTTTACGTCCGAGATAATGATGTCAGCGGGCTCTTCGGCAAGAAGCTGCATAGCCTGACGGCCATTCATTGCCGTGCGGATCGTGTTGCCCTGTTCTTCAAAAACGAGGGTAAGAAGCTGGCGGTAACTTTGTTCGTCGTCAACGATTAGTATGTTTGCCATTAGATGCGTTTGTTCAAAAAGATGCTAACACCCTGAATTCCGCTATTGTCACAGAATAGAGCACCGCAATTCAAGACGAAATATCGCTTTCTTCGCGACTTACATTTAGAAAATCCTTCAGCTTTGTCGGCTTTGCCAATTCGCCGTCGATCCTGATCGCTTCAGACGTTACCCGGCGGTTGTCTTTGGGCAGGTCGAGAGTGATCGTCGTACCTTTGCCCTCCAAGCTGCGGACGTTGATGGCACCGTTGTGATCCTTGACAATCTGATAAACGATCGACAGCCCTAGCCCCGTACCGCCCGACGTGGAATTTGAGAAAGGTTCGAATAGCTGTTCGACTTGCTCAGGCGACATGCCGTGGCCCGTGTCTTCGAAAACGATGCGGATGCGATTATTTGGAACTGCTGAAAGGCTCACCCTAAGATCGCCTCCGTCAGGCATTGCCTGCAGAGCGTTACGAGCCAAATTCCAAAAGATCTGCTTTAATTGCGTTGGGTCCCCCGAGATCATCGTCGGGGTGTCACCGAGGTCGTGAGACAGCGTGTGATGATCGCGAACATCTGGGCTGTGTTTGAGCAGAGTCAAGGTGTCGCGAATAGCGTCGGCGACGTCAGTCTCGACAAAATCAGCCGCTGCAGGCCGTGCATAACCGAGAAAATTGGTAATTATACTGTTCAACCGGTCCGATTCTTTGAGTATTATCTCCATCAATCCGGATTGAATAGACCCGGCCGGCGTGTTTGACTCGAGCACCTGAATGGCTCCTCGCATTGCCCCGAGCGGATTGCGGATCTCGTGGGCGAGCCCCGCAGCGACCCGTCCAACTGCGGCGAGACGGTCCTTTCGTCGAACACTCTCTTCCATTGATCGGATCTCTGTCAGGTCCTGAAACGTGATAATAAGCCCCGTGGCCTCGTTCGTCTCCGAAAAAAGCAGCGAAACGCTAAAGCCGATCCGTACAACGAATCCATCGGGAGTGAGAAGATCTGCCTCAAATCGCGGCAATTGATCACCATCACCCGCAGCCGCAAGCGAGAGGTCGATCTGTTCCCGAATATCACCAAAAAGGTCGTAGATCGAGCTGCCCTGCATCTGGTCGAGCCTAAAACCCGTTATTTCTGTCGCTGCGGCGTTAAATGTGTAAATATTGCCGTCAAGGTCTGTTGTTATCAGGCCAGACCTGATCGATTCGACTATACGCTCATGAAGGACGCGAAGGTTTGCCAGCGTTTTGGCGGTTTCCTCAAGCTCTTCGCCAGACGAGCGGCGGTCTGAGATCCGGGACGCCAACAGTCCTACGACGAGTAATGCAACGATGTGGAAACTTACGATCTGAATAGCCTTGCCAGCCGTCTGAGCTGGGCCGGAGGTCTCGATAACAGCGAAAACAGACAATAGTGCAAGAGAAATCAACGAAAAGGCACAAAGTACCGCCATGAAGAGCGTCGCGAGAGGCCGCAGGAAAAAGCTCGCAACACTGATCAAAACGATGTATAGCGTAATATATGGCGAAGAAAGGTCGCCGGTTCGCCAAACCAGCCAGGTTATCAATAAAACGTCGAGGAAAAACTGAACTCTTATCTGAAGTGATAGATTCCGGCTGAGCCGAAGCAAAAAGAAATAGACGATCGTTAGACCGACCGAGATAAGAAATACAATGAAAAGGCCAAACAAAACGCCGGCGGGGAAATTCTCCGCCGAAAAACGAAGCGTGCCGCTATACCAAAACCAGCTTGAGACTAACAGCAAAAAAATTGTCAACAAACGGCCGATAACGAGCGTTTGGATCCGCTGTATTTGTTTGGAATTTGCTGAAATTGCCTTTTCGTCTAAACTGGACATACTAATTGAGCCGCGATATGGAATCTATTGACGTTCAGAACAGTGTTCGCACGGTCGATCACAGGCCTTGGGGCAGTTTTACGATCCTCGACGAAGGCGATGGTTATAAAGTTAAGCGTATTGAGGTTTTGCCGGGTAAACGTTTGAGTTATCAACGGCATTCCCGCCGCTCAGAGCACTGGTACATAGTTAGCGGCACAGCTAAAGTAACATTAAACGGCAATGAAATACTAGTCCAAACAGGCGGAGCCCTAGACATCAAGGCCGGTGACGACCATCGTGTCGAGAACCCAGAAGGCAATGGCCTACTTATTTTTATCGAGACACAGACAGGTGATTATTTTGGCGAGGACGACATAGTTCGGCTAGATGACGATTTCGGACGAGTTTAACCCGATAATAGCGTCCGCGGCCGCACCGAGATCCGGAGCGACAATGTCGGGTTGTGGTTCAAGTGCCGCTTGATGCTGCAGTCCATAACCTGTTAATACTAAGGCTGTTCTGATGTCTGCCGCCCTGCCGGTCTCGATGTCCAGATCTTTGTCTCCCACTATCCACGAGCCGGAAAGGTCTATTTCAAAATCAGCCATCGCTTTTCTTATCATCCCAAGTCCCGGCTTTCTGCAGTTACATTCGTCGGTCGGCAAATGAGGGCAGTGATAAAAGGCGTCAATCAAACCACCAAGCTCAGACTGTATTTGATCGTGAATGGCATGCATCGCTTCTTCAGTGTAATGCCCGCGAGAGATACCTGATTGGTTTGTAACCACCAGGATCAAGAAGCCATTGTCTTTGAATCGCTTTAAAGCGTTGCCCGTAAATGGGAAAACACTTAGGTCCTCTACCCTTGAAAGAAAATTGACTTCTTCAATAAGAGTGCCGTCGCGGTCGATGAAGATAGCGGGTTGTTTCATGGTTTGCTAATATCCAAAGCTAATACGATAAGCATGTTACATCGTTGTTATTAATCCAATAGATAAAGTGGCGATTCGACGAACTCTTCGTCGATCAGATCAGGAAATAGCATTTCATTTGCAGAATTGAAAATATTCTCAACGGTAATTCCTATCATACAGCGATGATCTATCGGACAGTCGCGCAGCATACAGGGTGAACAATCAACACTTTCCCGAACTACGTTGGCTATCGTTGAAAAAGGCCTGGTCGTTTCCGGGTTCGTTGGTCCAAATATGGCGATCGTTTTAGTGCCAACCGACGGAGCGACATGGGCAAGTCCCATATCGTTTGAGATCATTAGGTCGGCCTCGCTCAAAATGGCAACGACTGTGTCGAGATCGGTTTTTCCGACCAGGTTTGTCGCCTTAGTTTTCATGCTCCCGGTCACCGCGTCTGCCACATCGGCTTCATTCTTTGCCCCGACGAGGACTACATTGACATCGAGTTCGGTGTTTAGTCGGTCGCATAATTCGGCATACCGTAAAGCCGGCCAGCGTTTTGCACGCGAGTTGGTCGAGCCGGGACCGATCGCAACCACCTGTTTTTTGGCGTCGATCCCGTGGCTAACCAGCGTTGCAAGGGCTTCGGCCCGCCGTTCTGCTGAAATTTGGAGCGAAATATCGGGGTAGACTGTTGAGACGGTGTCGCGTCCGAGAATGCGGCGTTCTATCTCGGCCACAAGGTTGAGATAGTAAAATACTTCGTGCCGGCGGCCTTTCCATTCCGGAACAGCGATCGGGTCGGTCAGCAAAAGCCCGCGGACATCTTTGTTATAGCCGAACCGACGAGGGATCTTCGATAAAAATGACGTCAACGCTGATTCGAAAGAGTTTGGAAGCAAGATCGCCAGATCATATTCATCATCCTTCAGGAATTGCGAATTATCGTAAACATCCTTAATTTTCCAGCGGCCCTTATCAAATGTGACGATCTCGTTAATAAAATCAACGTCACGAAAGAGGCCATCAG
>JBGAVK010000012.1:14721-46380 GCA_044228165.1 Pyrinomonadaceae bacterium | reverse complement strand
CACGATCGAGTATGCAGCGTAATATGGGCGTCGGGAAAAATTCTGCGAAGTTCACGCATCGCAGGCACCGACATGACTGCATCTCCGATCCAGTTTGTTCCGCGGACCAATATTTTCATCATGACCGATCGTTGCAATCGACGCTCAAGAACATAAACTCGCGTCTAGAAAAGTTCACGTAAACCCTCAATCAAGGAGATTTGGGGCTTCCACCCCAGCTCCTGAGAGATCAGGCTTAAATCGGAGACATAATTCATCGGCACCGGTGCCGGTAATGGATTATCATCATCGACAACTGCCTCTAATTCCGATACTTCCTCCAGTTTGGTTACTAGGTCCCGCAAGGAGACCGCATTCGCCCGACCCCCGCCGACATTATAAAGTCCGTGGCGGATAATGGATGATATGAACGCTTCGCAAGCTAAAGCGAAGTCGTTAACATGAAGGAGATCGCGTACGGGTGATCCGCCCGCCGGCAAACGGAGCCTTTCTCCGGTATTTATCGCCTCTACATAGTGCTCAACAAATGTTGAAGTGTTGCATTCAGTCTTTGGGGTGTAAATATTGGAAAGTCGATAGATACAAGATCGAATGCCGAGCGACTGAGCGTAATATTCGACATACCTCTCTGCGATCAATTTTGACCATTCAAGCGGCGATTGTCCGGAATAAACAGTTGGGCAAGATTCGGGGACTTCGGCAAAATTATCAGCAAACCTGCCGTAAACATCCTTTGTCGAGGCGAAAATGAAGACAGCGTCCTTTCTCATCGCTTTCAATATGTTTACAGTGCCCTTCACATTTGTTTCAAATGTTTCGTTGGCCCCGGTCGGCGATTTGTCCATGCGTGCCGCCAAATGGATCACAACGTCAAATTCGCTGGCGATCTTCACGTCTTCCGTCGATAAGACATCTCTCCCGGATGATCGGGAAAGATCGCCATGACTGAGGTCAGCAGATAGGTACCGTTACCCCACCCGCTGCCGCCGGTCACGAGCACGCTCATTTTCTGTTTGCCTCGACTAAACGCTGTACGGATTCAGCCTTTCCAATAACTATCAGCAGATCACCATCATTGATCTCAGTTTCGCCGTTCGGTTGGAAGGTTAGGACGCCGTCTTTTCGACGTATCGCGACAACTATCAGGCTTAATTCGCTCATTATATTCGTGTCTCGCAGAATACGTCCGGCGTATTGCGAGCCGCTATCGATGGCAACTTCTTCGAAGACGAGATCAAGTGTCTCCGCAACAATGGAATCCATAAAGTCTGCGATCGCAGGCTTTAGCAGCGCGCGGGCCATCGATTGGCTTCCAATGATCGTCGGGGCTACAACACGGCTTGCCCCAGCCCTGATCAGTGTTGGTTCCGCCTGCTCTTCGACCGCGCGGGCGACGATATGCAGATCCGGATTCAGGCCGCGAGCTGTCAAAACCACGTAAACATTGGCAGCGTCGTCAGGCAAACAGCTAGCGAGCCCTTTGGCATTTGTGACGCCGGCCCGGATTAGATTTTCCTCTGACGTAGCATCGCCAACGATAACGTGAGTGCTGTTAGGGTCTAACTCAGAAAGCCTGTTTTCATTCCGTTCGATTATAACGTGAGGTAATTCTTGATGTTCAAGATTGCGGATGATCCGGCGGCCGACACGTCCGGCGCCGCAAACGATGTAATGGCCCTCTAATTTTTCCATCTCTTTAATTTTTCGGCGTTGGCTAAGTGCCTCGACCATTTCCGACTGAATGACCGCCTGAGCAAGCACGGTCAAACCAAAAAGTACTGTGCCGACGCCCGTCAACATTAACAATATCGCAAAAACGCGCCCGGCCGCAGTTACCGGGGCGAGATCGCCATACCCTACTGTCGTCACGGTCTGGGCTGACGTATAAAAGCTGTCCAGCCACGAGAAGTTTTCGATAAAACGAAACCCGAGGGCTCCGATCGCGATCATTACCGCAACGATCAATGCAGCAAACGCAAGTTTGCGGCGTGTAATTTCTGTAAAACTGGAGAATATTCCGACGGCCATGAAACGAGAATTAGTTCGACAATACGGTGCAAAACCCGATAAAATACTCTTGGCACCCGCCAAAGTGATAATCTCACTTCGTCTTCGTAATTCCAACCCAGAAAATGCAGGATAATCTACCGGCAAAGACCACACGATCAAAAATGCCGCCAAAAGGCTGGGTAAAGGCGAACCGCACTGTTGCGTTCAAGGCTCCACCGCCATCGCGGTTTAGGCGTTTGCTCAGGATGGTGTTCAACGGATGGACGATATCACTGACGCTGCTTTTGCTTTTAGGGGCGTTTTTGACGCTGACATATTATTGGTTCGAATTTTCGGACCGGATCGACCGTCGATTGCTAAGTGGCGAGGTTTTTACTGCCTCAGCAGGGATATATTCTGCTCCGAAATTGCTAAAAACGAGCGAAGCCATCACTCCGGCCGAGTTGATCGAATACCTGAAATCGGCGGGATATATTGAGAAGAATAACCAGGCCGATCGTTCCCGCAGCCGATATTCGCTCGAGGGCGACGTTGTCGCGATCGAACCGGGAATGACCGGCGTGATAGACGGTAAAAAGGTTTTTGCATCGCTGTCTATTAAATTCTCAAAGGATCTTAAAACCGTTGCCGCCATCGGTGACCGCGATTCCGGAAATCAGGTAAACGAGGCGCTGATCGAGCCTAAAATACTCAGTTCTATTGCGGCCGAGGGGGACGGCCGGCGAAAGACTGTCACTTTTAACGATATACCGCAGCATTTGGTCAAAGCGATCACGACGACCGAAGACCGGGCTTTTTTCGAGCATTACGGTGTGAATTTCCGGGGGATAGCCCGAGCATTGTGGCGGCGGTACGAAGGCGATGACAACTCGCCGCTTGCAAATCAAGGCGGTTCATCTATAACGCAACAGCTTGTCAAAAACCTGCTTTTGACCCGCGATCAGACGATCGAGCGAAAGGTGACTGAGGCTTATATGTCACTGATCCTCGAAACGCGGCTTTCAAAGCAAGAGATATTCACGCTTTACGCGAACCAGATCTATTTGGGGCAACAGTCAGGAGTCTCTATTTATGGAGTTGGCGAAGCGGCGAACGCCTATTTTGGAAAGGACGTATCGCAACTCGATCTTGCCGAGGCTGCATTTATAGCCGGTATCATCCGAAGCCCAAATCGCTACAATCCTTATAAAAATCCTGATCGCGTAAAGGAACGCCGTAATCAGGTCCTTACGTCGATGGTCGAGGCGGGCGAGATCTCAGCGGAACAGATGTCTGTCGCAAGGGCCGCTGACATCGTGCTAAAGCAGGTATCGAACACGCGTGACCTGCAGGGTATGCCGTATTTTTCGCAATATGTGATCGAAGAACTCCCCAAAGTGGTGACGGACCCTGAGGCGCTTCAGCATCTGCGTGTTTATACGTCGATCGACCCTGATCTTCAGCGAACCGCCTATGAGATCGTTAATAAACGGCTCGCGGCGCTCGACAAGCATTTTCCGAAGAAACAGGGCCTCAATGCATCGCTAGTTGCGATAAGGCCGAAGACCGGTGAGATAGTAGCGATGGTTGGCGGCCGGGATTATCTCGAGAATCAATTCAACCGGGCGACCGATGCTCAGAGGCAGCCGGGATCCGTCTTCAAGCCCTTTGTCTATGCTGCGGCGATCAATTCCGCATACGACTCGAGCACCCGCCAATTCACCGCAGCGACGGTGTTCAAAGATGAAAAGAAGACATTTACCTTTGGTTCCGAGACCTACACACCGGGAAACTTTGGTGATTTTTTCTCGAACAAAGAAACGACACTTCGAGATGCCCTCGTAAAAAGTAAGAACGTGATCACTGTCGATATCGCGATGTCGTTAAACATCGGCAAAGTAATGAACCTAGCCGCAAAGGCGGGATTTCCAAAGGTCGACAAGGCATATCCGTCGATGGCTTTGGGAACGTCGGAGGCGACACCGCTTCAGGTCGCAACAGCCTATACAATGTTTGCAAATCTGGGTGACCGCGTTCTTCCTTCACCTATCACACGCGTGACCGGCGGCGATGGCCGGACGACCTCATTGCCGGTTCCGGACAAGAAGAACGTGGTTCGTCCCGACGTTGCCTATATCATGGACGACATAATGAAGGACGTGATCAATCGCGGCACGGCGGCTCAGGCACAGGGATGGGGCTTTCGTAACATAGCCGGGAAGTCGGCTTTTGCAGGGAAAACGGGAACCTCGCGCGATGGGTGGTTTGCCGGTTTTACACCTGAGATAGTTTGTGTGGTCTATGTCGGCTTTGATAACGGTGATGATCTGGGAATGAAAGGGGCCGATTCGGCAATGCCGATCTGGGCCGATTTTATGAAAGAGGCGATGCGGCTTCACCCGGAATGGAATGGCGACTGGGCAATGCCGGCCAATGTCCGAAAGGCCGAGATCGATATCCGGAACGGGGCATTGATCCGTGAATTGGACGCAACTGCCGATGCCTCACCGACGCCAAGCCCGAGCCCGACTCGAAATCCGGACCCAAACATCAATTATTACGAAGACGTTCCTCCGCCGGCTCCTGAGATCTATGTGACCAATGTTCCGGCCGAATTCCGGCGCGTTGAACTATTTGTCATGGGGACAGTGCCGAACCGTTCGCTGCTGCCAATACCAGATAGTATGGACCTGGATGATGGCTCACAGACGAAAGGAACTCCATCCCCGTCGCCGGTAACGGGAACCTGGCAAGACGGAATGGAGCCGCCGAGCGGTGTAGAGATCCCTCAGGAACCCGCAAAACGCGATGTGGAACCGGTCGGAAGCGTAACGGTGTCGATCTGCCCGATCACCGGGCAGAGGGCGACAGTAAACTGCCCGGAAAAGGAATCAAAGACGTTCAAAAAAGGCTCGGAACCGAAGGACTTCTGTTCATTTCATAAATGATCGAGGCCATTGTCGGGGAATGACCCCATGGTCGGCGTCCTTTGTTAGAGCCGAGAACCCGTGTTATACTGCCCATGTTGTCTGAGAATTGCCCGACCAAATAACTCATCGATATGAAGTTTTCAAAATTGATTTTCCCACTCATCCTGGTCGCGTTAGTCGCAGTGCCGGGAATCGCTCAGCGAACTACAACCGAGACCTCGTCGGCAATTGTTGCCGACACATATCGAACTGCAAGGAAACTCGCAGACACCGGAAAATTCAAGGAAGCGGCAGAGCTTTACAAAAAAGCGATAGCCGAAGACCCGGAAGACTATCGTGCCTATACCGATATTTCGTGGTGCTATCTCGAACTCAAGCAATATGACGAAGGAGTTGCGAGCGCACGTTCGTCGATCGCCTTGAATCCTGATGGCTACATGGCGCACAACAACCTCGGTTGGGGGTTGCTGATGCTCGGCAAGACCGAAGAAGCGATAACTTCGCTCGAGCGTTCGATCGCCCTTTTCCCCGGCTATCCGATGTCGCATAACAACCTCGGATATGCCTATTTGAAACAGGGTAAGGATGAGGCCGCTATCCTTAAATTTAACGATGCGATCGCACTTGACCCGAATTTTGTAAAATCTCACGGAAATTTGATCAGTATCTATTTCCGGACAGGAAAATATAAGGAAGCCGCCGCCGAAGCCGAGATACTCATTCGCCTAAAGCCCGAAGAAACGTCATATTACGAGATGCTCGGTGCCGCAAATATGAATATGGGCAAGCATCAGCGGGCGATCTTTGCATTTCAACAGGCAGTTACGCTAAAGCCCGATAAGGCGCAAAATTGGATGAATCTCGGATGGCCTGGGTAAAAAGCCTTCGGCAGAAGACGGCGGCATTAACTCGTTAAAACAATGCATCGTGCTAAAAATGACGGCGCCGACCCACTCTTTATGCTCGGCATTGCGTATATGAAACCGGCCGGTATGACGGGCGATAGCGGTCCTAAGACAGCGATTGAGATCAACCAACGCTGAGCAGGCGGTCATGGCCCTTGCGATGAATTATGTTTCAAAGGGCGACCGAAAATCGGCTAGGGAATTGCTTCCGAAACTTCGCGAACTCGACGCGGATCTCGCGGAATCTCTCGAAAAGGTGCTGGGCGGCAAATAATTGCGTCCCAGGATGGGGAGCCCAAAGTCCAAGATCCAAATTCCAAAGTCTAAGGTCCAAAATCCAAGGTCCAAAGTCTAAGTGGCGACTAAATTTGTTTCAGGCTTTCCGGACTGAAGTTGCGTCCCAGGATGCGGCGTCCAAAGTCCAAGGTTCAAAATTCAAAGATCAAAGTCAAAAGTAAAAGGTCTAAGGCGTAACTTCCGTTGTTTCGCGATGACCGTTTAGATCATGCGTCCCTGCGTTCAGAGAAAAAGCTGAGTCCACGCCGGTCAGGAGAAAAAGCGCGTCCCAGATCAAAAAGGCGACCCGCGGCCGCGCCCGGCGTCGGAGGCATGGTCACAGGCGCAGCGGCCGGGGGATCGATCGATGGCCCCTGAACAGTTTTCATTTGTTTTTGCGCTAACCATGATCAAGTGCCTGTCTCGTCCGTCATGTGAAAGGGCATACCACGGCACCGTTTCTCTATCGTTGAGATCACAAAAGACGTCGGCCCCCGGAACCGGCGGATCGGCCAAGACGATGGCAAACTCCGATGCACAGCCGGGGCCAAAGCGGTTTTCGATCAGCGTTGCGCAAGTGCTTTCGACGTATTTCGCAGATCGTCGGTCGTAATTGATACCGGAAAGATCGACGAAAAGGTTTGGCGAGCGGCGGCCGGAGGTTGCAGTGATGAGATGTTGGTTCATGAACTCAACATATCAGGATCCATCACTGAGCGAAATGCCAAAATGCAGGGTTTGACGCCTTATGCACAAAATGACTGATCTTTCTCAAAACGACGTATTTTGCAGGTTTTGCAGGTGCGACTGTAAATGACTGAAAAAAGTCGGCTTAGGCTTTGTTTGCCTCAGGTTGGATCCGCATGGAAAATGAAAAAGAGGCCGCCATAACAGGCTGCCTCTTTTCAATTTACAGATCGGAAACTGAGATGCGGCGTAATCGAAGATATTGCCGCGGGACCTATCGATCCATTATGGGCAGATTGATCGCTGACGGATGTTTCGCCCCGAAGAAGACTCGTTGGGTCGCCTTTTTGAAATCCGCGTTTGTCGCTAACTTGTAATTAACCATAAATTTCTGCGGATTCCGAGCGACTAGCGGGAACCAGGTGCTCTGGATCTGTACCATAATTCGATGGCCTTTCTTAAAGGTATGAGTGACGCCGGGCATCGTAAATGACAATTTTGTGGGGGCGTTCGGCGTGAGCGGCACCGGTTTTTCAAAACCGTTTCGAAATCTCGCCGGCATCGGCTCACCGCGGAGCATCATTTCGTAGCCTCCGGGTTGGAAGACTGACCAGGCAGAATTTTGCGGAGGACGTTGGCCATCCGGATATCGAAAATCATCCGGAAATACATCGATCAGCTTTACGACAAAATCAGAATCGGTTCCGCTCGACGACACAATTAGTGACGGTTTGATATCGCCGGCAACGGTGATGTCACGATCAAGGGGTTCGGTCTCGAAGACGAGAACGTCGGGCCTGGTAGAGGCGAACCGTTGGTCTTCCGTCATGAAATCGCGGGGGTAATTGGTTGTGATCTTTTGTGTGTAAGGGACCGGATTCCACGGATCTGAAGTATATTCTGCAGATC
The DNA here is from genome assembly GCA_044228165.1 of Pyrinomonadaceae bacterium. Classification (GTDB taxonomy): domain Bacteria; phylum Acidobacteriota; class Blastocatellia; order Pyrinomonadales; family Pyrinomonadaceae; genus OLB17. The sequence continues at coordinate 38,684 of JBGAVK010000012.1, read as the reverse complement.
CGTCGTTTGTCGGTTTGGTGAATGACAAGCCGCCATTTGAAGTTAAATAGAGCTTGGTCTCAGCGCTCGGTTTGGGATCGTAGCTTTCAAATGTACGCCATTCGTTCGACCCGGTATCAAATAGATTCACTTCCTTAAGCTTTGAGATGTCGCCTTTGTCTTTTAGGAAATGGTTGAAGAACGGGACCTCGATCTCGCGGCGATAATATTCACCCGTCTTGCTCCCAAAATAGGCCGTTCCCAGCCAGTCGCCATCGTTTCTTGACCAGCCGCCGTGATCCCACGGCCCTACGACCAAAATGTTGAATATTCCCGGATTCTGCTGTTCGATGTGGCGGTAAGTATTCAAGGCTCCGTAGAGGTCCTCATTGTCATACCAGCCGCCGACCGTCATCGTTGCGCAGCCGATGTTCTTTAGCTTTGGCAAAATGTTGCGGTCTTTCCAGTATTGATCATAATTGGGGTGATGCATCATTTCGTCCCAGAACTTGATGCGGACGCTCATATTCTTTTCGTATTCGTCAGCGACCTCTTTGAGCCCGCCGGCGTTGAGGAAAAAGTTGTAAGCGTCAACCGGACGCTGGCCTTTCCAGTCTTTTACATATTTGAAATCAAAGTTCGGCGTCGGCCTGTATTGGCCAAAGCTGGTAAAGAACCAAAAATTCTGTGCGAGAAAGAGAGCCCCGTTGTGATGCATGTCGTCACCGATGTACCAATCGCTGACAGGGGCCTGTGGAGAACAAGCTTTAAGCGCCGGGTGAGAATCGATCGAACCTGCAGACGTGTAAAAACCCGGATACGAGATCCCATAGGTTCCGACGCGTCCGTTGTTGTTGGCTACATTTTTGATAAGCCAATCGATCGTATCGTAAGTGTCGGTCGATTCGTCGATCTTTGTTTTGTCAGTGTTCGCGATATCCGGACGGACGTTCTCGAATTCGCCTTCACTCATTGTTTTGCCGCGAACGTCTTGATAAACAAAAATATAGCCTTCTTTTGCGAAAAGGGCGTCCGGGCCAAGTGAGGTTTTGAATTTATCCTCGCCATACGGAGCGACCGTATAAGGGGTTCGATTAAGCAAGATCGGGTATTTCTGAGACTTGTCTTTTGGCTCGTAGATCGCCGTGAATAGCTTGATGCCATCGCGGACGGGGATCATGACCTCCCGTTTCGAATAATTTGCCTTAATGTAATCGGCAATTGGGCGGCAGTCGGAGCCTGTGCCGCCGCAAACGAACCAAGGGATATCACCATTAACAACAAGATCAGATCTCTGAAACGCATATAATCTCCTAAATTCATTAGTGAATACGCCTAAAAACGAATCGACCAAAGCTCTATTTCATGCCGAGATTCTTCATCAAAAAGCCGTAAAGATCGGCCTGTTCTTCGATCTGCTTAGTGGTCGGTTTACCGGCTCCGTGGCCCGCCTTGGTCTCGATCCGGATCAGAACCGGAGCATTTCCGGCCTGTGCAAACTGCATTGCCGCAGCGTATTTGAAGCTGTGAGCCGGGAATACACGATCATCGTGATCGGCGGTCGTGATGAGTGTCGCCGGGTACTTTGTGCCGGGTTTTGCGTTGTGATAAGGCGAATAGGCGTAAAGCGCCTTAAAATCGGTGGGGTCATCCGGGGATCCATAGTCGCTCGTCCATGCCCAGCCGATCGTGAATTTCGGGAACCTGACCATATCCATTACCCCGACTGCCGGCAGAGCTGCCGCGAATAGATCAGGGCGCTGATTTAGGACGGCACCGACGAGCAGGCCTCCGTTCGACCCGCCCTGTATAGCAAGTTTTTTATTCGATGTGTATTTGTTCTTGATCAGCCACTCGCCGGCCGCGATAAAATCATCAAAAACATTTTGTTTGTTTAGCCGCGAACCGCCCCGCCACCAATCTTTCCCGTATTCGCTGCCGCCGCGGATACAAGCGACGGCATAGACACCGCCCGCCTCGAGCCACGGAAGCCGCGAAACGGAAAATCCGGGCGTCATCGGAATATTGAAACCTCCATAGCCGTAAAGCAATGTCGGATTCTTGCCATTCAGCTTTAACCCCTTCTTATGGACGATGAACATGGGAACCTTTGTTCCGTCTTTGCTCGAATAGAACTCCAGTTTGACCTCATATGCCGACGGGTCAAATTTGACCTTTGCTTCACGGAAAAGCGTGCTCTTTCCGGTCTTCATATCGTATTGATAGATCGTCGGAGGTGCATTGTAACTGGAATACGTGTAAAAGGTCTCGGTATCATTTCGCCGCCCGTCAAATCCGGCCGCGGTGCCGATACCGGGCAGTTCGACGCTGCGGATAAATTTTCCGTTAGTGGCATGAATGTTGATCTTTGTATAGGCGTCGTGCATGTAGTTGAGCACGAACTGGTCATTGACGAACTGGACGCCATTTAACGTGTCCGCTGTCTCAGGGATGACATCTTCCCACACCAGGTCTTTGTTAAGAACGTCAACCTTTACAACCTTTCCCCGCGGGGCATCTTTGTCGGTTTGAAAGTAAAAGGTCGATCCGTCATTGCCAAGGAAATTCCAACTATTCTTTAGGTTTTCGATCACTGGCAGTATGGGAGCCTTTTCCAACGTCAAACTTTTGAAATAGACCATGTTCATCCGTTCGGTGCCTTTGCCGACCGAGATAATGAGCCAATTTCCATCTTCACTTACATTGCCGCCAACGAAATATTCCTTGTTGTCAGGGCGTTCGTAAACGACGTAGTCATCAGATTGAGGTGTGCCCAATTTGTGAAAATACAGTTTTTGGAAAAAATTCTGGCTCTTTAGTTCGGCTCCTTTTTCAGCATCCGGAAAGCGGCTGTAAAAGAACCCTGAGTTGTCCGTGAGCCAAGAAACACCGCCTTGGCGATTTGGGCGGAGCGTGTCAGGCAAATACTCTCCCGTCTCGGTATTCATCACCCGCCACTCTGTTCTATCGGAACCGGATCGCGCAATACCGTAAGCCCACAATTTTCCGTCATCGGTAAACGACGAGCCGCTAAGAGAGGCCGTCCCATCTGCAGCCAGTTTGTTCGGGTCGAAAAATATCGTTCCCTCGTCAGCGACCGATCGTGCCCGGTACCAGACGCTTTGATTCTGGAGCCCGTCATTCTTTGCATAGATGTAAAAATTGGGAGCGATCTTTGACGGGGCCGAATACCTTTCGTAATTCCACAGCTCCGTCAGGCGTGCCCGAAGTGCCGCTCGTTGCGGTATCGTATTCAAATACGAGCCAGTGAGCTTGTTTTCGGCTGCGATCCACGCCTCGGTTTCAGCGTTCAGCGGGGCGTCTTCCATCCAGCGATAAGGGTCCGCGACCATCGTTCCATGATAATTATCGACCTGATCGGCACGACGCGGCTTTGGGTATTGGAACTTGCCCTGTGCCGGAACAGCAGTTGATAAAAACGCGCAGACAATTAACGCAACTATCGATCTTTTAAACATAAAAGGCTCTATACTCCTGTTTCGAAATGAGTTTCGATTAGTATAGAGCGCAGTATGGCTAATTCAAAGTGATTCGACAGAAGCTAGAAAACCGGGAGATTTTCTTCGAACGCGTCGATCGAAGGCTCGACTCCATTGTCAATAAGATCGACCGGCATCCAGCTCTTTCGTTCGTAAAGAGCAGCTTCTGCCTTTTCGGCAGTTAGCGGCTTAGGTAGATATCCTAGCCGTAATCACAGCCGAAATTCTGAAGCAGTGAAAGCTGCCTCGGTCTCGATACCTTCGGCGATGACTTTTTTCTTTAGACTCTTGGCTAAAGAAATGATCGTTTGGAGGATTTCGGAGTTCTCGCCGCTTTCGCCGACGCTGTAAACAAATGATCGGTCGATCTTCAGCGTGTCAAATGGAAGACGGTGCAGATAGCTGAGGCTTGAATATCCGGTGCCGAAATCATCAATACTAAGTTGAACGCCGAGCTGTTTGAGCCGATTTAGAACGCTGATCGTATGATGTGCATTTTCCATCGCGGCGCTCTCAGTGATCTCGAGCTTTAGTGTGTGCGGCTCGATCTTTGAAATTGCCAGGGCATTCTCGACATCATCGATCAGATCGTCATTTGATAGATGCTTCCCGGAAATGTTGACGCTCACGACCAGGTCTTTGTATGAACGGTTGATCTTTTGCCAACGAGCGATCTGCGTCGTCGTTTCACCCAGGATCCAGACAGTTATCGGAATAATAAGGCCTGACTCTTCGGCTATCGGAATGAACTTGTTCGGCGGAATATTGCCGTGCTCGCTGTGATTCCATCTCAACAATGCCTCAAAGCCCAATAGCGAACCGTCTTGAATATTAATGAGCGGTTGATAACTCATCGACAATTCATCCCGTTCGATGGCATTTCGCAGGTCATTTTCCAACCTGACGCGTTCGAGGAACCTCTCCCTCAATTGTTTTGTGAAAATTGCGACGCCGGTGCTCTTTTCCTTGGCAAAATGCATCGCAATGTCCGCATCGCGAAGCACCTCTTCGGGTGTGTTATATTCCGTATCGCACGGAGCAATGCCGATGTTGACGCTGATCGAGATCCGGTTGCCGCTCAATGAAAATGGTTGAGCTATGTTGTCGAGAATTCGACGGGCGACCTTTTGAGCTTTGCCTACAGTTGAAAGCCCTTTGAGTATTACAGCGAATTCATCTCCGCCTATTCGAGCGACCATATCGCTGGAATCTAACATTCTTACGAACCGTTTAGCTGCGACCATCAGAACCTTGTCGCCAAGGGTGTGTCCCAAGCTGTCGTTTATATTCTTGAATTTTCGAATATCGAGAAAAAGCACCTGAAACGTCGCAGACGGATCGTTCTTATATTTCGCGATCATCGTCCGCAGAATGTCGCCGAAATGCTTCCGGTTCGGCAGATTTGTAAGCGAATCGTGCAGGGCGGCATACTGCAGATCTTTCTCACTCTTTCTTAATGCTTCGTTAGCCTTTTCTTCCTTTTCGAGCGTAACGGTCAACTGAGATGCGTGGCGCTCAGCTTCGCGTCGCCGTTCACGTTCGACCTCGGCCCTTTCGCGCTCCGCGGCCTCTGCCTGGTGGATCGCGACATGGACCTCGCCGATCGATTGGCGATAGCTAAGATACGCAATAGCAAGTGCAGTAAAGGCTATAAGCCCGGTTACCAGGTCACCAAAGTTTATTAGCTTAAAGACCATTCCGGCGAGACCTGCGCCGACGATCTGCGTCATCGAACTTGTAAAACAATCGCGTACCCAAGTCTGAATCAAATTTGACCCGTCTTTCAATGACTGAATTACGGCCGCCAATGCTGACGAAACCAAGAAATGAACGATAGCAAGGCTCCCGAGCGTTGCTATCAGATGTTGGGTCGTTCCAATATCCGGCGTAATAAAAGGGGCACGAGGGACGTTTGACCAAACAATATATGTGACAGCTATAGATACCGAACTGATCGCTGCGTTCGTAGGGATCATAAGGCGGCCGAACGAAAATCCCTTCGATCTCAGATAGATGCAATTGGCGAGTGATTCAAGGGCGGCAACGACAATTGCCGACGGCCCTCCAAACATTAGAAATGCCAGAAATACCGAGGCGTCTGAAAAGCTTATCGCAAATCGCGAGCGCGGCAGGGCAAGGCTCATCCGTGGAGCTACGATCGTAGAAAATGCAAGGATCAAAAGGAAACCCCAGCTGATGGTGGCTGCTGGCAGATCAACGACAGCAAAGAAAAAGAATGCGCCGCCGGCTGCAATTATGATCCATTTTGCAAAATTTGAGAGAGACTCTTTGTTCATCAAAGCGGGTAGGGAAACAGTATCGTGGAAGATCAAAAGAAGATCGGGTCTTTCTTAAACCTGGCCCTCGGATAAGTTTAACACGTTAAACAGCGAAAATGGAAGTAATTTTGTGCCGATCGAAAGCCGTATGTATACAAACTAGGCTTTGCACAAAAATGAGCAAAAACAGCGCGATTTTTGTGCAGGTTGTTAACTTGCACAATATTTGCGTTCACGGTTATTGGCGGGGAAACGGGAAATAACTCGGGGGCGAGATCGCCACTAAATCACATTTTGGGAGTTTGCAAGTAGTTCTCTGAGTTCGATGAAAGTATAAGAAAGTCAACGTAAAAGGGTCGATCGAGTGTGTCTGGGCGTGTTTGAGATGGAATACAATATTGTTGCCATGGAATGTCATCAGTTTTGTGGAAGATAACCGTGCTGCAATTGGCTGCAGGAGGAGATAAAGATGTTCCCTTCGAGAGCGTCGCGAATCGCTGTCAGCAGATCGGATGCCATTTGGCGTTTTATGACGTAGCCGCTTGCCCCGGCGTCCATTGCGGCGTTGATAAAATCCGTGTCTTCGTTGACCGTCAAAAACACCACCTTCATTTGCAACCCTAGTTTCCTGATCTCAATTGCGGCCTCTATGCCGTTCATAACAGGCATTGAGATATCAAAAACTCCGATCTCGGGCTTAAGCTCAGCTACTGCATCAATTAGAGCGCGGCCATCGCCGACGGCTCCGACAACCTCGTAATCATTCTCAACAAGGTTGATGATGGTATTTCGCATCTCCCTATTGTCTTCGGCGATCAAAAGGCGGGGTTGAATTGGTGCTTTTGTATTAATTGCCATTTTACTGCCCCATTGACTCAAAGTGAATAGACGACGCCAAAACACCAAAAGTGAATCGTCCAGGACCTACGCTAATAGCCTAGGTGATTTTGGGTATAAAGATACTGTAATAAATAACAGGTTTCGACAATAAATTTACAGAATGCGATTGTCTGAGTCTGACAAGACAGTCTGACGTTAGCGTCACGCACCGCGGGGAAGGACTGAATTAGCAAAAGCCATCAACTCCGCGTTTGACTTGATATCAAGATGTTCCATCATTGAATACTTGTGAAAGGCAACGGTTCGCGGCGTTATCTTCAGTTCGTATGCAACCTCTTTCATCGACAAACCCTCGGCCAGCAGTTGCAGGACCTCTTTTTGGCGCGAAGTGAGGCTGTATGGACTCTTCATTTTCTTAAACGCCTGAACGAAGGAACCGACGATCCCTTCGGTCAAAACCGGAGATGCATAGTAGCCTCCCCTTATAACCTCACGAATGGCATGGACAAGGTCCGTGCCTGCTGCGCTTTTTAAGACATAACCGTTAGCTCCCAACCGAAAAGCCTCGGCTGCAGAGTCGACATCATGACTGGCTGTCAAGAAGATCAATTTAGCTTTTGGCAAAAGTTTCTTGATCTGTTCACCCGCAGTCAGCCCATTCATCATGGGCATCCCAACTTCAAGCACGATGATGTCGGGGCGCAATTCAGGAGCTTGGTCAAGTAACGTATGGCCATCTTCAAAAGTTCCGACAACCTCAAATTCAGGTTCGATCAAACTCTTGATCGCGTCCATCAGGATGCGATGGTCGTCAACTAATAAAATACGGGTACGTTGCACGGTCTTAGTCTATCTCCCATCATGATCGGCGAAGTTGTCGATTTTTAAGCTGGTCGAACGCCAGCCAAAACCTGATACGTTTGTACTGCGCTTATCCTGTCATCATAATCGCAATTCGAAGGACTAAATTCAACCCCGTGAGTGACCGGATCCACATTCTGTATGTGTAACTTGGACACTTTTAGCAACTTCGTAATAAACCCCGTCATTTCGTAGCTCGGTTGCGCTTTGTTACCAAAGAAACCAACAAGATCACTTTTCTATCGTGCCTGTCAAAACTGACAGTTGTTGCCGGCCAGGGCCTCAAATAAACTTTGCCCTAATGGTAATAGTAGGTGCGAAACGATTAGATCTGACACTTATAAAGACCATTATCGAAAGGAGGCCAGATAATGAAATCAAACAGGAAACAATGCTTGAGGTTCGGAGTGATAACGGTCGCCATATTGCTGACCATTAGCATGAATACACTTGCCCAAAAACAAAAGACATTACAGATCAGTGCCACATCAATGGGTACTGGAACACAGACAGGGCGTTTGATCAATATAGATTTGCTTATTACCGAATATTCGACTGCGGATGATCAGAAAGCACTTCTCGAGGCCTTTGCGGAAAATGGTTCTCAGGGACTAGTAAATGCCGTCGAGAAAATGAGCTCAAAAGGCCGCATCAGGATCACTGGCACACTTGGATTCGACGTGAACTACGTTCGCGAATTCAAGATGGCGGACGGCAGCCGCAAGATCCGTTTTGTCACTGATCGCCCGATCGCATTTGCTGAAAGTTGGGGAGCGACACGATCGATGGACTATTCGCTTTCGATGGGTGAGATCGTCATCAGCAAAGCAAAAGGTAAAAGCACGGGAACACTGATACCGGCTGCTAAGCTCGTACTTAATAAGAACAATGGACTTGAGATAGAGGCATATCAAAATCCATGGGATCTTAGGAGTATCAAGGTCTGGAAATAACGGCCTCGCGTTAATGAGTCCATCAAAATGGGGTTCTTACTTAACAAAAGCCGCGTTAATAGAAATTTAAGCTCTATGGCGTGGCTTGCTGTGCCTTTTGTCATTCTGGGCTGCTGCTATACATCAACCGCTCAAGTCCCCGGCAATTCACCAGATCCTCGACCGCCATCCGAGATACAGGTCGAAGAAGATCCAACAAAACCGGTTATTTTTAGTATTCGCAACGAGTATCGGAACTTGAAGAACGATGCCTGGGCCAATACCGTTCTGCTGCGTATTGATAGATTGACGCTCAAAGGTCTTCAGAACAAAGGTGGAGGAAAAGGGCTTATATTGAGGTTCGATCTGCCGATCAATACGGTACATCGCGGTGTAAGTACCAAAACCGGCTTAGGAGATATATATGCCCAGGCACTTTACATTCCGCATGTGAGGCCCCGATTTGTTTTACCGGTCGGCACCGGGATCGTATTGCCAACAGCGACGAACCGCCTTTTAGGCCAAGGCAAACTCATACTTGCTCCCATCGCCGTACCGACCTGGTACTTTGCAAAGAGAAAAAGGTTCTTTTTTGTTCGTATGCAATATTTCGTCTCGGTCGCGGGCGGACGTAACCGTCCGAACGTCAATTATCTTGTTGCCGATCCGACACTCGCCTTTCAGGTATCTCGAGGAGCGTGGGCCATCGTGAACACCGAGCTTAAATGGGACTGGCGGTCGGATAAAGGAAGCGGTATCAGCGGTGTTCAGTTCGGGAAAATGATCTCGCGAAAGATGGGCATTTGGATAAAACCAGAGATCCCCTGGGGTGCAGGTCGGCAGACAGACTTTGCGGTCAAGGTCGGCTTGGTTAGGTTCCGATGAGTTTTTATCTAAGGAGCCCGTGACGATTCCGCGAATTTCTACTACTAAGATGAAGAGAAGTGCGTCCATTATTATCCTGTTGCTACTTTTTGCAGTGCCGTTTTTTGCTCAGGGCAAGACCGATGTTGTTGTCATGAAAAACGGTGACCGCATGACTTGTGAGATCAAAGGGCTTGAAGGCGGGGTACTTTACGTAAGTCTCGATTACGTGGATGGGACGATCGCCGTCCAATGGTCAAAAGTGGCTCGTTTGGAAAGCTCCCGGTTGTTTATCGTAAAAACAGATGAAGGCTCAGTCTATAAGGGCAAACTCTCGACCGCTTCGTCACAGGGTAACGCTCCGGTAAAGATCGAGGTTGCCGCGACAAACGATAAGAAGGTCGAGATCGATACCGAGAAGGTTGTTACGATGGACACAACCGCTAAACGATTCTTGCAGCGTCTGAACGGTGATATTAATTTTGGAGCGACCTACTCGAAGGGGAATCAATCGACTCAGTACAACATCACTTCGTCCGTCGAATATCCCGGCGACCGCTGGTCAGCCGCGGCCAGCTTCAATTCCACATTGTCGGCGAACAGAAGCTCGGCGGCTTCAAAGCGAAACCAACTGACGTTTAACGTTGACCGGTTGTTGAGGCGGAAAAATTACTTTTACACCGGGATCGCTAGCTTTCTCCAGAGCAGCGAGCAAGGGATCAAATTGCAATCCAGTCTTGGAGCCGGACTCGGTAAATATTTTAGCAATACTAACCATACCCGGATTTCGCTGATAGCCGGAATCGTATATCAGAAGACAAACTACAACGGATCGAGTTCATCCTTGCCGACTCAGGACACCGTCGCTGCGCTGGTTTCTACGCAGGTCAAGATATTCAAATTCAAGAAGACAAATCTCAATATTGCTGCAACGGTATTGCCGTCGATCTCAGAACCGGGACGGTTTTACATTAAGGTTAACCAGAGCTATTACGTCAAGCTCTTTAGTAACGTATCGTGGAACATTTCCTTTTACGGCAATTGGTATAACCGTCCTCCGAGTGGGCTATCGGGCAGCGATTTTGGGGCTAGTACCGGCTTAGGCTGGACATTTGGCAATAAATAATCGTGGCTTTTCGGGGGGGGGCAGCCCTTTTTGGTCAGAGTATTCAATGCGGACCTGCTCTGACAGTAAGAGCGGGTTTCATTTTTTCCATTCCTAATATTCCCCGATCTATTGAAACGAGCCTTTTTTCAAACCCTGTCAATTCTGACAGTTCCGCCCGGGCCATCATCGGCCGATAATTTCCTCATAAACGGCGATCGGCCTAATTTATTGCGGAGGAAATGTTCGAAATGGAAGAGATCAAAAAACTTATCGAATGGTCGGCAACAGGACTCGAAGTGATCACGGTCGTCACATTGGTTGCGGGCAGTCTTATCGCGCTGATCCGTTTCATATTTCACCTGAATATGAAGGTCGAGGATGCCTATCACCGCTTTAAGGAGAATCTCGGCAAGATGTTGATACTATCGCTTGAGTTCCTGGTGGCCGCCGACATCATAAAGACGATCGCACTTGAACAAACTCTTAACAACGTCCTGATCCTCGGCCTGCTTGTCATAATACGGACATTTCTGAGTTGGTCAACGTCCGTTGAGATCGAAGGCAAATGGCCGTGGAAGGCCGCAAATTCGGAAGCTAACGCGGAGGTGGCTCAATAATGGCTGATGCAACACCTGTAATTGCGACCTCGAATGAATTAGCCGCACAGCGAACTGATATGGCACTTGGGCGGACCGTAATGGCTCTCGAGCGTACCTTAATGGCATGGCTTCGCACTGCTCTATCGATGATCAGCTTTGGTTTCACGCTTTACAAGATACTGGAGCCGCTAGTTGAAAAGGGCGCAGTGACGATGAGGGCGAACGCCCCGCGAAACCTCGGACTCTTCCTTATCCTTCTTGGTATGGGTTTGTTGCTGGTTGGGATATTTGAGTACATAACTGCAAAGAACCGCATACTGACCGATTCCGCGAAAAAGCCGCCGTTCTCGTTCACGCTTATTGCTTCGGTTGCTGTCCTTTTCGTCGGCATATTTACAATTGCAAACGTACTTTTCGGATTTGGAGGTTTTTGAGATGGAAGAACTATTTGCCCGGATCTACGAGAATCTCGGTGCCCGCGTTAGCGGACCGATGCATTTGCGATTATATATGCAGCCGATCATGGCATCGATATTTGCGATCGTAGCGGGTTTGAAGGACGCAAAGTTGGGCAAGCCGGCATATTTCTGGGCACTTTTTACCCAGCCGAAACACCGGAGGGACATGCTCAAGGACGGATGGAAATCGGTCGGAAAGGTATTCATTGTAGCGATGCTGCTGGACGTCGTTTACCAACTGATCGTCCAGCGCTGGGTGTATCCGTTTGAGGTCGTGCTCGTCGCCTTCATCTTGGCGATCGTACCGTACGTTACCCTCCGGGGACTTGCCAACCGAGCCGCTTCATTTTTCATGAAGCGGGACAAGCAAACTAAGCCCGCCGAAGAGGGCGATCAAACTGGACAAGTTTGACTGCCCGCAAACCGACAGACTCGGCGGAATTGGGCCATAGGCGGATACCAACCCTTTTACAAGTAGATGGCCACGAGCATGTGATCTAAATAAATCATAGATACCTGTATTAATTGACAGTTACTTACCAATAACCCAGCGTCTACTATCATCGCGGGGAGTGTTTTACCGAGCAGGCCCAACATTAATAATGACGGAGAATAATCAGATGACAACAGAAACTAATAGAACCGATTCCACACCGCTGGCGAGCGATATCGAAACTGCCGAGATCAGTCTCGATGAGGCCCGCGCCATAGCCCGGGAGGCTTATGTTTATGGCTCGCCGATGGTGGATAGCTACCGCGTCATGTACGCCTACTTTGTGATGCAGAATAATCCCGAATACAAGGGACCGTTTAACCAGATCCGCAACTTCGCGCGCCTTATGACGCCTGATGACAAAGCGGTCCAGACGCCCAACTCGGACACGGCTTACTCCTTTCTCGGCCTGGACCTGCGCGCCGAACCCGTCGTGATCACTGTTCCACCGGTCACCGACGATCGCTATTTCGTGCTTCAGTTCGTTGACACCTACACGCACAACTTTGCCTATGTCGGCAGCACAACGACCGGCAACGATGGCGGCAGTTTCCTAGTCGCCGGGCCGGGTTGGAAAGGCGAGGTTCCCGAGGGAGTGAAGCAAGTGATCCACTCTGAGACCGAGTTGGTGCTTGTTCCGTTCCGCACGCAAGTTTTTGGGCCCGACGACATTGAGAATGTAAAAGCGGTTCAAGCCGGGTACAAGGCGCAGACGTTGTCGGCGTTCCTCGGTCAACAGGCACCCGAGGCGGCGCCCTCGATAGACTTCATAATGCCCCTTTCACCAGAAGCGCAGAAGTCGTCACTCGAATTTTTCAACATCCTGAATTTTGTCCTGCAATTCGGCCCAACGCACCCATCAGAGCAGGACCTCATGGCGCGTTTCGCCAAGATCGGGGTTGGAGCGGGAAAGAGCTTTGACCAAGGCAAGCTCTCCACAGAAATGAAGGCCGCCATCGAGCAAGGCATTGCTGATGCGTGGTCGGATCTGGATCGAGTCGAGAAAGAAATGGAATCCGGGAAAGTGACCTCGGGTGACCTGTTCGGCACACGGGAGCATCTGCAGAACAATTATCTCTACCGTATGCTTGGCGCGGTTTGGGGCATTTACGGCAACTCCAAAGAAGAAGCGATCTATCCGACCTATAGCGTGGATGCCGCCGGTCGGAAGCTAGATACGTCCGTCAATGATTACACGTTGCGGTTTGGACCGGGCGAACTGCCGCCTGTCAAAGCGTTCTGGTCTCTCACGATGTATGAAATGCCTGCAAGCTATCTATACCCAAATCCGATCAACCGGTATCTTCTCAACTCACCGATGCTGCCGCAGTTCAAGAAGGATGCGGACGGCGGCCTCACGTTCTATATCCAGCACGAGTCGCCCGGAGCCGACAAGGAAGCGAATTGGCTGCCAGCACCCAATGGCCCCTTCAAAATAGTCATGCGCCTTTATGGGCCGAAACCCGAGGCGGCCGATGGAAGATGGAAACTACCGCAGCTAGAGCGGTTCGAAAAGTAAAATGGAGACCACTGTAATGAATAATAAAACTGTTACCGACGCTTATGTTTATCTGCTTGGCCGCGCCATCGTCATCCGGCAAGAGCAAACCGATCTTAAAGAACCGGGAATCGATTACAACGTCATTAAATTCAACCCGGCTGGATCGGCGGATTTCGTCAACCCGAATCTCGACGTCGCTTACCTCGAAGCTTGGATCGCGGTGGACGACCAGACGCCGGTATTGCTCGAAGTACCCGAGGTTAGGGGCCGCTATTACACTGCGCAGATCCTCGACGAGTGGGGCGAGGTTATCACCAATATCAACGAACGAAACTATCCGTCGCATCCGTTCGGGAAGTTCGCGCTAGTTGCACCCGGCTCCACGGCCGAAGTGCCCGCTGATGCTGTTCGCATCGAGCTGCATTCGCGTAAGGCCAAGCTGCTCGGGCGTGTGGAATTGAAGACAGATTCGGCCGGTGCGATGGCTCTGCAAAAGCAGTTCAAACTGACCCCACTCGGCGAACCAGTCATCCAGCCCGCCGCCCCAATGGCACCATTCGGCAATAAAGAGTTGATCGGTGTTGAGTTGTTCGACAACGTGGACGCGGTGATAGCCAGCGCCCTCGATGTGTCGGCGATCGCACCCCAAATGCAGGAGAAAGCACGCGAGATCGGACGGCAGGCCAAAGATCCCGGGCAACGCGAGGTGCTCGACAAGCTAATCAAAGAGGAAGTGGTCCCGCAGTTTCTCCAGTATGCCGTCACGAAGTCCGGTGTGTTTCAAAACAATTGGCTCGCGACCTTGGGCACCGGCAACTACGGCGCCGATTACTGGAAGCGCACATCCGCGAACCTGGTCGGGCTCTGGGCCAACGCCAACGACGAGGTGATCTACTTCGTCGCGACGCGAGACGCAGACGGCGATCCGCTCAACGGCTCGAACGATTATGTCCTCGAGTTTTCCGCCGCGAATCGTCCCGACGCAGTTGTAGACGCCTACTGGTCGGTGATCCTCGTTGATGTGCCGGATTACCGGGTCGTGAAAAATCCACTGAACCGCTTTAACTTCAACAGCGATTCAGGCCTGAAGAGCGAAGCCGACGGGTCGCTGAAGATCCTCTTCGCCGCTAAGCCTAATGCGGCTGTGCCCGAATCAAACTGGTTACCGTCAGCGGCGGGTAAGGGATTTTCGCTCACGCTGCGAACCTATGTCCCAAAGGACCTGGTCAAGCGGGGCGAGTGGTTTCCGCCGGCATTGAAGCGGCTAACGTAAACACAGGCGTTTCAGCTACATTGCTGAAACGCCAATATTCATTCCCACCTAAACTGCTCGTTTATCTGTTTCCCGAGGGTGGCCTTGGACGTTTGAGCGGATCTGACAGCAAAGGTCCGCATTTTCCGGTGTCGGTAGACAGTCACTTTGCGCAAAATCCCCGTTCGCAACAGTAACTTTCGGCATTTTCAAAATGAAATTTATGGTGCTAATCTGACGGCGAGGGGCAAGACTGAGACCCAACCAGGTTTTTCGATCGATGAATATAGTTACCAATAGCATACTGGTGGCCTCGGCGATCACTCTGACGGTCGGAGCGCTGAGTTTTCGGGTTTGGCTGAATAAGCGCAGCCAGTGGGCGGTTTTGGCGTTTGCCACAGCCTGTGCCTCCTCCGCCGTATATGCATGGTTTGAGATCGCAATGGCAACCACCGATTCACCGGCGGTGTACGGTACGCTCCTCCGATGGAGCCATCCTGTAGCTTGGGTTTTTTGCTCCTCGATCTCCTTGTTCCCATTCCTTCACCTTGAAGCGGGACGAAAATGGCTATTGTGGCTGATCATCGGTTCACGGGGAGTCGGCACACTCCTCAACTTTACGTTACCGGTAAACATTATTTGTTTGGAGATCACCGCGATCGGACACGTTACCTTCCTCGGAGAAACGCTGTCCTACGCGATCGGGGTGCCGAATCCGTGGGTCCTGGTCCAATACGTGTCATTCTTCGGACTCTTCGTTTTCAGTCAGGACATCGCGGTAACTGTCTGGCGTCGGGGAGAGCGGCGCAAAGCATTAGTATACGGGGCCGGATTTGCCCTTTTCGTGACAATTACTTGCGCAATGGCTGTGGCCGTCGTTTGGGGCGGCGTGGGAATGCCGGTAATGGTCAGCTCGTGGATCCTGTTCGTAGTCGTGGCGTTTTCGTTCGAGCTCAACTACGACCTGCGGCGATCGGAGCAGCTCGCTCAAGAGTTGGCGAAAAGAGAGGCCAAAATTAGCGACGATGCCGAGTCGTTGCGTTTGTCTGCGGCTGCGGCGGATGTCGGTTTGTGGAAACGGAACCTGACCGACGATGATTTTACCGCGACGGATAAATGGTATGAACTTTTTGGTTTTGGAATAGGTGAGGTGGTCACATATCAGGATTATTTGGCGAGGATCCATAACGAAGACCGGGAACGCGTTAGCGCGGCGCATAGGGCAGTTGTCGAAGACGGCAAGGAGATCGCGACGGAATATCGCATTATGCTCCCGAATAGTCAAGTTCGTTGGATAAGCTCGATCGGCAGGGCCGAATTTCTCGATAGTAGGCCGGATGTTTTGCGCGGAGTTTCGGTTGATATCACTAAACGAAAACTGGCAGAAGAGGCCGCCCATGACCTCAGCGGCAGAATGATCGGGGCTCAAGAGGCTGAACGTGCTCGTATCGCCCGCGAACTGCACGATGATCTCAGCCAGAGCCTGGCGTTATTGTCGATCCAACTTGAGGTGCTCAGCACCGAATCCGAAAAACCAGGGACCATCAAAAAGAAAGTTGCCGATCTGACGTCTCAGATACAGGGCCTCTCCTCGGATGTGCACCGTATATCGCATGAACTGCATCCGTCGAAGCTCGGCCAGCTCGGGTTAGAGGCCGCATTGCGAGGGTTTTGCCGGGAAATAGCGGCTAATCGGCGACTCAAGGTCTCATTCGATGCTATAGACATACCGCGGGCTCTTCCAAATGATATCTCGCTTTGTCTATATCGGGTGACACAGGAAGCCCTGCAGAACATTCAGAAGCACAGCGGTGCGAGTTTGGCCAGCGTGAAGATCGAAATGGGAGAGGACGATATCAGCTTGACCGTTTCTGATAATGGCTGCGGCTTCGACCCCGAAGGTGTGGCCGGTAAAGAATCGCTTGGGCTGATCAGCATGGGAGAGCGTATTCGTTCGCTGAACGGTACGCTCTCGATAGACTCACGCGAAAGCGCAGGCACGAAGATCATAGTTCGTATACCCGTTACAGCCACCCGATAAACAGCCGCCAATTATTCCGGACATTACCGCCACAATTCAATTTTTGATCGCACCTGTCAGTTCTGACAGTTTTGTCGAAGCGTGGTTCATATCAAAATCTCACTGAGAACAACTAAGCCGCGGTTCGACCTCGGTAGGATCTGGAGAAAAAGATGAAATTAAGAACTTTCGCCGCCCTTGTCACCCTTTTTATCGTTGCCTCACTCGCTCACGGACAAAAAATAGTCGTTGATGTCGACAAATCCTTCGATTTTGCAACATTCAAGACTTTTGGCTGGGCTGAGGGGCAACTAGCACCAAAGCCGACAACCAGCCAAGCACTAATTAACGCTATTGAACGCGAATTGACCTCGAGGGGACTCGTGAGGGATGACGCAGCTCCTGACATTAGAATCGCGGTCATGGCGGCGGCCGGGATGGACCTTCAGGGCGTTGGGCCGTCCTGGAATAACGAGCGCTACAAAAGCTGGGGTGGTTACGGCAACCCGAACGCCTTAATGAATGTGATCAAGGGGACATTGTTGATCGACATCCTTGAAACAAAGAACAAGTACAGTGTATGGCGCGGGGTCGTGAAAGATGTTTTCGTCGAGCCGCCGACCAACAACCCGGCAAAGGATGCACAGAGGATGGAGCCCCTGGTTAACAAAACCGTCTCGAAAATGTTCAAAAAATATCCGGTTAAACCGCGGAAATGACACATTTAACAATAATGAAAACAATACTTACCGCAGTCCGGTAAAGAAGACACAAAAAAGGCTGTCTTAACAGACAGCCTTTGATCGATAGTAACTTCCTATATTGATCAGTGAAACCGGTTGCGGTAACGCAAACTAGAATCGGAAAAAGGCTCCGAAAACAGGGCCGTTCTGGCTTGCCTGAATATAGTTGTCGTTCTTCAAAACCTTATACTTTCCAAACTTAAAGCCGCCGGTCAGACCAAATGCCTTTGTGATGGAATACCTCAATCCGGCCTCACCGCGTGCAAAACGTTCTCCGGAAAGGACTGCGAAACCTACATTATTGTAAATGTTGATCTTTGCGGACGGGTTTATCTCCATGTCGTAACCGAACGCTCCGGCCAATGCACTAACTGAACCCTCTTTTGCTGAGATCGCATTGTTCGATACAGCCGCCAGGGCGACGCGAGTCGTTGACCATCCAAGCTGGGCCATGGGTCCGATCCTAACCTTTTTGTTACCCCAGCGGTAAGCGTAGCTGGCCAGAAACATTCCGAGGCTATGTTCGGCGTGAACAGCCAAATTGGCAGTGTATGTCTGGCCCAGAAAGACAAAGGTCCGGGCAAGGGTCGTTGTGTTGTTGCCTGAAGTGTGTGAATAGGCGGCCCAGATCTTGTGTTTACCATTTTCAGACCGGTAGGTATAACGCAGGCCGTAGCCGACATTGTTCTTTAGGGCAACATCATCTTTTAAGGATACGACCGTACCCGGAATTGTTGCAGTTGAGAATCGGAGGGAACCACTTTGAAAGACATAATTTCCCGTGACCTCGACCTCGTTCTTTGGCGTCGCCGCAGTTTGAGCCTGGGCCATTATTGCTGTTGTTAAAGGAATCAAGACTGCAAATATGATTCCGAAGTACTTTTTTTGCATGTTGTAAAATCTCCTCATCGGGTTTTATTTCCTCTTTTCGGCAGAAAATTCGCTGATTCGAAAGCTCGATCCCGACGTTTCGAGCCGTGCTTTCTCTCCTGACAGGTTGCCGACGAATACGATGGTAGTAACGACAGCCATCGGGCATAACTGTCACTGTTGACAGGTCGCGGGAGATTTAAATACCAGCGTTCGAAATAAGACCCGCAAGATGCTGTGCTAAAACGCAGCATTTTCCTTTTGGTTAGCAAGAAAAGTCGGCGAACCTGTCATTTATGACAGTTATGCGCCGGATAGTTTTGTATCAATTTAGATGCATGAGAGAAAGTTTAAAAGAGAGCACTATGACGTTCAGAACAATATTCGGCGCATACGTTCTGGCGGTTATATTGGTATCCGCAACACATGCACAGACCGAAAAGAAGTGCGATGCCAAAGATGCGGAATGTTTGAAAGCCGCAGTCAAAGCCACCGCAAGATCGAAGTCTGTAACGACATCTGCCCCCGTCGATGAATACGCGGTCAACGCAACGGCCCGAGTCAATCCGACTCCAACGCCGGATACCGCGGATGCGACACCGGCCAAGCCGCCGAGCAACGGTTCGAACCCCGCTGAGCTGATCACCCGTGTCGAGATGAAATACCAGTTCCAGAATTTTGCCCGCGGATACCTGCACGCCCTACCGGTCATCCGAGCGGATTATGCCATTACCCCATCGGTTTCGTTTCGATTTGATCTCCCGATCATGGCCTTTGATCCAAAATCGGCAACCGGCAAAACGGAAGCCGGGATCGGCGATGTCGTTTTGTCGATGACATTTGTAAAGCCTGTTTCGAAAAAGCTGGTACTTGCGTTCGTACCACTTTTTAGTTTGCCGACGGCAACGCACGACAGTTTGGGTTCGGGAAAATATGCGTTCAAACCGTTGTTCGCCATTGTGACGCCGATCGCAAAATGGGGCGGATTTGTCCAGGTGATCGAATATCGTAAATCATTCGCCGGCAACAGCACGCGGCCCGGCATTAACGAATTGTCGTTCAAACCTATCATTCTCAAGTCATTTACGAAGGGCGTTATGAAGGGATTCTATCTAAATCCTAAGGCCGAATTCATTGTCGATTTTGAACATGACAACAATGTGACGGCTCAAGCAGGGTTCGAATTTGGAAAGGCGTTAAACAAGAATGTCGTCGTTTTTGCCACGCCGACCGCTCATGTGGGCGGAACCAAACGCGAGAGCTTTAAGCTCGAGGTTGGATTTCGTTACTTGTTTAGATAAAACTATGACCCCGCAAGGTAGGAGAAATTATCGATGATCATCGATGTATTACCCATCTGGGCACTGTTCTTCGTAACCACAGCTTTTATTGTAGGTATGGTTGAGGCCGGGTTCCTCATCGGCAAATGGGTGCGTGGCCGGACCGATCAAGAACGCGAATCCCCGGTCTCAGCAATTGTTGGTGCGATCCTTGGATTGACGGCGTTCATGCTTGCTTTTACATTTAGCCTGGCTTCTGACCGCTACGACACCAAAAAAGGGTTAGTGCGGGAAGAGGCAAATGTCATCCGGACAGCCTGGGAACGCTCCGATTTTCTTCGTGAACCCGAGCGGACAAAGACAAAAGCTCTGTTACGCGAATATTTGGACGATCGAATTGAATTTGCAAGCACCAGAGATCCTCAAAAGACAGATGCCGCGGCCGCGAACGCGATCCGTATCCAGCATGAGGTGTGGGCCATCGGGGTTGAGAGTGCGAGGACAGACCCGTTCATGTTTTCGGATATTGGTTCGCTTTACATTGACTCGGTAAACCGGATGGCCGAATTTAATGCATTGCGGCTCAATCTTGGGCTGCAAGCGAGGATCCCGACCGGTATCTGGTTCGTACTTTTTGCACTGTTGGTGCTGGGGATGCTCGGCGTCGGATATCAGACGGCAATCGCAGACTCACGTCGATCGCGGACGACTTCTATACTGGCTATCTCATTCTCACTCGTGATCGCATTGATCGCGGCTCTCGATCATCCTATGAATAATTTCATCACTGTCTCCCAGGCTCCGATGATCAACTTACAGACCGAAATAAATGCACCTACGCCGCCACAGGTGATAACTAATCCTTGAAGAAAAACAGAAATGTTTGTGTTTAATAGAAGCCGGGCTGCGAACTTACCTCTCGCAGCCTTTTATTTGGCACATACGTTCTGAGCATGGCCCCGCGGGATCATAAAATTTCTCACAACCTGTAAATTCTTACAGTATACGTCCTTATGTATAGGTGTGATTATCGTCGTAGGCTTTTTGAGTCCGGTTTATCGATGAACATTCGTACTGAGACTGAGGGGGCAAAAAGGAGAATTACAATGAAATTGATCAGAAATATCGTTTTACTCGCCGTGGTTACCGTCGCAATCACGGGATCTGCTACTGCACAAGAGCGCGGCCAATATTTACCGGGTTTTCGCGGATTAAACACCGCTGAGCAACCCGGTGCCGGTTTTACCTACGCCAATTATTTTATCTGGTATCCGACGAGCACATTTAAGGATCGCAACGGTAAAACAGCACCGGTCACTTTTAGTATGAACCTATACGCAGACCTTAACCTGCTTGCGTTCACGCCGAAGAAAAAAATTCTCGGGGCGACTTATAGTGCTTCGGTGGCGATACCGATCCAGAATATTCCGGTCAGCATCCCGAGGGTCGGTGTCAATCTTGGCGGTACAGGTATCGGGGACATCTATGTCGAACCGCTTAGTCTTGGGTGGGCATTAAAAAAGGGTAAGATCCGTGCTGCATACGGCTTTATGGCACCGACAGGCCGTTATGCAACGGGAGCGACTAATAACACGACCACCGACTATTGGGGACATCAATTCACCCTTGGCGGAACCTATAATCCCGGCAAAACAGGTCTATGGCAGATCAATGCGTCGAGCGTGTGGGAGGCACATCACAAGAAACGCCACGAGGATGTCAAAGTTGGTAATAATGTCACATTTGAGTACGGCGTCGGCAAAACCTTCGTAAAGAACAAGGGAGCGCAGCTCATACAGGTTGGCCTTGTCGGATACTCTGAGTTTCAACTTACACAAGATAGCGGTACGGCAGTGACCGCGACCAATCTAGGAGCGAAGGATAGTGTTCACGCGATCGGCCCGGAGTTTGGAGTTATCTTGCCAGCAAAAAAATTTAACTTTCTGGTCCGCGTACTCCCGGAGTATGTAGCTCGTTCACGTACCCGCGGTACGACGGTCGTTTTTGCGATCGGCAAGACCTTCTAACTGAATAACGTAAGTTTGGGAAAGTTTCGGCACCCCGCTTTAACTTTTCCAATATGGGAAAGACGTTTTTTGCGGTGTGGGAGACGCAACTGGCGTCTTTTCCGCGTATGTACTACACGTTGAGCGATGCAATTCTGGACGTGAGGGACTGCGGTCCTATGCAATGTTCCAGTAACCGTTTTTTTTTCTAAATACTGTAAGAAATAACAGTTATCAGCTATCCGACGACCTGATACTCTCTGCCTAAATAGAGTTTTGCATTCGCATTACTTTTGATTTGTTCAAATACCAAAAGCCCCAAATGGGTGATCAAGGAGTACCAAAGTGATCAAAAGATTCTTTACATTATCGCTCGCTGTCATCGTGGCAGCATATCCCCTTTTTTACGTGCAGGCAGCTACGAAGGCGTCGGAAATGAAAAGCGCGCCCGTTCCGGCCGCTGACAATCTGTCCCGCGAGCAACTGGACAATTTACTCGCCCCGATAGCGCTCTATCCTGATCCGTTGCTGGCACAGATGCTGCCGGCGTCGACTTTCGTCGATCAGATCGATCAGGCTGCCCGGTATCTGAGGGGCAATAATAATCAGACCACCGGTGTCGACAATCAGAGCTGGGACGTGAGTGTGAAATCGATCGCCCATTATCCGCAAGTCGTCTTTTCGATGAGTGAAAAACTCGATTGGACTACCGCTCTGGGACAGGCTTATGTTTCGCAGGGTGCGGATGTTTTTGACTCGATCCAGCGTCTTCGCAAGAAAGCAAAGGACGCCGGCTTTTTGGTTACGTCACCGCAACAGACCGTGGTCGTTGAGAAAGAGATCATTAAGGTCGAACCGGCTCAGCCGCAATATATCTACGTTCCGACCTATAACCCGCAGGTCGTTTATGTTTCGTCGGGACCGTCAACTGCCGCTATCGCTGCGATCACCTTTTCAACCGGACTTCTGATAGGTGCCTGGTTGAACAACGACTGTAACTGGTATTCGCGCACCGTGTTTTATCACGGCTGGCATGGTGTCGGCTGGGTCTCACGCTCCGTTGGCGTTGTGCGGATCAACAACAGTTTTTATGTCAATAGCCGTTACAGCGTTGTTCATTACAATTCAGCGATCATTCATCGCAACGTGAATTACAACAACATTTACCGCTACAACAATGTGAGCCGAAATGTAAATTACAACAACATTAATCGCAATAATGTAAACATCAACAACGTTAACCGCAATAACATTAATCGGAACGATGTGAACACGAATAACATTAACCGGAACAACGTTAACAATCGCAACGTCAACCGCAATATCAGGACCGATAGCGGCAATACCAATGCATTCCGCGGAAAAACAAACACGCCGACAACTAGGCCTACGCAAATGAATACCAACCGGACGTCGGGATTTGGCGGTTCCGGCAACGGTGCTCAGACTCGCCAATACAGCTCACGTGGGCAGGCTAGTCGCACAAGTACGCCCAGCGGTTCGTTCGGCGGCGGACGCAGTGGTGGTGGTGGAGGAGGTCGAAGAAGGTAGCCAAGAACGGACCATCTATCAGGAGAATTATTATGAAAGCTCTAAATGATTATAAAAGCATTATTATTTTACGCGGTGCAATCTTCCTTGGCGTGGCGACACTTATATGCGGTGGTGCTATTACGACTCGTGCCCAGCAGTTGTTTGCGAGCCCGGAAGCGGCCATCCAAGCGTTACAGTCTGCTGTTAAAGCGCACGACGAAGCCGCCCTGGCGACGATATTTGGCCCACATATCAAGGATATTGTTTCTGGTGACCCAGTGGCTGACAAAAATGCATTTGATGAGTTTGCGGCAAATCTTGGAAAATCGATCAAGTTTGACAAGGCCAACGGGGACAAGATCACGATCGTTATTGGCGAAAATGACTGGCCATTTGCGGCCCCGATAGTTAAGGTCGGGGATAAGTGGAAATTTGATACTAAAGCCGGTGTCGAGGAGTTGATCAATCGCCGCATCGGTGAAAACGAGATCGACGCGATGTACATATGCCAAGCCTACGCCCTCGCTCAATTTGAGTATTTCAACAACGACGACTGGGATAGTGATCAGGTCTCTGAATACGCTCAGAAAATATCCAGTACGCCGGGCAAGAAAGATGGACTTTACTGGGAAAAGGCTGAGGGTGATGAGGACGAGAGCCCACTTGGACCACTGTTTGCATTCGCCGCCGTAGAGGGCTACAAAGCCAAATCCGGCACGACTCAAACGGCCGCTCCGTTTCATGGCTATAACTTCAAGATCCTTTTTGGGCAGGGGCCGAGTGCCCCCGGAGGAAAATTTAGCTACGTCATAAACGGCAATATGATCGCCGGATTCGCACTAGTT
>JBGAVK010000012.1:0-14716 GCA_044228165.1 Pyrinomonadaceae bacterium | reverse complement strand
CAACGTACGGGTCTTCAGGAATTATGACCTTTGTCGTAAATCAAGAGGGCCGTGTTTATGAGAAAAACCTCGGCCCACAGACGTCCGCTATCGCGGATGCAATGACTGAATATGATCCAGATGTCACATGGAAACTTGTCGATCTTGAATAACCCTACCTCCGTCCCTTCAAAACAACCGCCGTTGGTTCCTAACCAGCGGCGGTTTTCGTTAGCTTTCGCGAGATATCTTCATTATCGCATTTCGGAGTAACCTGTAATTACTGACAATTACTCTTACACTCCGGTTGCGATAGATTCGACTTGATCACCGAGGATGGCGATATGTTAGGGGATTGTTTCTATCAATAATCTGTTTTTGTTTTGTAGGACTTTCGTGCAGACCGACGACTGGACGGCGGGCTAAGGAGCCAGTCGCGACGCCGAGCTCAAATCAGAGCGAGATGGTAGCAATTGAAAAACCGACGGCTAAGATCGACCCGACCACCCTGGAACGGCTTACTGCGTCAACAAAAGCATTCGACCTGACTAGGATCAAATACCAATAAAACATTGGTCATGGCGAATTTTTGTGCACAAAGGTCTATTTTTGTGCAGGATATTAATTTTGTGCAATGTATACAAATTATACACCATTAAAATGTATATGAAGTATACGGTTCTGTAAGTGGCTTGTTTTGACTAGGTTACGTCGAAATCCACGATTAGTTGATAACTAAGTATCCACTATCTCCCCGTCCAACACCTGCTATAAAAGTCTGAATAAATATTTGCTAACCCTCGTGTTTTCAGTGGATTAGAGTTAGCGGCTCCGTTGTGGCACGCTTTGGCACGGCTCTTGTAATAAGAAGGGCAAGACAAAGGGGTCAGAACTTAAATTAAATAAACTTTTTGGGAGAAGAAAAATGAAAAAGACAATCACCACCATCACATTGGCAATCGTAATGATGTTCGGAGCAACCTTCGCAAACGCAGGTATCTTGGTCAGCGACCGTCAGGCACCTGCTGCTGAATGCGGCGAAGCCGGCAAAGACGGCATCATCGTTTTCGGACGCGACGGCATCATCGTTTTCGGATTCGTGATCATCGGCAGCCCGACGAAAGACGAAAAGCCCTGCACGACCGAAGCCGGTAAAGATGGCATCATCGTATTTGGTTAATTAGAAGATCTAGTTTCCACACCGGGGGGGATAAAAGCAGCCGCGAACGGGAAACCGTCCGGCTGCTTTTTATTTCTGGCCGTGCCTAGGATCTAACAGGAGCCAACCGCCGGAGCGTTTTTACCGCATCAGGGAGGACCTCGATAACACGAGCGACATCTTCGGCGGTGTTATACCTCCCAAAACTGAAGCGGATAGCTCCTCTTGCTCGTTCGTCGCCTCCGCCCAAGGCTCTGATCACGGGCGAAGGTTCGAGTGTGCCTGACGAACATGCCGACCCGGTCGAAACAGCAATGCCATGCATGTCGAGATTGATAAGCAAACCCTCGCCCTCGATCGAACGGAAGGAAATATTTGAAATATTCGGCAGCCTCCTATTGCGATCTCCGTTAAAAACGATCTCGGGGACAGTTCCGCTGATCTTTGCCTCGAGCGAGTCGCGCAATTCACCGAGCGTTTCGGCTGTTGTCGCCAGGTCTTTGGCCGCCAATTCACATGCCTTTCCAAATGCAACGATATTTGCAACAGCTTCGGTTCCGCCGCGGCGTTCTCGTTCCTGATGGCCGCCGAGATTCTGCGGATGAAGCCGGACGCCTCGTCTTGTAAATAATGCTCCGGAACCCTTTGGAGCATAGATCTTATGAGCTGATATCGAAAGCAGATCGCAGCCGATCACCTCGACATCAAGCGGCACCTTGCCTGCAGATTGGACGGCGTCGGTATGAAACCAGATCTTTCGTCCGCTGTCGCGAAGTGAACGGACGAGCCGCCCGATCTCTTCGACGGGTTGAATAGTACCGATCTCGTTGTTAGCAGACATGATCGAGATAAGGATCGTTTCGTCAGTGATCGCGGCTTCGAGATCAGACAGTTCGATAATTCCTTTCTCATAAACCGGGAGGTAAGTGACGGAAACGCCCTGTTTTTCCAGGTCCTCACAGACGTTCTTAACGGCCGGATGTTCAATAACCGAAGTAATGATATGTGAGCCGTACTTCCTATTTGCCTCGACGAGACCGCGAATGGCCAGATTGTTCGATTCTGTGCCGCCGGATGTGAATACGAGGTCATTGGGACGAGCTTTTATTAGGTCCGCGATCTGATGACGTGCCCGGTCAACCGCGGAGCGGGCCTCCTGCCCAAAGTAATGAATGCTGGACGGGTTGCCAAATTTACCTGTTAGATATGGCATCATCGCATCGATGACTTCGGGAGCGACGGGTGTGGTCGCACTATTATCAAGGTAGATTCTGCGAAACATAGTGCAAGTTTAAGTCGAATAGTATCGGAATAAAAGCCATCGACGTTACGGCGGCGACTTTTGCAAAAGAAAAGACGGGTGCTTTCGATACACGGTTTCATATCCATCGAAGAGTGAAACTATTTGCAGAAGCGATACGTTATGATCAACGAGTCCATTCTGGTGTCATGGCCGTGACCAAAAGTATTCATAAACAAATCATCTGTGTGATCCATAAAAGTTGCTATAGGGTCGCTGCCGGCAATATTTGCGCAGGTGCTGCGACCGACTATACGCCATATTGATAGGTTTCAAAATTGCCGGAAATAAAGTAAATTAATACAGGTCTAGTAGTTGCTGCATCTAATTGGAGAGGCAGTATTTTTTGCTGAGAATTAAAAATGGATTTTGCCACAAAAGAGATATTCAAACGGTACGCGAGTATCATCGTCGGAAAGCCGATCTCGCCCGTTTTTCTTAACATTCTGGTCACAAGCGTTTGCGATATGCGCTGTACGCACTGTTTCTTTACGGAGGAACTGGATGACCGGCCGCGTAAAAAGCTTCAGATGAAGGCAGATGAGATCGCAAAGATCTCAGAAACTCTTGGTGGTAATTTGGGAGTGTTGGTGCTCGCCGGCGGTGAGCCGTTCACTCGAAAGGACCTGCCCGAGATCGTCCGGTCATTTTACGAAAATAATAAGCTCGACTCTGTTTATTTGATGTCGAACGGGCAGATCCATCCGCGTATATTCCCGGACGTCGCGAGAATAATGGACGAGTGCCCTAATTTGAATGTCTCGGTCGCATTGGGCATTGATGGGATGAAAGAGGCCCACGAAAAGATCCGCGGCAAAGAAGGAAGTTGGGACAAAGCGATACATACGGCACGCACCCTTCAGCAGATGAAGCGTGAACAGTATCCGCAGCTCGACATCCAAACCTGTACCTGTGTGATGCACTCGAATGAGGATACGATCTTTGATTGGTACGATTTTCTCAAATATGACCTCAAGCCGGACAAGGTGAATATCAATTACATTCGCCCGCCGTCGGCAGATCCGCTGGAGCTAGAGTTCGATCATCGCCGTTACGAAGAACTCTCGCACATGATCCTAGAAGACACAAAAAGTGCCGCATTAAAGAACAATTATGGCGGCAAATCAGGCATCTTTAAGGCGGCGGTAGATATTTACATGCACGACGTCATAGCCAAGACGAAAGCCGAGGACAAGGCTCAGCTCAAATGTTATGCAGGCAGTGCCGGAGCTGTCATTTATGACAACGGAGCTCTTTCGTCGTGCGAAAATAAGGCTGACGTATTAAATCTTCGCGATTTTGAATGGGATTTTCAGGCTGCTTGGAATTCGGATCTGATGAAAGATCGCCGTAAGGAAGTTGCTAACGGCTGCCATTGCACCCACGAATCGAATTGCTTTTATCCGTCACTTCCGCTTAATCCCGGCCATTTGATCAAGATAAAACGCCTCGAAGGGCAGATGAAAAAAGCCGCAAAGTCGGCCGGCTTTTCGGCTGCGAGGGAAGTAGCTTTGAAAGCCTAGCACCTTTCTACACTCAGTGTCCCAAACCACTCCAAAAATCTTGATAATTTCCTCCGACACCGGCGGCGGACATCGGTCTGCCGCGGCTGCGATCTCAGAGGGCCTCGAAAAATTTTGGAAAGGATCATCACCTGTTGTTCGCGTGATAAAAGCGGTTGAGGAATCGCATCGGGTTACTGAAAAGCTGGTCGGGATTTACAATTGGACGCTTAAAAACAAGCAGCATTGGATGAAATATCTCTATTGGGCGATCAACAAGATCAGGCCTGAGACTCGCGAGTTCTTTCATAAACGCTGTATCGGGTATGTCCGTGATCAGTTCGAAAAATGGTGTCCGCACATCGTTGTAAGTGTTCATCCGCTGACTCAGCACATTTTTGGCCGCATACTTAGAGAACTTGATCTTACTTCTCAGGTTCCGCTCGTAACTGTTGTAACTGATCCATGTTACGGGTTTTGGAAAGGCTGGGCGTGTGATGATGTATCACTTTACCTGGTAGCCAATGAAGACGCTCGGGATCAACTGATCGACTATGGCGTTTCGCCTGAGAAGATCAAGGTTTCGGGGATGCCCGTTAATCCCAAATTCCGCGAAGTTGACGAAAAAGACGCTCAAAATGCCAGGCGGTTCTATGGATTGGATCCTGAGAAGTTCACGGTATTCGTTAACGCCGGTTGGGTCGGCGGCGGCAATATTCCGCAGATATTTCGAGAGTTCGCGCGAGGCGAACTTGATGTTCAGGCGATCTTTCTAGCGGGTAAGAATGAGGAGTTAAGACTCGAGGCGGAGGAGATCGCAAAGACGGCAAAATTCCCGATCAAAGTGATCGGTTATTCAGAAGAGATCGAAAAGCTGATGCAATCTGCTAATGTTATGGTTTCGAAACTCGGCGGCCTTACGACCTTCGAAGCGTTGGCTTGTCGTCTGCCGATCATTGCGGACGCGACAACGCCGCCGATGCCGCAGGAAGCCGGCACGGTCAAACTCTTAGAAAAGAAAGGCGCAGGCATATTGCTTCACCGTTCCAGCGACATCGTACATACGATCCAGAATTTGCTCGTCGATAATGGAGAGTATTCGAGAATGAAAGCCGCAACCGTAGGAATGACCATGCCGAATTCGACCGATGAGATAATCCGGGAGATCAACGCACTTCTGCCGCAGCCGTTTACGACCGCTCGTGCGGCCGCCTGAACGGGCCCCAAAACGCGGCCTCATATTTGTTAAAGACTTAGCGTTTGAACTGATTTTACCTTTCGAGAATTGCCTTTTTCCCCGTCGGCAATTAACCTTTCTATTTGTATTCCATCTTATTGAAGGTCAACGGAGTAACACGAATTGAGCCTATTACTTGAAGGAAAACGTGCATTTGTGTCGGGCGGTACGCGGGGTATCGGAGCGGCGATCTGTGAGGTGTTTGCACGCGAAGGAGCCGACGTAGCTTTTAATTATCATTCGAGCGATGAACTCGCCAAAGAGGTGGAGAAAAAGATCGAGGCTCACGGACGCCGTGCTCTTAGTTTTAAGGTTTCAGTCACCGACCGGTATGGAATGAAGCATGTTGCCCGCGAGATCAAAGACGCGTGGGGGCCCATACAGATCCTTGTAAATAATGCCGCCGTCAACAAGGGGGACAACTTTGCCACGACGACCGATAAATCGTGGGATTGGGTAGTCGATACGAACGTCGGCAGCCTTTTTGCGGTCACAAAGCCGTTTTACAAGCAGATGCTGCGCGAACGGCACGGCCATATTCTCAATATCACTTCTGTGGGTGCTATACGCAGCTTGCCGACCTCGGTCCACTATGCCACGTCGAAGGCCGCAATGATCGGGTTTACAAAGTGTCTTTCACGAGAAGCTGCGAACTTCGGGATATCGGTCAATGCCATAGCGGCGGGGATCTTTGATACCGATCTGGGCCATTCGCTACCCGAACGGCTGATCCAGATGCACGATTTCTGGGTGCCAAAGGGCCGAAAAGGCGATCCGCATGAACTCGCAGAATTTGCCTCGTTCATGTGCTCCGACCGCAACAGTTTCATGAGCGGCGAGATCGTGATCGTTGACGGCGGGGCGATCACATAAGCGGCCGTTCACTGTTCTAACCTTTCTTTGGCTTTATCGATAAAAACACGGATCATCTCGGTGATCCGTTTTGTCATTTCGCTTGATATTACGGATTCACCCGCGAGCCATGCGAGTGCGTGCAGGTCACGGGCGGATTTGCGGCGAAGCTCAACAACCTGTGAGAAATGAACGAGCGTCACGTCCTTTGCCTTTGAAAGGAAGTCCGCACTGTATCGGAGGAGGTTTTCAGCCTCGGTGCGCAGCGGCAGCCATTCGATGCGATCTTCGCTGTCTTCGGCAATTTCAAGGGCAAATTTCTGCAGCATATTCCCGACAAAAGGTATGTCAGCCTGCACTTTCCAGTGGGCGATGCCTTTGGCGTCAACGTGGATCTGATCAACGCCCGGCATAAGATCGGCGAAGTTGGTAATGTCCGAAAAGAACTCGCGGACCTTTTCCGCACTCGAACGGATCTCAATATTGTCACTAAACCCGGCTTTTACAACAAACATCTAGAAGACTCCGTTAAATGTGATGGCGTTAAAGAATGGCCGTGTATTTGCCCTTGTCATTCCGCGAAAGAACGGGTCTTCGGCAAATAAAACCACGTGGCCGCTACCTGTTGGTTCGTCAATGACATAGGCGGTGCCTTTTAAGAGACGCTCGGTATTGCCTTCCCAAACAAAACCCGAAATGGTCAGCGGTTTCTTTGGTGTCGCGTCAAATACAAGGGCATTCGTGCCCTCTTTTGAGTAGCGGAAAAAATACCCGCTCGCGAGTAGTACCGGTAATTCATCCCGGTAAAGTCCGTAGGTAAGATAATTTGTGCGGTCGATCGTCGCCCGGAATATCGCTCCCGGCAAAGCCTCCGGAACCTTGTTTGCGTTAGCGGACGGCGAGGCGATAGCGGGAAGTGATGGCGCGACACCCTCGGCACGGTCGGACTTGAATTCCGAACCGGAAACTACGCCTGCGGGTGACGGTGACGGCGAAGGTTTGACATCGTCCGGGATCTTGCCTTTCTGTTCGTCTTCGTCGCTGCCTACCATTTTCGATGACGTCAGGCCTACATCCTTTAGAGTCGCAAACACCGATGCACCGCTTATGGTGACTATCGTGCCGCCATCACTCGCAAATTCTTTAAGCGACGAAACGCCACCGCCGCCGAACGAACTCATATACCGGCTCGACGAGCCTTCCGGAAGGATGAGAACGTTATAGCCTTTGAGCCCGCCATTCTTTATGGTCGAGATCGTCATCGGCGTAAATTTGATGCCGAATTTATCAAAAGTCCACCATATTGAGCCGTACGATTCCTGGGTGACGCCTTCGTCAGCGGCGATCGCGATCTTTGGTTCCCTGAGGCTGATCACTGATTCGGCCCCGACGCTCGTGTCGCCTTCGTCAGAGTAGCCGGAATTGACGGCGGTCACATTAACGCCCATTTCGCGTGCGAATTGGGAAATCGTGTCGTGAAGCGACGCGGGATTTCGCGATACGCGAACGACGAATGTCCCGGGTTTCCAGTTGCGGCCGCCGGCATTCAAAGTGCGGGTCGAGACGGCAACTTTATACCCGGTTTGCATTAAGCGCATGACCATCGCCGAAGTTGAATCGGTCTCGTAAGGAATGATGTACGAGATCGACGCACGGCCAGTGACGCCGCCGCGTTTGGCATTTGCGAGGTATTCGGCGTCAACCATGGCTCCGTTTACATTTGCCGCTTCCTCTGTCCACCACGCGTCAACTCCGAACGAAAGCGGCATTGACCAGGCGGTAATGTCATAAAAGCCATACTCTTCCTTGGGTTGACTGCCGCCGCGCATTTGATTGCGGCTGAATCGTGCCATATTGTCATCGATAAATGCCTTATCCTGCGGCGTGTCTTGTTCGATGACCGATTTGAGATAGATACGCTGAGGCTGGTCGAGGTCGATGATGTAGGAGCCGGCAGGGAAGGTCTTGGCGGCTGCCTTAGCGTCCTTTTCCATATAAGTATGGGCGGTGGGCGAAGTGAACGAGGCAGCCGCGACCTTTACTTCGATGTTCGAGAGCCGCAGGACCTCGATCATCTCGGCTGCTTTGACGCGGTCTGAGGTCGGGTCGATAACGACGCGTTTCATCTTTGATTTCGCGTTGTCGGCCATCCCTTTCGCGCGAAAATCATAGAAATCCTTGATCCGTTCGGTCTTGTTCTTGGCCGTTGCTTCCAGCGTGGTCATCGAAGCAGTGTAATGTTTAGCGATCGATGAACGAAACGTCACGATAGTTCCATCTTCCCGAGTCCAGTTCAGTCCCTTGGGCCCGCCGCCATCTGTTTCGAAGGTCATGCCGGTCGCACCCATCAGCGACGGATACATATCCCAGTAGCCCGGATAGAAGGCGTCGAAAACGTCCCGAACATAATAGTCCCAATTATTCTTGTCGAACGCGGCTGCATTTGCTCTGCCGTAAACGTCGAGCCATTTATTGTATTGCGGCTGGGGCAGATTCGGGTTGATCGGTAGAGCGACGGGCGGAAAAAAGTACTGCGAAGGCTGGCCGTGATGATCCACCGCAAGCTGTGGGTTCCAGTCCATATATGCCCGCTGCATGTTTCGTGATTCTTTTTGGGTAAAAGCGAGCGTGTCACGGTTTAGATTAAAGCGGTAGTGATTTACCCGTCCCCAGATCGCCCAAGGTTCGCGGTGTTCGATAGCGTTGCGGTTCGGATCGCCGACAGCGACGCTGTTATACCAGGTAGCAAATCGCTCGTGCCCGTCGGGATTCTCGCCTGTGACGATGAGAACGACAGTGTTCTTTAGGATATCGAGCGTTGCAGGCTCGTTCGATGCCGCGAGCTGATAGATGACCTGCATGAATGCCTCGAAGGACGACGATTCGTTGCCGTGAATTGTGTATGCCATCCAGGCGATCGCAGGATTGCTTTGAGCGATAGATGCGGCCTCTGTAGGCGGCGTCTTTCGCGGGTCGGTGAGCCGGGCGTTTGCGGCCCTGATCTCGTCGAGCCGTGCCATATTTTCAGGCGACGAGATGGCGACGATGTGCTGCATCCGATGTTCGTTCGTCGTTCCGATGTCAAAGATCTTCACTCTGTCACTAGCCGAAGCGGCAATGGCGTTTATTACTTGCTCCATTTGGGCATAGGTAGTGTGGTGATCGCCCACATCGAACCGCAGCAAGCTCTGCGGCCTCGGCACATTGTCGCGGTATGGCCCCCTGGTATAAAAATCAAATTTCGGCTCAAGCTGAGCGAAAGCCTGAAGGTAAAATGCGGTTAGCAGCAGGCAGAAAGCCGGGAACTGAAATATCGCTTTTGTCATCGTCGTTGCTTGGATTTGCTAGAATTGGTCAGTGTCTGATACTCGCCAAGTATAACAAATGATAGAGCGAAGCGAAAAAATCTGTCCGCGTTGCGGTTCACCGAAGATGAGATCGTGGGATGAACTTACAGAAAAGGAGCAACTCCTGGTACAGAGCCTCGCCCAAAACATCGAAATCGGGCAAAACAAAAGAAAAAAGCACCGCATTTGCACGCGGTGCTGGTTTGAGACATCTAACGGTGAGACGGTTACGGCGTAACGACGTTCACAGACTTTTCTTCGTCAGTGAACACAGTGATCTTTGTGCCCGCTTTGATCTCGGCATTCTTACCCTTCTTTAAGAGGCCAACCGGGCCGAGCAAGACCGTTAACGCTATGGTCGTGCCTACTTTGTTTTCGCCTTCCTTGCCTTTTGCGGCTCTTACTCGCAATTTTTGACCATCTACGGTGGTCGTTGTTTCGAGTTTAATGTTTAATTCGCCGCCTTTGCCGAGGAAGCCGGCCTTCTTGGCATTAGTGACAACCCCTTTGATCGCAGTTCCCTTAGAAATAACCACTGATCCATTGATCATGACGTCTTCCTCAACCTTAAAGGTGATAGGGTCGTCTTCATTGGCGGTTTTGCTTGAGATCGCTTCTGTAGTAACCGCCGGGATCTCGGTTCCATCCGGGATCACAACAGTTTTAGGCGGATCATTTACAACCGGAGCGGCTGTGGTCAACCCGTATGCAAACAAAACGCAAAGTACAACAAACGAACTGGATAATTTTTTCATAAGAAACTCCTTAACTGCTGGGAATCAAATTGTTGGATTCTGAAAAGTTTATCTGCATTAAGATCAAAGGTCAAGAACTGCTAGTTTCTCAACGGTCCTAAAGGGAATGGCCTTTGCAGTTCATGTCGATCCTAATTATTTGAGAACAGCAATAAAAACCCCTCTGATCGCAAGCCGGTGGAGTGTCAATTGTTCGAGTAGTTCGACGGCGGAATTTATGTTCATCCTGTGGGCGATGATACCTAGGGTAGCGGTGTTCGCGACGGGGACGCGGGTAGTGCGTCCGACGGTCAGACGCAGGTTATGGTCAAGCGTCGAAAGGAATCGGTAACCGGCGAGTAGGTCGGTAAATTGCTCGTCGGAAAGCGAGCCGCTCGATCGAAGGCGTTCGAGCATAAATACTGTCGACCGGTCACTGGGATCTTCCGGAATATTATCGCGGAGCTGCAGGTAACGCATCGCAAAATAGACGTCGAGCATGCCGCCTTCGCCGTATTTGATGTCGATGTCGGTGGAGTGACGCGGGCCGCGGCGTTGGTTCTCGAGAGCGATCCGGACCCGTCGGGTCTCTTCGCGGAGTTCATCGCGATCGACTGTCAGAGCCCGTTCGTGGATCACCCGCCGGGTCTCATTCTCAACCGTTTGCCCCAGGCTTAGATCACCCCCGACTGCCCTCAACTTGATGAACGCAAGCATCTCCCAGACGGCCGCCGTTTCCTGCATATAATTGAGAAATGCGTCGATCGAGATGGCGGTCAGTCCCTTTGAACCAAACGGCCGCAGCCTGAGATCGACCCGATAGAGATTGCCGTCGCGGGTCATCGACGAAAGCGTCGTCGAAAATAGTTCGACCGCCCGGCTGTAAAATTCGGCCGACGACACACGGTCTCGCAAAATTAGCTCGCCGTTCTTGTCGCGACGCCAACCTGTTTCGTCAAAATATACGATCACGAGGTCGAGATCGCTGTCGTAATCCAGGCCGCGGCCGCCTAGTTTGCCGAGTGCGAGTATCGCGAGATCGAGGTGTTCGATCCCGGAGCCGTATTTCTCGGCGAGAGCGTCCCGAACCACACGAACAGCGGCGGCGATGCTTGCCTCTGCAAGTCCTGTTTGGAGCCGGCGTGCCTCTTGAATATCGATCTTTTCAAAAATATCGTGCACGACGATCTCAAGCAGGCACCGCGACCACGCCCGCCGCATTGCCGCGAGCCGCGAGCCGAAATCCTTTGCCGCATCCACGGCGTCGGACATTATCTCGTCGTAATCCGGATCGCCGAGCTTTTTGTCCGGATCCGGGAGTTCGGCGGCAAGCTGCGGGTTTGACGCGATCATCGACGCAAAATGCGGCGAAACGGCTGTCAGGCGGTCAAGTACCGTGATCGAATTTCCGGTCGGATCAAATGTCACATCTGATTTCTCGATAGACGCCAAAACATGCTGACGAGTTCGTTCTTGTGCGTCGGGGATATCGGCACCAGTTTTGAGATCATCTGTTGAAACCATCTCTGTGGTTTCGAGCGGCTGCAACTC
The DNA here is from genome assembly GCA_044228165.1 of Pyrinomonadaceae bacterium. Lineage (GTDB taxonomy): Bacteria > Acidobacteriota > Blastocatellia > Pyrinomonadales > Pyrinomonadaceae > OLB17. The sequence goes on along the minus strand of JBGAVK010000012.1, from coordinate 3,055 downwards.
GCCGAAGACGCGCCGGAATATTCGATGGACATTTTCCGAAGACTCTTTGAGTCCGGCTTCAAAACTCCCCGCAGCGGCAAATTCCATCTTACGCGCGATCAGCCCTCGCTTTTCTACATCATCCGGCACAGTGTGAGTTTGGACGCCGTTCTCCATCTGAAGGATGTGCTCCGTGCGCCGGAGGAACTCATAGGCGGATGAAAGTTCCGTTAAGTCCTTACTGCTCAGGTGTTTTCGGTCGGCGAGACGAGCGAGGCTGATCAACGTATGTTCACGGCGGAGCCATTTATCACGGCCCCCATGCGCGAGCTGCAGGGCCTGAGCCAGGAACTCGATCTCGCGGATACCGCCGCGGCCGAGTTTGACGTCATAACCGCGGCGGTTGATGTTTTCGAGATCGATGCGTTCTTTTGACCGGCGGACGTTCGCCAGAGCCGTTTCGACGGTCTCAGTATCAGGAAAGATCAGGCTTTCGACCTCGTCAAAAAACTTCTTATACAATTCTTTGTTTCCGGCGCAGCCGCGCGAACGGATCAGCACCTGACGTTCCCATTCGCGTGCTTCGGTTTTGTAATACTTGACGGTATCAGCTACCGAGAGAGCCAACGCTCCAAGCGATCCGTGCGGGCGCAGACGCAGATCGACGCGGTAAGCGGCACCTTCGCCCGTCTGTTGGCCAACGAGCTTTGTAAAGTGCTCAGCGAGCTTTACAAAATACTCCCGATTAGTGACCGAGCCTCGCGAACCTGCTCCGCTGGTCGTGCCTTCGTTTGAATAAAGGAACAAAAGGTCGATGTCGGACGAGTAATTTAGCTCTTTTGAGCCCAATTTGCCCAGTGCAGCAACGCAAAACGTAGCCGGACGCAACCTGCCCTTGCCGTCCGGTTCCTGCGGGGTGCCGAACCGGTTGCTGATCTCCCGTTTTGCGGCTTCCAAAGCTGTCTCGAGGATCGCATCGGCGAGATTTGAGATCTCTTCAGTAACTTCGGCGATCGTTGCGAGCCGGCGTATATCGCGTAAAAAGATCCTCAGCAGCTCACGTCGGCGAAACCGTGCGTAAAGTACTTGCGGCTCAAGCTGCGAATTGGTCAAGGTGAAACGCGCCAGCGATTCGAGCAGCTCATCTTTTCCGCGTACGCCCGATTCGATCCGGCGTTTGTTGAGCCACCAAAAATACTCGGGGTTTTGCAAAAGCGTGGCGGCGAGCAGAGGGCTGAACGAAACGAGTGTAAGAACGTCGGATAAAAGCCCGTCGGTGTTTTGCAGCTTATGCAGCTGTGCCGGATGCGACTCTTCTAAATTGGTAAGAAACCGCCGGGCAGCGTCCGGATCGGGGAGGTCGCGAAGTAGATGTTCGGTTCGTTTCATTTGCGAAAGCGTCGCGCATCGATGCGGTACTTCTTTATTTTATAGCCAAGTATCCGCTCGGTCGAATCGAGTTGCGCCGCCGCTTTTGCGACGATGCCGCGGGTCGATTTGAGCGTGTCAATGATCAGGTCGCGTTCGAACGCTTCGACTGCTGACGTAAGAGTTACGCTCGTCTCGGTGCCGGTGACCTCGGCCGTTTGCAGCGTCGGCGGCAGATGATGGCCATGGATAACATTCGAATCGCAGGCGATCACCGCCCGCTCGATAACGTTTTCCAACTCACGAACGTTTCCGGGGAAGTGATATGCCGACAGCAGGTCGATCGCCGGCGTCGAAATGCGCTTTATATCCTTTTTATGCTCGCGATCGAACTTTTCGAGGAAATGCTCGGCAAGCAGCAGAATATCCGTCTTTCGTTCCCGCAGAGGCGGCAGAACTATCGTTGACCCGTTGATCCTGTAAAATAGGTCTTCGCGAAAGACCCCATCCGCGACCGCATCTTCCAGGTCTTCGGTCGTTGAGGCGACGATGCGGACATTTGTATGTACGGCTTCGGTCCCGCCGAGCCGTTCAAACTCCCGTTCATGGAGAACGCGATGGACCTTAACCTGAGTTTGAGGCGGAAGGGCGTCGATCTGGTCGAGAAATAGAGTGCCGCCATCGGCCATTTCAAAAGCCCCTTTCTTTTCAGCGGAATAGCGGCCCAAAGCCCCGCGTCCAAGGCCGAAAAGTTCGCGATCGATGACCGTTTCAGGACCGACCGCACAATTGACCTTGATAAACGGCCGTTTAGAACGCAGGCTGTTGTAATGTATCGCCCCGGCGACGAGTTCTGTACCCGTACCGCTTTCGCCACGGATCAGGACGGTGGCATTTGATCGGGCTACCTGGTTGATCTGATCGTGAACCCGCCGCATCGGGCCTGAATTGCCGATGATATTTGCCAGATCATACCGGTCCTTGAGTTCTTGCTTGAGAGATACATTTTCATCGGCGATCTTTCGACTATAGTCATCAGTCAATTGCTCGACGCGGAAGGTGTGGGCGATCATGGACGAAATCACCTCAAGCGTGCGAATGACAATATCCTCGTCAACAACTGCACGGGGAGGAAAACCGATAGCAAGAAATCCGATAGTCGAACCTCTAAGCGAGATCGGCACAGCGATAAGCAGCCGTGTCCCGGTACTATACGCCAGAAAGCTAAGCACCGATTCTTTGCTGAGATCGTCGATCGCGATCGGAGCAGCGAGGTTAATTATGCGCGAAACACTGCTTTTTATTATCCGCGATTCCAGCCGGCGAAAATCAGCGGCAGCAAGACCTGTCGAAGCAATAATATCTGCGACAGACCTGTCTTCGCGTAACACGGTAATGAATGCGAGGGAAGCGTCTAGTCGTTTTGCGATGATCTCGACGGCCGTACCAGTACCGGAACGGAGGCCTTCGGATTCCGCCAGCGTGGCAGCCACCCGGGCAAAAAGGTCAAGTTCGATCGTTTTCATTTCCTACAAAAGTGTAGGACATTTAGAGCCGCAATAAAAATCCGGCAAGTCTCGATCGATATGATTGCGGTATGATTTCAAATGTGACAAAACGAGTCGAACTACAAGCAACGGCTGAACATAACAAGATGCGGCTCGAGGACTATCTATTGGATCAGTTTAGCGGCCTGAGCAAGATGTAC
>JBGAVK010000011.1:61688-65745 GCA_044228165.1 Pyrinomonadaceae bacterium | reverse complement strand
ATCTGCTCTTTGCGGTGGGCCGATCACGTTATGACGAAGTTCGGAGTTATATCTCTCGCGAAGAAGATCCGTGTCTAAATTGGCCACCTTAGCAAGATACATCACATCCTGTATGTCCTTTGGTGCATCGCGGCCCAGTTTTGCTAGGACGATGTCGTGCGGTTCCAATACGAATAGGCGGATGTGTTTGAATGTCGCTTCAGTGATCGGGATCAGACGATTCTCGTAGTCATCGGGTATTACGGCGATCGCCCCGACCATATCCAGATAGACTTTGTATTTTTTGTGCAGAGCAGAGCCTTTACCCGCCAATTCAAAGAGCTCGTGGTATCGATCGCGAACGACCGTAGCCAATATGTCTAGGTCGGCAGTCTCGCGAGTTAGGCCATACTGCAGAGCGATAGCAAAACCGCCGAAACAATGAAAAGAGATCTCAGACTCAAGTGAGTCGTCGATCTCATTTAAGAATGACAGCCAAGGTTCAGGTATTTTTTTATTCGGCATAATACCTCAAATGATGCGGCGCAAGGCCCGTCAATAAATGCCACTGCTTTGCAATCTCAGGCCGCTCGGTTTGGAGCCAGGTTCTTTCGGCGGTGGTCATTGCTTCATTGCAGAGGGTATCTTCCCGAACAAGCTTTGAGCGGGCGAGCTCAGATTCCCAATGCCGTAGTTTCTCCGTAGCTTCATGATCTTTTCTAAATTCTGCAACATGCATGGCCAGATTAGTAACGAATCCCAAACGATTTTGCAGATCATAAGCCTTGGCGGTCATGACCAGGCTATTCCATTCCATATCGGGAAAGGTTAAGACGAGCCAAGGCAGAGCTTCGACAAGCCGGGCATCCCGTTTATCTGCATTCAATGCTGACAAAAGAACGTCAACCGGGTTCCTGGGCCGCGAAGGCTTCCAATGTGAAAACCCTGGTAGCCCAAGGCCGAAAGACAGCCGTTAGTTGATCGTCCGAGGTTTTCACAACTCTGTGAACATTGGCCATTAACGGCAATTCCGTAGGACGCAAATTGAACAGCCGGACCGCCTTGTTTCTAAGTTTCTGTAAGAAGTCGATCGCCATTTTCGAGCAAAGAAAGATAAGGCTGCGAAAACTCCGAGTGACCTGGCCGCCGCTTTCTGAGTTATACCGCTTTCCCGTCGCCTTTTTTTAATTCTCGTCCCGTCATAAGGTACTTATGGCTGTAGCAGAATATTACAGCCTTGTAATATTATCTGAAATATCTCTAAGATTGTCAAGAGTTTCCCGGATGAGCTCACTTATCTAAACCCACGCGTGACGGCGACGGCGGTTGAGAGTTCCAGCAGCAGAAAGCCATCATTGTCGAGGTCGATGTTGGTGAAGAGGATGGTGCGTTTTGGGCGGATCTCGTAGTGCCGGTAGAATTTTACGCGGCCAGAACGTCGACGTAATCGCCTCTCGACATCGCGGGTGGGATTTGTGCTCCGGTCTCAGTTAGGTCTTCGAGGTGAAATTCTATCGCCTCCTGAATAAGCCGTTTAACTTCTTGTTCGGTTTCGCCCACGGCGACACAACCCGGAAGATCAGGTACAAAAGCCCCCCAACTCGTCTCACCCCTTTCTATAACGACCAAATATCGCATAACTACTCCTATTTTTTGAGACCCGCTTGTTTGAGAACGCTATTAAACGTTCCTATCGGCATTTCAATGTTTTCTTTTCCGGCTATCGTCACGGTTCCGGTCTTGGCCGGATGATGAAATTGCCGATGGCTTCCCCTTATTCTAACCAAAAACCAGCCATCTTTCTCGATCATTTTAATGACATCTTTAACTTTCAAGCCGCGATCTTCTCCACTCGATCACAAGCATGACGCACGACAGCGTCCGCTGTGTTGATCTACTTAGGGTTCATATCAGCGGTAGAATACTTCAAATGGATCATTGATTCAACAAATATTCGGCCGGGTTTTCACCTAAACCCACGCGTGACGGCGACGGCGGTCGCGAGTTCGAGGAGCAGAAAGCCTTCGTTGTCGAGGTCGATGTGGGTGAAAAGGATCGTGCGTTTCGGCCGGATCTCGTAATGCCGGCAGAATGGAGCGGCGTGGATCACACGATAGGTGTACCGTTTGTTGTTGATCTTGCCTTTTATCGGGAATGCACTCAGGTTTCGCGCATCTCTCGGAAGCAAGCCGATCGTGCGCGTGGATTCGTCATAGCCAAGCTCGACAGCCGCCGGACGTCCGAGCATTTCGTACGCCCTCGAATTGAGCAGGAAGACCGAACGAGGGTTTAGCGTGACCCGCGGCCCGTCACGGTTGACGCGGTTCGGCGTGCCGTGAAACATCTCAAAACGTGATCTTTTGTTCGTTTTCATTTTGCCTGGTGCCTCGCTTGTCTCGTATTTAGTATTTTGTATCATCTTTGCAACATTTTGTCAATAACATCAAGATCGTGTAACGGATGCCGGCGCTCTCAGCGGCTCTGCGGTGAGCATTTCGCCGGTTACGACGGGAATGAGGACGCTGGCGGGAACTGACGACAAATTTTCAGAGGCCGCACGACGCAGCCACGTTTCCAATTGAATACAAGATACTTCCAAACCGGAGTATTCGGTTTCCAACCGGCATTTTTTAGATCTTATGATCACGTTTTTGTCGCGATCTGTTGCTGTAAATAGCCGTAACCCTCGTTCCTGCAATGGTTTCCCCGCTTTCCTTTCGCACGCACACCCGGTTCCCGGTTTTCGATGCCAAATTTCCGCGTCTAACCGCAAAACCCCGGCGTTTTGTGCCGGGTTCTTCGTTGCCTTCGTTGGGCAGGATCGCAAATTGTCGGGAAAATGAACCGTTTGGGCCGCAGCCGGTTCTCCACGAAGAACACTGAACTAAATTACCTCTGTTAACAATCTTCTAATGCTGTGATAAGCTACTCGAATAACTGCAGAAAACGAGACTTATTACTCGTTTCTTCGATACAATTCGCAAAAACATTAACCTGTAGGTTGGAGAATCAATTTATGGCAGACCTTAATATCCCCTCGAACGTAACCAACGAAGAGCTGATCCGCTGGGTCACAGACGCGGTCGAGCTTTGCAAACCCGACAGCGTTTACTGGTGCGACGGTTCGCAGGAAGAATACGACCGCTTGTGTCAGGAAATGGTAGACGCAGGCACCTTTATCAAACTAAATGCCGACAAACGGCCAAACTCATTCCTCGCCCGCTCGCACCCGTCGGACGTAGCCCGCGTCGAGGACAGGACCTACATCTGTTCGCGTGCAAAAGGCGACGCCGGACCGACCAATAACTGGATGGCTCCGCTCGAAATGAAGGCCATCCTCAAAAAGAAATTTGACGGTGTCATGCGTGGACGCACGATGTATATCGTGCCGTTTTGCATGGGCCCGATCGGCTCGCCGATATCGCAATTTGGCGTCGAGATCACCGATTCGCCCTATGTCGCGGTCAATATGAAGATCATGACACGCATGGGCACGCGGGCGATCACAGCTCTCGGCAACGGCGAATTCACACGTGCTTTGCACTCGGTCGGCATGCCGCTCGGCGATGGCCAGGCGGATGTCGCGTGGCCCTGTTCACCTGACCCGAAAGACAAATATATCGTCCACTTTCCTGAGGAGAACTCGATCGTTTCGTACGGATCAGGATACGGCGGCAACGCTCTTTTGGGTAAGAAATGTCTTGCGTTGCGTATCGCTTCGACCTTGGGGCGTGCTCAGGGCTGGCTCGCCGAACACATGCTCATCGTCGGCGTTGAATCGCCGGATGGGCAAAAAGATTACGTCTGTGCCGCCTTCCCGTCGGCCTGCGGCAAGACGAATTTCGCGATGCTCATCCCGCCCAAGGCGTTTCAGGACGAAGGTTGGAAGATCACGACTGTCGGCGACGATATAGCCTGGATCAAACCCGACGAACACGGCAAACTCCACGCCATTAACCCCGAAGCAGGCTTTTTCGGCGTAGCACCGGGCACGAATTATTCCACAAATCCGAACGCGATGCTCTCGATCAAGGAGAACACGATCTTTACGAACGTTGCTTTGACCGACGACGGCGAC
>JBGAVK010000011.1:0-61636 GCA_044228165.1 Pyrinomonadaceae bacterium | reverse complement strand
CACACGCGATCGACTGGCAGGGTAACGATTGGACCCCGGCGAGCGAGGTCAAAGCCGCACATCCGAATTCGCGATTTACCGCCCCGATCGAGCAGTGCCCCGTCGCGGATCCGAATTTTGACGATCCTAAGGGCGTTCCCGTCTCGGCATTCATCTTTGGCGGCCGACGCAACTCGGTCGTCCCGCTCGTTCAGCAATCGTTTAACTGGGCTTTCGGCGTCTATATGGCCGCGACAATGGGTTCAGAAATGACGGCCGCCGCATTTGGCAACATCGGCGAGGTCCGACGCGACCCGTTCGCGATGCTGCCGTTCGCGGGTTACCACATGGGCGATTATTTCGCTCACTGGCTCGATTTCGGACGTCAGATACCAGAACCGCCGCGTATCTTTTCGGTCAATTGGTTCTTGAAAGATGAGAACGGCAAATTTGCATGGCCCGGCTACGGCGAAAATATGCGCGTCCTGAAGTGGGTCGTTGAGCGTGCTCGTGGGAAATCCATCGGCATCGAGACGCCGCTAGGTTGGATGCCGCGATACGAGGACATGGATTGGCGTGGGCTCGATTTCACGAAAGAACAGTTCGATAAGGTAATGAATCTCGACCGCGATCTATGGCTCAAAGAGATCGCCATGCACGACGAACTTTTCTTCCAACTCTACGATCGACTGCCAAAGGAAATGACCTTTATCCGAGAGTTGTTGGTGTCGAACCTATGGCGTTCGCCCGAACTCGGACTTGCCGCTCCCCGTGTCGAACCTGAATCGGTCAAGGCTGTTGCCTAACGTTTTTCGCAACTCTAATCGACAAACGCCCTGTGATCAATAGTTCACAGGGCTTTTTATTAATCGATCCCGCAGGTCGGAGCCCCAACGCTTACCCACGGTGCGTACTTATAGACACCAAGAAGATGCTCAGAAACCTCGACCTTAAATCCGATCTTCAGATCATCAGCTGCGGCCTGCGTTAGATTGATCTGGAAATAGTCCTCCTCGCATTGCACATCGCGGATCGCGGTTCCGCCGGAATCAAATGACCTGAGTTGTGCAAAAACGAGCGTCTCAGGTTTTACGAGATAGTTGTAAATGCCAACATATTGTTGGCCCTTTCTGATGACGACTTCGCCTCGCGAAGCGTGAAAAACATAATTCGGATCGGCTCCGGGCATTTGAGGTTCGACCAACGGTAGGATAGTCGAACCTAACATCAGCCTCGAGCGATCGTTTACGAAGGTGCCGAGCAGACCGAGGTTCTGACTATCGGCTTCGCCGCCCGGCTTGTAAAAATTATTAAGCCCTTCGAAATAGATCCGGACATGCGCATCGTCGGCATCCTGGATCACGCCTTTGTCGGTCAACGCCTGCAGCCGGCACGAATCGAACACAACCGCACCACCTGCCGTGAACTTCATCTTCGACTGGATCAGACAATTCCTGAAGACAAGCGGAACATAATCAAAGCAATTTAAAGCGTTCCGGTACCAGTATTCGATCCCCTCTTCCTGACAATCAAAAAAGCAGATATTGTTAAAAGCTCCGACAGTCCTCAAAACAGTTGACCCGTCTTGCCGTTCGGGATCATAAGGCGACTGACTCCCGACAAATAAACAATGGGCCACCGAAAGATTACCCACAAAGGGACAATCGAACGCAACACCGCCCGACGATCTCCCGGTGGGGTGCCGTGTAGGTAGGTTGAAGTAGCAATTGTCGAAATGAAACCCGCTATTTATCGTATTGCAATAGAACGCTGTACGGCAGCTGATGAACGAGAGCCGCTCAAATCGGTTCAGGATGCATTCGAACTGGGTCTGCTCGCCCTCATTCGGAATCGATTCGACCTTGATCCCAAAAAGGCCGCTATCAAATCCGACGTTTTCCAGTGTCGTTGCATAGATGTTCGCATCCGGCTGCAGGTCGATGTTTGTCAGCAGAAACCCGGTTGCGTAAGGAGCATTCTGCATATTGATTCCGAGATCCTTGATCGTGCATTTCTGATGACTCGAGCGAACCCGAAAAACGTAGTCATGTGCCCTCGATCGCAATTTCAGCTCCGTTCCCCACCCGGTGTTTTGGTTATATCCGACGCCTTCGATCGAAATCGAAGCCGAAAGATCATGCCCACCCGCAGTTCCCCAAACGCCGTGCGGGATCAGGATACGGCCGCCGAGCGAATCCGGCGGGCTAAGATCCGCGATCGCTGCATTTAAGGCCTCGGTAATATCCTCGCCAACGATGGGATATTCTCGAATGTTTATGTTATCGGTCCCCGTCGTGTTCGATCGGCTCGCGATGGTTTTGTTGGTAAGCGACTGGGCGGCCTCCGTAGTAACGGGAACATCCGCGGTCCTGGGAATTTTCGTCGCCGCGTTTGTTGTCGAGGCAGTTTCCGCTGAGGCGAGTGTTTCGATCGAAATAATCGACGAAACGGCAGAGACTGAAGCCCCTTGTCTCAGGAATGTTCTTCGCGACAGATCTCGTTTTGCATTCATACTAACGTCTCCTTAGATAGTTAATGTTAGTCCTGTTGCACTCAAAATACTATTCGATTGGCAGATTACAATGCCCGCAATAGAAGATCTGCATCTCTAAATATTGCGTCTTTTTTCGATCTTACCGTGCTTGATGTATCATCGTCCCAAATGGACGAACCAAATATCCCCGTCAGACAGATGAGCTGTTACAAATGCGGTTTTCAGGCCGATACAACCGCGTCGCTTTGCCCGCAATGTAACGGACTTCTTCAAACCAGTCGTTCGATCAGGATCCGCGGATCACTTCTGGCGTTATGCGGCGGATCTTTGGTGCTTTTTATGGGGTACATCGGCTGGTGGATGCTCGGGGCAGCTATTAATACAAGCCCGCTCGGCCCAAGGTTCAACGGGACTATGGAGCAAGCCCGGATGATCGCGGCATTGGTTGGCATTGTGATCGTCTTTGGGCTCGCTTCATTTGTAACCGGGGTTTGGCAACTTGCATTTGGAAAGCGGAACCGCGTGTTTGTCTGGGGAGTCTGTTCGCTCGCCGCTCTTCTTTTTGTTCTTGCCGGATATTTCATTCTGAAGTCGCAATGAGGCCGATTCCCGTCTAATGCGCACAAAGTGCGCTATAATCGACGCAAATCACACAACCGGAAACAATTATATGGACGGATTTCTCGGACGATATGCAACCTATATTTATGCGATCCTAAGGATCGTCACAGGTTTCTTGTTCCTTTGGCACGGCTCGCAAAAACTCCTGGGCTTTCCGCCCTCTTCAAACCCGTCGCCCGACGGACTGTCTCCTCTGATCGCGGCGGCAGGAGCGATCGAACTCATTGGTGGTTTTTTGATAATGATCGGGCTTTTTACGTCATTCGCGGCATTTATTTCGAGCGGAACAATGGCGGTGGCTTATTTCTTATCGCACTTTAGCTTTCAGGCATTTTTGCCTTTGCAGAACCGCGGTGAACTCGCCGTCGTATATTGTTTTTTGATGCTTTACATCGCATCACGCGGTGCAGGCGTCTGGAGCGTAGAATCTATGTTCAAAGGAAGTCGAAACAATGATACCGATTGGCGGCAGACGACCTGAATCATTAAATGAGCATCTAATCAATCTTGGGGGAATACATGGACAATTACTCAACTAATTACGGAATGACCGTGGCAGAAGCAGCGCCGCTCGAACGGGCTGCTTTTATCAGAAAGACCTACGCGTTACTCGCAATTACTGTTCTTGCGTTCATTGCGGTCGAAGCGTTCTTTTTTGCAACCCCGATCGCGGGAGTGATCGCAAGCCTATTGTTTTCAGGCGGCAGCATCGGCTGGCTCGTTGTACTCGGCCTGTTCATGGGGATCTCATACCTCGCAAATCGCTGGGCGGTCTCGGAAACATCAGTCGCCACCCAATATATGGGGCTGGGCATTTTTGTAGTGGCTGAAGCGGTAATATTTGTTCCTTTGCTGGCAATTGCGGCAAGTGTTTCAGGTGACGGCACTGTCATCTTGAAAGCAGGCGTCGTCGCTCTCGGCCTTTTCGCAGGCCTGACGTTTACGGTTCTGATCACCCGAAGCGATTTTTCATGGCTCGCTCCGATCCTTGCCATAGGCGGGTTTGCGGCTCTGGGATTCATAATTGCGAGTGCGATCTTTGGGTTCACGCTCGGTAATATTTTTGCTTTTGTGATGGTTGCATTCGCTGGTACGTCGATCTTGTATCAGACGTCGAACGTCCTCCATCGATTTAATACAAAGCAGCACGTAGCCGCCGCACTGACCCTTTTCGCGAGTGTGGCACTGCTTTTCTGGTACATTTTGAGCATCTTTAGTTCCAGGCGATAGCTCGTCCATTTTGAGGTAGGATCATGAAGAATCTAATACTCGCGGCAGCAGCGATATGCATGTTTGCTGCCGCATCTATCGGGCAAACAAATCCGCCTGCCGCGTCAACCGCACTCAAGATCGGTGACACGGCACCCGATTTCACGCTTTCGGATACGGCAGGGACAAAGGTCAAACTCAGCGACCTCCGCGGCAAAAGCAACGTCGTGCTTGCCTTTTATGTTTTTGCTTTCACCGGCGGCTGAACGAAGGAACTTCAGGCATACCAGGCTGGTATCGCCAAATTCGACGAAGCAAACACAAAAGTTTTCGGCATAAGCATGGATTCGCGTTTCGCTAACAAGGCATTCGCCGAAAAGATCGGCGTGACATCTTTCCAGTTGCTCAGCGACTGGGGCGGTGCGGTGACAAAGCAGTACGGCCTCTTTAACGAAGCCGGCGGCTATGGCAAACGCGGCACATTTGTTGTAGATAAAGAAGGCAAGATCCGTCAGATCGTTCTCGACAATCTCGCGATCGATCCGACGAGTACCATTGAAGCATGTAGTCTGATGGAAAAGAAACTGGTCGTCACACCGCCAAAACCATGACAGCTTACGCACCCTGCCCGCAATGCGGTAACCCGAACTCTGAGAAAATGTCGTTCACCTGGTGGGGCGGCATTCTCGGCCCTAAGCTCTTGACACATGTAAAGTGCCCGGCGTGCGGCAAGCAATATAACGGCAAAACCGGGAAAGATAATACGACAAACATTGCGATCTATTTCGTCGTCGTAGGATTACTTTGTCTGGGACTCGTCGTAGTCGTTTTCGCGGCGATGGGTATTTTGATGTTCGTGACGAAGTAGCGCTTATCTCAACTCGTCAGGCTCGATCGCAGTCGCTGTCAGATCACCGTCCGGATCTTTCATCAGTATTTCGATGCGCCTTTCGGCATTGGTGAGCCTGGCACGGCATTCCCGTGAGAGTTTGATCCCGGTCTCAAACAGTGCAAGGCTCTCCTCGAGCGGCAGATCTCCGCCTTCGAGCTTTCCGACGATCTGTTCGAGTTCTGCTAGTGACGATTCGAAAGACTTTTCCATAACTCTACCTTACCAATTCTTCAGCCTGCCTCAGCAGATCCGCCAGATTTCCGATCCCAAACTGCTCGGCAGCGTTCTTTCCGCCGCCGACGGCGATCGCCATAATTTCTTGTCCGACCTTGCGGGCGATTGCCGTCGCGAGCTGTTCGTCTTTGACGCCGGTTATTTGCCAGCGGTCACCATTTCGCCGCATTTTCATCTCGAGCGGGCGGTCTTTGATCTTACTCTTTACGATCGCGGTGTCGCCCGTGACCTTTATATCCAGATACCGCTCGGCACCAAGCACCATCGCAAAAAACGGCACATAGCCAAAACGTTCGGTGCGGTCGCGGATAACTCGCGGAAGTTCAGCTTTTGCCCTTTCTTTGACAGCCGGGAAAAGCGGCAACGCAAGCCGAGCAACCTTTGACAATATCTCGGGCGGCTGGCCGCGACCGTAGAGTTCGACGGCTTTATCAGTCACTTGCGGCATAAAATCGTCAACGACCGCGTCGATATCGACGATCTCGGCGATCTCGTCCTTGTCATCGCGTTTCGCGGCGTCAACAAGCAGCGCCAGTGAGTACTGCGGCGACGACTTTAGGCTCTGGTAATAGATGAGCGTTCCCAGCCCAACGATCGCTGCAAGGCCAAAAACTACAATACATGCGATCGCGAAAGGGTGTTTCAACATTCTCTAATCTTCTGATGACAAAACCTCGGCGTTCAGTTTCCCACGCTCGAGGCGGATGTTCAACTTATCACCCGGTTTTGCCGCTGAAGCGTCTCTCAATACCGTGCCGTCGGCCGCCTGCGTGATCGAATACCCGCGTGTGAGTACGCCAAGCGGCGAAAGAGCATCGAGCTTCGCCATGCCGACGCGGAGTGCCTCGTTACGCAGTTTCATCACGGCGTCGATCGCGGTAGTGCCTCTTTGATCGAGGACCGCGAGCGAATTTGCGGCTGCCGCGACCCTCGCCGTCAGTGTAGCCGGTGTCAAACGGGCCGCGACGGCCGCAAATCTGTCCTTCGCCCGCTGGAGAGACACCGAGAATCCTGACTGCAAACCGGCGGCAGCCTCCCTCGTTTGAGTTGCCGCACCGAACATTTTGTACTCGATCATCGAAGCGAGCTTCGTCTCAGCAGTTTTGAGATCGAAAAGGAAGTCTTCTTCCCTGCCCGCGACCATTTCCGCCGCTGCCGAAGGCGTCGCAGCACGCAGATCTGCAATAAGATCGGCGATCGTCCAATCGATCTCGTGACCTACTGCTGAGATCACGGGGATCTCGCTTGCTCTGATCGCTCTCGCGAGCATTTCGTCATTGAACGCCCACAGATCCTCAGCCGAACCGCCGCCCCGCCCGACGATCATCACGTCGATCTTGTCAGAAGGCGGCAAACTCGAATTGTAGGCATTTACTCCGACGACGGCGGTGCGAATGCTGTCGGCCGCCCCTTCGCCCTGCACCAGCGTCGGTATCAACAAAATGCTGACCGACTTCGAACGCCGCGTCAGCACCGACAAGATATCGTGATAAGCCGCACCGGACTTTGACGTCACGACCGCAACGCGTTTGGGCAGAAAAGGGATCGTCCGCTTTAATTCCGGTTCGAAAAGCCCCTCTGACTCGAGCTTTGACCTGATCTGTTCATATGCCGCGGCGAGTGCCCCTTCGCCCGAAGGTTCGAGCGACTCGACAACGATCTGCGTCTCGCCTTTTGCCGGATAAAAGCTGATCTTGCCGCGGACACGCACCAGATCGCCGCTTTTCGGCTGAAACCTGATCTTAAAGTTGGTGCCCTTCCAGCAGACGCATTTGATCTGCGAGTCGCCGTCATTGAGATTGAAATACCAATGCTGTGACGCTGCTTTAGTAAAGTTCACGACCTCGCCCTCGACCCAGACGGACGCGAAAGTCCGCTCGAGCAGAGCTCGCACCTCGGCATTCAGCTCCGAGACCGTCAAAGGCCGCCGCTCGCTCTCATCAAACAAAGATCGTAATAATTCGTCGCTCACCGTGAATATAATTTGACCACAGAATACCGAAATTGTCAGAAAGTTGGTCAATTCCACGCAAAAGCTGGTCAATTCCGTACGAAAGTTGGACTACCTCACAGAGGAGTTAGTCAATACTGACGCAAAGTTTAGTAATTCTCACGCGAAGTTAAGATCTATTCGCCCGAAGTCGCGTGCTTCCGGTGTGAAGTTACTATCTAACTGTTCAAAGTAGCGTGCTTCTAATGTGAAGTTACGATCTAATTGTTTGAAGACGCGTGCTTCTCACCTGAAGTCACGATCTAATTGCTTAAAGTCGCGTGCTTTTGGAGTGAAGATGCGTGCTTCGGGCGTACAGATGGCATCTTGCGGCATGAGGTTTTGTTTATTACTTTTGAAGTTGGGTGCCCGTAATCGAGCAACTCAACTGATCGATCTCCCGCTACTGCTCTGCGACTACGGAAGTCACCGTCGCGAAGGCGTTCTCGCGTTTGGCTTTGACCTTAAGACGCGGGGAATTGCCTCCCGCAATATCCGAACGAAACTTGATGTTGTATGCAGAGCGGAGTTGGAGAACGATGTCGTCGTAGGCCTTTTGGATATCGCCGATCTGCGTGATCGAGTAATACACACCTCCTGAAACACGCGCAAGACGGTCGCCTTCGCCCTCGGACTTTGCAGTCAGTGACATATATTTCTTTCGCAACGGATCGATGTCTGCTCCTGTCGCCGACATTGCGATGAGGCCGGACGGAACGTAAAGCGGATAGATGAGCGCACCGCTTTCCTGTATCGAGCCCATCAGCGATTCGAACGATAGGAACGAGCGATTGTCGTCGCCGTCGGTGAGGATTACGATCGCGGTGCGTTCACCCTTCAGCGGCCGCAGGGTGTCGGCGATCGTGTAGGCAAGCGCATCATAATACGCTGTACCGCCGCCCGCGTCGAACGTGTCGAGGCTTTTTGAGAGATTTTCCTTGTCTGTCGTAAAGGGTGCTAAGCGTTTCACGTCTTCGTTAAAGATCGTGATCGAGACGCGGTCTTCGGTTCCGACCGTATCGACAAAACTCCGGGCCGCTTTGCGGATAAAATTGACGTAATTCTCAACGCTTCCCGACACATCAAGCAGCAGCACGAGATTGAACGGAGCTGTAGAACGCGTCACCGAAACGATCTCGCGGGCCGTACCATTTTCGATGACCTCAAAATCGTTCGCTGTAAGTCCGTCGATCGCCCGATTTTTGAGGTCCGTAACTCGCACAACGGCTGTCTTGACCGCCGCGTCAGGATTCTCTTCGCGTTTCGTCTTCGCGGCAAATCGCGGTTCCATAGTCACCGGCGGCAGTGTTCGCGAATAGTCGCCGAAATACTTTGGCGACGCCCGACGGATCGCTTCCATCAGCAGCGAATCACCGCTGCGAATGATCGCCTTCGCCGCCTCGGTCAGAGGCCGCTCACGGAGGTCGCTCATCACCTCGTTTTGCGGCACATTCAGCAAAATTATGCCGCGCGCGGTGGTGAAATTCAGCGAAACGGTTTTTGGCTTTTGGTCGTTGGCCCTTGGCTTTTTATCTTTCGTTTCAGGCAACTCGTCACCGACATTCGGCAGCTTGACCCTGGGCTTTGGACTTTGGACTTTGGACTTTCCGCTGATCGCGAAACGCCCGCCGCTCTTTTCCTTGGCCTCCTCTATCTCAATATCGGCTAGCAACCGGGGACGCGATTGCGTCCAGATGAATTCGTATTTGAGATCGTCGAGCGGGACATCCGTCGAGATCGTGCCGGTATCGGTCACAACCTCCGCCGAGGCGAGGTCGCCCGAGATATCGACGGCTCCGCCAAGTGTCTCGATCTTGAGAATTACGCGTTCCGGCAGCGTGACCGTGATGTCGATGCGTTTCTGCTTATCCTGTGGATCGGCAACGATAATAGTTCGCCCGCCGGCAGCTGAAAATTTGATCTCGTTCGGAGCGACGCCCTTTGCGGCGGCAGCTTTGAACTTTGAGGCCGGCGGCTTATCTGCGGCCGCTGTTGCGGCTATCGCGATAACCGCGACACGCCCGTACTTATTGGTGATCTGTACCACGGAACCGGGCCCGGCCGCGAATTCCCGCACGAGATCTTGAGCATTTGCCAGGAAGCAAAGCGCGATTATCAAACCTATGATCGCGGGGGTCTTGTTCAAGGAAAGGGTCATCGACTCGGGTTGCTCGAAATGCGGCCGGATTGTATCAGACGCGCTCGTACGCGCTCCTGCCACTTCTTTCTTGGACGCCCGTCGTCCTCAAATCGTTCGATGAGTTCGTTCATCGATTCGCCACCGGCGAGCCGTGTCTTGAGATAGAGCAACGCTACAATGATACCAGAAAATGAGAATACGAAGATCTGCATCGGCAGCCAGAGTATCTGTATCAGCGATTCAAGGATCGTATAACGGACCCGTGTTCGCATATCTTTCTCGCCGCCCTCTGTGAGCCGTGCATTTCGGCCGCCTAAACTCCAGTTGAAATCCAATTTCTTTTCATCCTTTGGTCCGGAGTTCGGATCCGACGCGGGGGTTTCCGAAGCCGTATCGGTGCTCGCTGCCGGTGTGGCAGCATTATTGGTTTCAGCGTCTTTTGCAGCGGTTTCAGTCTCTGCCGCGACAGTTTCGTGCATGGTCGGCGACTTCGGATCGAGCGCCTTTGCCGATACGTTAACAAAGAACGATATCGTTCCTGCGATAACGGCTGGTATGAGAAACATTATGCAGACGGCTCCCATCGCAGTCATAAACGAGCGTTTAACGAGCGTGCGTGACCGCCGCAGTGCTTCAAAGGCTCCCACGTTTTCGAGCATCACGACCGGCGGCACCAATATCCACATAATATAGGCCGCGAAAAATCCGACCACGCCCAGGATCCCGGCACCGACACCGCCGCCGATAAAGATCGCCGCAACTGAGCCCGTAAGCGGATACAAAATGCCCAGGATCGCCGCAAAAACTACAAATCCGACGATGGCTCCGATAATGCAAACGACAAACGGCCCCAGAGCGGTCAAAACCCCGGCTCCGGCGATGCGCTTCCATTTCCGGCGGGCTTCTCCCAGAGCTGGCCGCAGCCGCACTGGCCTCAACGGCACCGAAAGATATTGCGTCACGATCCAACCGATCGTCCCGATGATCAGATTTGTACAAAACGCACTAACGATCGAAAGGAAAAATCCGGTGATACCAACCGCAAAGGTCCCCGCACTGGGCGAGATCATGTCGCTGACCTTTAGAAACGAAAATACCAGCAAAAGGAAGGTCAAAAGAGCCATCGGCAGCGAAAAGAACGCCGTCAGCATGAGGAATTTAGGTAGATGCTCGCTGTAGATGACCATCGCCCGCCGCACAAGCCCAAAGATACCTTCGGCCCTCGCCCTAAGTTCGCTCGCAAAAGCCTCGGCAGATTGAGGGCGTTCGTCCGGGTCCTTGGCAAGCGCCGAGAGGATCGCACGTTTCAATTTGCGTCTGACTTTCTTTGCTTTAAGCTGCGGCGGGCGGAGAAATTTATGCGATTCCATCACGTCCTTAAAATCCCCCTCAAAGGGAGGTGCCCCGGACAGCATTTGATACGCAATAACGCCAAGGCTGTAAATATCGGAACGCGGATCTAAATGTTCGCCCCGGCACTGTTCGGGCGACATATATAAAGGTGTGCCCAAAACCGCACCGACCCGAGTCAATTCCGCCGAACTATGCGAATCGTAAAGCGAATGTGAGGTCGGCCGGCCTACCGAAGCTCTCTCCTCCGATCCAAACTCAGCGGAGATCACTCTAGTGCTGATACTCTCCTGTTGATCGGCCCCGGCCGGGCCGTTATTCAAGATCGCAGTCTCGCCTTCGGACACGATCGGGTCAAGGCTGATCATCCCTGCTTCAGCTGCCATCGTCCGGTTTTCACTGCTCCCAATGGTGGTCGCCTCAGCGACGTGCGTAGCGATATGGCCTTCGACATTTGTTCCCGCACGATCGCCGCCAAAGGTCGTCTTCGCTCCATCGACCATCGTGTGCGTCGAACGCAAAAATTCCTGCGGAATGCCCGTTCCGTTGCTGTTTTCCTCGTGCTCCTCGAGCTTGGCGATACCGAAATCAAGCACCTTTACGGTATAGCCTCCGCGTTGATTTGGTTCGAGCCAGATGTTGTCGGGTTTGAGATCGCGGTGGATAATGCCCATCTCGTGGGCCTCATGCACCGCCGAGCAAACCTGTTCGAGGATGTCGAGCGTCCATCCAACCGGCAGGTTCTTTTCCTCGTCGAGTATCTCGCCGAGCGTACAGCCGTCGAGATATTCCATCACAAGATACGCGACCTGGCCCTCTTTGGTCTGCGAAAAGCCGAAATCAGTAACATTCACGACATTCGGATGCCGCAATCGCCCCGCCGCACGGGCCTCACGCCGGAACCGTTCAACAAATTCCGCCCGCTGCATATACTGCGGCGAAATGATCTTTACCGCCACCGGCCGCTCCGTACCGAGATGCGTCGCAAGATAGACCGTCCCCATGCCGCCGCGTCCCAGCTCGCGCGTCATCTGATACTTGCCGTCCAGCTTAGTACCTATGAGGTCCATCTGATCCATAATCCGATAGTGCAAACTCTAACGGTTTTCACGCTTGCTTTGCAAGTATTTACGACAATTCGGCGACCGATGTTTAGGGTTTTGATGTAAGAAAGTGTAAATGCTTGAGACTAACTCTCCGGAACACAACCTCAAATCTCATTAATTCAACCCACACGAAACCTCAGCCACACTCAAGTGCAATTGATAGTCAACGGACATTGCCTTCCGCACTGCAAAATGAGATCGGAGGAATCACTCGCTTCATTGAAGTTTTTTGTTTATTCGCATAGAATTTTGGTCAAAACGAGTTCAAGTCGTAATTTCGCACCATTTTCACCTCTTTTTTCGGAAGATCTGGTGTTTTATGTGTGCAACACAGTATCACTTGTGTTAGACTACTTTTTGTCGTGGATGTATAGTCCCGTCATTGACGGATATTAAGGATATTAATTGGAAGGGAGATCACAAATATGAGCTTGGATAAAGGTAAGGCGATCGAATCTGCTTTGCTGCAGATCGAAAAGAAGTTTGGCAAAGGGTCGATAATGCGGCTCGGCGAACGTCCGCACGAAGACGTCGGTGCAATTTCGACCAACTGCCTCAGCCTAGATGCGGCCATCGGCGTTGGCGGCTTTCCGCGTGGACGAATTGTGGAGGTTTACGGGCCTGAAAGTTCTGGCAAAACAACCCTTGCCCTAACTGTCGTCGCGTCTGCCCAAAAAACAGGCGGCGTCTGTGCCTATATAGATGCCGAACACGCAATGGACCCCGAATATGCGACCAAGTTGGGCGTAAATATCGACGACATGCTTATCTCACAACCTGATTCGGGCGAACAAGCTCTCGAGATCGCCGAAACACTGGTGCGTTCGAACAGCGTTGACGTGATCGTGATCGATTCGGTCGCGGCTCTCGTGCCGCGTGCCGAACTCGACGGCGAAATGGGCGATTCCCTGCCGGGATTGCAAGCAAGGTTGATGTCGCAGGCACTGAGAAAGATCACGGCGATCGTCTCTTCTTCGAACACCTGCTTTATCTTCATTAATCAGCTTCGCGAAAAGATCGGTGTATTTTTTGGTTCGCCCGAGACGACGACAGGCGGCAAGGCACTGAAATTTTACGCGAGCCTTCGTCTCGACATCCGCCGCATTGGTGCGATCAAAGACGGTGACCGCGTCGTCGGCAACCGCACCCGCGTTAAGGTAGTTAAGAACAAGTGTGCACCGCCGTTCCGTGAATCGGAATTCGACATCATGTATGGTGAAGGCATCTCGCGAGAGGGCGACTTGCTCGATCTGGCAGTAAACAACAACATCGTCGAAAAGTCGGGCGCGTGGTTCTCGTTCAAAGGCGAACGCCTCGGCCAGGGCCGCGACAACGTCAAGAATATGTTGAAAGAGAACGCCGAACTTCTCGGCAGGATCGAGGCCGATGTTAAGGCAGAACTCGGTTTTCCGGACAAAGCCGATGCGGCAGGAGCGTAAAAAAATACTGAAAGCGGATGTTTGAAATCAAGGGTAACGGCCAAAATGCCGTTACCCTTGGTCTCTGGTATCGAGATCAGAGACTAACTATTGGATCTTTCTGCCTTTCGGCGCATTGCCTTTCATCATCGGTGGATTTTTTCCGTCCGGCGGCGGAAGGTTTACGTTAGTCGAACGCATATTTAAGGCTTTGCGGATAGTTTCCGGATCCGGGATTCCGGGTGTCGGCGTCGTGCCGGGCTTGAACGGCTTCTTAAGATCAGCCTCGCTCGGTATCCCCGGCGTCGGAGCCGATCCCTTTGGCAACGGCTGCATATTGCTCGGAATGCCGGGAGCATTAGCGGGCTGCTTGACCTCAGTGCCCGAAAATTCGGGCGGCAGATTTGTCGGAGCCACTGTCGAAGACGTAACCGAATTAGCACTTTGATTGGCCACGGCTGAGTTCGATTGCTTGACCGCTTCACCGCCGCAACTTGCAGCAAATGACATGGCAACGACTATTGAGTAAATATTTAGTGCTTTATACATACGAAATTTGAACCCTCGATAAAACAATTATGACGATTCAAATGGGGATAATATGAATCGTGACGACATCGGACAAACCCCGATTATAGTGTGCACCGGGATGATGTCAATTCTGACAGGCACCAAAAGAGGGAACTTAACGATATGTATTTATACTCAGTTGACAACGTTAATGGGCTTATTTACACTTACAAATTCGCCTGCTCGTTAAGAGCGACGCGGCCAGATAGCTCAGTTGGTAGAGCAGCGGACTGAAAATCCGCGTGTCGGCGGTTCGACCCCGTCTCTGGCCACCACAATTTTTCATTTTCGAGGGCTGCCAAACTGGCAGCCCTTTTTATGTTTGAGCAACATTCTTAATTTCGCTTTTGAGAACAAGATCTTCTCAAGCTCGTTTGCCGCGTCAGTTCGGGCTTGAGCCGAATGTTGATTACATTCCACCCATCCACGTTCCGACCGCGTTTACAAAGCAGATGTTCGGACCCGGCGTGGATAAGGCCGTTGAGGTCTATCGTAACGCCCCCGAACGATCAGGACCTCACGAGCCTGTTAGGCCTGTTCGGCTCGACCGAGGCTATCATGCGGAAATGGAAACGGGTCGGCGACAAGGCTATCGGAATGGACGAGAACGGAAAAGAACTGGTCAATGTGCCGTCTAAGGAACCTGTCCACATTCGCCCGGCTTACGACAAACTTTATCAGATCACGCGCACCAATTGTCCTTAAGGAGGTTTTTATATGCGATCGATCACTTCGTTAATTATCATTGCTCTGCTATTCACAGCTTCCTGCAAAAGGGTCCAGGTTCCGACGGCCGAGGTCAATGTCGCGCAGGTCAAGGAGATAACGCTCGAGCCGAATGCTCCGGTCTGAGACGCAGTTTAGCTGCATGCTTCGAAAATGATCCTGCAGGATCTGGTCGAGCCGCGGTTATTAGAACCGTCAACGCCTGAGATCAAGGTCAAGGCGATCACGAACGGGACTGAAATCGCATTCAGGCTCGAATGGCTAGACGAAACGCAGAGCGACATGCCGGGGCCGAAACATTTTATTGACGGATGTGCCGTGCACCTTCCCGCCCAGGCCGATCCGAATGTGCCCGCACCGCAGATGGGTGAGGCCGGCAAGACCGTCGAGATCTCATTCTGGCGGGCCGATTGGCAGGCGATAGTCGAGGGCCGGGCAGATAATATCAACGCTATCTATCCAAATGCGTCCGTTGACCATTATCCCGCCGACGCAAAATCTCTCGAAAACAACCCCCAAGCCCAGGCCGAGGCCGCTTTGCGATACGCTCCGGCGCGAGCTCTTGGAAATCGTCGTGCCGGGCCGCGCGATCAGCCCGTCGAAGACCTGATCGCCGAAGGGCCAAGCACGTTGTCTCCGGCGCCGAACGCCTTCTCAAAGGGAAAAGGCGTCAAAACGCCAAAAGGCTGGGCGGTCGTCATCTCCCGGCCGATGCCAGCAGGCTTTTCGGCTGCTACGCCGTCGCAGATCGCATTTGCCGTTTGGGAAGGTTCGCATATCGAGGTTGGGGCCAGGAAAATGAGGACCGGCTGGGTCCCGCTCATCCTGAAATAGAGATCCATAAATTGGCATCGCCGAAACATTAGGAAGTTCAAGATGAAAAAGAGCGAAAAGCAACTAATTAGAGAAGCAGCGGAATGGCGTACGATCAGCCTTTTGTTCGATTGCCCTTCGAATGAATGGTTCACTCACGTTCGGGATATGGGCCGTCAAATTGACGATCCCATCCTAAAAAAGGCAGCGAGAGCCGCTCAACGTGAGGCGAGCGAGGTATTGTTCCATTCGATCTTCGGGCCCGGCGGACCGCCCCCCGGGCGTGAGATAAGCTATCGGGGCTGGGTTCAGCCCGGATACATGCTTTCCGAGCTATCGAGTTTCCACGACGCATTTCAATATAAGCGGGTCACGGATGAAGCCCCCGACCACGTCTCAGTAGAAACCGGATTCATATCTTATTTACGCCTAAAGGAGGCATTCGCAAATGAATGCAAGGACGTCGAAAACGCAAAGATCACGGCTGACGCCTCCAGAACTTTCATCGCAGAACACCTGTCTAAATATTCCGAGCAGATCTCTAAGATCCTATCTAACTCCGGGATACAATATCTATCCCTTGCCGGCAAAGCACTATTTAATCGAGTCGGGGTCGATAAAGACAAGTTGAATCAGACTTACCTTCCGGTACTGGAGAATGAGGACGACGAAACACCTTACGCATGCGGGCTCGCCTAGACAATGCGATCTAAAATTGTAAATAGTATCCTGCGACTAACGAAGCGACCGTCAATGTGCCATAGATCACCTCACCGATGCCGATCTTCATTGCCTTTACCCTTCTCCGGAGCGGAGAGAGGCCGATTATGGATCTGATCAATAGAACGGCAAACATCAAAACAGGTAAATAGGGGATCAACCCATTAATGGCCAAAACTGTAATAAGCAAAAATGCGCATATATGAGTTCCGACCGGTAGGATCCTGGAAAATACCTTCCCCTTTTCGAGATTTAGCCGGTTTCTTACATATAGTATTGACGGGATCAACCTAACGATCATCACCGACCAGATCGCAGCAGCTTTTGAAATCGGCCAATTATCCGCCATAGCCATCACTGCTATAGGTGACGAAATTGCGATCGAGCCAAAGATCTCTGCTAGTAGGTTCCTAGACTTTCTATTCGCATCGCAAATGATCTGATACGAAGCAAATGGTAAGGCTATGACGAAAGGGATCAAGCTTATTGGCCTTACGAAAAAGACACACCCGATGGCCCCGAAAAAGAAAACCAATGCAAAGGCGATGATAAATCTGATCGCCATTCGTGCCTGCGGACGATCTCTCGCCGCAATCCCGCCGGCAAAGATCACCTTTATAGGTTGGCGCATTAGAAATGCCCCGATCGCGAGCAAGGCGATCCACGGAGCCCCGCTCGACGGTGCGATCGCTAAACCGGCGACTAGGGGTTCAAGTAAGAAGCCCCACGATCCATGCTCGTTCGGTAATGCAACTGCACTAGCATGGATCTTGGGGCGTGTGGGTTTGGGTTCTTCGCCTAATAACATTCAGATCAATGGACAGCCGGCGCAAATACTTTCTGCTCCAATTCAATTGCCCTCGGAAATAGCAGGTTATTTTCCAAATGAATGTGTAGGTGCAGATCGCGTTCCAGTTCGCTGAGTCGGTGATAGAGAGCCGTGAAGCTGGGGCAGGCACCATCCGGCAATGCATAGTCATTGGTCAATGACCGCATCTTCGACAACAGTTCTCCTACCTCTTCGTGTTCCACGGACATCATAGTCACCGGATGCTGGACTGTCCCAAAAGGCGGGTAAGAGGCGTGTAAATGATTTTGGTCACTATATTCGAGCTTTTGAATGTATGGGAAAAGCACCATTTCCTCTTTCATCATGTGTGGATCGAGGTCTTCACAGAGAGCCTGGAACATCCCTTTTAGATCCAAAAGGTATGGGAAATGATCCCCATGCCGGCTGGCGACCTTTGCCATCAATGGCGTCAACTGAACCATTTCCCCTTTTGTATAAACATGGTGTTTATCGATAATGACCCCGATGAGATCCGTCAAAGACGCGTGTGAAAAAGCTTCCCCGGATCCTTTCTCATTCACCTCGAGAACACCGTCGATCTTTTTCAGCACCGAATCAGGACTTGCTCCTACATTGCGACAGGCCTCGTCAAATGGGGTGTTGCCGTGGCAGCAATAGTCGATCTTAAATTCCTCAAATACTCTAGTTGTCACCGGCATTTCCAGTGCTATTTCCCTAACCGTCTTACCTTGAACATTTATCATGCGATCATCCTCCAAATGCATACTTCGACGTTATTATTGCCGATTAAAGCATCAAGAAATATGATCTGGGTCATGTTCGGAAAATAAAATAGGTCAGCAAGCATCTTCGCCTTTCGGGTGGGGATAACGGTCGGACTGATCTTCATCGTTGTGGGCGTTTAGGCAGACAAAATCTTTTTCTATAAGGAATTTAAGATATGAACTATTGCCTAATTTTTGGCTTCCTTCGATGCTAACGTCAGAACCCGCGACCCAATCATTCGCAACAGAAGCCGGAACGAACACCGTTACGATCCCATTTGTGAATGATCCGGAAAAGTCGCTTGCATCCGTTCTTTCGAGTCTGTAATGAAACTTCGTATCGCCGCTTGGATCAAACTACACACTTTCCTCGATAGATCCCTTAATCCCAAATAAATCGACCTCGGACCGGCCCAATCGAAAACGAATTGAATTCCCTTTTATTCTGAGTTTCATTATCAACCTCTAAATAATATCTGCTGACAGTTCACTCTATCACTCTGTTCGCGGTTGGATTATGATCCGGATCACATATTTCGGAGCATTTAGCTCGGGCGGTACCCTATCTCACCATATCGCGCAGATGGTCGGTCGTCTCTATAAAGATCCTGCCGCGAATGATCTTCACAAATCCCTTCTCCGCCAATTTTCTGATCATTCTAATTGTGGACTCTAGTGAAAGCCCGGCCTTTTCGGCGATGTCCTGACGGCGATGGGTGATCTTTTTAGTCTCGTTTCCATTCATTTCACCCGAGAGTAACAGGAGAACATTGGCGACACGGTTTTCGGCCGATGGCGTTGCCATTATTTGCACCGTTTCGGCCCGGTCCCGTAAGATCCCACACATCCGGCCCATGATTATCGAAGAAAACTCAATAGAAGATCCCATCAGTTCGAGAAACCTTTCGCGAGGAAGCAGGAGCACCTCACTATCTTCCATGGAGACCGCAGTCGCAGGAAATCGCTTCCCGTCAATTGCGGGCGGGATAGCGAACAGTTCGCCTGCTTGAAAGAATCCTATTATTATCTCTTTGCCCGGCTCCGGAAACCGGACCATTTTTATCCTTCCAGAAATGACGATGGGCAAGAATTTTGCTTCGTCGCCTTCGAAAAAGACATGCGAATTAACCGATACGATCCTTCTAGATCCCGACCTCAATATCGTCTCGACCAACTCCGGACTGAAATTCTTGGATAATTGACTGGTACAGGTATCCATGAAGTCGAAATGCGAACGGCCTAAAGGCACATTCTACCCCAAATCCCTTATTTTTTGCTTTATGACGCAGATCATAATTCGTTATCGAAGAAGCTGATATTTAGAAATATGTCGCTAGGTGACTCTATGAAGCTTTTTCTAATTGCACTCCTGACTACTTCGTTTGTAATTTTCTTAGATACTTCCGCTATTGGCCAATCGTCCGAACCTTCGGCGGATCCGGCCATCGAAAAAAGGATCTCTGAGTTGGAAACCCAACTGAAGGCGATCGGTGAAGAGTTGGCCAGGATAAAGCAGTTGAATGCCTATGCGAAACCCTCACCAACCGCACGAACGTCTCCCGAACCATCAAAAGGCGAACTACCCGCGGTAAAGAAGAAGGATCTGAGCATTGATGTCGGAAACTTGACACTGACGCCCTATGGAACCATCTACTTCAATACCGTTGGTAATAGTGGCGGGACCAACAATGCAGAAGTCCCGATTTTCGCAACCCCTACAGGCAGTGGAAATGTCGGCGCGAGTGTTCGTCAAACCAGGCTTGGCCTAAAACTCGAAGGAGCCAAAGTCGGAACAGCACGTCTCGCAGCCGTGGTCGAGGGCGATTTTTTCGGTGGGTTTCTATCGATCGCGATCGATGAAAATTTCGGGGTTTTTCGCATTCGACTCGCATATTTGAAACTCGAATGGGAACGAACGACCCTTACCGTCGGCCAAGATTGGATGGTTTTTGCTCCAGTTAATCCGGTCTCGATACCGGCCGCCGGCAATCCCCAAATGGGTGCCGCGGGAAATCTTTGGGCACGGCTCCCTCAGGTTCGTTTCGAGCGCAAATTCGGAAGCCACTTCGCTTTACAAGCAGCAATGCTCGACTCTCAAACAGGTGATTTCGCTACAAATGCACCGTTTGTCGTGCAGCCAACCAGCGGGAACGCTTCTAGGGTTCCCTTCATACAAAACCGCATCTCTTTCTCTGACAACAACTGGTTTGGCACCAAAAAGGCCGGAAGCATTGGCATCTCAGGGCATTTTGGGCGTTCACGCGTATTTACCGGCACAACAAATATCCGAAATGATATCGCCTCGATAGCAGTCGCACTTAACTGGAATTTCCCTTTGACCGGTCTTGTCAGTTTTTCTGGCGAAGCATTTTTGGGAAGAAATCTAGGCGGCTTCCAAGGCGGCATTTTTCAGAGCTATAACACTGATTCCGCCTACAAGGTTGGTTCGGCGATGGTCGCGGGTGGTGTTCGCTCTATCGGTACTCGCGGAGGTTGGGCCCAGATCGGATTTACGCCACCTAATCTCAAAAACAAACTAGGGATCTATGGTTCCGCCGGCATCGATGATCCAATTAACCGTGATCTTTTTAGCATTTCTCACCGTGATTGGCGAACTCGAAACCTTGCGATCTCCGCCAATGTGATCTACAAATTCACACCCCAGTTCTCGATCGGAGCCGAATTTCGCAGGTTCGTGACGAATTATCTATACAGCAATCGTCAGTCGGCAAACCACGTCAATCTAGGCGCATCGTATTCGTTTTGATTTCTTTCGATCTAGATCGTTGTATTTGCATATCCCGGCTGAACAACTGCGGTAATAATATGAATATAGATTGCAGAATGCTGTGATTGAATTCCTTTGCGATTTATCGTAATTTGAAGTTGTAACCGACTAAAAAGAGGATGAATTTATGAAAAACCAAAATAGATTATTTAATATTTTTTTTGTTGCCGGTTTTCTGTTTGTGTTAACAACAACCTCTGTGAGGGCACAGAATGAAGACAGGGAGATATATGTCGGTGCGAAAGGCGGTGTTAGTCTGCCCAATCTTGTCGGCGGTGGAGATCAAGAAATAACCCGCGACTATAAATCCCGCCTTGCCTTCAATCTTGGCGGGTTTGTCGATGTCGGCGTGACCCGCAAATTCTCAATTCAAACAGAGTTCAATTATGCTCCGCAAGGCGGAAAACGCGAAGGCGTCCAGCCGATCACCGCGTCAGTTCCGGGCTTACCGATGCTTCCTGCCGGTGCATATTACTATGCCAATTTCAAAAACACGGCAAAGCTAAATTACCTCGAGATCCCGGTGCTTTTCAAATACACCTGGCGACGCGAATCGGGACCACAATTGTATGTAAATGGCGGACCATACGTTGGGTTTCTTTTAAAGGCAACGCAAGAAACTCGCGGGTCGAGCACGATCTATTTGGAAAAAAATAAAACGCCGCTTCTCCTTCCGCCGAACGGAACGCCGTTTCCTGTGATCCCATTCGATGCGGATACCGACGTAACAGACAGTCTCAACCGAGGCAATTTTGGAGTTACGGGCGGCGGTGGTGTGCGATTTCCGGTCGGCAAGAATTATTTCTTTGTTGACGCTCGCGCAGCTTACGGCCTGACAACCCTTCAGAAGAATACAATAACCGACGGTTCCAGCCGTACCGGCAATCTCGTTATTTCTGTCGGTTATGCGTTCAAGGTCAAGGGCAAGTAAGATCTTTCAGGTTGCTTTCAGCGAAATGGACGGTCCGCTCGGGCTGTCCTTTTTCCTTTGAGAAATGATTCAGAGACCCAAATGGAACCACTTGCCAATCAAATAAGGCCGCAGGAACTCAACGAATTCATCGGCCAGACCCATCTCGTCGGCCAAGGCAAGCCGCTACGTCTGGCGATAGAACAAGGACACATTTTCTCCTTCATTCTTTGGGGAACGCCCGGAACCGGTAAAACAACTCTCGCTCGTATATACGCAAATGCAATAAACGCTGAGTTTTACGAACTTTCGGCCGTATCTGCTGGAAAGGAAGACATTCGAAAGATCGTCTCCGGCCGGGCCGCAGGCAGCCTGCCTGCAAGTAAAACCACAGATACTCCGCCGCTGGATGCGGACACGCACGCTGGCAACCTGCATTCCGACAGGCCAAAGGTCCTCTTTCTCGACGAGATCCATCGCTTCAATAAGGCTCAGCAGGACTTCTTACTGCCTTATGTCGAGAACGGTGAACTGGTATTGATCGGTGCAACGACCGAGAATCCGAGCTTTGAGGTCATTCCGGCACTTCTGTCGCGACTGCGGGTGTTCGTTTTGAACGAATTCACGCATGACGACATGGCCGCGATCATCGAACGGACCGGCTTTGAGCTAGACATGATCGCGAAAGAATGGCTGATCGAAATGGCCAACGGCGATGCCCGTCAGGCGATCACCATGATCGAGAATACATCACGGCTCTACGACTCGATCACCCTCGAAACGCTGAAGGAAACGCTGCAGTCAAAATTCCTACGATATGACAAAAAGGGCGAGGAGCACTACAACGTCATTTCGGCGTTCATCAAATCGATGCGGGCTAGCCGCCCGGACGCGGCGATGTATTATCTTGCCCGCATGCTCGAATCCGGCGAGGATCCTAAATTCATTGCCCGCCGCATGGTGATCTTTGCGTCCGAGGACGTTGGCCTCGCCCAGCCAACGGCTCTCGTTGTTGCAAACGCAGTGTTTCAAGCGGTTACGACCATCGGAATGCCCGAGTGTGCATTAAATCTCGCTCATGGAGTTGCCTACCTCGCAAACGCCGCTAAGGACCGTTCGGCAACAAACGCCATCGGCGAAGCTATGGAAGACGCCAAAAAGCACGGCAATCTCCCGGTTCCGATGAAGATTCGCAACGCCCCGACCAAGCTCA
Organism: Pyrinomonadaceae bacterium; assembly: GCA_044228165.1. Taxonomy (GTDB): domain Bacteria; phylum Acidobacteriota; class Blastocatellia; order Pyrinomonadales; family Pyrinomonadaceae; genus OLB17. Next base: position 38,888 of record JBGAVK010000011.1, on the reverse strand, counting down.
TGAAGAAGCTAGGATATGGCAAAGACGAAGGAAATGATCCCGACGGTGACCTCATGCCGGACAAACTTCGAGGACGGAAATATTTTTTGTAAGGGAACCCGCCGAGATCGACCGGCACCATGGTCGGCTATCTGGACATTTTGAACCTGCGCCCTACTTCTTCATTACCAATTGCAAATCAACCCATACCAGATTAAAATGACTATAATTATATTTTGGTCATTTGATTACCTATGAAAGATACTACTCAGCCAAAAACGACGCGGGAGGCGATACTTGATGCAACAGATCGATTGCTCGCCCGCAATGGCTACAAAAAAATGACTATTGACGATCTTGCTCGGGAGGTGGGCATCGGTAAAGGCAGCGTTTACCTTCACTTCAAAAGCAAGGAAGAGATCGCCCTATCACACATCGACCGCATTATCGAACAAATAAAGGTTGAGCTCGACCTGATCGCATTGAAGCGATCAAAACCGGAAGTTCGTCTTCGTGAAATGTTGATCGCTCGCGTTCTGATGAGATTTGATAGCGTGAATCACTATTCGCAGAGCCTGAATGAGTTGCTGGCCCACATACGGCCCCACTTACTTGAACGAAGAAAGCGGTATTTTAACGAAGAGGCCCGGATCCTGGCAAAAGTCATCGAAGAAGGGCAGGGATCTACTGAGTTTATTAATGGGAAAGCGATTGACCTTGCATCTACTTTGGTAACCGCAACAAACTCGATGCTGCCATATAGCCTTAGCGCAGTTGAACTTGGCGAAAGGAGTGATGTCACAAAACGCACATCTGACCTGGCCGACCTTCTAATTCGAGGACTTAAAAACAATTGAGCACTCTAATTTTAATAGCAAAGCTTGTTTTATTTTTGATCGGCGTGATCTTTCTATTTCGATTTATCGCCTAGCCGAACTTTCTACCGTTGCCAGTAATTCCGTATCTTTAGATCGAGCATCGGAAAGGCGCAATACTCAACATTACGTCCCGACTCGCGCAGTTTTTGAACCATCGGGATCGCCGCATCGGCATTTCGGGTGTGAACGATGATCGTCGCCGCCCTCTGAAGGTCACGATTTTCATCAAGCCAAAGTGCTATCGCAAAGCCTGTCTGGTGATAGTCATCATGATCGTTAGTTTCGTAATGGTGCGGAAGCAGATCGTGATCGAGAAAGATGGCGTCATAACTATCCAGGCTCAACAACTTTTTTGCCTCTTCGACGGTGGTAGCAAGAGCAAGGTCGTCACCACCGAACCGCTTTCTAAACCAGCGATGACGTCTTTCATCATCATCAAGAACCATTACACTAATCGGCGCCCTGCTCGCACTCAAGTCGGCGATGCCCAATTTGATCAAAATGCTGCGAATTATGCTCATAGAAGCCGTTCGAAGTGTCAATATACCATAACCGTCAACGGCCTGCAGAGTTCGAATTGAAATCAAAACCGCGAGTGGTATAATTCAACTCACCGTTCACGGACCGAGATCGATATGCCTCAAGATAAAGCGAAAAAACATAATCTGAAAGCCGTTCCCGATGTTTCGTCTCAAATCGAGAGTGTGGACACCTCGACTCCGAGTGAATGCCCAAAGTGTTATGGAACCGGGCTGGAGATCGTCCCGGGAAAAGGTGCCCAATTTTGTTCTTGCCGGAAGCTAAAAACTCGATCTGGACAATTTGATAGCGTTCGGCTGCCCAAAAGATACGACGGTTTTCATTTCGGAAACTACAAGCCGCAAAACCAATCGCAAACCATCGCACTTAAGAGCGCGATGAATTTTGCCATGGAATATCCCGCTGTTGATCGGGGACTTCTTCTCATGGGGAGCGTCGGCGTTGGAAAAACACATTTGGCCGTATCGATCCTGAAGGGCCTTACGGAGAGAGGGTTCTCTTGCCTATTTTATGAATTCAGTTCGTTACTTAAGGAGATCCAGGATTCCTACAACCCCAATACCCATGCATCCGAGCTAGGGGTTTTGGCTCCAGTTTTGAATGCCGAAGTACTTGTCCTTGACGAACTCGGTGCTTCCAAGCCTACTGATTGGGTCAGGGATACGATGGCACACGTTATCAATTCCCGATACAACGAACGGAAATTTACCATCTTTACAACAAACTATCTGGATGTCCGTGCCAATGATCGAGAAGAAACGATTGAAGATAGGATAGGTGTGCGTGTAAGGTCGCGCTTGTTTGAAATGTGCCGGACGATCCTGATCGACGGAAAAGACTTCCGCAAGACATTTGATCAAACTATATCCGCAAGATCGTGATCAATAATTTCCGGCAACGATCGTAGATTTGATACCGCTTGCCTCCTGAGCGATCTTAACTCCGACAGACGCTCCGATCCGGGTCGCTCCTGCTTCAAACATTGCTCTGGCATCCTCGATACCTTTCACCCCACCCGACGCCTTAACGCCGAGCGCACTGCCGACGGTGTGCCGCATGAGAGCAACGTCATTAGATGTCGCACCACCCTTTGCAAAGCCCGTCGAAGTTTTAACAAAATCTGCTCCGGCGTTTTTGGCGGCAATGCAAGCCCTGACCTTTTCATCATCGGTAAGCAATGCGGTCTCGATAATAACTTTACAAAGAACGTGGTTTTCGTGCGCGGCCTCGACCACTGCCCTAATATCATCTTCAACAGCACAGTCATCGCCTGATTTTAGTGCTCCGATATTTATGACCATATCGACCTCGCCGGCGCCGTTAAAGATCGCTCGGCGGGCTTCATATGCCTTGACGTCCGGAAGTGTTGCACCCAAAGGAAATCCAATAACCGTACAAACAGGCACGCCGGTACCCTTTAGAAACTCCGACGCCTGTTTCACCCAACCCGGATTAACACAGACCGATGCAAAGCCGTACTGGGCAGCTTCGTCGCATAATTTCTTGATATCGGTGTATGCTGCTTCCGGCTTTAGCAATGTATGGTCGATCAGGCTCGCCCAGTCGTGAGCCGTTGCCGTTTCCCCAAGCACTATGCCGATCCGCTCAGCTCCCGCATCGACTATACGTTCGACATCTGCTCGGCAAAAGGTCGGGCAATATTCGTCGCCCGATATCTTTGCCAACACCATATCGGTGATCTGTTCGATCAGTTGTTCGTAATTACCGTTCTGCTGCATATCTCACCTGAATTCTTTTATTGATCGTCACTTCTTTCTCAAACAGCCCGCAGATCCCTACTTTCTGTATTGTCTTTCAATATTGTCGATCTTTTGAACCCGCTTTTTGTGGCGGTCTTCTGATATCTCGGTCGAAATGAAAGCATCTATTATCTGCTTGATCTCGTCGAAAGTATTTTGACCGGCCCCAAGGGTCAGGACATTGGCACCATTATGTTCACGGGAATTCTTTGCAAGTGCGACCGAATAACAGGCAGCCGCACGGACATTCGGAACCTTATTTGCTGTCATAGCGCTTCCGATACCTGCCCCGTCAATAATTATGCCAATATCTACCTGTTTCCCGCTCACCGATCTTGCGACAGCGTGTGCGAAGTCAGGGTAATCAACAGCTTCTTCGCTTTCGGTACCAAAATCGCGGACCTGCAGGCCTAGTTCCGCTAAATAATTCTTAATTTGTTCCTTCGTATTGAACCCGCCGTGGTCCGATCCGACCGCCGCTGAACGCACCTTGGTCGCATTCTGCCGCGATTGCTTTTTGATCAGCTCGATCCCGCGTTCGGTGACTATATCCTGAGCAAGCGAGGTAAATTTTACATTCGCAGCCACTCTTAGCCGTGAACCCGCTTCGAGACCACGTAGGTCATCCTCTGTGATCAGAGTCTTTGACGATTCATCGCGGTCCCACTCTCTACCAAGCTTTTCCTGGAGAGAATTGACAACCAGATGTTCAACTTCGGTGCCACCGGCAGCCGGCGATCGACGAACCTCGCCCTCCGTCGGAACGGTTGCGAGCACCTGTCGCACCAATTCTCGAACCCGGTCGCGTGTTTCTTTGTTTCCGTCGGACATATTTCTAACGAAGCGCTGAGTCAGCTTGAATGTTAGTCTCTGTTTGAATAGTATTTCTAAATACCGATTCTTTCAAACCAGCGAGGAAAATATGGCAGCGGGAACAACGCAGATGGCAAGTACTGAATTTACCAATTCAAACCTGGAAGTTATGTATTCCTCTGAGCAGATCCAAGCCCGGATCGAACATCTCGGTGCTGAGATCACAGCTGATTACGCAAGTCGCGACCTTGTGCTTGTGGGGGTTTTGAAAGGTTCCTGTGTCTTTCTAGCTGATCTTATGAGGGCGATCGATCTGCCGCTAAAGATCGATTTCATGTCTGTTTCGAGCTACAAAGATGGCACAAGTACCAGCGGCGACGTAGAGATACTGAAAGATCTGAGCAATCCGATCCGCAACAAAGACGTCCTCATTGTCGAAGATATTATCGACACGGGCATTAAGATCGCAACCTTTCTTGACAAGCCTGAGCCTCGGATCAAAAAGGATCTTGTCGTTGATTACACAGGATTTGTTATTGAGAACAAATTTGTTGTCGGTTACGGACTTGATGCCGCAGGGCGGTACCGGAATCTTCCTTTTATAGCGGTAGTCAAAGATCCCGCCGCTGCATGATGTCCGGCTGTAAGTTATCCACGATTTCCGTTTGACCAACCCGATCGTTTTCCGTATAATTTGAGTTTTTCGACTTGTGCGCAATTTCGTGCCGGTCATTTAGGAGCTAACATTAGAACAAATGAGCTACTCAATTATTAAAACAGGTGGAAAGCAGTTTGCCGTTGAAAGCGGTATGACGCTTCGTGTTCCAACGATCGCAGCGGACACAGGAAAAAAGGTCGATATCGACACCCTTTTGGCAGACGGCGTAGTCGGTGCGGGAACATTAAAGGCAACGGTGGTCAAACATGGTAAAGGTGACAAGATCATTGTCTTTAAGAAGAAACGCCGCAAGCAATACAAACGCAAACAGGGCCACAGACAAGGCTTTACAGAGATCAAAATAGATTAATGGAGAGAGATCTGGTCATCGGTTTTGGGTCGTTGACCCTAAAATCTGAGATCTAAGATCTAAAATCACAAATGGCACATAAGAAAGGTGTAGGTTCATCCAGAAACGGCCGCGATTCAAATGCTCAGCGGCTCGGACTCAAAAAATTCGGCGGCGAGCATGTCCTCGGCGGCAACATCATCGCACGTCAACGCGGCACCAAATGGAAGCCGGGCAATAACGTGGGACGTGGTAAAGATGACACTTTGTTCGCTCTGATCGAGGGTTTTGTTAAATTTGAGAACAAAGGCCAGAAAGGCAAATTCATCAGCGTCTACGCTGAAGGTGCTCCTGAATTAGCTCCTAAAGCCGGAACAGAAGCCGCCGCCTAAACGGTCGATAATTTGCATAAGTGAATAGCACACGTCACTCGGCGTGTGCTTTTTGTTTGTTTTGTTTTTGACTTATTCAAGAGCGATTCTTGCCGGTGTGCTGATCAAGGCACTCTTCATCCCCATCGGATTTCCCCTCTATACTTTTTATCGCCCCATGGTTATCTTCGGCGTGAGGTGCTCGATTTTTTATGCTTGCCACTTCGCTTAGGTTTTGTTCTCGTCGGAGTGCCGATTGATGTAGGAGAGGCTCGATGTGTTTCATCGTTCTCAACCTCGATGTCCTGATTTTTCGGCTTTTTTCGATTTGTGATTGTCGCCTCGTTCATCGATGCTGATGGCGTTACATACGTGGCGGCACGAGGAGAATTTATCTTTTTCGAGTGACGGTTCGCATTGTCCGTACCGGAGCCGTCCTGTGCCCCGCCGTTTACCGTCTTGGACGAGCGGAGTGTTTCATTATTATTCACAGTTTCGGTACGAGACGGTGATCGCCTCGTTTTCTTAAGCGATTCCCTGCCCTCAGTGCTATTGGTGGGTTCAAGACCTTTTCGCACAATTCTGTCCGGGTCTCCGTTAAGGTCACCGACCGCGACCGGTTTGACCTTTTTGGGGGTCGCATCAGCGATGGGTACAACGCTGCCGGGCGCTCCGGCGTCAGCCGGTTGAGGTCTAAACATTGAGAACACGATGACAGCAAAGATCGCAGCAAAGGCTACTGCATTTCTCTTATTGAGATCGGCGGCCTGACCAGGCGGAAAGCTGCTTTTCCTTTTCATTAGAAGATCCTCCTGTGTTTGCAGTTATTCGAACGATATTTTCGGTTTGACGACGAATATAACCGAATCGGCGATAAAAATATACAAATTATGATCACTCAATGTGGCTAATCGGTCGGCGGTACAAGTAAAAGTTCGAAATTTTAACAAAATAGAAAAATATTTTTGATCGTCCTTTTTGCCATCTGATTGATTGTTGAAAATGCGAATCAATATTGATCTAATTCGTAAATTCTGCTGTTAAATCACTTGTTTGATTATGCACATTTTTATCCACAGCTTGAGAGCCAAGTTATCCACATTTTATGCACAGGACCCCTATAAAATAAGGACAATAGTTAAAGTATTTTCTACTTGACACGGAAAAAAAGGGGTGTAGACTGGTGTCATAGTCAAGGTTGCTTACGGGCATTTTGACCGGCACCGAGAGGTGGAGCGGACGCGGTGACGCGGCCGTTTGAGAGCAGAAGGAGCGGAATGCCGCTGCTTGGTACGCTCGGAGCCGAAGCCGAAAGGCTTGCTAGACCGGACGAAAGAAAGGTCGAGTTGCTCGGATAAAAACGGGTAACGCTCTTTGGAAATGATCAGCCAAAAGGGTGCGACGCCGCTTGAGGTCGAAAGACATTAAGCCTCGTTGCCGGGAACGTAACCGGCGGTGGAGGAAAAGCCACCACAACAAAAACCTAACGGCACCAGGCGTGAGAACGCCGCAATGAGTGAAAACGATTTGGGTGCTGACCGGAGAGGGTCCCCCGCAGGATCACTTCGGGATACAAAATCGGCGGTTCGAACGTGTACATGCGAGAATCGCCAACCTTTTGGAACACTTCGGTGGACTAACGAGGAATAACAAAGGCGTTGTTTTGAGAGATCAGAGCAACGTCTTTGTTTTTGTGCTGTTCTTTACCCGGTAGAATTCCCCTACGCGTCCAAAACCTTTAGAATGAAGTGTTATGTTTCTCGACCGGGTAAAAATAAGGGTCAAAGCGGGCAACGGCGGCGACGGCGTAACGGCATTTCGCCGTGAAAAATTCATACCTCGAGGCGGCCCTTCGGGCGGCGACGGCGGGGTCGGCGGCAGCGTCTGGATCGAATCGACCGAGGGGCTTAATACTCTTTTGCATCTTCGTTACAACCCCGAACACAAGGCGGAACGGGGACGGCACGGCGAAGGCTCTAATCGGTCCGGCAAGGACGGGGCAGATGCGATCGTTAAGGTGCCAGTCGGAACACAAGTTTTCGATCCTGCCACCGACGAACTTTTATTTGATTTTACGGAACCCGGTCAGCGATATCGAGCTGCTAAAGGCGGCAAAGGCGGGTGGGGAAACTCTCATTTTGCCACCCCGACACGGCGGGCTCCGAAATTTCATTATACGGGACGCCCGGGGGGCGAATGTGAATTGCAGCTGGAATTAAAATTGATAGCCGATGTGGGTCTCGTCGGCTTTCCAAACGCCGGCAAATCTACGCTGATCAGTGTTATTTCTGCAGCTAAACCAAAGATCGCGGATTATCCATTTACGACGCTAGAACCAAATCTCGGCGTCGTCGATATGGGTGATTTTCGTACATTTGTTGTCGCGGATATTCCGGGATTGATCGAAGGTGCGTCTGAGGGGGCCGGACTTGGCCACCAGTTTCTACGGCATGTCGAGAGAACGAAACTTATATTACATCTTGTCGACGTTTCGTCACTATCGGGTCGGGATCCGTTGTCAGATTACAAGATCATCAACCGCGAACTTTCGAAATACGACTCGAACCTCGGAGCTCGGCCGCAGATCGTCGTTGCGACCAAGATCGACGCTTTGGATGACCCTGATCGCCTCGAGAAAATTAAGAAACAGGCAAAGAAAGACAAAAAGGCGTTTTTTGCCATTTCCTCCGTGACAAATAGCGGTGTCAAAGAACTTGTTAACGCAATGTCCGAAGCCCTGTCAGAAATGGCAGATGACACAGGGGCAACGGCGACTTAGAATATTGCTTTCACCCCGGAAGGTCAGAGGCGGTCGGTCGCGTCATTCGCTCCGCTTTTTGGTTTGAGATCCGATAATGAAACGAATCGCATTTTACGGCGGCAGCTTTGACCCGGTGCACAATGGACATCTGGCGATCGCCCACGCCCTAATAGATCAATTTGAACTGGATGAGTTTGTTTTCATACCCGCGTTTCACGCACCTCATAAAAGCAGAAAGACGCCGACGTCAGCATATGACCGATTTGCGATGATATGTCTCATTTCTAATCGCGAGCCAAAGATCAAAGTCTCTAAAATGGAGCTCGAAATGCCCGAACGACCATTCTCGTTCGAGACGCTTACCAGGATCAATGCTGAATTGCCAGGCGATAATATTTTTTTTGTAATGGGAGCCGACTCATGGATGGACATTACGACCTGGCGGGAATGGGAAAAAGTACTGTCTCTCGCTAATCATATTGTTGTAACACGGCCCGGAATTAAGATCGGCACTAACCACGTAACAGATGAGATCAGGTCGCGGATCATTGACCTACGAGGCGGAACCGGGCTGGATGATCTCGCCACCGGCGGGGGGCATGGCCGAAAGATATTTATCAGTGACGCCGTGGAACTCGAGATATCGGCCACTGACATTCGCCAAAAGATCCGTGCTCGTGATGCGTCCTGGCTAAATGATGTTCCTGCTGAGGTTGCAAATTATATCGAAAAATATCAGATTTATACCTAATGGAAGAAACTCAAGAACGATCGCTTCAACGCGAAGCCGTCAAGATCGAAATAGCTGCAAAGCCCACACTATTCGCGGAACTCGACCCCGAAACCCAACTTGCCATTAAATGTGCTGCCGACAAGAAAGCCTTTGACATTGTGGCCTTGGACCTTCGCGACATCGCAAGTTTTACAGAATTTTTTGTGATCGCAAGCGGTTCCAATCAGCGTCAGGTTCAGGCAGTCGCAGACGAGATCGGCGATCAACTAAAGAAACACTTCGCTGTGAGGCCCGTCAGGATCGAGGGATATAACTCTGCCGACTGGGTCCTATTGGATTATGGTGATTTTGTGGTTCATATTTTTAATGGCGAATCACGTGAATTTTATGACCTCGCCCGCTTGTGGCGAGATGCCCGCCGGGTTGAATTACCGGCCGACCTTTAGAATGAAATTTCGCTTTGTCTGGGTTGGGAAAACAAAAGATAAGAACTATCTGGCGCTGCAGAACGAATACCTGCAGCGTCTTTCGCATTTCGTTAAATGCGATGTGATCGAAGTTCGCGATTCCGCTCATATTGACAATAGAGAAACAGAAGGCAAACGAATTCTCGAAAAGGTGAATCAAAGTTCCTTTGTTTGCCTGCTGGACGTCACGGGCCGAGGAATAAGCTCTCCCGAACTCGCGGTTCAGATCGAAAAATGGCAGAACTCCGGCACCAAAGAGGTAGTGTTCGTTATCGGCGGGGCGAACGGGGTTTCAGGCGAAGTTGCGACTAGGGCCAATTTTAGGTTATCCTTATCGTTTCTTACTTTTACTCACGAGATGGCTCGTGTCGTAATGTTAGAGCAATTATATCGGGCCTATACAATTATTAAGGGTTTTCCGTACCAAAAATGAGTAAATCGAATTTAAAAGAAATTAGAGAGCGGCTCTTGGCAGAGCGGACTCTGTTGATCCAAAAACTGAAAGGCAGTGATCTGTCCATCGACGATTCAGAGACACCGGACCCGGTTGACCTTGCGGTTCGAAATTATTCCAAAAACGTTCAGCTCGCGGTTTCTGAGAACGAAAGTAAACAATTAGCGTTGATCGACGAGGCATTGACCAGGATCGACGATGATGAATACGGAACTTGTCAAAATTGCGAAAAGGATGTCAATCCAAAACGGCTTGCTGCCATTCCGTGGGCTCGCTATTGCCTCGAGTGTCAGGAACTGCTTGAAAAGGGCTTGCTCGACGAAGAATAGACCATGAAGGGATGTTTCGTTCCCTCCACAATTCCCTCCTCTCTCTAGTTTATCCGGAACCTTGTCGTATCTGCGCACGCCTTGTCGAGAATAGTCTCGACGGGCCCGCGTGCGCTGACTGTTGGACGAAGACACGTATTTTTAGCGGTGGTGAAATGCTATGCGGGAAATGCGGTGCATATTTCGGCGAAACTGCCGCCCCGGTTCCCGTCTTCTGTCACAAATGTGATGGTCATCATTTCGACAATGCATACTCGGCCGGGGTCTACGAAAACGGCCTGGCTGCATCAGTCATAAACTTAAAGACCACCCCCGTGATCCACAAGCGTGTTGAGGGCATTCTGACAAGTGCCTTTGAAAGGACGGGATTGGCTTCTTTTGATGTCTTAATGCCGGTCCCACTTTCCAAACACCGACGTCTTGAACGGGGGTTTAATCAGGCCGAGCTAATTGCATCTCTATTGGCTAAAAAATTTGGGATCGCCCTCGATTCCTTCAGTCTCATCAGGAAAACTCACACTCGCATCCATCGGGTTGGAATGGACGACAAAGCACGCGAACTGTCTGTCATGAATGCGTTTGAAGCAAAGAGACCGAAATTGATCGCGGGACGATCCGTTGTCGTGATCGATGATGTCCTTACGTCAGGTTCGACAGCTTCGTACTGCGCAAAGGTTCTTAAAAAGAGCGGCGCGAGCAGAGTGGCTATTTTCACTCTGGCCCGCGCCGTACTTGATAAATGATCAAACACTATGGAATGTCGCTCGCCGGGATGGGAACGTCGCCCGACGCCCCCCATTGCGTTACAGCCATCAGGCTGTTTGTGCTTTGCAGAACATACCAGAGGCCGTTCGAGGGCCTAAAGACCGCAATGTCATCCTTGCCATCAGCATCGTAATCGCCTACAACGGGGATGTCGGTCGAAAGTCCAAATTGGTTATATTGAATGGTGTTGTTCAGGCTAAAATTCCGATACCACGTTCCGTTTGACGGCCGAAATACAGAGATATCCAGCCTGCCGTCAAAGTCCCAATCGCCCGGCGTTGGTATATCACCCGCTATGCCCCACTGAAAGGCGTTAAAGGCACCACTGGTGCTGTTAAGCCGGTACCAGACGTTGTTGCCGGGACGATAAACGGCAATATCGTATTTTCCGTCGCCATCGTAGTCACCGGCTACCGGTTTATCACCGGAAAGGCCAAACTGAGTGAACGACACCGTTTGATCGAACGAACGCAAGATATACCAGACTCCATTCGAAGGCCGGAATAAGGCAAGGTCCGCTTTCGCATCGCCGTCAAAATCACCCGCAGCGGGAATATCTTCAGCAGTACCGAAATTGGTCACATAAACGACATTATCTGTACTTTTCAGCACATACCAACGAATTGTTCGAGCTGTTCAAAACATACCAGTTTTCATCCGACGGGCGATAGACAGACGCATCTGTCTTGAGGTCACCATCGAGGTCTGCCGATGCCTTACCTCTCACCAACTTGTCTATTTGCCCGTTGCCATAACAAACATAGATCTCGCCGTCGTCATCCTCGCCGAACGAAACAACGGTCCGCGGCGTGTCATGCAGTAATTGCGACGCTCCATTGTTCCACATGAGTACCTCACCCGTGCAATAGTCGCCATAGGTGTAAGCTCCATTCGGAAGACTGCCCTGTGTTCCGCGATAGACATAACCACCGGTTATCGAACACCTTCCGGCGGAATGATCATAGTTAAAGAGGGGCATCTGAAAATTAGCGGGTATACACAGTCCGGGGTCGAGCCCCGTACAGGTGGTTCCCTCATAAACCCGCCACCCGTAATTACCACCGCCTGCGGTTATGACATCCACTTCTTCCACCGCACCTTGACCGACATCTGCTACCCACATTGGATTGGGGCGCGCACGGTCAAAGGACCAACGCCATGGGTTTCGCATGCCATAGACCCAGATCTCCTGGCAAACACTCGTTGAAGGTGCGGGCGGTGTCGGGCTGCCATTGTCACATCGACTTGTGCCGGCACCGGTGAATGGATTTGTGACCGGTATCAAGTAAGGAACGGTCGAACCTTGGGGAATATTTACATCGATACGAAGAATTTTGCCTAATAGCAAAGATCTGTCTTGGGCGCGATTACCCGGATCATTCGCCGAACCGCCGTCTCCCATTCCAATGTAGAGAAATCCATCCGGCCCAAACTCGATCATACCGCCATTGTGATTTGAGAAGGGATCGGGCACCGCGTATAAGACCCGCTCCGTCGTAATATCACCCGTGTTTGACGAACCTGTGCCGCCGGTCGTCCTATATTCCGCCAATGTATTGGCCCCGTCCCCAACACGATTGTAATAGACGTAGAATTTGCCATTCGATGCAAAATTGGGATGAAAGGCCAGTCCAAGCAATCCGCGTTCGTCACCGGCAGAACCTGGAACAGTGATCTTTGTGCTCAAATTGATAAAGTCGGTAGCGAGATTGGCTCCCGGCTGAAAAACCTTGATGATCCCGCCCTGCTGAACGACAAAGATCCTCTTGGAACCGTCTTTCGCACCTCTCAAAAGTATCGGTCGGATTAGTGACGTTGGAAGGCCCGTTGGTGAAAATACCTGCAGCCTCGACGTGAAAGGAGCAGGAACTCCTTGTCCAAAAACGCCCGACGCCAACGATATCAAACTCAAGACCACGGAAACAAAGCTTACAAACTTCTTCATTGTTACTCCCAAAACGCTACCAATTTAACTATTTGATGCTGATCCTTAGGCACAGATCGAAAATGTTTGGTGTCGGCAGTGATGTTAGCCGCACGATCGCGATCATCTGTTGAAACTGTTTTAACCTCTCAATTGATTTTAGCGATTTCGGCGGCAATAATTCAAGGAAATTATAGACGGTATTTCACCTTTCCCAATTTAAGTGCGGCCTCGTCGTTCTCAATATTTTGCAGACGCATTGTGATATCGGCCGTCATCCCAAGACCGGCGCGTTCGCCGCGTCTAAGATGAAAATATCCGGCGGCGGCTATCATCGCCGCATTATCGGTTGACAGATGTTTTGATGGGAAATATATCGGCAAGCCCAGGAACTGAGCCGCTCGGGCAGCTTCTTCTTTTAATGCCATGTTACAGGCTACGCCGCCGGCGACGATGAGCGTCCTCGGATTTAGCTCGATCGCAAGTTTTTGCATTGTTCCAACTAACGCTTTTACAACCGCGGCTTGAAATGCGGCGGCAATGTCTTTGATCTCTTGATTAGGCTCATCCCCTGGCTTTACTGGCTCGATCTGATCTTCCCTGATCCGTCTTGCAACGGCGGTCTTGAGTCCGCTAAAACTAAGATCCGGCCTACCGTCAGATATCTTGGCTTGGGGAAATTTGATCTTGCCCGGTACGCCTTCTTTAGCGAGTCGTTCAATGATGGGCCCTCCGGGGTAACCGAGCCCGAGCATCTTGGCAACCTTATCAAATGCCTCACCCGCTGCATCGTCACGGGTTCTCGAGACGATCTTGTATTCGCCTTCTCTCGGAATATTGAAAATGTTTGTGTGGCCGCCGGAAACGATAAGAGCCAAGGCGGGATACTCGACCGCGGGATTTTCAAACGCAACGGAATAGACGTGCCCTTCGATATGATTAACCCCAATGAACGGTATGTTTAATGAGTAGGAAAGCGATTTGGCGTAACATACCCCCACCAGAAGCGAGCCGATCAATCCGGGCCCTTGTGTGACCGCTATCGCGTCCAGGTCGCTCAAGTGAATGCCGGCCTGTTCGATCGCATCTTCAACTATCGGGTCGATCTTTTCCAGATGTTCACGCGAGGCGAGTTCCGGCACGACGCCGCCCCAAGGGCGATGCATATCGATCTGCGAGGCGATCACCGACGACAATATTTCACCCCCGTCTCGAACAACAGACGCGGCGGTCTCATCACAAGAGCTTTCGATCCCTAGTACTAGCACTAGATAAGATTACCAAATCGGCAGGCCGTTAGGTCACTTCGGACTTGGGAATAGTGCTACTATATCCAGCACTTTGCGTGAAACCGAGACGCGATCTGGGAAATGGCTTGCAAAGTCCGCTCGAAAGCCTTCGGCGTCGTTCGCCAGATAATAGTCGAGATCCGCCTTTGAATTGCAGTGATAACCGATACGATATTCCCTTCCGGACCGTGCAAAAAACGCAGCCGTGAATCTTCCTGTCGCCAAAAGGTCGGGAATATGTCTGTCGGTCATGAATCGCTCAAACTCAGCCGTGAGATCGGGCTCAATTACAACGGTGATCTCGTATATCAGCATTTATCTGTGCCCCGTAAAGAGTGTCGATCTGTCAACAAAGCATAGGCCGTTTCCAAATGGATCGCGGACATAAAACGACCGCTCTCCCCACGGGCGCACGGCGATTTATCTCGTCTGCCGGAGAACCATGAATGTCCGATCGTTCAAGGCAGCCCAATTTACGGGCCCTTTCCAAAACCGCCTCGAGGTCGGCAACTGAGAAATAGATGTGATCTGCTATCGGTGTTGAATTATTTTCAATGACCGCCGCTATGACCGGGCCGCAATCAAAATAGTGCCGGCCGTGATGGATCGCACGACCTTCGTCATTTAGCAGGTTCGAATAGAATCCAACTGCGGTTTCAAAATTGGTCACCGGAATAAATACCCGGAAAATTGATGCTTCATTTGCCATAAAACGGATCTCTAAAATGATTAATATTTCAGTTAGGCGTAAAATACCACAATCATGAAAGACCGCCTAACAAAAACTGCCTACCTTAAATACTTGGTTTGCCCCAACGAGTTTTGGCTCGACTATCACGAACCCGAATCGAATACTGCAGAGACAAGTTTGGAATATGAGCATCTGCGGCAGCAGGGTTATGCGGTTGAACGTTATGTGAAAGAACTTGAAATATTTCAACCTTCGAGCCAACGGTTGGTCGAATATCAGCGTGTATTTCAAACCGCGGATCTCTATGCCCGAAGTGACATTGTTGTTACCGACAAAGTATCCGGGATCATCGACATTTATGAGGTAAAGGCTTCATCAAAGGTTAAAGACGAGCATTACGATGACGTCGCTTTTCAAAAACTGGTGGCCGAAGAGAGCGGATTCACAGTCGGCAAATGCAGTGTAATTACTATCAATGGTGACTATGTTCGTGCCGGTGACATTGATCCTGAGCAATTATTCGTTATAAATCCGGTTGATGAAAAAGTCGCGGAATTGATGGAGATCACTCGCGAACAGGCTGAAGCGGCCATCCGCTTTCTCGAAACCGAGCCCGTTCCGTCACTCGCCGATATCTGTGCTGAAAACAAACTCGCCTGCCGGTTTGTTCAACGTCATTTCCCTGATTTGCCTGATTACACGATCTTCAATATCTCACGGCTCAATAAAACCAAACACGTAGAACTGCTTAACCGCGGCATAATCGATATCCGTGACGTCCCGGACGATTTCAAACTTTCGGGAAAACAAAGGATCCATGTCGATGTTGCCAGGTCAGGAGTGCCAAAGATCGATCGCGAGGGCATCGCCGACCGTCTGAAGCAATGGGCATATCCGCATCATTTCCTAGACTACGAGACTTTTAACTACGCGATACCTCAATTCGACGGTGTTAAGCCATTTCAACAAATGTGCTTTCAATATTCGCTCCACACGATACGCGAACCCGGCGGCGAAGTCGAGCACACTTATTTTCTCGCCAGATACGAGGACAACCCGCCGCGGGCATTGGCTGCCAGCCTAAAAGAACATATGGCTGGCGATCTCGGCACTGTATTTGTCTGGTTCGAAGGCTTTGAAAAGTCTCGGAATGACGAAATGGGGATAATGTTTCCTGAATACTCAGACTTTTTTGCAGACGTGAATGCCCATACACAGGATCTGATGAAGGTCTTTTCTGATAACTTGTACGTACACCCGGACTTTAAGGGCAGCAGTTCGATCAAGAAGGTGCTCCCTGTCATCAGGCCGGAGTTATCTTATGGTTCCCTGGGCATTGGTGACGGTTTGACGGCTTCGATAAGCTGGTTCCGGGCCGCGACCTGGGACACGCTTTCAAACGATGAAAAGGAAAAGGTATTTTACGATCTTGAAAAATACTGTGAACTCGACACTTTAGCCATGGTCGAGATCTATAAAGAATTAGTAAAGCTCAATAGTTAGCTAACCCGAGTTCGTTTTTTGGCCTGGGCGATCTAAGGCTTGTCTTTACATTCGCCCCTAAACGACCGTACCGCCGCGTCAAATATGGGTCCGTTCAATTGGATCTCAGATTCTAACGTGGTGAATGTCATGATCAATTTCTTTCCCGGAAGATCGAAATAGTATTGTGTCGAGATGATCTGAATTCCTTGGTATTCGACATCAAAAACGACCTTGATTCCGGTTTGACCGTTTGATGTCACAAAGTCACTTCGACTTTTCAAAGTGACGGCCGCCGCACCTGATTTCACAGCCCCATTTTTCAAAACGCCGGCCACACCGGCGTCAGTGTATGCTTTCAGAGATCCCGTGTAGGCCTCGTCCTTAAAATTAAGATTGGTCCTAAAACCGTTTATAGTTGTGCCCACGATCATACGGTATTTGCCTTCGTCCATTGCCTCATTTGTCCACCCGTCGGGAAGACAGATCGAGAACCCCCCTCCGATCGGGGTATATTTGGTACAGATCTCCTGTGACGATCCGGAAACGACAAAAACCAATACGAAAAACAGAATCACCAAATTCTTCTTCATAAATTTTCTCAAACTAATAGAGGCAAATATTATAGACAATTCCGATGAGTTGCCGCCAAAGGTCAGAACAGAACTCACTTCTTCGAGCTCTCCAGACGTCGTACGGTAAACGTAACCGGCAGTTTGCGTAATGATATCAAGGCTGCGCTTGCCCATCGCAGTGTACCACGGATCGGCGAACCGTTAGTTTAAAAAAAGAATGCCCCGGCCATTAGGCCGAGGCATTCTGCTATTTGATCTGACTAACATCTGAACCGATAGATCTCGATTCTGGATGGTTAATTAGTAGCGTCCGCCGCCACCGTATCCACCGCCGCCGTAGCCACCGCCGCCGCCATATCCGCCACCGCTGCCGCCGCGTCCACCGCGACCGCCGCCGCCGCCACCGAATCCACCGCGTTTTTCTTGCGGTTTAGCTTCGTTGACCTTGAGCTCACGGCCATCGACTTCCTTGCCGTTGAGTTGAGCGATAGCATTTTCGCCTTCAGCCTGTGACGACATTTCGACGAACCCGAAACCGCGCGAGCGGCCTGTTTCGCGATCTTCGATAATGTTTGTCGATTCGACGGTTCCGATCGCTCCAAAAAGATCATTAAGATCCTGGTTAGTAGTACCGAAGGAAAGATTTCCTACGTATAATTTCATTGACATTGTTTTATTTACCTTTTCCCTTTTCGGGAACTCTAAAGAAGCGTCGATTCGTGCGGTTGGCTCGTAATGGCTAAGGCAGAATTTCGGATACTCAAAAAAACTGAGAGCAACTTCTAATTAACTTACAGGGCCTGCTCTCAAACTTATCCAAAAATCGTTAAAGACGAAGCGCGTGGCATTTCCCACGCGAGAGAAGGATTAACAGTTATTATGATGCACGTTAAGCGGATTAATAGCAAATTGTCTTTATACTACTCATAAAGTTAAAATAACGATCACCCCATGAACACACACGGAGTCACCAACCTTCTTATCGATCTCTCAAACGGCAAACGTGACGTTCTCGATGAATTGTTGCCCATCATCTATGACGAACTGAAACGGATCGCTGCCAGCTATCTTCGCCGCGAACGCTCTGACCATACGCTGCAGCCCACGGCTTTGGTGAACGAAGCGTATATGAAAATGATCGATATCACCCAGGTATCGTGGCAGAATAAAGCCCATTTCATTGGAGTCGCAGCAAATCAGATGCGTCGAATTCTCGTCGATCATGCCCGCCATCACAATGCTCAAAAACGAGGCGGCGAATTTCAGATCATGACGCTTAACGAAGAGATCGACGCCTCAGATGAACAAAGTGCGGACCTCATCGCACTCGACGACGCACTCAATGAACTTGCCAAAATGGACCCGACAAAGGCGAAGATCGTCGAACTCCGCTATTTTGGCGGGTTGACAACGGATGAAACTGCGGAGGTCCTCGGCGTCTCAGCAATAACCGTAAAACGCCACTGGAAGATGACAAAGGCGTGGTTATACGGACAATTGACCAAAAAGAACTAGATTTTCGACGCCGTAAAACGAATGTCCGTAATGGATTCGCATCTGAAATTTAAAGAACTGATTTCTGAACCCACCTTTTGATACTTATGACGTTGCTATTCCGCCTTACGGTATGAAGGACATTTGATGTCCAATTTTCATACTTAGGAGAAACTGCAATGATCAATCATATTTCTATCGGTGTTAATGATCCCGAACACGTCGCCAACGTGATCGCTGAACTTTGGGGCGGTTACGCCATGCCTTTCCCGCCAAGCCCTGGCGGTTATGTCGCGTTTGCTGACGACGGCAAAGGCACGATGATCGAGATCATCCCTTCGGATGTACATCTGGTTCCGGGTCTCGGCCTGCCTGACGATGAGAATTTTAGTAAAGAGACGATCACCGACGATTTTGAAGGTACTTTCGTGCCCGGCAACGATCGCTCACTTTTCGGCTCCGTTCACGTGAACATCAATTCCCCGCTCGACGAAGAGTCGATCAAAGCTATCGCGAAACGCGAGGGCTGGCGTTGCTTTACGGCAAATCGCGGCCGCGGACTTTTCCAATTGATCGAATTTTGGGTCGAGGACCGGTTCATGGTCGAGGTGAACACACCGGAAATGACCGCAGCTTATGTCGAACTCGTGAATCCCGAAAACTGGGCCGCATTTCTCAATTCGCCGCTGCCGCCGAAATATGCGGGCAATTATGCTGGTTTGGTCGGATAACCGTTTTGCACACGGTAATTGTGTAAGACTATTAAGGGAACTGTCGATCGACTGTTCCCTTTTCCATTTTATTTCTTGGCTTTCGCTGAAACCTTTGTGTTAGAAGCCGTTGGTTTTGACCGGGCTTTTGCGAGCGAGACCGTCAGTTGCGGCGATTGATATTGAAAATTAATTTCGCCGCCGAGCGACGTTCCCTGCTCAACCTGTGTTGTCTGGCTCACATCGAGGGCGACCGGGATGCTCCCCGACGCCGCCTCTTTCCAAGCAGCCGGGAGGATGACGATCGAGTTTTTGGCTCTGTCATAATAGGCTTTGGTAAGTTCTCCGGGAGCCGAATCAACAAACACGGTTTGCCCATTAAGGGCAAGATTGACGTTTGTTGACGGGGGCGGTTCGTTAGACAATGTCAGGGCTAACGGAGCCGTCCCGTTGGATCTTAGTGTCGCCGGCACCAGCGCGACACGAGCGAGATTTACCTTGTTTGTGTAGGTCTTCTTATTGCCATCGGTAAAGGCAAACACGCCCTCAGTGACACCGTTCAAGATCGACGCTGAGTAATACGTGCCTGACGTCGTATTCTTATGCTCGCGCATCACCTGGCCATTGAATGTGATATTGCTCGGCGGCGTCAATGCAAGTGTGGTTCCGGTTTTGCCGCCCACGCGGAAATACGCAGTGACCTCGTAGTTACCGCCGTCCTGCTTTATCGAATAGCTCTGATAGATCTCACTCTGAGCGACCTTGTTGGATAAGGTCGTATCGTTCGACGGGCAGGCACCGCCCATAAAAAGTGCCACGCCCAATAAAAATAACGCCGTTTTCAGAACTGTTCTCATAATCTCACCGCTTACGATTTTAGAAGAAAATATTAAATTTACCAACATTGATACTTTCCCTTCTGCCTTTCCGCCTTAACTGTTGACGGCGGATTTCGCTGCGATTCATACAAAGAACGGTAACGGAGAGTAATTATGCACAAAATATTTCTAATTTTAATTACCACGATCTTGGGCCTCTCAACGGCAGCGTTAGCGGACGTAAAGATCAAGACAAAACAAACCGTAGGCGGTTCCGCCACGGAGAATACGACCTACATCAAAGGAAAACGCCAGCGAACCGAAATGATGGGCGGTGTGATGGTTTCCATCACTCAGTGTGATGTCGGCCGCGATCTTCAGCTCGCCCCGCAGGCTAAGACCTACACCGTGACCTACTATGACGACGGTGCCGGATCTGCGCCGGGGGCTGTCAATACTGGCTCACCGGCACCCGTGACGAAAGGCGGGACAATGTTCGTGACGACGACTATCAAAGATACAGGTGAGCGGAAACAGATGTTCGGTTACACTGCCCGCCATATCATCCAGACCATTGAGACGGAATCGTCTGCAGACGCCTGCAACCCTTCCAAAACAAAAATGGAAATGGATATGTGGGTCATCGACGCCGAATTTGGAGCCGCCTGCACCCAGACGCGTCAATATCGTCCGTACAACGGCGGCAAAAGCGGCGGATGTCAGGATAAGGTCGTTCCCAAAACTATCGGCTCGGCTAAGTCCGGCTATCCGGTTTGGCAGAAAATGATTTCTTATGACGCCAATGGAAAGGAATCTTTCACTTCCATACAGGAAGTCGTGGAACTTTCGAAAGCAACACTCGACCAGGCACTTTTCGAAGCTCCCGCCGATTACCGCGAAGTAAAGGACGCATCGCAGTTGTATACTGCGGCGAGCAACACCGGACTTTCTTACTCCGGCCAAAAAAGCAGCAATTCAACGGCAGATAGCTCCTATACGAGTTCGATGGCATCGGCCATTCGAAATTCCTCGGCCCAGCGACCGAGCGAGCCCGGTAACATCGCAGACAAAAAGCCCGGCACCGTCCGCATCGGCGTCGCGATCAAGACCGCGAGCGTCGGTGAAGGCATCAACCCCGCGGATCTGTCGTCGGCAATACAAAACACACTTGGCCAGTATTTGAAGGGCACAAAACTCGAGATCGTCCCGCTCGAGGCAAAGCTCGCGGCCGCACAAGCTGACGAGGCAAAGCAAAAGGATTGCGACTATGTGCTGTTGGCAACTGTGTCACACAAAAAGGGCGGCGGCGGCGGATTTGGCTTCGGCAAGATGCTCGGCAGTGTGATCAGCCAGACCGGGATCGGCCAGACCGGCAGTGTTGTCGGTAACATCGCCGGGCAGATGGCGACGACTGCAATCGTTACGGCCACCTCGCTCTCAGGCAATGTTAAGTCGAAGGACGAACTAACGCTCGACCTGAAACTTTCGTCCTCGGCGGACAACAGTGCGGCACTCTCAAAGCAGCTTAAGGCAAAGGCAAAGTCCGATGGCGACGACATCATCTCGGCCGTTATCGAACAAGCCGCTCAGGCACTAATTGACGCGGTCGGCAAATAAGGTGGCCGCCTCTCAAAAGGAGATCATCATGACATTCAAAGACATTGCACTTATGTTATTTGTGATCGCCGCCATAGCAGTTGTGGCATCGGCACAAAATGACACCATAACCCGCTCCGATCTTGTCGGAACCTGGAAGACCGGCGGTATGTCGATGATGGCGGACCGCAATACGGTCACCGGATCGACCACGCCGAGTAACGGCAACACTCAGAAATATCAATTTGATAGCAATGGCCGCTTCTCATTCACCGGCTATATGCAATCGACGATGTACGGCTGCACGACGGCTCTATTTAATGACAAGCAGGGCCGGTATGAATTGGCCGGTTCGCAGTTAACGCTTCGCCCGACAAAGAATTTCTGGCGAAACACCTATAGCTGCAGCCCCGGCTCTAACAAGGAACGAAACTACGTTCTCGACCCCGAGGTTTACGACGTTTCGACCAAAACTGACGAATACGGCAAGCTTTATATTTGCCTCTCAAATGAAAAGGGCGAGACCTGTTACCAGCGAGAGTCGGAATAGGCCATCGGAGCTTGTAAAACTTTTCCTGAAATGTTTCTCGCATTTCGTCATTACATAAGTGGAGCGAGCCGGAAACGGCGAATCTCAACAGACGGCGAGGTTACCCCTCATAGATCCAACAGTTGACCTTTCATTTTTCCTCATTTGCCATTCGTAAATACTTCATAGGTAACCTCGCCGCCTGATACTTCTCAGGCGGCGTTTTCGCGCTGAAGAGCGGCAAGTCGCGCAAAAGCCCGCTCGCTGAATTTGTATGTATAGGTCGAACGCCCGGTCATGTTTGTGAACGCATCGTAGCCGATCGTCTGGCGGAAAGGGTAGCTGGTCCCGCTTGTGCCGACGTAGTTGCGTTTGAGGCGGCCCGCGAAATCGTAATCGTTCGCCTGTGTGAATTTCGCATCGGCGTTGTTGTCGATGCCGCTCACCAAGCCGTCTTTGTGGTAGGTGTATTCCGCGTCGTGGATGGGATCAGCATTTGCCGCCGAATCTGCGACGTAGGCTGTCGGCCTTAATGCATTGTCGTATGTCATCGTGATCGCCGTCGGGTCTGCTGTGCTGAGCGACATCGACTTGACCGCTCCGAATGCCCGGTAATCGATATTCGTTGCGTATTCCGCTGAATCCGCACTGGTTCCAATTTCAGTGGTTCGCCCAACCTTGTCCGCGGTATATTTTACCTCATATCCGAACGGATCGGTGATACTGCAACTGCTTCATAACCTGCCAACGTGCCTGCAATTGCCTACGCATTGACTATTCGATGCCGAGAAGTATAGCCGCTTTGCACTTGAGAGGAAAGGAAATTATCGCAATTTAATGGGTATTGTATTTGGTGCCAAAATGTGCTATACTTGCAACATTGTTGCATGTGGAAATGTGACTGATCTTTGACAATCAAGATCGCAGAGTAGTTTTGGGTTTTCGGCTTTGGACAAAGTTTTTTGTAAAAAATGATGAAACAGGGACGAAATATCGCCGTAACCCGCAATATAACAATAGGTTATCTTGTTTCATCGAGAGTGAAACAAGACTGAAACAAGGGTGTAACAAGCGTGAAACAAAGGTGAAACACGTAACGTAAATTCGCGGTTCTTTCGGGGGTGTTTATTCGTCCGGCATGTCGCTCCGATCGACGTTGATAGCGGCGACCTTGGCAACCTCAGCCTGAATATCTGCAAAGGTCTTTTCGACGAGATTCTCACCGGCGAAAAACGAGTCATTTGTTACTTCAAAGATAACGAACGGCGGCGGTTCATAGGCGGCCATCGCTTCGATCGTTTCGAAATCGACTCTCGCCATACATAATCCCGAAAGCCTGCCCAAATAGACATCAAAGATGATCGAAACGCGGTCAAATTCGTGAAAGTAACGATTCTTGCGGATCTCGCGGCCCTCGAAACGCTCGAACAGCTTGTATTCGTCATCGTTAAGGTGGATCTCGGCGATCTTGGTCCTTGCGAGGCCGTCATCACCTGCCGCGAAACGCTGCTGCAATATGCGGATCCAGGTTTTAGCGTATGGATCTCTGATCTGTCTGAGCCGTAAACGGGTATGTTCGATGTAATTGTCGTAAAGCTGAAGATGGCTGCTCGCGGTTGACAACGGTTCAGGCAGACGCTCGATCAGGAACGTCCGGTGCAATTCAAGTTGTGCCGTTTTGTTCATTTTCTGATTTTTATTATACTCTTGATTTCTAAATCCATAGGAGCTTGACCTATATTATGCGATCAACAATTTTCTTATTACTTACGGTTATTATTGCTTCAATTGCGATCTCAGCATGCGGCGGAGCCGCCAATACCAACACCGCTGTCAGCAACGCGGCCAATGGCAATTCGAGCAATCCGCTCGAGACCAAGACGCCTGCGGCAGAGGTCACCGTCAATGACGCTCCGACATTAAGCCCCCTTTTCAAGTCCTACTGCGACGCAAAGATCAAGGGCGACGAGGCCGGCCTGAGAAAAGTATATTCGGCCGACACACTGAAAAGTTTCGAAGAGCAGATGAAAGAGGACAAGGTAAAAACGCTCGTCAAATTCCTCGAGACTGACAAGGTCACGGCGAAGCTCTGTACCATCAGGAACGAAAAGATCAATGGCGACAGCGCCGTGGCTGAGATCCAGTTCGAGACCTATCCAAATGGCATCAAGGTCGTTTTTGTTAAAGAGAATGGCGAGTGGAAAATGACAAACCGAAGCCCGGCCGTCGATTCTGTAAACAAAGGTGTGACGAACCCGCCGGCAGGCAATGCCAACGCCGCCAAGAAATAAAACTCACGTCGTAAAAGACACACAAGGCGGCTCGAAATTGTTTGGGCCGTTTTTTCATTAGCGGCCTGGTATCGCGGTTCAAATTGCGATAACTCCGCGGACGAGTTTATTTTACGGGCAAGTGTTTTTGGTCCCAGCTTCGACGGCCGTCGTCGGCACAAACCCACGAGCCGGTTTTGTCGCGAAAGCATCTGAAATAACCTTCACTTATCTCCGGTTCGGATTATGCTGTCGGTATATTTAACGCATGTAAAAAAACTGGTCTTGTATCGATAGATCGTTGCTCCCACCGGCGCGCTTTGGTGCAGTAGCCCGCCATCTACGAGTCGATTTACAAATGAGGTCGATAACGCGAGGCTCTTAAACGTAATACCCACAGGGCGGCCGCTCTCCATATCACGGTATCGTTCATAGATGACACGTTTTATGAGTGCCGGCGACGGACGCCGCGAATTTGCTGCAGCCGCCGGAACGCTGGCTACGCACTCTTTCCCCTCAGCCAGTTCATCCCCGCCATCATTGCCGGTCGCTACAGGGCGAGTCGGCCCGGTCGTCACCGCCGGAGTGGTAGGAGTTCCGGCCGGGATCGCATTTCCATCGATGGTGCATTTACCCGTGCGTATCGCCGCCGTGATCTTTGATTTCGACAGCTCGCCTTTCCATCCGCCTTCTGGCGAATTGTTCTTAAAAAAGACCTCGCAGTCACTGCCTGAACAGTTAAGTACCTTGAAATCATACAGACTGCTGTCAGGACAATTATAAAGCGAATTGTATTGTATTTGCTGGGCAGCGAGTCCGGCGACGAAAAGAAAGATACAGCAAAATGAACGAAAAACGAGTTTCGGTGTGTCCATAGATCATATCTCCAAGTTGATAAGGTTTTGCCGATTCTAGCACAAAAAGGCCTCGTCCCATGACGAGGCCATCTAAAATATTACACCTTCTGATTTGCGGACATGAAAGGCCGTTCACCATTACGCACCCATAATGGTTGCGTATCAGGCAGTTGCAGCGTACGGAGGAAGAACCACGCGGGCCGCCTTTTCCTTCTTTAAACCGAGCGCCCAATCAGCTTGCATCAACGTGTGGATGTCACGCGTTCCCTCGTAAATTACTGCTGCCTTGCAATTTCGCAGGTATCGCTCGACCGGATAGTCGTTCGTGTAACCGTTGGCACCGTGTATCTCGATCGCCATCGACGCGGCGGTCTCAGATCGTGTCGTTGCCTGCCATTTTGCCAATGATGCGGCCTTTGCGGACGGCGCCCCGATATTCTTTAGATAGCCGCATTTCAGCCAAAGCAAGTGAGCCATTTGGTAATCGGCTTCCATAACGGCGATTTTTTGTTTGACCAGTTGGAAATTGGCGATCGTCTGGCCCTGGACCTCGCGCGTGTTGGCGTAGGCAACTGAGGCATCGCGGCTGGCGCGGATAACGCCTGTCGCACCTGAGGCGACCGTGTAGCGGCCGTTCTCGAGCGAGAACATCGCGATCTTAAAGCCCTCGCCTTCTTTACCTAGCATGTTTGCCGCAGGAACGCGAACGTCCTGCAGCGAGAAATATCCGGTATTACCGGCCTTTATGCCGAGCTTGCCGTGGATCGTTCCGCTCGAGAATCCGGGCATCGTCCGCTCGACGATAAAGCATGAAATACCGGTATGGTCGCGGACTTTTTGTTTTTCCTGGTCGGTCCAGCAAAAGAAGAGGAAATGATCGGCAACGTCGGCCAGCGAGATCCACATCTTTTCGCCATTCAATATCCAATCGTCACCATCGCGTCGTGCCCAAGATTTCATTCCGACGACATCGCTGCCGGCGTTCGGCTCGGTCAGTCCGAAGGTTGCGAGCTTTTCGCCCTTTGCCTGCGGAACAAGGTATTTTTGCTTCTGTTCCTCGGTCCCCCAAGAGTAAATGCTGAGGCTGTTGAGGCCGACGTGGACGCTCATCGCGACACGAAGGAATGTGTCGCACGCCTCGAGCTCTTCGCAGACTAGCCCAAGCGAGATGTAATCAAATCCCGCACCGCCGTACTGCTCCGGAATGCAAACCCCGAGCAATCCGAGCTCGCCCATCTTGTCAAAAACGCTGCGTTCAAAATGCGATTTCTCATCCCATTCTTTGATGTACGGAGCGATCTCGCCCGCACAAAACTCGCGGACCGTCGCCTGTAATGCTATCTGTTCTTCTGATAATTGTAGTTCGATCACGGTTTGTTATTACCCTCGCAAAAATTAAAAATGATAAAATTCCGAATTGAACCTAAAAGTCCATTTTATCACTTCCCCTATGGTTTCGCGAAAACGGCGGTCCCCGTCAATTATAGAAATTGCAAAAGCCCTAAAGACAATCGACCGGGAGACCCAGCGGCTCAACACCGAAAAGGTTTCGATCTCAAATGCCGTCGGCCGTGTTCTGGCCGAAGATATAATCGCGGACTCCGACCTGCCGCCGTTCGATCGTTCGCAGATGGATGGATTCGCTGTGGTTGCAGCGGAAACGCTCAATGCCCCGGTGAATTTAAAGATCGTCGGTGAATCGGCAGCAGGCCGCGGTTGGCATAAAGCCATCAAAAACGGTGAAGCCGTGAGAATAATGACGGGAGCCCCGGTTCCACGCGGCGCAGATGCCGTGCAGAAGGTGGAACTTACTCGCGAAACTGGAGGTCTGATCGAGATCGTCGAACCGGTAAAGCCCGAGTTCTCAATAGTCCGGCGCGGCACCGAAATTAAGAAGGGCACGGTTATATTCAAATCCGGAGAGATAGTTACCGAGAACATGATCGCCGCTATCGCGTCATTTGGATACGCAAAGATCAAGGCCGGCAAGCGGCCCCGCGTTGCCATACTTGGGACCGGAAGCGAGATCGTTGAGATCGCAAAAACTCCGGGACCCGACCAAATACGAAATTCAAATTCGGTAATGCTCGAGGTGATGTGCCGGCGAGCCGGTGCTGATCCTGTTGTACTGCCAAATGCAAAAGACGATATCACAGAACTAAGATCGCGGATAAAAGCAGCGTGTCGAAATGCCGATATTCTAATACTTACCGGCGGCGTTTCGGTCGGAAAATACGACCATACTAAGGCCGCTCTCAATGACCTGAGTGCAGAACTATTTTTTGAAAAAGTGCGATTAAAACCGGGCAAACCCGGCAGTATCGCCAGGCTTGGCAAAACGCTGGTCTTTGGTTTACCGGGCAACCCTGTCTCGGCGGCGGTCACCTTCCACCTCTTTGTTCGACGATCGATCATGAGCATGCAGGACGCATCGAACATCGATCACAAGACGGGGTTTGCTGTTATGAAATCGACGGTCCAAGGCCCCCGCGAACGCGATTCGTATCTGCCCGGTCGTCTGACCTGTGACAAGAATGGCGTGATGAACGCTGAAGTATTGCAAAGTAAGGGGTCGTCTGATTTTGAGAGTTTCAGCCGCTCAAACATCCTAATTGTAATTCCTAGAGGAACGTCCATCAGCGAGAATGAGACGGTACGAGTGGTATTTTTGTGAAATGCTGGGTTAGCTGAAGGTTCAAACTCGCCGCTCGAAAAATAGCTGCAGCCCAAAAGGATCGCTCCGAACGGCAGAGCACCGGCGGCAAAGAGTGCATCTGAGACCATCTCGCCGCTATTCTGAACGCCGATCCCCGCGATCAAGGTTGATGAAACAACAAGCCCTCGGAACCATCGATCCCGATTCCCTACAAAATGCCATATATATACTGCAAATACATATGCCGGCAAAAGCACAACGAAATAATGCTTTTGAGCGGTCGTAGCAAAAAGTGGGATCGTAGTAAACGCAAAAGCCGCACCTCCCCATTTGGCATATAATTCATCACTTTTCCGAAACCTGAACTGATATACAAGGATAGATAGGAGGACGGCAAATTCGAAAACGCGAGAAATTATCCCGATCGCCCCCTGGAAAGACGAATGATAGTGAAATAGACCGGCTGCCCGTTTAGAATCAATGCTGGTTCACGCACACAAACATAATGCAGATTTCGAGCAGTGCCGATAGCGACGCGTTCACCGATCCCGGTACATAGGACGACGTTAGTTTATCTGCAAATACTATGTCGTTTAGCCAGCGAACAATGTAATTGTTGTTTCACTAAACCCGATGACCATACCGGGGATCGCAATGGCTCCAAATAGAACACCAAGGATAGAGGCAAAAGAAAGCCCATAGTGGTCTTGTTTTGCCCGGCAACCATCAGCCAAAACACAAATGGTGCGGCGATGACCTTGATCACCATTGCGATCCCCCCCCAAACCCCCTCCAAAAAACCTCTTCGAGGATGGCCGTACTTTAAGGCAAGCACCAGCAACGCGAGCAAGACAAAATACAAGCTGGCTTTGGCCGTATGCTAAATGGTATATATCGCGAAGTGAATATATCGGAAAGAACGTTATTATCCACCGGTCGACCGGAGACAATGAAAATATAATCGCCCGCCTTCATCGCCTCAAAGAAATTCTTTACTGACCAATACACCAAGAACACACTCAAAAGACACCAAAGGACGATGATCACATTGATCGGCAAGAATGATAACGGAATAAATAGGATCGCGAGAAGCGGCAGGTACAGGTAATAGGAACCTCCCTGCTCGGGCGGAACCTGTGTAGAAGCATAAATATTCTCACCCCGAAGAATGTTCTGTGCTGCATGTGTATAAACAGAAGTGTCTCCTTTTGCTAGCGGGCTGCGGATCAGTTTGCTGCACGAACTGACGATCGCCGCTACTGCGATCGCGATCATTAGCATTCTGAACAATTTGATATGTCGTAGAAAAAACTCGCGACGCACCCCTGTACGATCGCTTTAAATAAATTAGTAAGAATAAAATGCTTTCCAAAACAATATAACATCGGCAACTCAGTTAGCTATGTTAAGAATAATTAATGATCGGCCCGTTACCTTTATGACGCTCTGCCATTACAGGAAACTTTAGTCCAAATCATGTTCCAATTTTCACATATTGATGAATCGAAAAAATAAAGATGGTCGATGTATCGGCCAAGGACGCAACGACCCGCCGAGCCGTCGCCTCAGCCAAGGTGCAACTTTCTTCTGAGACTATCGAGTCTCTTAGGGTTCACAAGACACCGAAGGGCGACCCGCTCGAGATCGCCCGGATCGCCGGCATTATTGCCGCGAAAAAAACCTCTGAACTCATACCCTTGTGTCATCAGATCGCTCTGTCTAAAGCAAATGTGACGGCGGATATTACTCAAGACGGCATCTATTTAACAGCCGAAGTCATTACCACCGCCCAAACAGGTGTCGAAATGGAGGCTCTCACTGCCGTTTCAGTTGCCGCTCTCACGATCTACGACATGTGCAAAGCCATTCAAAAAGATATTTGCATTTCGGATATCAGGCTCGAATCAAAGACCGGTGGCAAAGCCGATTATCTTCGCCAAAGCTGAACTTTGGGTTAGAATGGTCGTATTCGCTTGTAGAGATTAAAGGAGAATTTATGCCGATCAATTACAAGCTCGCTGATGACGCAAAGCCTCAGTTAAAGCTGCTGATGACCGCTACCGCAGTAAGTGTCGGGCTGTGGGTCGTTGGATGGTACTTGCCGTTTGTCGGGTACATCGTTTACCCCTTGCAGCTTTTTGCGACCTTCATTCATGAAAGCAGCCACGCCCTCGCTACGCTCATCACCGGTAATACAGTTATGAGCTTGACGGTCTCACCCGATACAAGCGGTGCGGTTTGGTCACAATCAACGGGCATCTCATCCCTTTTTATTTCGAGCGCCGGGTATCTCGGGGCTACGGCTTTCGGGACGATCCTGCTCGCGTGGATGCGGTTTGGTTGGTCCGCGCGACTCGCTTTGTATATCTCGTCGGGGTTAGTTGCGGTGATGACAATCGTCTTTGGATTTATAACACCTTTTTGGAATTTTCTGGCGAATGTGACATTCGGGGAAGTTTCTTCACGGTCGTGTCCGGAGCAATACTCGCCGCGGGACTTTTTGCGATCGCAAAATTCGGCTCGGCAAAATGGGTAAATTTCGCGGTTGCTTTTTTGGCCGTCCAATGCCTGCTAAACGCTTTTTTTAGCCTTAAAGACCTGTTTTTTATCTCGGCAACCGGATCACAGCCAACAGATGCGGCAAATATGGCAGCTGCAACCGGAATCCCGGCTTTGATATGGGTCGTTTTATGGATCGGAATTTCAGTCGCGATGATCATCGTCGGGATGCGGCTTTACGCCGTCGGAAAGGAAAGAAAACGGGCGATACGCTGTTCGAGGATCAATAATGCAACCTTGTGACATTTTTTCTTATTTTGGCAGCCTCGTTTGTTGCAGCCGGACAGTTGAAAACAATCGAACCCCAGCCGATAAAGGTTCCTTCGCTAAGTCCCTTCAGACCGTTGTTGTAACGACAAAAACTTGGGATACAGCCATGGAACATCGGCACTTTTTGAAAGGAAAAACGAAAAGAGCGATTGGAAGGCTGTAGGCAATACCTTTCCGGTCGTTGTCGGCCGCAACGGTATGGCTTGGGCCGAATTGCTCAATGGCGATATAGATATGGCAAAGATCAAACAGGAAGGTGACGGCAATGCACCGGCTGGCCTCTTTCCGCTCACAATGTCGTTTGGCACCGGAAGTAAGCCAAATGCTGTCGAAATGCCGTATACAAAACTCGAGGAGTTCACCGAATGTGTCGATGACCCGAAGTCAGGTTTTTACAATCGTATTGTCAACCGGATGAAGGTCGGAAACTTTGACTGGAAAAGCTCCGAAAAGATGCGCTCGGTCGGCGACGAATATGATCTGGGAGTATTTGTGGCTTACAATACTTATCCCGTAGAAAAGGGCCGCGGATCGTGTATTTTCCTTCACATTTGGAAGGACCCCTCGACTGCGACCGAAGGGTGTACGGCGATGGAACGCCGTGATCTCGAGTTGATCGTGGGTTGGCTTTCGCCAAAAAATAATCCATACCTGGTGCAGATGCCCCGTGAAATTTACGATAAGCGACGCAAATCTTGGAACCTGCCGAAACTCAAATAACGCTGAATAAACTGGCCGTCGGAACCCGCCTGGTCGTGCGTTCGCGCACCGATTGGCGCTTTGCCGCAGTCGCTAAGATCTCAGACGAACGTGTGACTCTTACGGTTGCGTCGCCCACGGGCCGAAATTATCGGCTCTGGCGAGATCTGGACAGCGAGATATTTATCGAGGGTGCTATCCCGATCCTGCTTTATGATGAGCCTGACGATTGGCGAGAGAATTTTGGCAGCTACGATACCCGTTGGTAAAAAGTCGACCACAGATGAAACAGAAAGACGAACAGTTTGCCGCCCACACCCCGGGGGTCCTTCATTATCACCAGATGATGCTTGGCGACGGCGTGCGAAATGCCTTGCTTGCGAAGGCACTTGAGCAGTTCGTCACCTCGGATTCTAATTTTCTTGATATCGGTGCGGGGACTGGCGTCTGGGCGATCCTCGCCGCAAAGCTCGGAGCAAAGCGGGTCGTTGCTGTCGAATTCGAAGACTGTTTGATCCCAATTATCTTTAATCACGCTCAGGAGAACGGTGTGTCGGACCGCGTCGAAATAATTCATGGCCGTTCGAATGACGTCAGGATAAAAGGCAAATTTGACTTGATCGTCAGTGAACTCTTTGGCAATGATGCGTTTAGCCAGACGACGGTCGAATCATTCATAGACGTTCGGAAACGCTTTCTGGCTCCGGGTGGTATCCTAATCCCGCAACGCCTCGCAATGTTTGCTGTACCTGCAAGACTGGAGGGTTCGATCAACGATATACCTGCCGACCTGCCGATAAAGAGTGAGTTTCTAAAGTCGCTAAAGTTGAACTACATGCAAAACTTGCCCAATTCGGAACGAGGACGGGTAACGGCGCTCGCCGAACCGAAAGAACTTGTTTCAATGGACTTCGGGACGATCACCGCAACACCGAAACTCGATGGACTTTCGGCGGCCTGGCAGCTCAAAGACGTTTCAAAGGCGAACGCGATCGTCACATTTAATCGTTCGACGTTCACGGACGCCCTCGAGATGGACTCCACCGATTCGCAAAGTTGGGGAATGGGTCTCTATGAATTCGTTCCCTTCGACCGGCAGAAAGGGGATCTAAGATTTGACCTCTCGATCGACCCCATCAACAGCAGCTGGGCATTAAGCGTGCCGACAAACGCCGCGGCAAGTACGCAGACCTATTCGCCGGTTTTCGCCTTTACGCGGCTGCGAATGGCGCATCAGATGACCCCACATCGCAAATATCGGCCGCCAAAAGCGAAATAGCCTGAGGCTAAGAACTACGACCTTTATCGCTCACTTGCGATTTGCTAAGATAACTGTTTGCCCTCACTGGTGAATAGTCGTCTATGCCCACTGCAAAAAGAAAAGAGGAACAGATCATCGTTAAGGGGGCTCGTGTCCACAACCTTAAGAACATTACTGTCGGGTTGCCACTTAACAAATTGACGGTGATCACCGGTGTTTCCGGGTCCGGTAAATCCTCACTCGCTTTTGACACTCTTTACGCCGAGGGACAACGTCGCTATGTCGAATCGCTCTCGGCATACGCACGCCAATTTCTCGAGCGAATGGACAAACCTGATGTCGACGAAATAGTCGGTATCGCTCCGGCAATTGCCATTCGACAAAAGAACACAACGAAAAATCCGCGTTCGACGGTCGCAACCCAGACTGAGATCTACGATTACTTAAGGCTGCTCTATGCTCGAGCGGGTCTGACTATTTGTCACGTTTGCAATCGCGAAGTTAAGAAAGACTCGCCCGAATCGGCGGCTGACGAGATACTTAACGAACTCGAAACCGGAACGCGGTTTTATGTGCTTTTTCCGATACAGGACGAGGTTTCCCGTGAGATGGTTCGCAACGCAAGGCAGAAGCCTGCACGAAGTAAGGGCGTCTCAAAGAAATCCACCGAACTCAGTACCCAAGCATTTTTGATATCACTGCTTCAACAAGGATTTTCGAGGCTTTTTCGTAGTGGCGAAATGATCGAGCTCCAAAAGCCCGAAGACTATCCTTACGACGATTTCGACGACACTTTTGTGCTGATCGACCGATTGGCATTAGCGGCAAGTATTCGGCAGCGGCTGGTTGATTCGCTCGAGATCTGCTTTCGTGAAGGCCACGCTGCTGTTGTAGAGACCACTGACGCCCGGCAGCTTAAGTTTTCTGACGGCTTTATCTGCAAATACGACGGCACCCGGTACGAAGAACCCGAGCCGCATCTTTTTAGTTTTAATTCACCTTTTGGAGCTTGTCCCACATGTCAAGGATTCGGTAACACGATCGGGATCGACTATGGGCTCGTTATACCAAATCCTCTACTTTCACTTAAGGGCGGGGCTATTGAGCCTTTCACCCGCCCGACTCATGCGTGGGCACAGAAGGAACTCGTTAAATACTGCGCGTCGGCCAATATCGACATGAACACTCCATTCGCAGACCTGCCGGATTTTCAACAGAATTGTGTGATCTATGGCGATGAAGGCTGGCGCGGTCTCAAAGGTTTTTTCGCGTGGCTCGAAACGAAGAAATACAAGCTCCATGTCCGCGTCTTTCTCGCAAAATATCGCGGCTATACTCGCTGCCCGGACTGTAACGGCCATCGGCTACGGCAGGCGGCCCGCGACGTAAAGATAGGGATGCGTTCGCTGCCCGAGATAGTTGAGATGTCGATCTCCGATGCTCATGATTTTTTTGACAAACTTGAGATGGACGCAGAGCGGTCGCAGATCGCGGACAAATTGTTACTTGAGATCCGCCGCAGGTTAAAATTTCTCGTTGATGTCGGTCTCGATTATCTAACTCTCGGACGTCTGGCCGCAACCCTGTCGGGGGGCGAGGCTCAGCGGATCCAGCTTGCAACGAATCTTGGTTCGCTGCTCGTCGGGACGCTTTATGTTCTTGACGAACCAAGCATTGGATTACATCCCCGGGACAATTCCCGGCTTATTAAGATCCTAGAGAACCTTCGCGATATTGGAAATACAGTGATCGTCGTCGAGCATGATGAAGAAACAATGCGTGCCGCGGACCATATTATCGACATCGGGGTGAATGCCGGCGAATTTGGCGGGGATCTCGTCTTCGAAGGTAATTTTGCTAAATTGCTTAAGTCTGACGTATCACTCACTGCCAGATATCTACGCGGGGATGCCGAAATAAAGGTACCGCAAAAGCGGCGCGCGGTTACCAAACGCAAGATCGAGATCCTAGGTGCACGCGAGCACAATCTAAAAGATGTATCAGTGGAAATACCTCTCGATATGCTGGTGTGTATCACGGGCGTTTCCGGCTCGGGCAAATCGACGCTGGTTCATGATGTTCTTTACGCCGGTCTGAAAAAGAAACGAGGAGAATGGAACAGTCACGTCGGTTTTTTCAAAGAACTAAAGGGTTCAGAACATATTGATGAGATTATTCTAGTAGACCAGTCGCCGATCGGGCGGACACCACGCTCTAACCCCGTGACCTACATCAAGGCGTACGACGCCATCCGAGATGTCTTTGCGTCAACAAATACAGCCAAAACAAAGGGCTATAACGCATCGCATTTTTCATTCAATGTCCCCGGAGGAAGGTGCGAGACATGTCAGGGCAGCGGGACTGTAACGATCGAGATGCAATTCCTCGCTGATGTTGAACTCACCTGCGAAGACTGTCGCGGAATGCGGTTCAAACAGGAAATACTTGACGTTAAATATAAGGGCAGGAACATCCACGAAGTTCTCCAAATGACCATCCGTGAAGCGATGCTTTTCTTTAAGGACGTCGCCAAGCTTATTTCAAAACTTAAGGTCCTGGACGCCGTTGGGCTCGGCTATCTTCGACTCGGCCAATCTGCGACAACGCTTTCGGGCGGAGAAGCCCAGCGAGTTAAACTCGCCTCGCATCTTGCGCAAAAAACCACTTCGCAAACGCTCTTCATTTTTGACGAACCGACGACAGGTTTGCATTTCGACGATATAAACAAACTGCTTACAGCCTTTCGCGAACTTATCGCAGGCGGTGGCAGCATCCTGGTCATTGAACACAATATGGACGTTATAAAAACGGCCGACTGGGTCATCGACCTTGGGCCAGAAGGCGGTGTCGGCGGCGGGGAGATCATCGCCTCAGGCACACCCGAGCAGGTCGCCGTGGCTGCCGGATCATTTACGGGCAAGTACCTCGCCGAAATCCTCTAGTATAGGGCCTTAATGTTTTTGTATCGATTCGGCTTCCGGAGAGTCGGTAAAGCTAAAATGCTCGGCAACCACAACCCACCCGAGCGATCTCTTTTCATAGATCCGGCTATAACGCAGCCAACGAACTGTCTGATTTTCCATTGTACTGTTGTATTGGTATTTGAGCCTAGCAGACACCATTGCGGCGGTTCCCATCACGCGGACAAGCACGTCGTCGGTCGAGTTAATCGCCAACACCGGGCCGTCCTTTGAATAAAAATCAACGATATTCGCTTTATCGGTCTTGCCGCCGGATGCATTTATCCCGACAAAATCATCGGCATATAACTTCCTCAGATTTGCCGCATCTCCTCTCAGACGTGCATTACTGTTGTCATCTTCAAGTTTGAGGATCGCGGCCTTTTCCTTATCCGCTGTAGAAGTCCTTATACCGGCCGCCCCGGCCCCCTGCCCTAATACCGATCCGGCTATTAGCGTTGTAAAAAATACTGAGAATACTATCGATCTCATTGACTTCACCTCCATCGAAAGAACGATATCAGTCATCACCGAATTTAGCGCGCCAGATCGGTGCGATCTCGGCCAACACCTTGCAGTCACAATAGCCGCCATTGTCGTTCAGCCACGACGTGATCTTGCCAAAACCCAGCCGGTTATCCATCATGTATCTCATCGAGTACTGGAGACTGTGATTACATTCCTTGTCATAAAGTTCGTCTTCTACAAAATCGAGAAGTTCGCTGATGGTGTCCTGTTGAGCCGGTAGGCTGTAAAGGAAAGCCTCCAATTCCTGGCCGCTCAATTGCTCTAGATTTTCGATCTCCCGTTTTCTTAAAATTGCCATTCTTTAAAACTCCGCTTCCGATACGCGCATCAACTCAGCTCGTTCGGTTTCTTCGATCTCACGTTGTTTTATGCCTTCGCGGCCATCATAGACAGCGAACTTAGGCAAGAAAATAGCCGACCCCAATACCGCGACAATGCATAACACCCCGCCCGAGACTAGGGCAGTTTTGACACCAAACCGCTCGGCGATCACTCCCATCTTAGCACTGCCCAGCATCGGCCCAGTAAGATAACTCATCATCTCAATGCTTGCCAAGCGGCCGCGGAGAAAATTTGGGATGGTCTGATTCCAGATCGAACCCCGAAAGATGCCCGAGATCATATCGAAAAAGCCTGCAGCCGCAAGTAACAGTAAGGCTGGCACCAGACTATCGACGAGCCCAAAGAAGAAGATCGCGACTCCCCATAGAACCGCCGCAGCGATCACCATGAGGCCGTGGCGATGAATGTTCTTAGTCCAGCCCGATGTTGCACTGGCGGTCAATGCACCGACAGCGATCGCAGCGGGAAAGAAACCGACATATTTTTCACCGTAAACGACTGCCAATGCCGGATAGAGCGCCTGCGGAAATGCAAAAAACATCGCGGCAATATCAATAAAATATGTGCCGACGAGCTCCTGCCGGCCAAAAGCGTATTTCCAAGCTTTCTTGATGGCTGCGAGGCTCGGCCTTTCGGCGTTTTCGGGCGGCGGAACGAACCGCAGCATAAACACGGCCATAAGAGATGCCGCAAAAGTGGCCAGATCAATAGAATATGCGACCGATGCGCTTAACTGGGTGGCGATCACGCCCGCGACGGCAGGCCCGACGATCATGCCGATCGAAAACCTTATGGAATTGAGCGCCATCACGGCGGACATCATTTCGACTGGGATAACCTTCTGAATAAACGATTCAAATGCCGGCCGCTGGATTGCGGCAAATCCCGCGTGAAAGGCCACCGCAAGAAAGAGTAACCAAACTTGCGGCGTCGGCAGCAGTGAATTCAAAAGCAAGATCGCCGTTACAAAGGTTTGCCCGATCTCAGTGACACGAAGCATCTTTCGTTTGTCCAAAAAGTCTGCCATCGCTCCGCCGACAAAAGCCAGGGCGACCATCGGAACAAACTCAGCGAGGTATATGTACCCCACCATCGCCGATGACTGAGTTATCTGATACATCTGCCACGGGACGACTATGAATGTCATCATTGACCCGAAAAATGAGACGAGTTGGCCGATGAACAATAGGCGGTAATCGCGGGACGCTTTTAGCGGCGAAAGATCGAGAAGCATATGGGTTTGTCGGCATCCAGATTAACATAGTGACAACATCTCGACGTAGTTAAACTCCATAACCGACACTGTTTTAGCTTTGTTGCGTGAATATTGCTCTTCGTTTGAAATAGAACCGCCTTTATTCGTCGCAGAGGCCGTTTATCGGCTATACTAACTTACAAAATTTGATCAAATAGCAAGAAAAAAGGAGGCGGCGAAATTAAAGGATCGTTCAATGTTGAAATTCGGTTTTTAGTTCGTCCAATTTCGTAACGTGCTGGCTTTAGTCTATTTCCTCGTAATGATCCTGCTTGGCGACACTTTTGCCAGGCGTTTTTGCACCTTTGAGTCGGTTTATCACCGGCTTGCTGCCGGTTTTCTCACAGGCCTGCTATTAAGTTCGTGGATCACTTACGTCTTCGCTTTAATATTTACCTGGTTCGATCAACCCCTGATCCCGGCAAATATTGCTTATTTTCTAACCGCCATTGCCCTGATCTACTTTCTGAGCAAAGGGTTCAGCGGCGGCCAACCCGGCGACGGTGCATTTGAGAAGATAATTGCGCGCCTGACCGGTAGATCAAAAGACGTTGCCGTGACCATTGATTCGGCGAGCCGGCCGGCCGGCCGTGCACTTTGGGATGCCGTTGCGTTTGCGATCAATTTCGTTGTCGTTTGCTTTCTGATGTTCGCGACGCTCAGGTCATCGGGCAATAAGATCCTGCTGACCAGCCGCCACTGGAGCGATTTTGGCCCTAACGACGGCGTGATGCAGAATTTTGTCTTCGGACACAATTTTCCGCCCGAAAATACCCATTTTGCCGGTGAACTCATTCGACACCATTTCCTGTTTTGGTTCCAATCGGCAAATCTTGAGTATCTCGGCTTTGGCCCGACATTTAACATCAATATTCTCAGCATCTTTTCGATGCTTTCAACATTGATATTGATCTCGGTACGTGGGGAGATAATATTCAAATCACGTGCGGTCGGACGTATTGCCTCTGCCCTCTTTTTCTTTTCGGGAACGCTTTCCTATTTACAGTTCTTTAAGACGCAAGATTCGATCTCAAGTGCGCTGTCGGCACTGAGTAAAATGAAGCTTTTCATCGCATCCGGTTTTCCTTATCCCGGTGAAGAATGGGCTGTCTGGACCGTAGATGTCTTTTTGCAGCAACGGCATTTCTCGAGCGGGGTCGGGCTTCTTGTTTTGATTTTGATCGTGATCACGGGCTACATCATAAGACGTTCGGATGCCGGGAAGTCGGAGGCAGGGGCCCGGGATGAGGAAAGCACGGCTCCCTC
>JBGAVK010000090.1:2429-8929 GCA_044228165.1 Pyrinomonadaceae bacterium | reverse complement strand
CGATCATCGTTCCCCAACTAGGAGCAGGAGGCGGTATGCCAAGCCCAAGGAATGAAAGAGATGCCTCAGAAAGCACCGCTCCGGCCATGCCAAGCGATGCCTGGACGATCAGCGGCTGGACCGCATTGGGAAGGATGTGTGTAAACAAGATCCGGAAGTTGCTTGCCCCGAGAGCTCTGGCCGCGAGCACATAATCATACTCACGCACCTTCAACACCTGGCCGCGCATCACCCGTGCATAGCCCACCCACCCGATCACGCAGAGGGCTGCGATCAGCTTGCCTTGGCCTGCACCCAGAAACGCGACTAGGGCGATAGCCAAAAGGAGGCCGGGGAACGCGAGGAAGACGTTAAAAATGTAACCCGACAAAAATTTATCGATCCATCCGCCGTAAAATCCTGCCACCGCGCCGATCACCGTTCCGATGATCGAGGAAACTACAACGACGGTAATGCCGACCTCGAGCGATATTCTCGCCCCGAAAACGACCCGTGAAAATATATCGCGGCCGAGGCCGTCGGTTCCGAACCAATGTTCAGCCGAAGGCGAAACGTAACGCATTGCAAGGTCCTGGGCCCCGATGTCGTGAGTCGCGATCAGCGGCGCAAAGATCGCGGCCAGGATGAAAAGGCCGGCGATAGCAAATCCGATGTATGCCAAACGACTCATTAACTCAGCCTTATCCGCGGGTCCAATTTGCGATAAACAAAATCCGTGAGTGAATTTGCGACAATGAACGTAATGCTGATAACCAGCACACAGCCCTGAACAAGACGGTAGTCGCGTTTGCCTATACCGTCTTCGAGAAGCAAGAGCCCGAGGCCCTGCCAGTTGAATATTTTTCAGTGATTATAGCTCCGGCGAGCAATACCCCAAGCTGCGGTCCGGATCGTTGCCACGGGTATCAGTCCGTTCTTTAGGACGTGTTTATAGAGCACGACACGCTCGCTGACGCCTTTTGCCCTCGCAGTGCGGACGTAGTCTTCGCCGAGCTCTTCGATCACGCTTGAGCGGATCATACGCGTCAAAATGGCCGATAGGGCGGCACCGAGTGTCACGGCAGGCAATATTATGTCTTCCGGGTACAAACTGCCCGTCGGCGAGAACCAGCCGAGCCTAACTGCGAATATGTAAACCAGAAACGGCCCCATGACGAAAGTTGGAAGCGAAATGCCTAGCAGCGCGACAAACGACGCAAAGTTATCGACTAGTGAATTTTTTCGTGAACCCGCCAAAACGCCTAACGGGAGTTTTAATGCCAACGCGACGATACGGCGCTGCGATCGCGAGTTTAATTGTCGACGGGTATCTTTCAAATATCATGTCACGGACCGGACGGTCCGTTCGGAACGATCTGCCGAGTATCGCCTTGAAGCAGCCCGATCCAGTAATCGGCGTAGCGATTATCCGCACCATTCCGTAAAGCCACCGGGATCGATCGAAAAGAAGAATGCCGGGCCGGTCGAGGCCGTGTTCCGCATTAAAATTCTCTATCTGTTCCGAGCGTCGCGGTCTCACCAGGATAACGGTCGCCAGTGTGCCCGAACTCTTTAATGGGCGATCACAGAGCCAGGCGACCGTCGAAATGACGAGCAGCATCAACGCCAATTGGCGCAAGAAATTGAAGTTTGTGTTTCATCCGGAAACGCCGGTGGGCAGTGAGATTTTATAACTAAACAGGTGTGAAAACAAACAATCAGGCCTTTATCCCGCTGTGGATAGCGGCAATTCCGCCGGTCAGATTCTGGTATTTGACGTGGACAAATCCAGTATTTTCCATCAGCGAAGCAAGGTTGCTTTGATCGGGGAACTTCCTCACGGAATCCGGTAGATATTCGTAAGCTCCGCGTGATCAGCTGACGGCTCCACCGATGCGGGGAAGCACATTTGCAAAATAGAAGTTAAGAGCTGGCGAAAACCCGGCACGACCGGGCTCGAGAACTCGAGTAAGGCGACTTTCCGCCGGGCTTCAAAACGCGGTGAAATTCTGAAAGGCCACCTGCAAAATTTGCCAGATTTCTCAGCCCGAATGCGATAGTCAAAGCGTCGAATTTATCGTCCGCAAAGGATAATTTCATTACGTCTCCCTCGACATAGGGAATGTCGAGGTTATTTGGCTGATTCTTTTCAAGCGCTATCGCAAGCATCGGACGGCAAAAATCAGTGCCGATCACCTTTGCGGCCGAGTCGTGTTGGAGTTCGATCGAGAGGTCCCCGGTTCGCAAAGCGACATCGAGGACGACCATCTTTGTTTTCCAAGTGTCGATCGTAATTCCGCTCGTACCTTTTTTCGCCATCGTTTATCGATATTGAGAGATAAAACGTGATTATGCGGATCGTAACGGCTCGCGTGCGCAAACATCTGGCGGACGGCATCGGCATGTTGACTTATTTCTTTTGCGTTCAATTCGTTTTGCACAGATTATTTTACGGTCGCAGGGGTATTTACGAGAACCGATGCGATGGATTTGCTTTCAGGCTCAGCGTACGCCCTGACGTCAGCGACCGGGACGTTCTTCATCGACCCTCGTATGGTCAGGCCCGTCGTCTAAAAGTATCGCTATGCAGTTCGCTTCGCCAGTTCAGCTTGGACAGTATCTCGCGCGGCAAGGAATTCCTCGTCCGTTATCTGGTCATTTATCGCCTTACCGACCAACTCATTTGCGTCAACTTTTCCGTTACTCGTGCCGAACTCATCCCGATTGATCGAAAATCCGATGACTATAGACCCGGGAAGAGTGTGGTACATGTTACGAACTGAAATGTCGCCCGTGTGGGCCGCCGGAACGCGGGCCTTCAAACGGCTTTCGAGGATCGCCGTAAAGATCAAACTTGCCGCGAGGTTCTTATCATTTCTAGCGACTCCGCGAGAAATAAACCGGATGGCTGCTGCATCATTTTTGGGCGACGTGATCGTTAATAGGCCTGCCGGCGGCGGGTCAGGCTGCCGAAATGTCGAGGGTATCTTTTTGTCAGATTTCATCCAACTGCCGAAATAACGCCGGATCGCGCGGAAGCCGAGCGAGCGGTCAAAATTACCCGTTATCGCTACCGTCGCATTATCGGCACACAGGAATCTTTGCCTTGCGTCGATAAGATCGGCAAATCCAATAACCTTCAGCGATCCGGCAGTTCCCATGACGGGACGGCCGTAGGGAAATGTGCCAAACAGCCGCTTTGCCGCCGCCTGATCGGCGACGTAAGCCGTATCG
This sequence comes from Pyrinomonadaceae bacterium, assembly GCA_044228165.1. Lineage (GTDB taxonomy): Bacteria > Acidobacteriota > Blastocatellia > Pyrinomonadales > Pyrinomonadaceae > OLB17. The sequence goes on along the minus strand of JBGAVK010000090.1, from coordinate 5,716 downwards.
CTTTCGAGCACCGAAGTTTTGGCGAGTAATGCGTCGCGGAGCTTTGCCGTCATTTCTTTATCGATCACGGGATTAGACACCGCAGCCGCTATCGTCTCGAGCATTTGCAGGAACCCTTCGGGCTTTGACGAGGCCCGTATCTCGATGTAGTCGTAATTCGTTACAACATCGAGCGAACCGCCTAGATCTTCGGTGAAAAACTCGCGTGACGCCTCATTTGGGAAAATATTATCGGCGAGCATCTGCATCACGCCTTCTTTGCCCTGAGGGTCGAACGCTGAGCCCGAATGTATTCTAAGCGTTAGAGAGACCCTGTCCGCCTTTGCGTCCGGCCACATTAAAACTTTCAGCTCGTTCAGCAATCTTTCCTGTTTCGGCACATCGGTCGTTTGTGAAAAGATCGCCGGTGCGACGAGGGAAAAGAGTATCAGCACGATCAGAGCTATGAATACAACTTTTTGGAATAACTTCTTGTTTTTCATCGTATATAGATCAGAAGGCCCGGTTAATGTTGTTTAGTTGCTTCATGGTGCCAAAATGTTGTTTTAGCCAAAATGTTGTTTTAGAACTAATGTTCACAAACAGCCCGATCGCCTGTTTCACAAATGAAAATATTAGATGGATGTAGGCATCGCGTCAAACATTCGGAGCATCTATGAGAATTGAAGTCACCGAGATCGTTCATTTGAGCGATTATTTCGTTGAAAATCACTTAACTTCTGAAATAATCGCGATATAATCGTTTTATGACTATGTCGCTCCGGGGTTTGAGCGTTTAGATAAAGAGGCTGATGATGGGAAAAATAGTTAAGTTCTGCAGTAAATGTGACGAAGGATTTGCTGAAAAGTTTGGGTTCTGCCCGAATTGCGGGCAATCATTGCAGGCTTTTGAGATGAATCCATTAGCTACGGAAGCCCCTGTGTTCCCTGAGGCTCCGCCGCCCGCGATCATTGCGGCGGCACCAGTAGCCGAGACGGTCGAAATGCCGGTAGTTGCTCCCGAGCCGGTCGAAGAGATATTGGAAACGGTCGCGATGCCGGTCGAGGCACGCGAGCCGGAAGTGATCGAACCTGAAGTTGCTGCAACCTCTGAGGCAATTGAAACAGCTGAGTTCCCGGCGGAACCGGCATATGAAGCGGCTCATATTGCAGACGAACCGGTGCTAGAGGTACCTGAACTCGAAGAACCGCTGATCGAAGAACCGGCCCCGACCGTCTCGATCCCGGTGGTTGAGCCGGTTTACACTCAGACCCGTGCTGTCACTGCCGATACAAAGTTTGTTGCACCGCGAATGGTCTCGCAAAAATTTGCAGACGCGGATGATGGATTTCATGTCACCGTCATCGAAGACAAGAATGTCGGCAAACGCCGGTTGTACCTTTTAGGTTCACTGGGTTTGATGTTGACCATTCTAATGTCGAGCCTTGTCTATAACCTCTTTAGCAAAGATCTTGAAGTCGGTTCGATCAATGACGATATTTTTAATGCGGTCCTGGTCGATAACGTCCCGATGACTGTCGAAGAAGAGCAGCAGCAGAAAAAAGATAAAGATGCGGGCGGCGGCGGCGGCGGCGGTCGTCAAGAAAAAGAAGAGACCACGCAGGGCGATCTTGCCGACCAGTCAAAGAATCCGACCCGTCCGCCTGACGCAAAGGTCTTTCGAAGCGACAATTTTGAGCTGAAGATGCCTCCCCCGCAAACGGAAGGCAATCAGACCTACGAAAAGAAATTTGACCGTTGGGGCGATCCGAACGGACGCTTTGCGAGCTTCTCTAACGGTACTGGCTCGGGTGGTGGACAAGGCAGCGGAACCGGAACCGGGCAGGGAAGCGGACGCGGCACGGGTAACGGTTCGGGCAATGGTTCGGGCAGTGGCGGTGGACTAGGCGACGGAAACGGTAATGGAACGGGCAGCGGGGATGACGGCCCGCCTCCACCGCCAAAACCGGTCGGCGTTACACAAGCGTGGCGTCTGATCTCGAAACCGCGTCCGGGCTATACAGATGCGGCACGTCAGGCTAATGTGCAGGGCACGGTGATACTCAGAGTGACATTCCTTGCTTCGGGCCAGGTCGGCTCCATTTCGACAGTCAAAGGCCTGTCGAGCGGCCTTACTGAGCAGGCGATCGCAGCCGCACGCTCGATCCGTTTTGAACCTGCCAAGGTAAACGGCGTCGCTCAAACTACGGTCAAACAGATCGAATATTCGTTCTCGATCTACTAATTAGACTTGGTTTTTTATATAAAAAAGGCGAGCTCGATCCGGGCTCGCTTTTTTGTCAGATAAATACGACTGTCTGTGATGAGGGGATATCAAACCTCCGCCGGCAGCGCATATTCATACACATCAGTACGTCATCAACGCGAACCATATAGTCTTTTGATTTGTGGAACTGGGCCTTTTGCTGCGGGTTCAAACCGCGCGGTTCCTGCCGCTTTTTGCGCCGGGTCATCCATCTGACATCGTAATCGTTACGCTCGCGGCAATGCGGACAGGAAAAATTTGCCTTCTTGATCTCTTGCTTTTCGTCGAAAATATCGCGTTCGTGCATCCCTTTGATTGTAGCGGATTTGAGCCGACGGCGTCACGACTTATTTCAAACCGAGGCTGCGGAGGTATGCAAAACTAAAGATCCCGGTGTCGTGGCCGTCCGAAAACTGAAAATTGAGGGCATACCGTCCGACGATCGAGATATTTGAGAAAGTGAGATCGTCCCCGACTTGCTCGTCATTTAGTATCTTTTGGCCGGTCCACTCGTTTACACAGCTTGCGCACGGGCACGAACGGCGAAGCGACGCGGCACCATAAACGGTCGATGTTTCGTCGGACCAAGTGATCGAAACCTCGCGGTCAGATTCTTCGACGATCTGTGTCGGCTGGATCATAATTCGGTAATCCTAGTTAAATTCGGGCTGCACGGGGAAGACCTTACGATAAGCGACAACATTCGCCGCGATAACGACAGGGATCACCAGGTAGATCCCGATACAAAAGGCTAAATACCCCGCCAAAACGAGTCCGAAATTTACAACAAATAGTCCGGTCACGCCGCCGAGATTCTTCAGCACCGCCTTTGCACTGGTCGCCATGGCGCCAAATGCACCGAGGCCCCGGTCAACTATTAACGGAAATGAAAAAATAAGCAAAGTGTGGATGCATACCATGATCACCGCGACAACCAGGTCCACTGCGATCGCACCAATGACCATTGTCATCAGCTCGTCCGGGCTTAATTTTGTTCCCATTACGGCAGAGAGAATGATCGGGAAATACATAATGCCAAAA
>JBGAVK010000090.1:0-2424 GCA_044228165.1 Pyrinomonadaceae bacterium | reverse complement strand
ACATAATGCCAAAAACGATGACCATCGGCACGGCGATTATCGCCATAATGATCAGCCCCGGCAGGAACCACTGCATCCCTTTCCAGAGATCGTCAAACGACACCGGCTTGCCGTCGATCTTTCTCAGAAAGCAATAAAAGGTCCCGCAAGTCATCGCACCGGCTGCAATGAGGAACGACATGCTGCCGATTAAGCCGCCAACGAGCCAGATCGCAAATAGCAGCCAATAATCGGTCTTGATCAGAGCAAAGCCCTCTTTGACACACTCGATCGGCCTGATAACGCCGGTTCTGATCTCGACACGTTCCATACCTTTAAGCTATTTCGTATATATTTTTTAGATAATCGGCAACCATCCGGTCGCTTGAGAATTGCGGGGTAAGCGTCCCGATCGAATCCCGCATTCTCGCGATCCACTCCGTCGGCAGCCCATCGTTACTCGCCGCGTAAAATGACGGGATCAATTCATTTTCGAGCGTAGAATAAAGTGCCTCGGCATCCGCCGCGTCCATTTCTTCCTCTGTAAGGCCACTTTCCAGGTTGCCGATCGCAAATCCGTTCTCGCCGTTATAGCCCTCGATCCACCAGCCGTCGAGTATCGAAAAATTGAGTACGCCGTTCATCGCGGCCTTCATCCCGCTAGTGCCGCTCGCTTCCATCGGCCGGCGAGGCACATTCATCCAGACATCGACACCCTGAACGAGATAGCGGGCGACTTCCTGATCATAATCTTCGATAAATACCGCACGCTTTTGCCAGTTAGAATCGTGATTTATGCTCATCAGCTCCTGCAAGATCGTCTTTGCCGTTCGATCCTGCGGATGAGCTTTACCGGCAAAGACGAACTGAACCGGCCGGTCTGTATGATCGACCATTTTGAGCAGTCGCGGCAGGTCGGAGAAAAGCAGGTCCCAGCGTTTATAGGCCGCGACACGTCGAGCAAAACCGATCGTGAGCACGTCGGGTGAAAAAAGACCCTTTGTGTTCTCGTGCTCGTTGATCGTTTCCGTGGCACCGGAGTCTTTTGTTCGGGTCCGCTCACGTATAAAGGCGATCAACAGGCGTTTCAAAGATTGATGGGTGTCCCAGATCTCGCGATCTGAAAGGACCCGCATCGAATTTGCCCATGCTTCCGCGTTTCGGACGGCTTCGCACCAGTTCTCGCCGATGCTTGTTTCGTATATCGACTGAAACGCAGGAGCGACCCACGTCGGAGCGTGCACACCGTTCGTTACCGAAGTGATAGGGACCGCACCTGCGTCCTCGAGATCCGGGAACATCTTTAACCACAATTCACGAGAGACCTCGCCGTGCTTTTCGCTCACACCGTTCGCCGAGCGGCACATACGGATGGCGAGCGGTGTCATGCCGAAAAACTCTGTGTCGTCGGTGAGATCGGCCCTGCCCAGGGGAAGGAATTCGTCTGTTGTGAGTTTCAACGACGCAATAAACTCGCTGCTAAAACACTCGGCCAAAAGTGTCGGCGAAAAAACATCATTGCCTGCCGCGACCGGCGTGTGAGTTGTGAATACGCATTGTTGCCGGATCTGTCCGACGGCATCGGCAAAGCTCGCTTCGGGCCTTGATTCGATATACTCTTTGACTAGTTCAAGCGTTGAGAACGCCGCGTGCCCCTCGTTCAGATGGAAGACGTCAGGAGCGATCCCGAGTTTTCTCAAAAGCCGGACGCCGCCGATGCCGAGGACCTTTTCCTGCACGATCCGCGTTTCCGTGTCACCGCCGTAGAGGTGTCCGGTGATCAGTCGGTCGATCTCGCTGTTTTGTCCGACATTTGTGTCGAGCAAATAGAGCGAAATGCGGCCCACTTTCGCAAGCCAAGCCTGTGCGATGACCTCGCGTCCGCGGATATGAACTGAGACTGTCAGACGTGTGCCATCAGCGTCGAAAACGGGCGTTACCGCCAGTTCGCCGCCAAAAATGTCGTTGTACGTTTCTTCCTGCCAGCCATCGTGCCGAATGTTCTGCCGAAAATACCCGTACCGATAGAGCAGCCCGACCGCCAATAACGGCAGGTTCATATCGCTCGCCGATTTGAGATGGTCGCCGGCTAGAATGCCGAGTCCGCCGGAATAATTTGGCAGGGAATTGTGGACACCGTATTCGGCGCAAAAATATGCGACCTTTGCAACGGTTTGTGAGGAGGCGAGGTAATCGTCCAGGCTTGCCTTAAATCTCTCTACCCTCTCGACATACGCGTGGTCCGCAGCACGCTGATAAAGCCGCAACCCGCTGATCTTTTTTAACAAAAGGCGCGGATTTTGCTCGCATTTGTCCCAAAGCGTGGGGTCCAGATCACGAAAAAGGGCCGTGCCCTCTCTTTGCCAGGACCAATAGAAATTGGCAGAAATGGCGTCGAGAGCCTTCAAGGATTCGGGTAATTCTCGGTTTAGCTCAAAATTGGTG
>JBGAVK010000089.1:0-9333 GCA_044228165.1 Pyrinomonadaceae bacterium | reverse complement strand
GTTGATGAAAAGACGGGCTGGGTTTATTTTTCGGGTACAAAAGACAGCCACATCGCCGAGAACGTCTATCGCGTCAAATTGGATGGCGGCGAACCGCAGCGCCTGACGCAGGGTGACGGATGGCACGCCGCATCATTCAATAAGACATTCACGCACTTTGTGGAAAATTGGAGCGACGTAAATACGCCGACGCAAACGCGACTCTTTCGCGCTGACGGCACACTCGAACGCGTTATAAATGACAACAACGTCGGCGTGCTAAAGGACTTCAAACTCAGCCGGCCGGAATTTTTGAATGTCACCACCCGCGACGGTTTTGTAATGGAAGCGATGATGATCAAGCCGCCTGATTTTGATCCGTCGAAAAAATACCCGGTTTTCGAATTTACATATTCCGGTCCCCACGCTCCTTCGGTCGCGAACCGCTGGGGCGGCAATCGCGGCATGTGGTTCCAGATGCTTGCGCAAAAAGGCTACATCGTCTGGGTTTGCGATAACCGAACGGCGAGCGGTAAAGGCGAGGAATCGGTCTGGCCGGTCTATAAACGCTTTGGCGAGCTCGAGCTCCGCGATCTCGAGGACGGCGTCAACTACCTAAAGTCGCTGCCTTATGTTGACGGCACCCGCATCGGGCTGCACGGCTGGAGCTATGGCGGTTTTATGACGAGCTACGCACTGACGCACAGCAAGTCGTTCAAGATGGGTATCGCCGGCGGAACTGTTTCTGATTTTCGATTGTACGATTCGATCTATACCGAGCGGTATATGCTCAAGCCCGAGAACAATCGTGACGGTTATGACAAAACCTCGGTTCTCAAAGCTGCCAAAAATCTCTCTGGCCGGCTGCTGCTCATACACGGAGCGATCGACGATAACGTCCATATGCAAAACACGACGCAGCTCGCTTATGAACTTCAAAAGGCGGACAAACAATTTGACCTAATGATCTACCCTACGGCCCGCCACGGCGTGACCAACCCGGCACAGGTCAAACACTGGTACTCGATGATGACGGAGTTTATTTTGAAGAATTTGTGATCTCAGGCTTTTTCAAGCCTTTCGGCGATCCACATTTTAACGAGAGCCTGGCGCGAGACGCCGAGACGTTTCGATTCGCGGTCGAGCCGATTTACGACCCAACTCGGAAAATCGATATTTACGCGTTGAGGTCTCTCATTTATTCGTCTAGCACTCGACCAGTCGACATAGTCAGAAATATCCTCGCCATTATCAAATTTTTCGTCAAATTCCTTTGCGGTTATTATAGTCATCTAATTCCCTGTATCGTGAGCGTCTAACTGAAATGATCCTTATCCTTTTATTTCGATAGGTGATCACAGCGGTCCACAACACCTCATCGATCTTTCCGATCACCAGATACCTATCTTCGTGGCCCGTTCCTGTAAGGTATTCGTAAGCATCATAGTCGTCCCAGAGCGCTTGTGCTTCTTCAAAATCGATCCCATGTTTGATCTTGTTCGATTCGCTTTTTTGCGGGTCGTATTCAAAATCCATACTAAATATATACCATTATTATACTGAAATACAACAATTTATGTTCCGGACATGAGGTTTTGAGCATCTATCAGCGTATCGATATCAATTTCAGCCGCATTCATTTCGACCGTGATCGCCCCGTTTTGTTCATTGATCAGCCGTTTTGCGCCTTTATCACCGTCGAGCCGCAAAAGAGAGGCAAACATGTCCCTCGAAAATAGAGCCGGCACGCCTCTTGTGTTCGCATAGCGAGCCGCGACAACAGGCGGATGGTGGATCTTGTAAGTTTCGATCAATCTCTCGAGATCACGGGGGCCAACGTGCGGCTGGTCGCAAAGCGTTATTACGACCGCGGCGAGATCCGACTCGTTCGTGAGAAGGTTTTGCATGCCCGCTTTTATCGACGAGCTCATTCCGGTTCGCCAATCTTCATTCAAACAGACCGTTAGATCAAGGCCGGCAAGTTCGTTGGTTGAACCTTCGATCTCGGCACCGAGGACGACGACGACAGGATCACAGGGAGAATTTACAAGCGTTTCGGCGGCTCGCCGGATTAGCGTTTTGCCTTCGAATTTGAGCAGCTGTTTCGGACTGCCAAGCCGGGACTTAGCAGGCCAGACAGTATTCGCCGCATCTTTGTCGGTAGCTCAACGGTCATAGATCGAACCTTGCCGGTTACGCAGGTGTCCGCCGCCGCGTGATCTCAAAACGCTTTGGATCTCGCCGATGATCGAAAGGGCGATGCTTTCGGGCGTGTCGGCTCCGATGTCTAGGCCGACCGGGGCGTAAACGCGGGCGAGTTGGGCATCGGTGAATGTTTCGCCGCTTGCAGCGAGTTCTTCGAGTAGCTGATCGGTTCGGCGTTTCGGGCCGAGACAGCCGACGTAAAAGGCGTTAGACCTGATCGAGGCGGGCAATACGAACCGGTCGCGGGCGTAATTGTGGGTCATTATTACGACGGCGGTATAGTTGTCAGCGATGATAATTGGCGGCTCGTCAACGGCCTGCAGAACGAGTTTGTGAACTCCCGGAAACCGGGCGTCAGTCAGAAATGCCGGACGATGATCGTGAATAGTTACCTGCCAGCCGAGTTCCACGGCAATTTTCACCAGCGGAACCGCGTCGGCTCCGGCACCAAAGAGCATGATCGCAACTGGCACGGCAATGCTGCCGGCCGCCTCTCGCGATTCGTACGCGAGCCGCATGTCGGCGATCACGGGGCTGTCAATGCCGACGGGTTCGAGCAGTATTTCGATCACGCCGCGGCAGCCCATATTCATGCTAAATACGGAATTTTCATCGCCGGTCGTGTCATAAACAAATGTGTCGGAAACGCCGGTTGCGAGCACTTTTTTTGCCCGCTCGAGCACATCCGCCTCAAGGCATCCGCCGGAGACTGTCCCGACGGTTTCGCCGTTTGCCAGCATTAACATTCGGGCTCCCGGCAGACGATAGCCCGAACCCCTCACATCGACGACGGTCGCGAGAATTGCTTTTTCGTCATCTCTAAGCGATGAAACCGCTTTTAAGATCTCGACTATCTCTTTCATTAAATAGAAAAATCGCAGCCTCTATCTACGGGCTGCGGAATAAAAATTCAGTGTTTACTCGGATATTATTCCGGACACGCCGCTCCGTTCGCGACCCATTCGTTCATCTTTTTCATAAAATCCGCTTGCGTGAGCGGCGGTGTCGTTCGCCCGTTGCCGGGGTTCCAAGCCCACAACACTTTCGGATCGGTGGCGAGATGGAGAACTGCATCCTTGGCGGTTTTCTTTCCGCCGTTCTGCATCGGGTCTTTCAGGTTGCGGCAAAGCTGTCCGGCGGTAACCCCTTGGAACGCCATCTTGTGAGTGGCACCGGGCATATGCCAATCAGGAGCGCCGGGTGGCAGGCCATCGCCATCGAGATTGATCTCCTGGTGGCACGTCGAACATTTTAATTCATCGACACCGCGTCCGTCAGGACCCCGTTTTACTTCCATCGCGTGCGGCGTCATCGAGTCGCCCTGCGTTGGGGCGTCGCCCGCCGGATGGCAATTTGCGCAACGTGCCGAAAAGAATACCTTGACCGCCTCGTTAAAAGCCGCTTTGGCTTTTGCAGCTTCAGTTCCGGTTGAGATCGCCGGTTCGACGACCGTCGATGCTTCGACGCGGACGAATCGATCCCCGCGGTTCATGGTCGCCAAAAAGGCGATCATAAGGAACATCGCGACCGCGATAGCTTTAAATTTTCTTTTGCCGGGGATCATAACTATTCAGTAGCTTTGGCTGCCGGATCATTCATCCGGATCGGCAGGCTGCGAATGCGTTTACCCGACGCTGCAAAAATAGCGTTGCAGACAGCCGGGGCGATCGGTGGTGTGCCGGGTTCACCGACTCCGCCGTGTTTTTCCGTGCTTGGGACGATATAGACCTCGACCTTTGGCATCTCGTTCATCCGCAGCATTTTATAGTCCGTAAAGTTCTTCTGAACGACGCGTCCGTCCTTAATAGTGATCTCGCCGTAGAGAGCGGCTGTAAGTCCAAAGACGATACCGCCTTCCATCTGGGCGGCGACGGTGTCGGGGTTGACGACCTGACCGCAATCTACAGCACACACGACGCGATCGACGCGGATCTTTCCGTCGGCGCTCACGGAAACATCCGCAACCTGCGCAACATAACTGCCAAAGCTCTCATGCACGGCTATACCGCGTCCCTTACCAGCGGGCATCTTTGCTCCCCAACCGGCTTTTTCAGCTGCCAGTTTCAGCACAGCGGCATGGCGCGATCCCGGGTCGAGAAGCGACAAACGGTATTCGAGCGGGTCCTTTCCGGCTGCATTTGCAAGTTCGTCCAGAAAGCACTCGGTCGAAAACGCCGTGTGCGAACTGCCGACGGATCGCCAAAATCCGACGGGTACACCCATTTCTTTTCGAACCCAATCGACCTGAAAATTCGGGATCGAATAGGGCAAATTATGAGCACCTTCGAACGACGAATCATCGAGCTGATCGTCCTTGAAAGCAAAGCCGAACAGTGTCGGCGCGAGCGGTGCCATGATCGACTGGTTTACGACGCGATGGTGCCAAAATGCCGGTTTGCCCGAAGCGTCGATCCCGGCGGACATTTTGTTATAGGTTGCCGGACGGTAAAAATCGTTCTGCGTATCGTCCTCGCGTGTCCAGACGACCTTCACCGGTTTTCCGGCTGCTTTTGAGAGCATTACGGCGTCCATTACATAATCCGGCCCGATGCGTCTGCCAAAGCCGCCGCCGAGCAGAGTCGTATTGATCTTGATCTTTTCAGGGGCCATATTTAAGGCCTTTGCGACCAGACCCTGAACGATCAGCTGGCCCTGAATGCCGCCCCATATCTCGCAGCCGTCAGCACGAACGTCTGCTGTAGCATTCATCGGCTCCATCGTTGCATGAGCAAGAAACGGCGTGTAATAGACAGCTTCGAGAGATTTTGATGCGCCTGCTTTACCGGCGGCCACGTCACCTTTTTTTGCTGCCTCCAGGCCCTTGTCCCTGCCGGCGGCGTCCGCATAGGCCTGGTAGATACCTTCACTCGAAACCTTTGCCATCGCTCCCTCGTCCCAAATGACTTTCAGGGCAGAGCGGCCCTTTCGAGCATTCACAAAATTATCGGCGACAACGCCTACGCCATAGCCCATCGGCACGACAGCTACGACACCCTTGACGGCTTTCGCCGCCGTGTCGTCAACGCTTTTTACGGTTCCGCCTATGACCGGCGACCGTAGGACCGTGGCATAGAGCATTCCCGGCACCTTGACGTCGATACCGAATATACCTGATCCATTTACTTTTTCCGGCGAATCGAGGCGCTTTACGTTTTTGCCGATGTACTTGAAATCTTTCGCGTCTTTGAGTTTTGGACTCGCGGGCGGCGTGATCTTAGCGGCCGTCTCAAGCAATTCGCCGTAAGCAGTCGAACGATTCGAAGCTGTGTGCGTAACTTTGCCGTTTTCGGCCTTGCAGGTTTCAGGAGCAACGTTCCACATCTGGGCTGCTGCCGTGACGAGCATTTCCCGAACCGCAGCGGCCGACTTTCTAAGCGGATCGAAGAAAGCTTTGACGCTCGAACTTCCGCCCGTGATCTGACTGCCCAGCATCGGATTGATAAATGCCTTGCCTGCGGGGCCTGATTCGTACGAAACGTTTGCCCAGTCGACCTCGAGTTCGTCGGCAACGATCATTGGCAGCGAAGTAAATACGCCCTGGCCCATCTCAGCCTGGCCGACGACGACGGTCACTTTGCCGTCTTTCGCGATCCTGATAAAAGCATTTGGCTGGAAATCAGCGGCCGGTTCGGTGCTGATGTTAAACCGCTCTGCGGCACGCGAAAGCATCGGCATATTGACGCCGACCAGCAATGCTCCGCCCGCAACGATGGATGCCTTTAGAAATGAACGTCTGTCGATATCTGTTTTTGTGGTCATTTCATTTACCTCCGTTGATCGCGGCTTTTTTGATCGCGTCTTTGATGCGGTTATAGGTACCGCACCGGCAGATGATGCCCGACATCGCTTGATCGATATCTGCATCAGTAGGCTTTGGTTTTGATTTGAGCAGCACGGCGGCGGCCATGATCTGGCCCGACTGACAATATCCGCATTGCGGCGCATCAACCTCGATCCATGCATTTTGCAGCGGGTGGCTCGAATCTGGTGAAAGGCCCTCAATAGTCGTGACCTCTTTACCGGCGACCGCGCTGATCGGCGTGACGCACGAACGTTTTGCTTCGCCGTCTACGTGAACGGTACAAGCACCGCATTGGGCAATGCCGCAGCCAAATTTCGTGCCCGTCAGCCCGAATTCGTCACGGAGCACCCATAGCAGCAGCGTGCCGGGATCCGCGTTGGTATCGTAAGATTTCTTATTTACGCTGATCTTAGCCATCAAAAATAACCTCCTAAAAGAGCGCCGGAAATAAATGGAAAAACCGTGGATTATGTCAGAACTATGGAGAGAATTATATCACGAGAAAGCATCAGATCGAGAAAAATGCGAATTGAGGACTTGAAGCCTTTGATAAAAGCTCAATGAAAGGGCTTACCTTAAAGAATTCAAACTTAATAACTACTACTGGATCACAGGTTTAGCTTGAGCAAAACCTCATTCTTGCTGCATTGGAAGTGAGTGGCGATGTCATCCAAGATCGATGCTAATGTTCCAAGCTTGATCGGATTGTGATTCGGGATCGTGATATGGTGTGTTCCGTTCTCGACGGTCGAAATGCGAATGTGGCTCCCGGTTTGTCGGCTCACTTCATAACCGTAAGCCCTTAAAGATCTAACCAATTGGGCCCCAGAAATGTCCCTAGGCAATCTCATGCTGCGATCACTTCCTCACTGACAAAATGAAGCCGTATCATTTTAGGTTTGTCCAAGGCCTCAAAATGGCAATCAACCGCGTCTTTGATATTTGCCCGTAGAGCATCAAGATCATCGCCATCGGTGAAGATCGACTCGCCTAATGCACGAGCTGTATAACCGCCCTCAATTGCGTTTTCGATGAGAAAGATGATTTCATTCATACGGGTAAATTATACCTAAATCAGATATTGTTGACCTAGACTGAATCGGAAAAGTTCATTCAGCTTTTCCAGATCAGGCTTTCCTTTGTTTTCAATGATGACGGACTCAAGCCGCTGAAGTTCGGATTCGATATACTCGCTAATTACGTCAATTCGAGGCTGCCGATCGAGTTCCTGCCCGGCCTTCTTTCGAGCGAGTAATGAATCGATCGCATTTCTCAAGTCAGGTGATGCAATACATTTTTCGACCAACGTTTCAAATTCCATTGGCACAATATCGGACTGGGTCTCGATCCAATTTAGGGCCAATATTGGCCGTAGGACATAAAAATACTTTTTGACCCAGACGATATCTCCTCTTAGATACTCACGAAAATTGCCCTGCGCCATATGCAGATAATGGTGCATACATTTTGATCGCGAGTAATATTCGGGAATGAGGTCTCGGAGTTGCTGTGGAATTGACGGCATTTCCCGGTAAACTATCGGTGAATGCAGCCATTCAATTAAAGGCGGGTTAGATTTACTGAAAAGTTGAAGAGCCTTTCTCAGATCCCAACCACTGATGTCGAGCATGTCGTTTATTGGACGCTCGATCACATCCCGTTTCGCTTCGAGATCGATCGACAAATACCAGTCAGACGGGCGAAGATACAGGAATCGCACATCATAATCGCTGTCTTCGGACGGAAAACCCCATGCACGGCTGCCCGATTCGCAAGCGTAAAATATCGTGACACCTTCTTCGGTCTCAATATCGTTTAGCCTCGAAAGTATGTCTTGTTTTACTTCTTCGGAAATCACAACCTCTATTCTCCGCCGGAATCATCTACCGCAACATCCGGAAACTCCGCCGTGAATTGTTCACGCGGTTTACTGTCGATCTCGCCCCGAAGAGGCCGCGTGCCGACGTTCGATCTGAAATTGCCGGCCTCATCATACAGCCGCCGGTATTGGGCAGAATTGCGGATCACGCCCTGGACGTAGCCTTTTGTTTCTTTGAAAGGGATCGCCTCGACAAATTCGTCCATCTCGGCGGGCAAGGTCGCTCGCCATTGCGGAACGCGGCCGGGGCCGGCGTTATATGCGACGGCAAGAAATTCGATGCGGCCAAATTTATCGAGCTGTTCTCGCATATAGGCAGTGCCGAGTTCGATATTGAGCGGGGCCTGATAGAGCGAGGCGGGCGTCACCATCGCGGTTTTTGACACATACTTTTTCGCCATCGTTTGTGCCGTTGGCACGAGCAGCTGCATCAGGCCGTAGGCGTTTGCACCGGACTTTGCAGTCGGGGTAAAGACCGATTCCTGGCGAATGAGGCCGGCTACCTGATACGGGTCGAGCCGCCGCTCACCGGCCCAATATTTGATCTCTTCCCAATTTACGAGGGGATAGAATATCTCCCATTCGTCGCGTCCCATTTCCTCGGGAAACATCTGTGCATAATCGGGATAGCTCGCTCGTAAAGCTATGAATGCATTCGTGTTATCGCCTTTGAACCGGTAATGGCGGGCTAGGGCGAGATTGATCTTAGGGCTGTTGCCGGCAGTTCTCTTTGCCTCGTTGAGTTCGTCTATAGCCCAATCGAAAAGTCCGATGGTGGATAGCTCGTCGCTCTTTTCTACTCGCGCGAGTTCCTTTTCACGTGCGGTCTCGGCGGCAACCGTGACGACTTTTAAGTTGGCGACTGCCTTGGCGATCTGCTGGTTTGGGGCAGCAGTCGAACGGCAATTGCCCTGCGCTTTGAGCGTGGACATGCGGCCCATCGCAAGATAGCCGTACCAGTTTGCCGAGTAACGGTAGATCGTTCCGTCATATAGTGCGCAAGCCTCGGCGATCTTGCCGGCACGTTCAGAATCGCGGGCCGCCCAGTAACCTGCCTTACCGCGATTTGTCGTGTCCTTATCAGCGTATCTAACGAGATGGTCGATGAACATCTGTGAGCTCTGTGCGAAATTGCCGCTTTCGTGCTGAAGCCAGGCGGCTTCGAATTGTGCCTGTGCGACCTCGACCGCGTTGGGGTAATTTGAGTAAGCCGTGTTCAGATAATAGGTCTCGTCTGTTCGATTTTTGCCGTCACGAGCGGCTATACCGGCATCGATCAGCGTTTTTGGTACGAGCGATCCGTTTGGAAACGCCGAGCGCATCGCGTCAGCGGCGGACCGGGCACCGGCCCACATCTTTGCCTTTAAATATCCTAGTATGAGCTGGCGGTAGCCGTCCTCACGTTCGCGGGCCGAGACGGGAAGCGAGTTAAAAGCGGCGGCTGCGTCGGCCATCTTTCCTGCGCTCG
>JBGAVK010000088.1:0-9539 GCA_044228165.1 Pyrinomonadaceae bacterium | reverse complement strand
TTACGGCCGCCGACATTACCATCATTATCATCAAAAATCTTTTCATAATCTCCTCATTTGGCTTCAAACGCCCGACAAAACTAAAAATTCAAGGCGCGAAATAATGAAGGGAGAAAATCTCCCTTCCGATACATTCCGAATTAGTTTTATTTATTCGACGCAGGAGCGGCAACCTTTGGAGCTTCGTCCTTTGCCTTATCATCTGCCTTAGCCGGTGCTGCGGCTCCGGCTTTGATGTCGGTGATCTGAGCATTTATAAACTGCCATCCGCCATCCTTAGACTTGCGTACAACCCAGGTGACCATCGAACTGCGCTCGGCAGTCTTTCCATCGATGGTCGTTTTGCCGGTCGCATGTGCCGTCACGACAGCACCGTCGCCGGCCGGATGCGTATTGATCTTAATGTCGGCAAATTTCAGACCTTCCCATTTGACCTTTCCGGACTTGATCTGCTCCAGCCGCGAAGCTTTTGTCTGCATCGCTCCGTCTTGGTCTACTAGTGTGTATTCGTCCGAATAAAACTTTCCGACGGCGTCAGCATCATTTTTATTCAGAGCTGTTTCGAAATCAGCCAAGAACTTCTTAACGTCGGCTTCAACAGCCGCCTTATCAGCAGCAGGTGCCACCGCCGAATTGGAGGCATTTGCGGCCTTATTGCCCGCATTGCTCGCATTATTGGCCGCTGGTGCTCCGCACGAAACGATCAGCAAAGACGCCGAGACCAGCAATAGGGTCGTCAACATTAACTTCGTCATATAATTTCTCCTTACACGGAAACAGATGCCTGCCTAGAGAAAAACGACTTACTGCGGCATCCTGTCGCAGATGTCATCTCACCAAAGATCACAAATTGGGATGAAGAACGTGTCTAACTTATACTCACCTTGAAGCTTCCAGTCAAGCTAGATGCTCAATTAACCTTTGGCGGTGCGAGTTTCCTAAGACTCCCTTGTCCGCTGATCAGACGGGTGCCCGCGACCTTTTCCATTTGCGACATCGCACGAAGTAGATTCTCACCTAAGACTTTTCGAATATCAGATTCTGAGTAACCGCGTCTAAGCATTTCATAAGTAACGAGCACGAGGTCTTCGGCGCCATTCATTCCCGCGGGCAAGAATGGTACTCCGTCGAAATCAGATCCGAGCCCGACATTGTCGATTCCGGCGATTTCCCTGATGTGATCTATGTGGTCGACGATGCGGGTGTAAGGTGCGATGTAGATCGGATTTTCGACAAATAGGCGCCTTTCTGCTTCGTTGTAAGCCTGATTGTCAGTCTTGAACTGTTCGCGAAGAGCGTCCAATTGAGGCTTTAGCCGGGCACCTCGCTCATTTTCCTCTTTGTTGGTGCGGGCGTCGAGAAATGACGGGTAGAAATTGATCATGATGACGCCGCCGTTCTTTGCGACACGTTTGAGAACGGCGTCTGAGACGTTTCTTGTGTGATCATTGAGGGCTCGAGCACACGAATGGGAGGCGATGATCGGAGCGATTGAGATGTCGAGCACGTCGTTCATAACCTTTTCAGAGACATGAGAGATGTCGATGAACATCCCCAACCGATTCATTTCGCGGACCACCTCTTTACCAAAATCAGACAAGCCGTTGTTTTTCGGAGTATCGCGATGGGCGTCAGCCCAGTCGTGTGTTACGTTGTGGGTCAACGTCATGTAGCGGATGCCGAGGCGATAGAAGTCACGAAGAGCGTAGAGCGAATTCTCGATCGCATAACCGCCTTCGATACCCATTAACGCACACGTCTTTCCCTGTTTTTTAGCCCGCCTAATTTGGGCCGCCGTGGCACACATTGTCAGATTGCCAGGATGTTTCTCGGCTTCGCGATATGTCGCATCGATCAGATCCATTGCACGACGCATCGCCCCGCCTGTCTTTAACGTCGAACCGGAAACATAAATTGAAAAGAATTCCCCCGTTAAACCGCCTGCCTTTAACCGTCCGAGGTCGGTGTGGAACGGGTCACCGTCCTTATGGTACTTCCCGATTGAATTAGTAATGAGGTCAAAATCCTCATCGACCATCGGGCTCGTGATGTCGTTGTGACCGTCGATAACGATCGCCTTTCGGTGGATCTTAAGTGCCTTTTCCCAAAGTTTCAGGTCAGCACCCTTAGGCATTGTCTGAGCAGCAACAGCACTGGTGAATGACGCTAGTAAGAGGGCGGAGATTAGTTTTTTCATAATTGTAAATTTCGGGCGCTATTTGCGAGTAGTTTACCCCCATTAAAGGAAAAAGGTGAAACCCCCCAAAGCCGGCACGGAGTAAAGTTAAAACAGTTTAAAAAGATGTAGCCATTAAGTTGTGCTAAATGCTAATATGATTAGAGGGAAACGCTCTTCCCGATCAGTCAGCGCACTCCACACCGTCTGCAGATGTCTGGCCAATGGCCCGATAACTCCCATTATTAGAACACTTAAAAGCGTGCAGTCAGAAGGATCCTCTTTGTAAACGATACTTTTACACATGCTGATCAATTCGCCTCAAAATGGCTAAAATTCCGTCGAAATCAAGAAACAATACTTCCGTCAATCCGGCCAAATTGGCTGCGGCCGGCGAAGGCACGTTTCAAAGATTTATCGAAAATCTGCCTGTAATGTTCTACGCAGTCAGCCCGACCGCCCCACATAGGCCGATCTACATCAGTCCGACCTTTGAGAAGTTTGGATATCCGCTTAAGACTTGGATGACCGATCCCGATATTTGGGACCGGGTCATCCATGAGGAGGATCGCGACCGTGTTCTTAGCTCTACCCGCGAGGCAATGCGAATGGGCGAGAGCATTGATTTTGAATATCGCGTAGTGTGCAAAAGCGGAAACGTCATCTGGGTTCGCGATCGAAGTTGTTTTATTAAAGACAAAAATGGTGAGCTGCTTTGTTGGCAAGGCGTGATCCTCGACATTACAGAACGAAAGACTGCCACTGATGAGATCGAGAAACGGGAAAAGCTCTACCGGACGCTTGCTCGAACGATACCAAAAACTGCCGTTCTGCTGTTCGATCACGACTACCGCTATACACTGGCGGACGGCGAGCAGCTAAAGCATCACAACTGGACCCAGGAAATGTTCGAGAACAAGACCCTGTTCGACGTATTTCCTCAAGAAATAGCGACCGAGTGGGCAGGCTATTATGAACGCGCTCTGAATGGCGAGCACGTCGTCCTTGACATGGACAACGACGAAGGCTCATTTCAGGTTTCTGTGCTGCCTATCCAAGACGAAAATGGCGAGACCATTGCCGGAATGGTAATGTGGCAAGACACTACAGAGCAAAAACGGGCCAATGATGCTCTCGCAGAAAGTGAAACCCGATACAGACAGCTTTTTGAAAATGCAAATGATATTATCTACGTCCATGACCTGCAAGGAAATTACATCTCGATAAATCAGGCCGCCGAGCGGATCTTTGGTTACACCCGGGAGGAAGCCCTTGCGATGAACATGACCAAGATCATCGCTCCCGAACATCTCGACCTGGTCAAAAGACAACTCACACGAAAGGTTGCGGGCGGTAAGAGCCAGACGGTCTATGAAGTCGATTGCATCAAAAAAGACGGATCGCGTGCGACACTTGAAGTGAACAGCAGCGTGATCGTAAAAGATGGATCGCCGATCGCCGTCCAAGGTATTGCTCGTGATGTAACGGAGCGAAAGACCGCCGAGGAATTGATCACAACGAACGAAGAGCGGTATCGTGACCTTTTTGAGAACGCCAACGACCTGATCTACACCCACGACCTGCAGGGCAATTTCACTTCACTCAACCGCGCCGGAGAGTTCATTACGGAATATAGCCGCGACGAAGCTCTCGGCATGAATCTCGCACAGGTCGTAGCTCCCGAGTTTCTCGAAGCCGCCAGGACGATGACGGCAAGAAAGATAGAAGATGAGAGGCCGACGACTTATGAACTCGAGATAATTTCGAAAAGCGGCCGGCGGGTCACTCTGGAATTGAGCACCAGGCTAATAGTCGTCGATGGATTGCCGGTCGGCGTTCAGGGTATCGGCCGCGATATTACCGAGCGACGGCAAGCGGAGCAATCGCTTCATAAGACACTCTCGCTGTTTTCCTCGACCTTCGAATCGACTGCTGATGGCATCGTCGTAATGAGCCTGGATCGGCAGATCGTCACCTGCAATAAGAAATTCGTAGAAATGTGGGGTGTCCCCGACGATATTCTCGAAGCAAAGAACGGAGAAAAATTAGTGGATCTCGTTGCAGAACAGATCGAGAACACTGAGGATTTCCGTCGGCAACTCGACGATGTTTATAGAGATCCGGACGCCGTCGCAAAAGAGATCCTCAAATTGAAAGACGGGCGGATCTTTGAACGGTATTCACAGCCCCAATATCTCGAAGGCGTCCCCGTTGGCCGCGTAGCGTGTTTCCGCGACATAACCGAAAGAAATCTGGCAGAAGAAAAACTCCGATATTATGCTCTTCACGACACGTTGACCGATCTTCCGAACCGCGTCCAGTTCATGGATCATTTGCGGCAAGCAGTTGAGCGGGCAACGGGTAATTCCTTCGCACGATTTGCTGTGCTATTCCTCGATCTTGACCGGTTCAAAGTGATCAATGACAGCCTCGGCCATGCCGTCGGTGACAAGCTGTTGATCGCGATCTCCGAACGCCTGAGGGCCTGTGTCCGCCCCGGCGACGTGGTCTCTCGCCTCGGCGGTGACGAATTCACCATCCTGTTGAACCGAAGCGGTGACATTGCAGAGGTCATCGGCGTTGCCGAGCGCCTGCAGGCAAAGATCTCAGAGCCTTTCAAGATCGATAATTATGAGGTTTTTACCACCGCAAGTATCGGAATTATAGTCTCAGGCGATGTCGCCCGTCGGGCCGAGGATTTCCTTCGCGATGCCGATGCCGCGATGTATCGTGCGAAAGAGGCCGGCAAAGCCCGCTATGAAATATTCGACCGCGAAATGCACGTTCGTAACATGAACCTTCTGCAGGTCGAGACCGACCTTCGGCATGCGGTCGAACGGGAGGAATTTGAAGTTCTCTACCAGCCGATAGTCGAACTCGCCACTGGCAAAGTGAAGGAATTCGAAGCACTGATCCGCTGGCGTCATCCGGTCCACGGACTCGTCGGCCCTGACGAATTTGTTCACGTCGCCGAAGAGACCGGCCTGATCATCGCTATCGGCAAATGGATACTCGACGAGTCGTGCAGACAGGTCGCCGAGTGGCAGCAAAAATTTGGACAGCCGTTCGCGGTCAGCGTTAATCTCTCGGCAAAGCAATTGATGCACCCGAATCTAACCTCGCAGGTCAAGGAAGTCTTGTTAGAGACCGGTCTCGACCCGAGTCAGCTAAAGCTCGAGGTAACAGAAAGCACTGTCATGGAACACAGCGAAAAATCGCTCAAGGTGCTGTCAGACCTAGATGAGTTAGGCGTCGCACTTTCGACCGATGATTTCGGGACCGGTTACTCGTCGCTCAGTTATTTGCAGAGATTCCCGTTCGAACGCCTCAAGATCGACCGCTCGTTCGTCAAGATCATGGACGAAGATGAAAAGAGCGGCGCGATCGTCAAGACTATTCTGATGCTCGGCGAAAATCTCGATATAGAGGTCGTCGCCGAAGGCATCGAGACGGCGTCGCAGCTCGAAAAGCTCCGCGAACTCGGATGCAATACTGGCCAAGGCTACCTGTTTTCACGTCCGATCGACCGCGAAGCCGCCGAAGATTTTCTTGCCTCCGGCGCGAACGTATTTGCCGATAACCCGGCGCTTGAATTCAGAAATCCCGCCCCGATCATCGAGGTTTCGGACGTCCAATAAGCAGCCTTTCATCGCAAGCCTGTTTCAACGCACGTAATGGTCAGCGTTACGCCTTCAGGGGTGACGCCGCCGCCATGCATCTGCAGCAAATACTGGGACTTACCGGATCACAAGCCCGGCCTTACCGTGCTTTCTGTTACAACGTTGTTTCAGTTTTGTTTCAGTTTTGTTTCACTCTTGTTTCACTCTTGCTTGAAACACGCAAACTGTTGATACTGCATAGTTTGCGGCAGAAAAAGTTGTTTGTTTCAGAATATTTTCAAAAAATAATTCTCGGCCCGTGTTTTGGTTGTAAGATCCGAACGTCATTTAGGTTTTCAAAGAGCAAATAGCGCTGTTCATCCGTAGATGCAATAGTGTTGCAACAGTAGCACACATTGCCATTTACGTCAAGGGTTTTGATCGGGTGCCACAACCGCAGGAAAAGAAATATACGGGGCTATTTTCTTAATTTATCCATAACCTTACCGACAATAGCAGGTATCACGCCCTTTTCATTCGCGTGATTTTCCGTAAAGATCACAACGACAAATTTGAGCCCATCGGCGGTCTCGATATAAGCCGCGTCGTGCCGTGTCTTGCTGGTCCAGCCGGCTTTGGACCATATCTTAGCGTCGGTCATCTTTCGGTCGATCAATAGCCTTCCGGAAAAGCCGTGAGCCTGATCGTCTAGGTCAGAGGTCTTGGCAAACGGATCGCGACGCATGAGATCCATCATAGCTTTTGTACGCTCGGGCGTGTTCATACGGCCGGTGACGATCTCAGCCAGCAGGCGGGCGGTGGCGTTAGTCGTGAGGGCGTTACGGTTCTCGCCCTTGTAATTGCGGGATTGCTGCTCGATGCCATAGGCGTCCTCGCAAAACGTCTTTTGATTCACATTTATGTTGCTGTAACCCATCGACGTGTAGAACCGGTTCACACGATCACGCTTTCCCTGCCAGATCTTGAACTGTTTCGCGGGCAGTTCCCCGCCGCTCGAAGTGCCGGTTATAACATCAAAAATATACTGCGTGGCTTCGTTCGACGAATCGACGATCATGTCGCGAAGCCCGCGTCCCAGTTCCTTGGTCCACTTCGCCTTGCCGTCTTCGAGCTGCCTTTCGAGAGCCGCCATATAGAACATTTTGACGACACTTGCCGGATATATTTTTTCTTCGCCGCGATAGTTCGCCCATTTTGGAGCCGCGCCGTCCCGAAGGTCTATCACGGTGGCGGCGATCTCATTATCCTTAAAGCCGGCCTTTCGATATGAGTCAATTACCTCGCTGACGGCCGTATCGATGATCGACTTAAGATCTGCCGAGCTCTCGATCACCGGCGGTGAATAATCGTGCGGCTTTACGATCTCGCCTTTTTGAGCCGCCGCTGTGACAACCGAAACTAAGAATACTACTAGCGTCAAAATGGACTTTGATCTGAAAGACATATTTGTCTCCTGTGTTATCTTCTACGTCGAAGGAATTTTAACGATTATATCCAAAATCGGCCCTTAGAAAAATTGCCCCCGATCGACAACATGAATAAAGAAAAACTGGTGCGCGGCCTTGGCCGGATGGATTTCACTGCCGTCGTTGTAAACACCATCATCGGAGCCGGAATATTTGGCCTTCCTGCCAAAGTATTTGCACAGATAGGGTCTTTCAGCCTTTTTGCATTTATCGCATGTGCATTGATCATAGCGGTCATCGTGCTTTGTTACGCCGAGGTCTCGAGCCGGTTTTCGCTCACAGGCGGACCGTATCTCTATGCTCGTGAAGCGTTCGGTTCGGCTGTCGGGTTTGAGGTCGGATGGCTCTATTGGGTCGTCAGGGTCGCGACCTTCGCCGCCAACTGTAACCTCTTTGTTACCTATCTCGGATTTTTCATTCCCGGTGCGAACGAAGGGGCGATGCGGGTCGGGTTCGTTGTCCTTGTCGTTTTGCTGATCACCGCGGTCAATCTCATCGGTATTCGCGAATCCGCCATTGTGACCAATATTTTTACGGTTGGAAAGCTATTACCGCTTTTCATTTTTATTGCGGTCGGAATATTTTATATTTCGCCCGACAATTTCCATTTCACCCCGCTTCCGGAATATTCCGGATTCTCGAGTGCCGTTCTGCTGCTTATCTATGCGTTTGTCGGTTTTGAAGCCTCGGTCGTCCTGTCCGGTGAAACAAAAGAGCCGGCGAAAACTATCCCGTTCGGCCTTTTCTCGGGCATAGCGATCGTCGCGATCTTCTATATTCTTGTTCAAGTTGTGAGCATCGGTACGCTGCCGGGGCTCGCTTCATCGGAACGCCCGATCGCCGATGCCGCGAGCGGATTTCTTGGGCCGTTCGGTGCGGCTTTTATCACTATTGGGGCTCTCATTTCCATCTTCGGCAACCTGAATGTCGGGGTGCTCGCCTCGACAAGAATGCTCTTTGCCATGTCAGAGCAACGCGATCTGCCCTCTGTTTTCGAAAGGACCCATCCAAAGTTCAAAACGCCCTATGTGTCGATCATCGCAACTTCGGTGGTGATCCTGGTGCTTACGGTTCAATCGTCGTTCCTGACAGCCGTCGCGATCGCGACGATAACGAGATTGCTGGTTTACGCGACGACGTGTCTCGCGTTGCCTATTTTTCGGCGACGCTCACGGATGCCGCAGCCCGCCCCGTTCACAGCCCCATCAGGCATCGTTGCCGCGGCCATCTCTATTGCTCTGATCGTTTGGCTCCTGACAAATGTCGACCTCGCAAAAGAAGGCCTCGCGGTGATCGTTACCGCGGCCATCGGCTTGATCTTATTTGCAGGTTCCAGACTTTTCACACGTTCTTCAAGTGAGCAAATGGAGGAAACGGAATGAAGAAAAGAATGGCGACTCTGTTGGTATTGGTCTTCGCGGCGTGTGCCGCGTTCGGATCGGCCCAAACCGTTGAAAACAGCAACCGGCGGACGATCGGTTATATTTCGCCGAGCGGCACCGTCGAAGATTCGAGCCGACGAACTCTCGGATACATTAATTCGAATGGAGCGATCGAAGACAGCAGCCGGCGAACACTCGGCTATATAAACCGGAACGGGACGGTCGAGGATAGTTCGCGGCGGACTTTAGGATATATTAGCGACGGCGGTACCGTCGAGAACAGCAGCCGCTCGACGCTGGGCTATGTTAATTCGAACGGGTCTGTCGAGGATAGTTCGCGCCGGACATTAGGCTACGCAAAGGACATCGAACGGCGAAGCGCCGCGATATTCTTCTTTTTCTTTTTCAAGCCCAATAATTGAGACAGGTGACGGCGGCACAAAGATCTGCTGGTCTTCTTAGATCTAAAGGCTATCGCCTTTAGCCAAAAACGCCTCCGCCGAGAAAACTCTCACGAAGATAGGATATTGTATCCTGCAGGGTTTCCTGCGGATCGCGAGGTGCAAAGCTGAGTTCCTCGATCGCTTTTGAAGAATCAAAATACCAAAAATGTTCCGCCTGTTCGACCTCGTTCGGAGCGACGGGCGATGTCTTGCCCCAATTCTTATAAAACGAACTGATGATCGACGAGCCCGCGACGGCCAGCTTTTTGGGCACTTTCATCATTGGGGCAGAAACGCCGGAAAGCCTCGCAAGTCGGCCAAAGAATTGCTCGAATGTCATATTTTCTGCACCGAGCAGATATCGTTCTTTATGTTTGCCTTTATCGAGGGCCGCAACAAACGCGGCGGCCGTGTCGCGAACATCCACAAAATTAAGCCCACCGGACGGAGTA
>JBGAVK010000087.1:0-10269 GCA_044228165.1 Pyrinomonadaceae bacterium | reverse complement strand
TCCGATGATGATGCCGCCCGGTGCTGCCACTGCGATGGTATAGCTGCCGTCACTATCGAACATTATCGAGACAGGCATGATATCAGTTGCCCGGCCGACCTGTCTCGTCGATTCTGAATATTCTTCGCTAAACCCCTTAAAATATGGGTTCTTGCCGGGTTCGCGGCATTGCTGCTCGCCGGTCGTCTTCGAGCTTTTCACAAAATTAAAGATCGTTCGATGAGCGACCCTTGCCATAGGAGAGTTGAGCGACTTTCCTGCGCCTCCGGATGACGGATCCAATAGATTTGCGGCAATTGTGACCTGAATCTTCGAGGTCTGTGTCGTTGTCCTCTTCACATTCTTCCGAGCCGCGTGTACGGCCCCGCCGTCGTTTGTGGTCTTTGTCTCGTCGAGGGAATAGGCCATTCTGACAGTACCGACCCAGTGCGGCTTACAGTTGTCGGCGAGATATGAGCCAAGATCGTTGACCAAGCCTTCTGCCACGCCTTTCTCGTCACCCATCCTATTAGCCACCGTTTGACCGGACCTCGTGTTCAAACCCTTACCGGAATAAACTGTGGTGCCGCTTTGTCCAGGCATCGCTTGCACGACGATCACAATGCTCGATCCGAGGCGATCGCCGATCTGTTTCAATGCTTCATTCGAATCAGCACCTTCGAGAAGCGCCCGTTCGCGTTCATCCTCGATCGCGTCACGCAGGTCCTGGTCGTCCAACGTCTCGACACAGGGTTTTTGCCGCTCCAGTTCGGATTTGAAATTGTCTCTGAGGCCCTGGGTTGCCCGTTCGCCGCCGTTCGCCGCGCTTGTCGTATCGTGGATCACGATCGACGATGACCGTTGCCCACTTTGTGAAAATGTCATGACAACAAACGGAATTGCGATAAGTACTAATAGGAGAACTATATTATTGGATAACTGAGTATGTGAGATCGCGACCTTCATTTTCTTAGACCTCCGTTCAAATGCGGGCTCGCAACAACTTAACGCTGAATTGACCTCTCAAACGCGGGCACGCGATCAATTGCTGCCAACCCTAATTTCAGTCTAAGCTTTTATCAGATTCTTTCTGTGACGCACGTCACACGGCAGAGATTTAAGTTAGATCGATCGTGGGCACCACATGGCCAACGATATCGCCGCGACGGTTTTTTATCGGCATGGGGGAAAGGTCGGGCAGATCGGTCGGTGAGAGGATGCCAAGCTGCCGCAATATCTCAACAGCGACAACTGGCCGCGAGAGGTAGTCGTCGCCGTCGGCGATCTTTAGAGCGATGCCGAGGCCGTACGGCCAACGGTCGCAGGGCAGAACGCCGCAGAGCCAGACGCCGTCGGCGCCTACCTTTGAGATAAGGCGGCCGGGGGCGGCTTGCATTATTTTGGTGTCAAGGCGTTCGGAGCCGCCGATAAGTTCGGGGTGGTTCATCATTGCGGTGACGATGCGTTGGCAGGCGGCTTGTGCGGCTGGCGGGAAATTTGTTGGGGCGATGAGGTTGATAATGCTTTTTGCCATCGAATGGATCGGCAATGCGAAATTTGGTGCCGCGCAGCCGTCGACGCCGATTGCAATATCTTCTTCGGGGAGTTCGGTGAAGTCAGCTATGCATCGCAGGATCCGTTTTTGAATGCGGTTGTCGGGCGACTCATACGTTGTGACATCGGCGGCGATGTGTTTTGCAAAGGCGAGCATCGCGGCGTGTTTGCCGGAGCAGTTGTTGTGGAGCTGCGTCGGTGTCTCTCCGGAACGTTGCATTTGCTCGGTGGCCGTCGAACTAAAAGGCAGGTGCGAACCGCATCGCAGATCGGTCTCGGAAAAACCGGCTTTTGCTAGCATGCTTGCTGCTATTTCGATGTGCATGGGTTCGCCGGAGTGGGACGCGACCGCCAGAGCAATTTCCTCTTCAGAATAGCCAAAAGCGTCTGCGGCCCCGCTAGTTAGACAAGGTATGAATTGGAACGCCTTACACGCCGAGCGAAAGTACGTTACAGTCGACGGGTCGCCGATCGACACAACCTCGCGGCCCTCGCCGTCAATAATGTAAATATGGCCGGTATGGACGGACTCGACCGTTGTACCGCGAATGACGTTGGCTAGGGTATTGGTCATAAGAAATGTTTGCCGCAAAATCCGCAAGAAATGGCCCTTTAATTCTGAGCCTTTTGAGTCCATTTGCGGCAATCGTCATAACCCGCCAGCATGGTCCTTGCGTTTTCGCGTGCGGCGTCGGTTATTTGTTCGCCGGCGAGCATTCGGGCGATCTCGTCTACTCGAGCCGCCGCGTCCAGTTCGTGGACGCTGACGCGGGTCTTGTTTGCATCGAGCGTCTTTTCAACGACAAAATGATGATCTGCCAACGACGCGATCTGTGGTTGGTGCGTGACGCAAAAGACTTGCTGACTTGCCGCTAGATCTTTCAATTTTCGGCCGACCGCCTCGGCGACTCGGCCGCCGATGCCGATGTCGATCTCGTCGAAAACGGCGGTCTTGCCATTCGCTTCACCTTTCGCGGCGGTCTTCAGAATGAGCATAATCCGCGAGGCCTCGCCGCCGGACGCAACCTTGGCAAGTGGTCGGGGCGGTTCACCCGGGTTTGCCGAAAAGTAGAATTCGACAATGTCGTTGCCGTTGGCAGAGAACGTCTCATTTTCCGTAAAGCGAACTTCAAATTTCGCCTTTTCGAGAGCGACGGCTCGCAGGTCGTTTTCAACAGCATTCGAGAACTTCACTGCCGCCTTGGCTCGAATATCGTGCAGCAAACCTGCCGCTTTCAAGTACGCACCCTCTGCGTCGGCGAGTTGCTTCTTCAATTCTTCCTCGCGAAACTCCGCCATTTCGATGCCTTGTAAACGCTCATCCGAAACGCGTAGGTGTTCAAGAACTGCCTCGATCGTCTCTCCGTATTTTCGTTTCAAACGAACTATCTCGCTGAGTCGATTTTCGATCTCATCGAGACGCTCAGGTGAGAATTCGAGCGTTGATGCAAAATCGCGAGCGGTCGAACCTAGTTCGTCGATCACCGCTCGAGCGGCATTCAGACCTTCGTCAAACCCACGGAAACGGGCGTCATACTCCGCAAGCTCCGCTATCATTCGGGCCGAGCGGTCGAGCGTTGCAAGCGTTGAGTGCTCGTCATCGTATAAAAGGGAGTGCACTTCGCTCGACAACGCAGAAAGTTTTTCGGTGTTATTCAGCCGCCGCTTTTCTTCCTCGAGCGAAGTGTCTTCGCCGGGGGCTAGTCCCGCACTTTTTATCTCGTTAACCTGAAAACGCAGGATGTCGAGAAGCTGCAATTTCTCAGACTCGTCCTTTTCGAGGGCCAACAACTGTGACCTAATAGCAACCCATTCGCTAAATGATTGTGCAACCTTTGTCTTTTGAGGCCCCACGTCGCCAAATTCGTCGAGCATTTCGATGTGCGCCGTTACATCGTAAAGAGCTGCCTGTTCACCCTGGCCGTGAATATCCGCGAGACGCGGTCCGAGTTGTTTTAGAAAGCCTTGAGTGACAAGTTGGTTGTTAACAAATACGCGGTTCTTGCCCGAGAGTGATATCTCACGGCGGACTATCAAATCGACCAAGCCATCGCCGTCAGCCTCGATCCCGCTCTCGTCGAGAATATGCCGCAAATGACGGTCGGCATTGATGGTGAAAAGGCCCTCGATCCGAGCCGACTCTTCGCCTTGTTTGATAAGATCGCTCGAAACGCGTTCACCCGTCAGAGCGCCCAGGCTGTCAACGATTATCGACTTGCCCGAACCCGTCTCGCCTGTCAAAAGGTTGAGCCCCTCGCCGAATTCGATAGAGGTCATCGTCAAAGCTATATTTTTGATTTCAGCAGTGTAAGCACTATGGAACTATGGCAGTTTTGGCACCACTTTTTCACCTTTATCCATTTGCCAAGTGAAAAGATCGCGTCTGGCAAAACCTTTTCGAGGTCGGCCGCAGCCCAATCGATGACCCTTTCCCGCTTATAAAAGTAAAGCTCGCCGACCTCGCCGACTTTCATTCGCCCGAATCGCTGGACGACATTAAAACCGCTGGCGTCATATTCGTCGAGCCCGCGAAGGCTTGTCAGATTACCTATGCTTCTAATGTTAACCAATGTCGGATAGCTCGCACGTCGTCTTTCGATCACGGCGGCGATATCAGACTTAATTCCGGACTGCTGCCGGCCGGCAATGTTAGCTTTTCGAAAAATGAAATTAACAAGTCCGCCCGACGTATTCTCAGGCAGATCCACGTAGAGCGACGGATCCATGTTTCGTTCGCTGCCGGTCGCGATCGAATTGAGAGCGGTCAGAAAGGCGATGAAATTCAACTTCACCAGATACATCTCATCTTTGTTGTGAAGAGCGCCGGTTTCGATCAAGATCGTCGGTGTGCCCCAGGCGGAGAAATTGTCACCAAACGCTGTCGGGGTCCATTCGTCGCTGTAGCGGGCGATATTGCCGGGGATAAATTTGTTTAGTGCGGCGACAATGCCTGCGGCAATGCGGCGATTGCGTTCCTGTCCTGCGTTAAGTGTCTTCGCCTCGTCACCGAAAACGACGAGCAGGGAAATAGCGGCCTGCTTTGCCGTTCGGCCGACCGCTGTCAACGCACCTTGATTATGCAGATTAAACCCGATCGCCGGCGACCAGTCAGCACGAAGTTGTTTGAGAAGTCTGGCTTCCGGGGTTTTCAGATCGCGAGCATCGCGGTTGATGTCGATGCCCTGCAGATTTCGGCGTTTATACGCCTCGGCACCGTCCGGATTTAACATCGGAACGGCACGTATCGTTATCTTTTCCGACAGTTCTTTGACCCACGACCGGTCCTTTTCCTTTTGCAGGTACCAGAACATGTCAATGAGTGCTGAGGTCGCAGTTGGCTCGTCCCCGTGCATTTGAGACCACATAAAGACCTTGAGGTGGCCGCGTCCCCATTCGAGTTGATAGATCTCGCGCCTGGCACCTGAGAAACCGACCTGTTCGGTTTTAATTCCCGATGACTTCAATTTTTCGAGATACTTTTTGAGGTCCGCATGTCGAACGTCAGACGGGAATATGGTGGAAATATGGTCCTTATCCCAGATCTCAGCCAGCTTTTCGGGCGTTTGCGAATGAATGTCCATCAAAGACACGAATAGTACGAAGAGAATAACCGCGATTTGCCGCATACACATAAGATAAACCGAATACAGCGGTTACGGCAAGGTTTACCCGTGACGATCTCAGAGCTTGCGATAAAGGGCCTCTGTAGCATCGACCATTTTCTCAAGTCCGAACCCCTCGCGGGCTGTATCCGCCAGACGGCGGCCGAGTTCTGCGGTCCGGTCCGGTTCGTCAAGGTACGAAACTATCTTTGCCGCAAGAGCAAGAGGGTTCTTGATCGGAACGAGGGTCTCCGGGTTGTCGAGCAGCTCACGTGCCCCGTCTGTAGCGGTCGCTATTACAGCGGTACCCGCGGCCATTGCTTCGAGTATGGATAAGCCAAAACTCTCGGAATGCGACGCTGAAACAAAAATATCTGCCGCTGACAACAGCGGCGATATATCATCGAGCCAGTCAAGCCAAAGGAAGTTGTCCGTGTCCCAGAACCCTCACCAAGCGTCTGAGTTCGCGCCTGAATCTCTGGTCAAGCGAATTGTCCTTACCGGCAATGACAAATCTGCAATCGGGGTGCCTTTTTAAGGTCTCGTTAGCGGCCAGCACAAAGTCGCGCTGGCCCTTCAACAGCTTTAATTCACCAAGCGTAACGACGAGCCGCGAATCTGCGGGGATATCATGATCCGAGCGAAAGGCTGCCGAAAGCGACTCTCTCAGCCCCGGTGTGACCGAGCTGAGATCAAGTCCGTTCGGTATCAGGTGAACCTTTCGCGATGGGAAAATGCGTTCGAGCTGACGAACCACCCTGGGCGATACCGCGATCGCGGCATCGACGTTACCCAAGGCAAATTTGTGAAAAGGCTTCAGTGCGAAAACGACGTGTCTCGTTAGGACGAGCTTGGCCTTTTTCGTTGAGCGGACCGCAACGCTCGCGGCCAGATAATCGCGGGCTACATGAGCATGCACGATATCGATGCTATTTTGATCGACGAATCGCGCGATCTTTTTGGCACTGAACATTCCGAATGAATTTCGGATCGACACGTGAAAAAAGTTCTCCGGCGGAATAAAGTCCAGACGGCTCTGCCACTGGTTGCTCGGCCTGAGCGCGACAAAAATGTCGTGCCCACGCCGCTTTAGCTCGCGGCACAGATCGACGAAGTGGCGTTCGCCGCCGCCGAAGGTATTTGCCGAAGAGATCTGAAGTATTCGCACCTGCAAGAGTTTATAACGAACGGCGAGACAAAAAAAGGCACGCTCCTTACGAAGCGTGCCAAAACATTTTCACTAGGTGAAAACTAGAAGTAGAAACGAGCACCAAGCTGGACCTGGAAGACCTGGCTTCCGGGGTTGTTGGTTGTCAGTATCTTTCCGTAGTTCGCATTAGCAACGCCGTTTACAAGCTTACGCGTGTCGCGGATCTGCAGGAAATTCGAACTGGTGATGCCATCGAGACCACAACGGCTGAGAGCAGCAGCAGCGGCTTGTCCGGGCTGTTCGACACCGTTGCGGCAATACTGAACCGCGGTGTTTGTATTTGACTGAGCGATCTGGATGTTCGCACGATTGAGAACATTGAACAATTCACCCGAGAAGGTCAACTTGCGGGTTTCGCCGAATGAGAAGCTCTTCTGAATACGAAGATCCACATCATAAAGCGAACGGTTGCGATAGTAGTTTCTCGGCAGTTCAACACCGGGAACGAGATACGGACGTTCGTTCGTGTTACCGTCACCGTTCAGGTCTGAACCGACGATCGCATTGATCGGGTTGCCTGAACGAAGGCGGATGCTGCTCGAAACTTCAACCCCATACTTGAGATAGAAGACCGGGCTGGCAACGAACTGATGAGTTCGGTCGAGACGCGACGCATAGAATTCGCCGCTGCGGCTATACGGATTGTCGTAAAGCACGCCACCTGAGTCACGTTCGTTATCGTCATCCGATTCGCTCTTTGACCAAGTGTAGAAGGCATTGATCTGTCCCCACTTGCGGAAGTAGCGAATGCGGGCGGTCACCGCACGGTAAAGCGAAGCGGCCGACGAATCACGAAGCTGAATGGTACCGAGATCCGAAACCGGACGGGGCACAGTGTTGCGATTGATGATCGGACGCTGTGTCACAGGGTCAAAACTCTGGATCGCCGGGATGTTGATATCGATATTCCTCTGCAGGAAAAGGGTGCGAACATACGAGAAGTCGAACCCGAGATATAGATCACGGAACCACTCATGCTCGACACCGCCGCCAAACTGATATGACGTCGGGTTTTTGAAGTTCGGCGTGATACCGATGACGTTGGCGTTCTGGAACACACCGAGTGTTGACGGGGCGCCGGTTCGAGCGGCCTGTATGCGGTCAGCGATCGTCTGAAGCTGTGCCGGTGTAAGCGTCGGCAAAGTCGAAAGCGTGAACGAATTCAGGTTAAGACCAAGGATCGCCATTTGGCGATAAACCGTGTTTGGAGCCTGGCCGGCACCAACGATAGCTACGTACTGCGGGTTCGCCGCATCAAAAGTCGCCTGATTAAAGGTGCTCGAGTTAAACGCACCCGGGCCGAGCTGAACCGTAAGGTCGCCTGCCGGCGTGCGGAAGTTGTTGAAAGGAGCAGCTAGGACAATGGCCGGCGTACGGGCGTAGTAGATGCCGCTGTAAGCACGGAGAACTGTCTTGCCGTTACCCATAACGTCATAAGCAAAACCGAGACGCGGGCCCCATTCATTTTGACTGTCCGGGATCTGGGTCGGGTCGATCGTCCGGCCGCTCAGAAGCGGGAACGCAGTTGCTTTGATACGGTTGATAACAGCGGTGTTATTCGCTTCAGCTGTCGGATTGTACTGCTTTTCGTAACGCATACCGAAGTTGATCGTCAACTTCTGCGTTGCACGCCACGAATCCTGTCCAAAGAAGGCAAGTTCCGTGATATCAAAGGCTGCTGCTAGATTACCGATCTGCTGGTTGTAACGGGCTGCCGAGACATCAAAGCGGCCGAGTTTACCAGCCGGAGTGCCGGCGGTAGCCGAAAGAGCGTTAAGGATGTCACTCGCACCATTAAGACTCTGAAAGGTATAGTTGCCGAACTGGTTGAAGCCGAACGATTGAGCGACCTTGATCTTGCTGTACTCACCGCCGAATTTGATCGTGTGTCCGCCCTTAATGAGCGTCAAGCTGTCCATGATCTGGTAACGCTTGTCGTCCTGGGTGGTCGGAAGGAAGGTACGGGTTCCGAGTTCGCCGATGCCGGTTGTAACACTCACCTGATTGACGTTGCCGAGACGGGGACGCTCTTCTTTCGCCCACTGGAAGCGAGCTTCATTGATAAGGTTAGACGAGAAGGTGCTGACGAGCTGGCCGACAACGATATTGTTGCGGTCGCCTTCAGTGCCATTGGTGCCGACCGAACGGTTTGTCGTCGGGTCGAGGCTCGTTTCACCGGTCGAAACACCATTTAACGCGGTGTTGCGGCTGTGGTTGTAACGAACGTTGAAGCGGTTCGAATCGTTAAGATTAATATCGATCTTTCCTAAAACGGCTTTCGCGTCGTTGGTCTGGTCGAATTTAACTTCGGTAGCTTTATAAGCATTGAACGGTTCCGTCTGAACCGCTGTCGGTGTTACACCGACAAGGTTGGTGTAAGCGACGGCACGCGGGGCTTTGTACTTCTGCTGTTCATACGAAGCAAAGAAGAACGCACGGTTCTTGACGATCGGTCCGCCGATCGAACCACCGAACTGAGTCTGGGTCGGTGCGAGCGTCGCCGGAATGTTCAGGGCGTTCAACTTCTGTTCTGCAAGTGCTTCTGAAAACTCGTTGCCGAGAGCCAACTGCTCAGGTCGCCACAGAATGAATGCCGAACCGCGGAATTCGTTGGAACCCGACTTCGTGACGGCATTAACAACGCCGCCTGAACTGCGTCCAAACTCAGCCGAGTAACCAGCGGCAACGACCTGAAATTCCTTGACCGATTCTTGCGGGAGCGTGAAAGCTGAGTTCGAACGTTCGCCGCCGCGGATACCGCCAAAGAAGGGCTGGTTGTAATCGACACCGTCAACACTGACGTTGGAGTTGATGCCGCGTTGGCCGGAAAGTGCGATCTGTCCGCGTGACGGATCAACCTGTGCAGCCGGGGTGAGGGTTACAAAATCCTGAAAGCGGCGGCCGTTGATCGGCAGATTCTGAATAGCGGCCTCGTTCTGGATCGCGTCGAAGTTATTCGTTGTTGTCTGAATCCCGTCCGCAGTAACCTGGACGACGGCGGAGACGCTGCCAGCGGTAAGTGTGACATTTGCGTCAGACGTACGTCCGACCTGAACGGTGACCTCCAGATTGGAATCGCCGAACGATGCAGCCGTCGTTTTGATCGAATAAACGCCCGGTTGGAGCAGCACGAAGTTGAAAACTCCGTCGCCGTTCGACATAACCGAGAGCGACTGTCCGGTAGCTTTGCTCGTTGCCGTAACATTGGCTCCGCGAACAACAGCACCGGTCGAATCGGTAACAATACCCGTGATGTTGCCGGTGCCGCCTGCCTGTCCAAAGACACTGGCGACGCCGACCAGAGCCGTCAGAACGGCCACCGGTATAAGTCTCTTTAAAATTTTTCTAAACATTAGTTTTTTTGACCTCTTTTTCTTAGATTCACTAGATCATTATTGCTCTCAGACGATTGCCGCGGGCGCAATTTCTGAATTTTTGGATTTTTGTCTCAATTTTCGGATATCGGCATGCTGGTGTTCCCCAAAAAACCGGTCCCTATTTAAGACAATCAGGCGCGGCAACCAGCCGCTAACCTTCTGCATAACAATACTTTCAGGGAACAAAACGCCCGGAACGACTCCGGCATCTGCGAACTGCATCCCCTAGATACACAAATACGCCTTAAGATAGGCAAATTGAGTTCCTCTGATCGTAATTTCGCCGTATTTATCTGCGAATGAACAGATTACCGGCCGCTCGTTAACAGGATGTTAAATTGTTGGTAATTTCCGTTGAACTGTGGAAAATCTGAAAGATATCTGGTTAAAGACGAAACCTTTTTCAGACACGCGGCGTTAAAGAGCTTGCATTTTGTATCATTTTCGGTTACAAATAGTTCGGGCTTTGAAAAAATGGTTTTTGCCGCTCCGGAAAGGAATTTTTGGAATTTGGCTGAAACTTGACTTTTTTGTAAAAGTGGAATAC
>JBGAVK010000086.1:0-10257 GCA_044228165.1 Pyrinomonadaceae bacterium | reverse complement strand
AAGGGTTACCTGCTTCGGTGCGACCGCCATGAAGGCCTCGATGTCAGCTATCGATCGCGGGAGTTTACCGCTCATCCATTCGACGCCGGATTCGGTGACCAGCAGATCATCCTCGATACGAACACCGATATTTTTATACTTCTCGAAAACCGGCCGAACCTTTTCAATGTAGGAGCGGTTCTCTGGGGTATCGGGCAGATTTTCAAGAGCATCCTCGCGGATATATATCCCGGGTTCATTTGTAAACACCATTCCGGGCCTCATCGGGCCGGAGTAACTTCCGACATCATGAACATTCATTCCGATCCAATGGCCAAGACCGTGCATGAACCAGATGTTTGATTGCCGCGAATCCTTGTTTGTCACGAGGCCGAGCTTAAAGAGCCCCTCGTTCACAGTGTTTCTGGCAATTGTGTTGAGTTGCGCGAAGGTGACACCGGGTTTTGTTGCTTTTGCAACAGCTTCCTGAGCGTCAAAGACGATCTGATAGATCTCGGACTGTTCCTTAGAGAATTTTCCGCTTACCGGGAACGTACGTGTGATGTCTGCAGTGTAATGGTCGTATTCGGCTGCGGCATCGATCAGCATAACGTCCGTCTTTTTGACCGCGCCTTGCGATTCGACATAATGTAATGTTGTCGCATTCGGGCCGCAACCGACGATCGACGGATAACCCCAGTTATCTGCATTTCTGCGGCGAAATGTGTATTCGATCTCGGCGTGAACCTCATATTCCCACGACGCGCGGCCGACGGTCGCCATCGCCCGCATATGAGCCTCAGTCGAAATATCGACAGCATGTTGGAGCAACTTAAGCTCGTACGGCGATTTAATAAGCCGCAACTCGGCAAAGATAGGCTGGGCATTGTTGATCTTGTAACCAGTTAACGATCTGCTAAATTCATCTTCGACGGAAAACTCACGCTGGCCATCACGATCTTGCGGCCCCTGGGGAAGCAACAAATAAGCGTTACCATCGATCGCGGGAATATTAACGCCTTCTTTCGAAGCGAAACTTTTCTTTTCCTTCAGAGCTTGCAGAAATGCCTCGCGTTCAGACGAATCTACGAGGTTTTTGAGACCGCTGACAGCCATCGCTTGTTCGCGCGAATACATCTTTCCTTCCCAAGTCTCGCGGAAGGGGACCCGTTTTGGCAGAAAGAGCGTTTCTGTGACAGTGCCGCCGTCCTTGGTCATGACAAAAGTGGCACCGTCCTGCTTGAGAGCTGTCAGGTAGTAGAGGTTGTTTTCCTGTCGATAAACGTAATCGACGTCATTGGTATAAAGCCGCGGTTCGGCAGAGAACAGGACCAAGATGCTCTTGTCTGCCATCTTTGCAGCCACCGCCGCTCGGCGGCGTGCGAGCTCGGCATGACGCTCGGCCTCAGTGAATTTTGGTGCGGCCGGTGCGACCAATATTTTCGACGGTCCGGCCGCTCTTTCGGCAGGCATCGCGCCGGCGGTTATGCCGAGCAGTAATAAGATCGTTGTGATAGTTTTCATTTAATTACCTCTATTTCTACGTCCTTAGATGAAAGATTCCCAAAAT
This sequence comes from Pyrinomonadaceae bacterium, assembly GCA_044228165.1. Taxonomy (GTDB): domain Bacteria; phylum Acidobacteriota; class Blastocatellia; order Pyrinomonadales; family Pyrinomonadaceae; genus OLB17. Next base: position 8,708 of record JBGAVK010000086.1, on the reverse strand, counting down.
AATCACCCACAAAAATCCTCAGGGTGTAGCTCCCGGCGCCGAGTTCTGCTGCATCTAGGAATCCTTCGCGATATTCGTCGCCTTCGACACGGTTGCTGGCGATGTAATTAAAGATCGTCTCGCCTGTCGCCCCGGAACGGCTTCCATTGGCATATGCGAATGGCACTGCTTTGTTCGATGGCATTCGGTCGAAAATGATCGTCCATTTTGGTTCAAATACGGGCGATCGATCGGCATTTAATATCTGGTAGCCAATCTTGTAAACCCCTAGCCGACGTTTTTCGGGATTACCATTGACCTGATCATAGGCACGAACGACGATCCGAAGTTTATCTGAAAGTTTAATACGCGAATTTGCTCGTTCGGTTTCGACCAAATTCCAATTCTGGTCATATATCGAAACTCTTTCGATCACCGGCGGACGCGAATCGGCGATCCCTGGCAGCGACAAAGCGTCCAGGGCGTTCATCTCACTGCCGCTCCGGCCGGCAATAAGATGGACATGATTCATTGAATTGAGCGTCCCGATCGCGTCGCCTGCCTTGAATTTTGTGCCGCGAGGTACGCGGACCCCGGTCATTTTCCGCGCGGTGTCATAAATGAACTGAAATCGCGGGTCGCCAAATGGCTTAGAAGTTTGATCGCGACCGATTCTGATATGAATGTATCCGAGTGTCGGCATGCGGATGAGTTCGCGAAGAGTGTCAAAATTCTCGGCCGACTCGGGCCTCAGAACTTTTTCGTCCCGTATAAAACGAGCCGTCTCACCGTAGCCGCCGGAGATGTCCAGGCCATTATGAAACCATATCTCGTCATTACCATCTTTGACCTCGCCGCGAACCTCTCCGAGCGTTCCCGCAATATCGCGCTTTGCTTGCGGCGGATCAAAGGGCCAACGAGCACCCTGAGCCGACCGGAATGCTTCGGGCCGTTCTCTGAGACCGTCGATCTCGCCCTTGGTGATCTCGTGCCCATTTTGCACGGGCGTGATCTGCCGGATCAGCCGGTTTTCACTGTCTGCAACTACAACTGAACCATCGCGTCCGACTAGTAGTCCCGATGGCCGGTTAAATCTCGCGGCCAACGCAGGGCCGTCTAATATACCTCGTTGTACGGATGTGACCGACGTAACATACGGAAAGGTGTTCCCGCCGATCCGACGTATCGAGTTTCCATCGGCGATATAAATGATGCCTGGTCCATCGCTCGCAATGGCGGTGGGTTGGACGAACGAAGCATGTGACAATGGGCCGTTGACGAGATCGCCTTCGCCGGTCCCGGCAAGTGTCCAGACCCGGGCATCAGGTTCGATTACACGTATACGCCGATTGGCCGTGTCGGCAACAATTATCTTGTCCTGCCAAAACGATATTCCTGTAGGCGTATTGAATTTTGCACTCAAACCGGGTCCGTCCGAGTAGCCCGCGTCACTGCCGGCTAAAGTGGTCACTTTGCCGTTATCGATAAGGCGGATCTTGTCGTTATAGGTATCGGTGATAAAGATCTTCCCATCCGGATCGGCGACAACACCGATCGGGGCATTAAACAACGCAGCTGCGGCGTCGCCGTCCGCATATCCCGAACGCCCCGCAACACCGGCGATAATGGTACTTTCGCCTTTTGAGTTGATCGACCGGATCGTATGATCGCCGGAATCGGCGACGATCAGGCCCCCCCCTTTGTTAAAAGCTATGCCCGATGGCGTGTCCAGTCCTTCGGCAAACGGTGTCAATTTATCGCCCCTACAGATCCAGACCTTTCCGTTTTGGCCGTCAGAGATGTAAATGTCACCATTTTTCTCCGCGATGCCAAACGGTTCGCCCATCTCACCGTTGATTCCTGCGATCGTTGAGACATAAAGCAAGCCGCCGCGGCCGCCATCTTTTGGCATCAATTTCCAAATGATCGTGACGAAGCACACGATCAATACTACGACTGCCGCAATAGCGTATTTTGAATTAGCCGGTGAAATTGGCCTTCGGATGCGAACGGGGTCCATAATTCGATCTGGAAGCCCGTATCGTGCGGGCATTTGGGAACTGTGGCAAGACTTGCCCTGTTCTGCTACTATATCGGCATAGTCGTTCTTTTAAAAATCAGGAGCTAAGGAAATGTACTCATTACAGGATCTGCTCGGCCAGGAGCAGGGAACACAAGCGGTCGAAGAGATCAGTTCTAACGTAGGAGCTGACAGTTCGATGGTAAATACCGCGATCCAGATGGCCCTTCCCGCGTTGATCAACGGGCTCGCAAATAATGCATCCACCCCTTCGGGAGCGGAAAGTCTTAATAATGCCCTGGAGCAAGATCACAGCGGCGGCGGTATCCTCAATAATTTAGGCGGCCTCGCCGGAATGATCTTCGGCGGCGGACAGGAAACACCTGCGCCGCGACAGGCTGACGCGGGCGGTATTTTGGGTCATATTCTAGGCGGCAGCCAGGGTCAGGTAGCTCAGGAAGTCAGTCAGAAATCCGGGTTGAATATGGGCCAGGTCGCACAGATCCTAATGTTTTTGGCTCCGATAATCATGGGTTATCTGGGCAAACAAAAGCAGGAGCAGGGTGTGCAGGCCGACGGACTGGGCGGTTTGCTTGGCGGATTGCTCGGCGGCGGCCAGCAGGCCCAGCCGCAATCTTCGGGAAACGCGATGATGGATATGGCGTCGAGCATGCTCGATAGCGACCATGACGGCAGTGCGATGGACGATATTGCTTCGATGGCGTTCAATTACATTACCAAGAAATAGGGCGGTTCAACGGCCGGTCAACAAGGATCTGAATTAAAGAAAGCGAATGGCACGAGCGAGGTAGATCACCTCTTTCGTGCCTTTTATTTAAAGCGGCGGAGTTAATATCATATTAACCGGCGGCGGCCTCAAGGTCGGCGATGATGATCTTGTTCATCTTAAACATTGCCTCGGTGACCCGCTTCGAACGCTCGCGGTCAGGGTGAACGAGATTTTCCATCAAATATTTTGGAGTGATCTGCCACGAGAGGCCAAATTTGTCGATGAGCCATCCGCATGGCTGCTGCTCACCGCCCTCGCTCAGGCCGTCGTAAAGCATATCGATCTCATCCTGCGTATTCGCCTCGATCATCAATGAAAATGCTGACGACAGCTTGAAGTTAGGATGGTCACCTACGTTGTAGCAATGAAATCGTTGTCCTTCGATCTCAAATGTGCCGCCGGCAACCCCGCCGTCGGGACCAGGCATCGTCGAGACAATGCGGCAGTTCGGGATCCGGGACGCGTAGAAATTCATTGCATCTTCACTTTGGTCATTAAACATTATGAATGTCGTTACTTTTTGCATCATTTCTTCTCCAAATTTTGCTTAACTCTAAACTTAACTATCTTCGTCACGAGTTTTAGCGGAATCGGCTTGTCGAGAGGGAACTGAACCGCTCCTTTCGACGTTTTGTAAACCGATAATTGCTCCGCAAACTCTGCGATGCCGCCTGCTCCCGGATAAAACCCGATGTGAGTGGCATATCCGGCAAAGTGGACCAGATTTCCATTGAGTTTGAAGGTTGGGATGGCGTAGCTGATCGCCTCCTCGGCTTTCGGTGCCGCCAATTTTATCGTCTCGCGTAGCTCGGCGAGCTTTTTTTGGACCTCGGGCGGAAACTCCGAGATGTAGGCGTCAATGCTTTCTGCCTTAGCTCGCATTAGTTTGCCTGAGCTTTTGCCTGCATTGTTTCGAGCAACGTGTCGAGCTTGTTATAGCCATCGACTACGCCGCGTTCCATGCCCGAAGCCACCATACCGTCGCGGTCCTCGACGGATTGAAACACCGACTGGTGAACCAGGCGTGAGCGGCCACCGCCGAGATCTTCGAATTTGGTTGTTCCCATGATCACGTGGCCTGTCTCTGGCAGTCCATCGAATTCGAACGTACCGATGATCCTTTCAGGAGCCAACACCTCATGATAAACGCCGTGGAATGCATACACATGATCGCCTCTCGAATGCAGGAAACGATATGAACCACCGTCGTACGCCTCCATCTTCTCTACCGTCATTGCCAGATCGGCCGGGCCGACCCATTGTTCGTAAAGCTCAGCCTCGGTATAGGCACGGAACAAAAGCTCACGCGGTGCGTCGAATTCGCGAATGATGAATAGTTCCTGTTTGCCGGGTTCGGCCGTTACCGTTGTTTTGTTTGCCATGTTGTTTCTCCAGTTTTATTTATTTATCGGAAAATGGGAGCATCGGTGTTTCGGATGTCTCCTCCTTCATCTTGTCCAAAAGCTTATCCAGCCGCTGAAATTCAGTTTCCTTAACTGCGGCAAATTGCTTTATCCATTTCTCAAGTTCTCTCATAGGTTCAGGGTTCACGTAATAGATCCGCTGTTGAGCTCGCTTTTCAACACGAACGAGCTTCGCCTCACGTAATACTTTAAGGTGCTGTGATATCGCAGGTGGTGTAGCATGAAACTGCTTGTAAATATCTGAGGCCGCGAGATTTCCGCGTGTCGCGAGCATCTCAAGAATGTGCCGCCTGGTTGGCTCTGCAAGTGCTGTAAAGGTGTCCATGATCGATATAATAAAGTAAAGACTTAATTAAGTCAAGACCTAAATAATAATTTATTACTGCCTCGACAAACAAAGGGCGTAACCCCCCGACTAGAGTGTTACGCCCTAATATTTGTGGGCTTCCGCCCGTGGTGTCTTAGATTGATGCGGCGATCGCCGCGTCGAAGATCTCTAAGGCAACATCAACATGCTGCTTGGCGAGAATGAGCGGCGGGGACCAGCGGATGGTGCTGGTTCCGCAACCGAGGATGATCAGGCCGTGATTGAAGCACTCCAATTCGATAGCATCGCGAAGTTCGGCGGCGGGTGAACGGTCGGGATTGACGAATTCGACGCCGAGCATCAGGCCCAGGCCGCGTACATCGCCTATGCAGTCATATTTCTCTTTTATGCGGTTTAATCCCGCTTCTAGGTACGAGCCGACTTCGCGGGCATTATCGACAAGCCCGCCCTCGAGGAGCTCGATGGTCTTTAGAGCCGATGCGATCGCGACCGGGTTTCCGCCAAAGGTCGACGCGTGTGCTCCTTTGTGCCAATCCATGATATCCGCTCGAGCCGTGCAGGCACCGATCGGCATTCCGGACCCGAGGCCCTTGGCGGTACAAATGATGTCTGCCTTTACGCCTTCGTGATGGTCGAGGGCGAACATCTTGCCGGTTCGGCCCATGCCTGATTGAACCTCGTCAATGATGAGCATTATTCCGTGCTGGTCACAGATGCGGCGAAGTTCTTTAACAAATGCGGTTGGAGCCGGCACGTAGCCGCCTTCGCCTTGAACCGCCTCGAGAATGATGCCCGCAACTTCTTCCGGAGGTGTGGTTGTCTGAAACAGCTTCTTTTCGATCCAGTTGATGCAGTCGCGGGTTACCGTCGCCTCGTCGGTAGGCTGATCGGTGACAAAGTGCCGAAATTTATTAGGATAGGGAATATGGACAACATCGAGCGGCTGCCGCATAAAGCCCAGACGTTGTGCCTTTTTAGAACTCGTCAGCGACAGAGCCCCGAGCGTTCTGCCATGGAACGAGCCAAAAAATGAGATGAACTTTTGCCGCCGTGTGTGGTACATCGCAAGTTTGAGAGCCGTTTCGATCGCCTCGGCGCCGCTGTTCGCGAAATGGGTCTTTGTCGGTCCGTCGATCGGGACGATCTCGTCGAGCTTTTTGCCTAACTGCGGCATGTGGCGATAGTAAAAGTCTGTGCCGCAAAGATGGATCAGTTCGTTTACCTGTTTCGTTATTGCGGCAACTATTTCGGGATGGCAATGCCCGGTTGAGCAGACGGCGACGCCCGCGTTGCAATCGAGGAAAACATTGCCGTCAGGATCGGTGATCCAAACACCGCTTGCTGTATCGGCGACAAGCTTGTAATCCGGGCGGGGATAGCTCGGCGTTACGTATTGGGCGTCGGCATTGATGATCTCAAGTGACTTCGGTCCCGGCAATTCTGTTTTAATTACGGGACGCTGTAATTCTGTTGATGGTGTCATTATATTTCTCCTAAAGTTAAGCTGCGGCTCTTGGCCGCGACAACGGGAAAAGAACGGCGGTATGCCATTCGCTTAACGCAGCAATGGAGAGATTAATCGCCGCCGAAGAGATCGGCGCGTTGACGTGCGGGACGAAGTTTTGCGATCGAACGCGAGGTCATAACAATGCCATCAATATAACAGAATCCGACACTGCATTTCAAAGAAGTAGTTTCTTCGTGAAACAATACAGTAATGTCAAACCCAAAAGAATTCACAAATCGCCTCATCGGTGAAAGTTCGCCATATCTCCTGCAGCACGCCCACAATCCCGTGGACTGGTATCCGTGGGGTGAAGAGGCTTTTGACAGGGCACAGGCTGAGGATAAGCCTGTGCTCGTCAGCATTGGCTATTCGGCTTGCCACTGGTGCCATGTGATGGAGCATGAGTCTTTCGAGGACGAAGCTACGGCGGCGATCATGAACGCAAATTTCATTAATATCAAGGTCGATATGGAAGAGCGTCCCGACGTCGATCAGATCTATATGAATTTCGTCCAGCTTACGACGGGGCGAGGCGGCTGGCCGATGAACGTCTTTATTACCCCGGATAAACGCCCGTTCTTTGGAGGCACATATTTTCCGCCGGCACCGCGATATGGTATGCCTTCGTGGCGGCAGATACTCGAGAGTATTGCCGAAGCATTTCGCGAGCGGCGCGACGAATTGGAAACCTCAGCACAGGAAATGGTCACCGAACTCAAACGCCTGAGTGTTGTGGAAGCATCAGGCGGAGTTCTATCGACCGAGATGCTGGACTCGGCGTTTACGTCATTTCAGCGGACTTTTGATGCAGTTAACGGCGGGTTCGGCGGAGCTCCGAAATTTCCCGCGGCGATGTCGCTCGAATTTCTGCTTCGGTATCATCATCGGACCGGTGATGATAAGGCACTCGCGATGGTCGAATACACGCTTGAAAAGATGGCTCGCGGCGGCATTTACGATCAGCTCGGAGGCGGATTTCACCGTTATGCGGTTGATGCGATATGGCTCGTTCCGCATTTTGAGAAAATGCTTTATGACAACGCTCAGCTTGCGCGGGTTTATCTCCACGCTTTTCAGGTTACAGGCAACGAATTTTATAAGCGCATCGCCGTTGAGACGCTCGAATATATACGCCGCGAGATGTTAGATGGAAGCGGTGGATTTTATTCGACGCAGGACGCCGACAGCGAGGGCGAGGAAGGGAAGTTCTTTGTATGGACACCGGAGGAGATCGAGGAGTGCCTGGATGACGATGCGAAAGAGTTTTGCGAGTATTTTGATGTGACTGCTGGAGGTAACTTCGAGGGGCATAATATTCTGAATGTTAAGAACCCGGCCGCTAGGGCTCCCGGTTTTGAGTCTAAGAAAAAGTTATTTGATAGACGCGAGGAGCGGATCAAGCCCGGGCGCGACGAAAAAGTTCTGACAGCTTGGAACGGATTAATGCTCGCAGCATTTGCGGATGCGGCGGGAGCCCTCGGGAGTGAGACGTATTTGAATGTTGCAAAGCGGAACGCCGAATTCATACTTTCTCAGTTGGAGAAAGACGGCCGGCTTTTGCGCACATGGAAAGAAGGCTCAGCCAAGCTAAATGGTTATCTCGAAGACTATGCGAACGTGGCTGATGGACTTGTCGTTCTTTATCAGGCAAGCGGCGACGTCGGATATTTGACCGAAGCTAAGCGTTTGGCAGATCTGATGATCACTGAATTTTGGGATGGAGACAACGGCGGATTCTTTTTCACCTCGAACGACCACGAAGAACTTGTCGTTCGCAATAAAGACTTTTACGACAATGCGACGCCTTCGGGAAATTCTGTCGCGGCGGATGTTTTGCTTCGGCTTGCAAAGCTGACCGGCGAAGAGCGGTATGAGCGATTTGCCGTCACCGTGCTTCGGCTCGCGGCATCGCAGATCGCGCGGCACCCACAAGGCTTTGGCAGGGCTTTATCGGCACTGGAATTTCATTTGGGAGAGACAAAAGAGATCGTCGTGATAGGTGAAAAGGGGAACGCTCTTGAGAAGGACATCCTGACGAGGTATCTCCCCGATGCGGTCATTGTTGTTTCATCCGACGCTCGAGCAGATGTGGAAAATATACCGCTTTTGAACGACCGGGGCATGATCGAAGACAAGCCGACAGCGTATGTTTGCGAGAATTTTATCTGTCAGCGGCCCGTGACAAACGTTGAAGACCTGGTGTTTTGAATTCCAACTTCATTCGCATATAAAAAACAAAAAAGCCCGACCGTCTAGAACGATCGGGCTTTTCTGAAACAGCTTTCAAACCTAAACTATTTGTTTGCCGGTTTTGCAGCGTTTGCAGCATTAGCAGCGGTGTTAGCAGCCGTGTTGGTTGCCGACTTCATTGCATTAGCAGCATTTGCCATCGAGTTTGCAGCAGTGTTTGCAGCATTCGACATTGCGTTAGCAGCGTTCGCCATTGCGTTAGCAGCATTAGCCATCGTGTTTGCAGCGGTGTTTGCTGCATTTGCAGCCTTGTTAGCTGCAGTGTTCGTGTTTGCAGCTTCGCCGCAAGCCATTCCCAAAGCACCCATAACAAGAACTGCTGAAAGTGCGATTACTTTTTTCATACTAAAAATTCTCCTGTGTCTTCTTCAAAGATTAGATCTAATTTAATTTACCGAAGACCGTGCGAG
>JBGAVK010000010.1:34895-75972 GCA_044228165.1 Pyrinomonadaceae bacterium | reverse complement strand
GTGGAAATCTCAAATCCCCGATCTGCGTCGCGGCATCCAGCTGTGTCAGCCGCATAACAGCGCGTTTATGGATATCGGATGCGATCCGCTTGGATCGGCCCGTTGTGTAAAATCGCTTAGTCTCGGCGTCGGCGAAGGATCTTATCACTTAAGCAGTGTAAACATTTTGTTTACGGAGTGTCAATATCTATTCCATATTCCTCAGCCGCAGACGCAAGGCCTGGAGCTTGATAAACCCTTCGGCGTCGTGCTGGTCATAGGCCCCGGCGTCGTCTTCGAATGTGACGACGCGTTCGCGGTAGAGCGAGTTCGGTGAGCGGCGGCCTGTGACCGTGACGTTGCCTTTGTAAAGTTTAACGCGGACATCGCCGTTGACCGTTTCTTGGGTTTGACCGATCATCGAGCGGAGGATCTCGAACTCGGGGGCGAACCAGAATCCGTAATAGACCGATTCGGCGAATTTGGTGCCGAGCGAATCGCGGAGCCGCATCACCTCGCGGTCCATTGTGATCGATTCGAGGGCCCGGTGAGCGGTTTGCAGAATGGTGACGCCGGGCGTTTCGTACACGCCGCGTGATTTCATACCGACAAAGCGGTTTTCGACCAGATCGACGCGGCCGATGCCGTGCTCGCCGCCCAGATAATTTAGGTGCGTGAGTAGATCGACAGCTCCGTGAGCGACGCCGTTGATCGCTATCGGCTCGCCTTTTTCAAAGGTAATGGTGATCTCTTCGGCAGTGTCGGCGGCGGTTTCGGGTGATTTGGAAAGCAGAAAAATATCGTCCGGCGGGGCAGCCCAAGGGTCTTCGAGAATGCCGCCCTCGTAGGAGACATGCATCAGGTTGCGGTCCATTGAATAGGGCTTTTCTGCGGTCGCGGTTACCGGTATGCCGTGCTGCGTGCAATACGCGATCAGATCGGCACGGCCTTTGAATTCCCACTCGCGCCAAGGTGCGACAACCTTGATGTCCGGCTGCAGCGCGTAATATGTCAGCTCGAAACGCACCTGATCGTTGCCCTTGCCGGTCGCTCCGTGCGCAACGGCATCAGCTCCCTCACGCTGTGCGATCTCGATCTGGCGTTTGGCAATGACCGGACGTGCGAGCGATGTGCCAAGCAGATAAACGCCTTCGTACAGAGCATTAGCCTTGACGGCCATCCAGACAAAATCTTTTACAAATTCTTCGCGCAGGTCCTCGACATAAAGCTTCGAAGCTCCCGTAGCTTTGGCTTTTTCGTCAAGGCCGTCTATTTCCTCGCCCTGACCGACATCGGCGCAGTAGCAGACGACCTCACAGCCGTAGGTTTCTTTGATCCAGAGCAGCATGGCTGACGTGTCGAGTCCGCCTGAGTAGGCGAGGACAACTTTATTGATTTTCTTGGTCATTACGTTCACTAACTTAGAACCCGGTCGCTATCGCTACCGGTTCCGACAAGCTACAATTATACTCGCGCGAGGTTATTAATGACCAAATCAGGACAACTTTGGGGAGGCCGCTTTACCGAAAGGCCCGATGAGACCTTTGCCGAGTTCAACGATTCGTTTCGTTTCGACAAGCGTTTGTTCGAGGCAGATGTGACGGCGAGCATCGCTCACGCGCACGCTATCGCAAATGCCGGTGTCATAACCGGGGAGGAACGCAAAACGATAGTGGGCGGCCTCACCCACCTGTTGGAACAAGCGGCACTCAATGATCAGTTCTTTATCGATTCGACAGCCGAGGATATTCATTCATTTATCGAAGGGAAACTGACCGGCATCATTGGCGACGCCGGACGCAAGCTGCATACGGGCCGAAGCCGTAATGATCAGGTCGCGACCGCATTCCGTCTCTGGCTCAGAGGTGAGATCGACGCGATCGATAGTCTGATCCGGGGCCTGCAGTCGGTGATCATCGATCTCGCAGAGCGGCATCGCGAAGCTGTATTGCCGGGATATACGCATCTGCAACGCGCCCAGCCGGTAATGTTTGCACATTGGTGTCTGGCATATTTTGAGATGTTAAAACGCGACCGGGAGCGTCTTGCCGACGCCCGAAAACGAGTGAATATTCTGCCGCTCGGCTCGGGAGCGCTCGCGGGAACGGGCTTTCCGGTCGATCGCGAAGCGGTCGCCGCAGAACTCGGTTTTGATGGTGTCTCGCAGAACAGCCTCGATGCCGTCTCAGATCGCGATTTTGCGGTCGAATTTGCGTCGGCTTGTTCGCTGATAATGGTACATTTGTCGCGACTGGCTGAGGATCTGATCCTTTATTGTTCTGCAGAGTTCGGCTTTGTCACTTTGAGCGATGCGGTCTCTTCGGGATCGAGCCTGATGCCGCAAAAGAAGAATCCGGATGCGCTCGAGCTGCTCCGCGGAAAGACGGGACGTGTGTTCGGGCATAATCTCTCTCTACTTGCCATGCTCAAGGGGCTGCCGCTTGCTTATAACAAAGACATGCAAGAGGATAAAGAAGCGCTTTTTGACACCGTCGATACAGTTGGTATTTGTCTTCGCTCTGCTGCGATAGTTATCGAGAATGCTACCGTAAACCAAGAGAAAACACGCAAAGCAGCGACGGATGGGTACCTGAACGCGACCGAACTCGCCGATTATCTAGTGCGAAAAGGCGTGCCTTTCCGAACGGCTCACGAAACGGTCGGGAACGCGGTGCTCTACGCGATCGGTGAGGGAAAAGAGCTTCACGAATTGAGGCTGGATCAATTACAGGAATTTTCGGCTGTAATTGGCCCGGATGTCTCCGATGCCTTGAGCCTAGATTCGACACTCTCGGCAAAGGGCGCGATCGGCGGAACCTCACCAGTTCGGGTCGCCGAAGCCTTGTCGGCGGCGAAAGAATATCTCGAGAATTAGATGGACAAAACTGCCCTGTTCAAACAAACAGCCGAGAATGATCTGATGCAGTTTCTCGGCGTTAAGGTCGAGGTGGCAACCGCTGATCGCGTCGTCCTAACGATGGAGGTCACGCCAAAGGTTCATCAATACGTCGGCATCATGAACGGCGGCGTTTCGCTTTACCTTTGCGAGACCGCTGCGTCGATCGGGGTTGTTGCAGGCGCCGACCTCGAGAAAGTAACGCCCGTCGGTATCGAGATAAATGCAAATCATCTGCGTGCCGTTAGTAAAGGAGTTATCACCGTTGAAGCCCAACCGATCCACACCGGGCGGACGATGAGCGTCTGGAAGATCGACATCACGAATGACCGCGGGAAACTCGTCTGCACATCGCGGCTGACGATGCTTATCCAGAAACGGGCCGCTTACCAGCCGGAATAAGAAAATTAGCCGGGGATTTGGGCCGATGACACGAATTCGGAAGAGATCCAATTCGTGCAATTCGTGCAATTCGTGGCTAATATCTTTTTGTGCACTCATTTGTTCGAAATTTAATTACCGAATGGCGGCGGCTGGAACTTCCGTAATGTGGAGCGACGGTCGTGGTCGCGATTTCGGGAGGAGCAGATTCTGTTAGCTTGCTGCTTGCGGTTGATGAATTAAGAAAGAAAAACAAACTTGAACTACGGATCCTAGCCGCACATTTTAACCACAACCTCCGAGGTGCCGAGAGTGAAGCAGACGAAAAATTTGTAAAGCACTTGACTGCCGGGCGCGGTATCGAACTCGTCGTCGGGCAAGGCCATTTAAGTGAAGAAGGCAATCTTGAACAAAACGCGAGAAATGCCCGTTACGAGTTTCTGCATAAAACCGCCGAAAACCTAAACGCCTTTGCCGTTATGACCGGACATACGTTAAATGATCAGGCTGAAACGTTTCTCATGAACTTGATGGAGGCAGCGGACTCCAGGGCTAAGCGGGATGAAAATCATAAGACCTCTAATAAGTGAAAATGGGAGTAAAGAAGAAGGTGAGAAAATAGGTGGGTCACTACAAGATCTCTCTTTAATAACTCCTAGATTTCTTCTTATCCGTCCTCTGCTTACCTGGGCAAAACGCGGCGACACTGAGGCGTTCTGCCACGATATGCAGGTCGAGTACCGGTACGACACGATGAATGAGGATACAGCTTTCAAACGTGTGCGTATCAGAAAGATCCTGCTCCCGCTGCTCGAGGATATGAACCCCAAAATAGTCGAAACGCTCGCCGCAACCGCCGGGTTGATGCAGGCGGAATACTCCGATCACGCAGAGCGAAACCAGATCGCGCATCAGGACGAACTATTGATTGCAGAACTGAAGGTTCTCCCCCCGCTTGAGTTGTATGCGCGGATACGGACCTGGCTGCAGGCACATCGGGGAACGACGAGGCAATTGCAGCTGAAACATATGACGGCGATCGAGCGTTTGGTTCGTAGTGAAAAGAGCGGCCGGATCGCGGAAATACCGGGCGGGCGGGTCGTCAAATCGGCAGGCCGGCTCCGTTATGAAGAAAATAAGGTTGAAAATTGATGCACGGGCATCTAAAATCGAAGGTTGGTGTTTGATCGGGTCATCGTGCCGCAATTCGGCACAACGAATCACCGGTTGATCTCATCAAAACACCATTGAGCCGCCCTTAAGTTAGGGGCAGCTCCGGAGGCTATAAATTGAGTTCTAAGGCAAAACAAGTTCTTTTGTGGTTGATGATAATTTCGAGTGCGCTAGTGTTTGTCTGGTATTTGCAGACAAAACAGATGACGCCGCCAAAGGAATTGTCATTTGATGCTGCGATGACGCAGATCAAGAATAAAGATATCAAGGAAGTCACTGTCAGACAGGACACCCTCGAGTTGGTAAATAAGAGCGACCAGAAGCTTTCTGCAAAGCTCGATCTCAGCGACGCAACACGCGATCAAATATTTGCTGCGGCAAAGGAAACCGACACAGTGATCAAACTTGAGCCGCCCTCAAGCGGGCTCGGCTGGCAGCTGTTGGTCACACTTCTTCCCTTTATACTTCTGATGGGATTTCTGGCGTTTACTTTGCGTCAAATGCAGGCGGGCGGCAACAAAGCCCTCAGTTTTGGCAAATCAAAGGCGAAGCTGCTGAATAATCAGCAAAAACGGGTGACTTTCAAAGATGTCGCCGGTGTCGATGAGGCCAAAGAAGAGCTGCAGGAGATCATCGAATTTCTAAAAGACCCGCAAAAGTTTCAGAAACTCGGCGGCAAGATCCCGAAGGGCGTTCTGATGGTTGGCCCTCCGGGAACCGGGAAGACATTGCTCGCCAAGGCTATTGCCGGCGAAGCGAACGTCCCGTTCTTCTCGATCTCAGGTTCGGATTTTGTCGAGATGTTTGTCGGCGTGGGTGCTTCGCGAGTACGTGATCTGTTCGATCAAGGTAAAAAGAACGCTCCGTGCATCATTTTTATCGACGAGATCGACGCTGTCGGCCGCCATCGCGGTGCCGGCCTCGGCGGGGGGCATGACGAGCGCGAGCAGACTCTCAATCAACTTCTCGTCGAAATGGACGGCTTTGAGTCGAACGACGGCGTCATCCTCGTCGCCTCGACCAACCGGCCCGATGTTCTAGACCCCGCTCTGCTTCGACCCGGCAGGTTTGACCGGCGTGTCGTTGTCGGCCGTCCCGATGTTCGCGGCCGAGAAGGTATTTTGAAAGTTCATACGCGAAAAATACCTCTCGACGAAGCAGTTGACGTTAATGTTATCGCTCGCGGAACACCCGGATTTACGGGCGCCGACCTTGCGAATATTGTTAACGAAGCCGCGCTAAACGCTGCGCGATACAATAAGAAGGTCGTGACAATGAGCGATTTTGAGATCGCCAAGGACAAGGTGATGATGGGTGCCGAGCGTAAAAGCATGGTCATCTCAGATGATGAGAAAAAGATCACTGCCTATCACGAAGCGGGCCATACGATGGTGGGCCTCAAGGTCGTCGGTGTCGATCCGGTTCACAAGGTCACTATCATTCCACGCGGTATGGCGCTGGGCGTGACGATGTATCTGCCCGAAAAAGACCGGCTAAGCGCGACAAAAGAGTACTTGCTCGGCAATATCGCTATGTCGATGGGCGGCCGTATCGCTGAGGATGTTTTCATCGGCAGCATTACAACAGGTGCTTCGAACGATATCGAAAAAGCGACCGAGATCGCGCGTGCCATGGTGTGCGAATATGGCATGAGCTCGCTCGGGCCGCTGGCTTTCGGTAAGAAAGAAGAGCAGATCTTTCTCGGCCGTGAAATATCGCAGCATCGCGATTATTCCGAAGACACCGCTATCAAGATCGATCAGGAAGTCCAAAAGATCATCAACGAGCAGTATGCCCGTGCCGAAAAGATCATTCGTGATAATAAAGATGCTATGATCCGCCTGGCAGAGGCTCTGCTCGAATTTGAGACGCTCGATGCAGTTCAGATCAGGCGTGTTGTTGCCGGATTGCCGCTCGACGCCGATGATTCTCCGTCGACGGACGGCGACGGTTCACCGGAAACGGAAAATACATCAAAAAGTCCGTTCAAAAAGCCGATCCTGCCGCCGATCACCGGAAATAATCCGGCGACGGCGTAGCGAAAGGTTAAAGGTTAGAACACGAAGGATGAAGATCTGAACTCTTCATCCTTTTTCTTTTGCCGGATACGCGGTTTAATTGTTCTATGCACTGGCAGATCGCACGTCGAAAATTGTCGCTCGAGCGGCCTCTCGTGATGGGCATTTTAAATGTCACGCCCGACAGTTTTTCCGATGGCGGTGTATTTGCCTCGCCCGATAACGCCCTTCGCAGGGCAGAAACCATGATCGCCGAGGGCGCAGATATCATAGACATCGGAGGCGAATCGACCCGCCCGGGGAGTGTTCGGGTGGATGCTGACGAAGAGCGTCGGCGAACGGCGCCCGTCATAGAAGCCATCGTGAAACGCTTTGGCAAACCGGTATCGATCGACACGACAAGATCGGCGGTCGCGCAATCTGCGATCGATGCCGGTGCCGAGATCATCAATGATATTTCAGGGCTAAGGTGGGACGAGACCCTGGTGGCCGTCGCCGCCGAGACAGGTGCCGGCCTCGTCCTGATGCATTCGCGCGGCGGCTTCGACTCGATGCATTCACAACCACCGGTTGATGACATTTTGGCGGAAGTTGCCACCGGTTTTCGCTGTTCTGTTGGCCTGGCGATATCTCGCGGTGTTTCTGAAAACACGATCGCACTGGATATCGGCATCGGTTTCGGTAAGACTTTGGAGCAGAATTTAGAGTTGCTCGCGAAACTTGATAACATCGTGTCAGAATTTGAAACGTTCCCGCTGCTCGTGGGCACGTCGCGAAAGTCGTTCATCGGTAAACTGCTCGGCGGTGTATCGCCAGATCAGAGGCTCGCCGGAAGTCTTGCAAGTGCGGCCATTGCGGTCCTCGGTGGAGCTAAGATATTGCGGGTTCACGACGTTAAAGATACGGTCGATGCTGTGGCAATTGCGGCCGCGGTCAGAATGGAGAGAGTGAAATGAAAGCTTTTGTGACCATGATGTTTGTTGGTTTGGTGTTTTCGTGTACAGCAAATGCGATCGCAGATGTGCCGCCGGACCCCGGTTATAAGCGTGTCACCGCGAACATGGTTGTCGAAACTAAAGAAGATCTTTCCGATTACAGGTTTTTTATAAAGTCGGGTGCCGACCTCGAAGAAGTCATATTAAAAAAGAATGAACAGGCCATCATTAGGCCGCTAGGGGGCGGCGCCTGGTACCGCAGCGGCTCACTGTTCGCGGTGCCGGTCACGGGTCTCGACGGACTAAACAGCGTACCGGCGGGCGGCAGATTAGGAGAGTTAGAAAAGACGATATATGACGGAAAAGCACCCGGCATGATCAAGCTGCTCGACCATAGTTTCATCCGCGATGTTAAGGCTGCTGAGGCGGCAGGTATCAAGGATGCCGTTTTTCGTATCGAGCGTGACCCTGATCTGAAGCTCAAGGCTGTGCCGGTCGTCCCGGACATTGCCCCGATAAGGAAAACCAGTGAGCCCAGTGTTGCCGGTTATTCTCGTGAGCCAAAGTCGACGTCTTTTTGGGCCGCTGTCGGCGGCGGTTCACTGTTGAGCCTGGCGTTCATTTCGTTGGGAGTTTGGTTTGCGAGACGCTCGAAACACAAGGTTGCGGAGGCGGTTTCGCGATGAAGATATTTAAGCTATTCGCCCTATCAGTTTTGTTTATTGCGGTGTCAGGGTTTACGGAGTGTTATAAACCGGTCACGAACTCTGGCCTGCCAAAGCACATAAAAACGATCGCGGTCCCGGCCTTTCAATTTGAAGGTAGAGGCTTGCGTTACCGTGTCGAGTCCCGTTTTACGGATGCGGTCAGCCGCGAGATCATTCGCCGGGGTAACGGCCTCAAGGTGCAGGGTTCGCGGACCGGTGCGGACGCTGTGCTAGAGGGGACGATACGCGATTTCAGCTTCACTGGAGTATTGCTCGACGGCGAGGGACGGGCTCGCGTGTATGAGGTCACGATCGTTACAGCGGTTACTATCCGCGATCTGAAAGAGGACAAAATACTCTACGATAATCAGAATTTTGTCTTTCGTGATTCATTCGAATTTACGGCCGATCCGCGTTCGTTCTTTAACGAAGAGGACCCGGCTGTCGATCGAATGGCGAGAGCCTTTGCGGAATCTGCAGTCTCAGCCTTTGTCAACGGCCTCGGGGTAAAGGAAGAGAAGAAATGATCGCCGCAAAAGGTACAAATAACAGAAAATAACTGACCCGATCCAAGTCCTTTTTGCGCCTTTGGTGGCTATAGATCCCTATGGTTCTTTCGCGGGAAGATCTCAGAAATAAATTAACACGGCGGGAGTTTGCGCCGGTTTATTTGTTATTCGGGCCCGAAACACAGCTTCGCGACATTGCCGCCAAGACCATCGCTGATCTGGCTTTTGCAGAAGGTGACCTGCGCGATTTCAATGAGACGGCCTTTAGTTTGAACAGCGACGAGAGTTTGCAAAAGGCTCTAGCGGCCGCTGAACAGCTACCAATGATGGCGACGAAACGGGTAGTTAAGATCACGGACGTACGTGTTTCCGCGACCGGGTTTCGCGACACACTTACCGAAGATCACGAACCGCTGCTTACTGCATATCTGGCCAACCCGTCGCCGCAGTCGATCGTTATCCTTGTTGCTGACGATCTGAATGGCGTTCGCAAGATGGGCAAGTTCCTTCGCGAAAGGACATGTGCGGTCGAATTCAAACGGCTCGACGACGATCAACTTGCCGAATTAGCAAGGTCAAAGGTTCGTGATGCAGAAGCTGAGATCGATGGGGAAACACTTCGGTATTTGATCTCGCAGATCGGCCCGGATGTCCATCGCTTGACAAATGAGATCAACAAACTTGCCGCAGCCGCACTTCCCGGAAAGGCGATCACGATCGACTTGATAGACACACTGGTGCCGAATACCCGGGAAATCAGCAACTTTGACCTCACCGATCATCTCGTCGCGGGCCGCCGTTCAAAGGCTCTTGCGGCGTTGAAAAAGATCCTCGATGACGGAGCCGAACCGCTCGCCTTGCTCGGCCTCATTTCTTATAATTACCGCCGGATGCTGATCGCAAAAGAATTGATGCAAAGAGGGGCCGATCGCGGCGAGGTCGCCCGGGTGCTCAACATGCGATACGGCAATCAGGAACCCTTTCTCGCTGCGGCCCGGCGCGCTGAAATGCAAAGCCTGACGGGCGCTATCGAACGTCTCGCTAAAACCGACATTGCCATCAAAACGTCGATGGGCGGCGGTGCGACAGGCGCGCGTATGCAGCTTGAAATGCTCGTTTGCGAACTCTCGCTTATGTAGATCGAATCGATGGCGTTTAGATCGCCTGCAAGCCTGACGCCTTGTTAAAATAATTGTAGAGGTCGTTGTAATCGCCCAGCGCGCGATTTAATATCAGCGGCAACTGTGGCAGGTCATTGATGTTTACGATCAGATTCAGATTCCTGAGAAATGCGTCATGGGCATTCATGGTCGTCCCGGCCTCTTCGAGCGAGATCAGGAAAAGACGCCGGCGTTCGGACGAGTACATCGCGTTCGCCTTTTGCTGAATTACCGCCGCACCCCCCATATCGGGTGCAAAATCAGGTGAGAAGATGAGTATCTCGGTCTTGCCCTCACGCAGGCGCTCATTTGCTTGTGCCGGGGTTTGGGCGACATAGACGCGGTAGCCGGATTTGGCAAGCAGCCGGGCCGTCTCGTCAGCCTTTTGACCCAGACAGAGCAAGATACGGCGCGGCTTTTCTTCGTCTTCGTCGTCAGCGACCGCCGACTTATTAGTCGCGAGGGCAGTCATTAGTGAACGCAAGGCGTGGTTTATTTGCTGATCGGCCTCGCGTGCCGCAAAATCCTGAGCATTGTCACCGGCCGCTTCTGCCGGTTTGCTCGCAGTTAGCTGCTCCACCGTCGAGAGGCCCTTGCCCGAAGCGTCTTTTTGGACGCGAAGCAGGTTTTGACATCGCGGACACCGAACTGAAAAATTACCCGCAGGTATTTTTGATTCGTCCAACTGTAAGGAAACAGAGCAATTATCGCATCTAACGATCATAATTTTAGTGGGTTGGCCCTAACGGCTTATTCGATCATATTGAGAACGGAATCAGGGTTCTCGGGCGGGGGGCGGGATCATCGGCTTTGGCAGCGGACGCATCGCACCAGCGTTTGCGTAATCTTCGGTCGAAGACAGGCCTTTGAGTTGGAGCAACAGGTTGTTCTGATTTGTCGCGAACGATAAGCCGTCATCCATCGTTATCAGTTTCTTTTCGATCAGGTCCTTGATCACCGAATCGAAATCCTGCATGCTGTCGATCTCGCCGTCGCGTATCGCGTCGAGCAGCGATTTGCCTTCAGTCTCACCTTTTTCAATATACTCGCGGGTACGCGGGTTTGATTTTAGGATCTCGACGGCGGCGATACGGCCGCGTCCATCGGCTGTCGGGATCAGCCGCTGCGAAACGATGTAACGAAAAGTTTGAGCTAGCCGCGTACGAATGATCCGCTCTTCGTTCTTTGGATAAAGCCCAACGATACGGTCGATCGTCTTTGAGGCGTCGATCGTGTGGAGCGTTGAGAGGACAAGGTGCCCGGTCTCGGCGGCTTCAAGGGCGATCTCAGCTGTCTCGAGATCCTCGCATTTCGCCGACGAGAATAACTTTGGCGCCTGGCGAAGAGCCGCCCTCAATGCCGAGGCAAAATCTTTTGTGTCCGCACCGACCTCGCGTTGATTGATCGTCGATTTCTTGTGGTTGTGAAGAAATTCGATCGGGTCCTCGATCGTGACGATATGATACGCCTTGATCTCATTGATACGGTCGATAATAGCTGCCAGTGTCGAGCTTTTGCCCGAACCGGTGGGTCCCGTGAGCAGAACTACGCCGTTTCGGATCTCTGCGATATCGGCTAGCTGAGGCGGCAATCTGAGCGAGTCGAAGCTCGGTATCTCGTGCGGAATGACACGCATCACGATCGAGTATGAGTTTCTCTGTTGAAAGATATTTACACGAAAGCGGCATTTGCCGGGAAGAGCGGCGTAGCTCGTATCGGCAGTTCGCATTTTGACGAGCTGGCAGCCGCGTCCGGATTGTCGCGAACGAGAGACATCGCGATCATCTCGGTCTGCAAGCCGTTAGTTTGCCCAGTCCGATCGGTGATGCGGGGTAAAGTACGCCGTTGATCTCGACCTGCGGTTTTTGCCCGCACGAAAAGTTAAGGTCGCTGACGTTTTCTGAAACGAGCAGCATCTGCTCAATGATCGGTGCTATATCAAGCAAGCTCATGGTTAGGGTCTTCTCCCAAGGGTGTGCAAAAAGGCAGGAAACAATTCCGGTCCGCCGTGGAAGCAGCGGTGATGGCTGTCGCCGTCAATAATGATTATCGACTATCCGGGCGGGGTAATGCAAGAAGATTTTTAACTGTGGTAAACAAAGTTATGCATCAAGTAAGAAAAAAGTCCGACAGATAGCGAAATCGCTGCTCGATTGCTTCAGTATCGGTAAGAATATCGCTAATTACCGCCACGCTGTCCGCTCCTGCGGCAAAAACCGCAGACAAACTGTCCGACGTGATGCCGCCGATCGCGACCAATGGAAAGCTCCCTATCGCTTTGCGGGCTACCTCTATGCCTTCGATGCCGACAATATCATCCGGAGCTTCCTTGGTCTTCGTAGGAAATATCGGACCGATCGCGATGTAATTGACCGGCAACTGAGCGGCCGCGACCGCCTGTGCGAGCGAATGAGTTGAATACCCAATTATCGCATTTTCGCCCAGAACTGCCCTGGCTGCCCTGGGCGGCATATCGTCCTGGCCAAGATGAACCCCGTCGGCTTGAGCGGCCAATGCGATATCGGCGCGGTCATTAACGATGATCTTTACGTCGTGTTTGCGTGCGACATCGATCGCCGCAACAGATGCCGCGTAAAAGTCGCGGGGCGAAGCGGTCTTATCACGAAGTTGGATCATGGTCGCTCCGCCGGCGATCAATCGCCGCACTTGTTCGACATGCGAAAGCCCGGAGACGCCGGTGTCAGTGATCGGGTAGATCTTTGGTAGAGTCAAATACATTCAAAATAGGGTCGAAATCTAAAGCAGGACCGGTTGCGGACCGCAACCGGGAGCCATCGAATTAGTAGAGCGATCTCATCATCAGGAAGCAGTCCTCGCCATTGTTGTAGTACTTGGGAATTCGCTGGACAACATTGTAGCCATGGCCGCGATAAAGGGCCTGTGCGGACGTATTTCCGACGCGGACTTCGAGCATGATCGTGCCGACCTCACGATTTTTTAGAGCGCTTTCCAAGTGATCTAGGAGCCGTCCGGCGATCTTTCGGCGTCGGTGTTCGGGAGCGACACCGATAGTTGTCAGATGGGCCGCGTTATTTTCCTTGACCATCACGAACGCAAAGGCGACGATCTCATCCGCAGGTGTCACCATTCGGTAGCTGAGCGTTAGGGGTTCATTCAACAAATAGTCGAATGTGTGCTTTGTATAATTATCGCCGTCAGGAAAGCAACGCAGATTGAGCCGAAGAACCTCAGCCAAATTATCGAGCGTCAATGGTTTGATCGAATATTCGCAGACCGGAGCCGGAACGATGACTTCTGGCTCGGTAAAAACCGGAGGTGCGAAGAAATTCTTGATTGACTCGATAACAGCCATAAGAAACCAGAGGTGCAGCAATTTGCCGCCAGTTTCGGCATGCCGAAAGTGATTCCGAAACTCTGCAACTCAAAAAACCAGGACACTTTCTAAAAAATGAACATACAATCGCCGTAGCTATAAAAGCGGTATTTTTCAGCCACAGCATGGCGATAAGCACCCATTATAAGGTCACGCCCACCAAAGACGGAAGTCAAGAGAAGCAGGGAACTCTGAGGTAAATGAAAATTTGTGAGCAGAGAATCAATAGCGCGGAATTCAAAACCAGGTTTGATGGTCAGATCCGCAATGTGGGTGCCGGGCGCGAAATGGCCAAAGGCCGCAATATTCGATTCGAGTGCCCGCGTCGATGTCGTGCCGACTGCGACGATCCGCCTCTGTTCGCTTTTAGCTTTATTGAGAGATCGCGCCGCTCTGTCATTGATCTCATATCTTTCCGGCGACACAGTGTGCAGGCTGAGATCTTCGACGCGGATCGGTTCGAAGGTGCCGTAACCAACGTGCAGCGTGATCTCAACGATCTCAACGCCGTTTGTCTTTAATAGTTCCAGGGTTTCACCTGTGAAGTGCAGCCCGGCCGTCGGGGCCGCGATCGCACCGCGATTTTTAGCGAAAACGGTTTGGTATCTTTCGCGATCGCTATCGACAGCTGCCGATCCGCGTTTGATATAGGGCGGAAGGGGCGTTTTGCCAATACGATCCAGATTTTCATAAAAGTCACCATCGCTTTCAAATCGGACAAGTACGCGTCCGTCCTCGCTTTTTTCTACAACCTCCGCCCTCAGTCTTTCGTCAAATAAGAGCCGCTTTCCGGGACGAAGGCGGCGAGCAGGCCGTGCCAGCGTTACCCATGTCCCGTTTGACATTTCATTTACCAGAAAGACCTCGACACCGGCGCCGGTCTCACTTTTCCCGAACAACCTCGCCGGAAAGACCTTGGTGTTGTTTAAAACCAGGAGGTCGCCCTTGCGAAGGAATTGGGGAATGTCAGAAAAAACGTGATCTTCGAGTTTGCCGGAACGACGATCTACGGTCAGCATACGCGAAGCGTCGCGACGCCGGGAACCCTGTTGAGCAATAAGCGAGGGCGGTAGTTCAAAATCTAATTCACTAATGAACATCGAGGGTTGCCAATGGGATCGAAGCGGTTTACTAGCATCTCAAATAAGACCTATAATCACAGTAATGAAGATCATTTTTGAGTTCGCCGAGCCGAACTATTAATTTTGGAACAATTGACAAGGCTCGTCCAATGCCGCATGGCAAAACTTCGAGGGCCTCTTCCCATGACCTCTCAGGAGAATATTATGAAAAACAGAAGATCAATAGGCATATTAATGGCCGGGCTTTTTTTGCTCGGAACGATCGCGATCATTACCAACGACGTGAGCGCTCAGGGGCGCTACATCAATGTATATTCTAAATCGACAGTTCGCGGCTTTATCGACAAGCTCGAGAAAAGCAGCAACACTTTCCGAAAAGATTTTGATAAGTACATGGATCGCAGCAATTTGAACGGGACCCAAACAGAAGATCAATATAATCGTTACGTCAAAGACTACGAAAATGCGCTCGACCGCCTGAAACGGCAGTTCAACGGATACCAGACCTGGTGGGAGAGCCGCTCGAATGTGCAGGAAATGATCGCCTCCGCACAGCCTGTAAATTCGATGATCATCAATCTACCATTCGGCCGAAACATCGAAAGCCAATGGAGAAACATGCGCAGCGATATAAACAAAGTTGCCGACACCTACGACCTCGCCGGTCTTAACGGCGGCGGCTGGGGCGGCGGCGATTGGAACAACGGCTGGAACGGCAGCACCACGGCCCCGCCATCGTGGGCAGTAGGCACGTTTTATTCGTCAAATGTTCAGGGTTATACGATGACGATCGCCGCCACCGGCCAGGTCACGCTCAATGGGCCTGACGGCACCCAATACGGACGTTGGAATAGAAATACGATCTACATCGGGAATGCAAGTTATCCCGCAACGCAGTCGCGAAACGGCCTTCGTGCTTATAATCAGAGCACCCAATCCTATACTGAATATTCGCGATCAGGCGGAAACGGAGGCTGGGGAGGCTGGAACGGCAATTCGACAACGCCGCCGTCATGGGCACAGGGAACCTTTGTTTCGACAAATATTCCCGGCTACACGATGACGATATCATCAAACGGGCGGATCTCGCTCAGCGGCCCGGATGGAACCCGGAACGGACGCTGGAACAATGGAAACATTAATATCGACAACGAAAGTTATCCGGCAAGCCAGTCGCGCGACGGGCTTCGCGCGTACAACCAAAACACCCGTACCTACACTGATTATGCCCGCTCGGGCAATAGCGGAACCGGCAGCGGCAACGGCATGGGTTGGCCGGGCGGAGAGACGACCTCACCGCCGAATTGGGCACGAGGCACCTTTTACTCGCAGAACATACAGGGCTATAAGATGACAATAACTAATAACGGGGTCGTCACTGTCGAAGGGCCGGGCGGGTCGTTGTATGGCCGCTGGTATAAAAACACGATATACATCGGTAACGATGAATACCCGGCGACTAAGACAAACAATGGTATGAGGGCCCGAAACAGGAATACCGGACAGGAAACAATATATGTCCGCCAATTCTAGTTCGGATCTGTAGATATAAAAAAAATGGGCTTACCGGAATTAACCGGTCAGCCCGTTCATTTTGATCAGAAATGGTACCGAGGGTCGGAGTCGAACCGACATGGGCGTTAAGCCCGCTAGATTTTGAGTCTAGTGCGTATACCAATTTCGCCACCCCGGCGTGCGAATTATTGATAATAAGCCTCAAACGGCGATTGGTCAAGACGATCCGTTCATTGGGTGTCTGAAACTAATTACCAAATGCATTTGGAGTTGGTTTGTCACCATTCGAGCCATATTGCACCACTGTAAGTCCCGATGTTGTTCGATTGAGCCACCATTGGCCATTCGACGGTCGGAAGATGGCGATGTTTGCGCGCGGGTTCATCTGTGTTCTGCTATTTACAAATGCATAAAGTCCCCCGCCGTATTCCGAAATATGTTCAGTCTGTTTGAAATTATGACTCTTTCAGAGATCAACGAGCAGCGGAACAGGCGCAGGCGAAACCGTCGGTGACGAGCAGGTTATCTATATACTGGCCCTCTCGAAAGCCGCCTACGTCTGTGCCAACGAGCCAGCGGAGTTGGACCATCTGGCCGGCGGCTGTTGCCGGCAGGCGAACGGAGGTTGTGATGAATTCAGGGGTTTCGTTGATCCCGCTTCTGCCGGACCAGCCGAGGCGGCCGCGCAATGGATTTTGGCAGCAGGAATCGAGCAGTCCGTCATAGCCGCCGGATTCGAAAATGCCGCCCGCCGCTATGATGTCCTGCCAATTTCCACCACCGATCTTGATTTCGAGAAGCGAACCGTCGTAGAGGCGGTTTCGAAGAAACGTCGTTTCAAAATCGTACCAGTTTCGGAATGTAAGACGGCCCGCTGTGGTCGTCACGCGAAACGCCGGCGAAATGGTTTCACCAAACCCGATCTGATTGATGTCGGGTGAAAATAGCGATTTGGAGATTGATTCGGAACGTACAGCGCTGACGGCCCAGTTTCGCGGACGGTCGGGTGCTCCATTAGCGTCCACGGAGTTTCGCGACCAGCGAAGGGGCAAAAATCCAATCGGTGACCGGTCAAACCTTTCTTGAAAAGCAACCTTTGGAACGCCGGTCTGCATTGGCAGCGTCAATTGACCAAGGTTTGAATTACCGTCATTCAATTGAAACGAGAGAGAGAGAACGCTGCCGCAAAGCACATTCGGAGCGACAGTAAAAGTGAAAGGCCGCGTGACAGCCGTTCCATTCACCGGCATCGCACCGTAGACCTGCGCCGGTCCGGGATCTGCAACGCCGCCGGCCGCGAGCAATGAAACTATGAGGTGTTGCGTCGGCAATGAACCCGTATTTTGGAGGGAAACGTTGATCGTCACCGTTTCGCCGGGATCAGGTGAACTGTTCGCACCACAGGATTCGGCCGCAACCTGAACACCGGAATTAACGAGGACAGGGACCGGTTCGAGCACGAAATCTTGGGTCAAGGTCTGGCCATTTGCCGGGCTCACCGTAAAACTTTGTGGGCGAAATCCGCTAGCAGCGGCCGTGACGGTGTAAGTCCCCGGCAAGACGGCGAGGTCGCCGTAACCGCCGTTGATACCTGTGAAACGTGAATATGCTGATGCCTTCACGCTTGCGTTCGCAATAGGTTGGCCGTTTGTCGCGTTTGTTACGCTACCCGTGATCACAGAACGCTGAGCTGCAGAACATTCAGGAAACTTGAATTTGCCGATCCGAGTGAGCCATGTGAAATCGCTGAATTGTTCGCTCGCGAGCGAGTAATATTCGCCTGTGACCCAAAACGTGCAATCGTCGACGGGATCGACGCTTAACCCGCCATAGTCACCCCACCGCCAACCAAATGCCTTTTGCACGCCTGTACCCGTTACGAGAACGGCTTCGTCGCGAAATGTCCCTGTAGGTTCATTTGCGAGCTTTCCGGAATAGTAAATAGAAGGTTGTTTCGTGTCAGACACGTGGTTGTAGCTGATGGCGAGGTTTCCTTGGCCGTCCTGCGACGTGTTGCCGATCCACCGCGATGATGACGTTTCACCGATCGTCGATTGCTCGGCTGTTACAAATGCAGATCCCAACTTTTTTAGTTCGTAAACCCGGACGCCCGCCCGATAGGGCTCGGTAGAAAGTCTGACCGTCTGGTTAAACACGAGCGATTCGGATGCGCCAAAATTTCGATAAGCCGCACGGTAATTCAGCCGGTCACTGTTTGCATCGAGCATTTCGCCGGGCGCGGGCTGGGCGATGTCCGCTCGGCCAGAAAGGCTCGTCGGATCAAAGGCAGAGACCGGAATGGGGCTTTCAGGTCGTTCTGCAAATGTTGAATTCAATGGGTTTGTGAAATCCGCGTGAAAATCAAAAAGTCGGATTGCATCCTGTGCATCACCATACTCTGTCGCTGAAAATCCGGAAAAGGTGTTTGGGCTTCCAGTCGGCGGCGGCCGCAAGCCATCGAGGTCTGCGGGCAGCAGATTGCCCAACCGAGTGGTGGTCGACGAAGGCCGGCTGAAATAGATGTATGAGGCATCCGGATTGCCGGCTAGCATCTTTGCGCGGTCGAAGGCAAAGGCACCCATTCCGGTAAAATCTGAGCCCGTGAATTCCTCCGTTGACATATAGTAACCGTCTGGCCAGACGCCAAATTTCGGAAAATCGTTGAGCCTAATGTTAGGCATTACAAATTCGTACAGGTAATAGGAAAGGGTCGGGTCGCCGGATGTTGAAATGGCGATCAACTGTCTGAAAGGCGGTGCGTTCGTACAATACTGGCTGATCAGCCAGCGATCGGCAAGCGGATCGTACAAAACGATAGGATCGCCGTCGTTTCGGGCTGAACACGCCGTCCCAAGCGGTGCGAACAGATCGCTGAGTTTGAACGGCCCGGTGATCGGCGCGGCGTTCTTATCGTAGATGCGGACCAGAGCGTTTTCCGCCTGAACATAGTGCAAAGGCCCGACATCACCCGTAACGTCAGGTGGCAAGATCGCTGCGTTATAGATGGCGATATTGTCAAAATTTGTCAGACCGTCAACCGAAAGCAAGGGCGTCGGCATCGCAAGAGCCGAAAACCGCCCGATCGAACCATCCGCATCGTGTTCTAACTTAGCCGGATAAATGCCCGGCTCGACGCTGCGGCCGTTTTCCCGAACGATTGATTTATCTGCAGAGTTTTGTATGGGACGTGCAGAGACCGAGGCGGCGGCCTGCGACAATGCAAACGCTGCAGCAGAACCAGTTACGGGAAATCCTAAATCAGGCTTGAGTGATCGGCCACTCGTTTCGAACCCGCGGCTCATTAGCAAGCCTGTCCCGAGTAGAAGAACTATAGCCAAGACCGAGCGTATCTTCATTGTTACGGCTACACTTAGACCTCGATCAGCACTTCGATCTCGACCCTTCCTTTTGCATCATCGAGAAAACTTTCGATGCGTTCGGCGACCTTGTTTTCGATCAGAATGCTGTGGATCTCGTCGCGGCGGTCGTCGACAGTGGGTACCAGCAAGCCCGGGTACCGGCGTCGAAAATCCGGCACAAAAATGTCCCGGTAATATCTGGCTTCTTCGTCAGCCGACACGACTACAAACGAGCGAAACCGAAAATCGAGATACCTCTCGGTGGATAAGCGGCTTGCGATCAAATTCTCGAACGCTTCGTCTTTTATTGACTCAAAACCGACCTGGCGAAGCCGGCTCTCGAAAACAGCCGTCGACGGAAAGTAGCGGAGGATCCGTTTGATCTCTGCGTCAATTTCCGCCTTTGTTGCCGCAGTTCGCGGCAGACGTTTTGACTCAAGCGAAAAAAGCCGCTGGTCTATCAGCGTTTGCAAAACTCGGTTTAGATCCTCAGAACGAGGTGGCGATAATTGCGCTCCGGGCTGCAGTGCGAGTTGCCACATCAGGTCAGAATAGGTTATCAGTTCGTAATTACCGGCATTTCGCACCACTGCGACCGTCTTATCTACAACCTCTTTGTTTTGAGCGAATACAAAAGATTGAGCAAGTAACAACAGCAAAAGCCAGAGCGCTCGCATACTGTAATTTGTCAGAGGGTATTTCATCACCGTATTTTCAATTTTTGACTTGTTTTATCGAAGTGTCAACCGCTTTCTCGATGTGTTTAATCTGTTGACAAAATGTTTAATATTGTTTCTAATAATAGAGGAGAAATCTATGCTCCGCTTATGGCTAGATGGAACTCCCCACAGGCCTCGTTTTACTGCACCGGTCATAACGGCTGCGATCAAAATTCATGCTAACCTCTTCGCCGCCGAAAAAAGCAGCCAACGCTCGTGTTGCGGCCTTACCGCCGGACGACAATTCGACCGAGCTCAAGTTCATCTCTGAGCTAGGCCGGCGTTTGTTGATTACGGTTCACCCGAAAAAGGTCGCCAGCCGCGTTGCCGAAGCGATACTCCAAGGAGTAGATGCGAGCGTTTGCGTGTTTGTTGCCGAACTCGACAGCATCGGGCTGATCACGTGTGAAATGGGGCGGTACGGCGAACTCGACAGTGGATTATTTCGACGAGATAAATTTGAAAAATGGTTGAGCTTTATGCCCCCGCAAATTGGGTATAACGAATCAGAGCCAGGCGAATTCCTGATCACGGACGAACCACACGAGTGCGAATATGTATCGCCGCTTCACATCAATGGCGAGATCCGCGGTGCGATCATTGTGGGGTTTGAGACGAAAGCGATGCTGAGTGACCGTAAGATGCGACTCATCGACGCAGCTACTCAGATGGCGGCGATGAGCGTGAATCTCTCAGCACATTACGAGATCGCTCTCAGCAATTCTGTAACCGAAGCACGCGAGGAACATCGAAAATTTACCGAAGCGGTGCTCGACGCCTTGCCGGTGTCCCTTTATGTCGTCGACCGCGATTACCGCATTGTCACATGGAACCGCCACCGCGAGGTCGGCGAGCAGGGAATACCACGAGATCTGGCGGTCGGACGGAACGTCTTTGAGGTGCTGGAAAAATATCCCCAGGGCCGCGTTCGCGAGGAGTTTGAACGTGCTTTCCGGACCGGCAATATCGAGAGGATCGAGCAGCAGACTGTCGCCGATGACGGATCTACCCGCCACTGGATGGTGAGCAAGGTGCCAATGAGGAGCGGCGAAAGCAGCGAGGTGACACACGTCATCACAGTCGGCGAGGATGTGACCGTTCGCGTCGAGGCGATCCATGCGGTCAATCGTGCGGAAAAGCTGGCAGCCGTAGGAAGGCTTGCGGCAGGTGTGGTTCACGAGATCAACAACCCGTTAGCAACGATCGCGGCCTGTGCCGAGGCCCTCGAACAGCGTATTGAGGAAGGTGCATTCGAAATGTCCGAATCGGCCGACGACCTGGCCGAGTATCTCGGGCTGATCAAAAGCGAAGCTTTTCGCTGCAAGACCATCACCACCGATCTGCTTGATTTCAGCCGGTTTCGTGCCGGCGAACGTACGCCGGTCGATGTCGGCGACATCGTTCGAAGTGCGGCAAATTTGATCTCCCATCAAAAACGCGGCAACGGGGTTACGCAGTCGCTTGAGATCGAGACCGGCCTGCCGCCTGTGTCCGCGGACGGCGGCCAGATACAGCAGGCGGTGATCGCTCTCGCTACGAACGGCATCGACGCCATGCCGTCTGGCGGTAAACTTACGTTTCGAGCGTTTACAAAGGGCAGTCGGGTCGTCATCGAGGTCGAAGACACAGGGACAGGCATTCCGCAGGATGACGTTTCAAAAATATTCGAGCCTTTTTTTACCACCAAAGAGGTTGGCAAAGGCACCGGGCTCGGCCTAGCCGTTTGCTATGGCATCATCTCAGAGCATAACGGCCGGATCAGCGTTCGCTCGACCGTCGGCCGCGGTACGACATTCAGTATTTTTCTCCCCATTGCACTTTAAACTCAAGCCCCTTACTCTCTCATCCCTTCAAATATGGCAAAACTACTGGTAGTTGACGACGAAAAGAACCTCAGAATGGTGATCCAGAAAGAAATGGCCCGCCAGGGCCACGAGGTTGAATGCGCCGAGGACGGCGAAGCCGCTTGGACGATACTCGAAGAGCAGGATTTTGACGTCTTGCTCTGCGACATCAATATGCCCCGGCTCGACGGCATGGGACTTTTGCAGCGCACCCGAGAGCGTAGTCAGAACCCGCCCGAAGTCATAATGCTTACCGGTCAGGCGACAGTAGAGTCTGCGATCCAGGCGATGAAGCTCGGGGCATATGATTACCTCACCAAACCTTATCGGATCGGTGAACTTTCCGCTTTGGTGACCGCTGCCGCCGAAAAGCAGCAGCTGAAGGTTGATAATCAGCGTCTACGTGCGCAGATCGCCCGCACTCATCAATCTCTACCGGAGATCGTTGCGGAATCGCGTCAGATGAAAGAAGCTCTCCGGCTAGTCCATCGAGTTGCTCCATCAGATACTTCGGTGATGATCACCGGTGAATCGGGTGTTGGTAAGGAACTGATCGCGCAGGCGATACATCGACTTAGCCGCCGTGCGGACAAACCGTTTATCGATCTGAACTGTGCTGCGCTGCAAGATACACTGCTCGAGAGCGAATTGTTCGGACACGAAGCCGGCGCGTTCTCGGGTGCTCGCGTGCGAAAGCTCGGGCTGTTTGAGATCGCTGACGGCGGGACACTGTTTCTCGACGAGATAATGGAAATGCCGATGCAGCTTCAGTCAAAACTGCTGCGTGCGCTTGAGACGCGTTCATTCTTTCGGGTCGGCGGTGTGAAAAAAGTCGAGGTCGATGTCCGTTTGTTGGCGGCCACAAATCGCGACAAAGACCAAGCGATAGCCGACGGTATTTTTCGTGCCGATCTGATGTACCGCGTTAATAGTTTTGAGGTCAATATTGCGCCGCTTCGCGAACGCCGCGAGGACATCGAACCACTTGCCCGCCATTTGTTACACAAACTTGCCGGTGCGAACGCTCCTGAAATGTCGCCTGCCACGATAGAAGCTCTGGCTGCATTTGATTGGACGGGAAACGTCCGCCAGCTTCGCAATTGCCTTGAGCGGGCGGTCCTGCTTGCCGATAATGGGATGATCACGCCGCGGGAATTGCCGCCCGAGATCGCCTTCCGGATGGAAAAGCCGACTGTCTCTGTCAGCTACGGAGCCCCGATCGCAGCAAGTGTCGGATCGTTTCAAAACTCAACTACAAACCTTCGCGATGTCGAACGTCAGCAGATCATCGGCGCTCTCGAAAAGACCGGATGGCACCGCGGTAAGACGGCTGAGCTGCTCGGGATCTCGCCATCGACGTTGTATCGCAGATTGAGAGAATATGATCTGGATGTCCGATAACGCTCGATAGACGTACTATTTCCCGCCCGGATCACCAATAAACAAGAATCGTTGTTGGGATAAGGGCAATAGTTTTCGTTTGAAACTCATCTTCTGTTCGTCGAGCGCCGTTTGAAGATTTTCACCGCCAAATAGCAGCATCTGAGCTTTCTCTGACCATTTCACCAGCCGCGGCAGACGTTCAGTAAATTTATCGAGGGCACGGCAGGTGACGGCTTCACAATGTCCCAGGTTTGTTTCAGCGAACTGCTTGGTCGAAAGCCGTGTCCGGTGTTTTAGTCTGAGTTTTTCAACAGCGACCTTGAGGAACTTGGACTTTCTCTCTTTTGACTCGATGAGCAATGCCTTTAGGTCTTCGCGAACCAAGAGGCATGGTATCGACGGCAGGCCGCCGCCCGTTCCTACGTCGGCAAACCAGATGCCCGTGGGCAGAAACTCAAGTAGTGTGAGGGATTCGAGTATGTGGCGAGTCGCAAATTCCTCAGCCGAGCAAGGAGCGACGAGATGTAGAAACTCGTTTTGCTCCTGTATCAGTTCGTAATAGTCGCCGAGGCGATCGATCGCATCACTGGAAAGATCGAGACCGAAACTTGATTGATGGGTGTTAATTCCCTGAATGAATTCTTGACGCACTATATAGAAGTTTCATCCAAAGCCGCAGAGAACGCAAAATTGAAACTCGGTGGTTAAAAAGCAAAATTGGTTTGATCTCTGAGAAGACTTCCCCCCCCCGCTAATGCAGGGGGTTCAGACAAGATGGTGCGGACGAATGGAATCGAACCATCACGGCCTTGCGGCCACGGGCTTCTGAGACCCGCGCGTCTACCAGTTCCGCCACGTCCGCGTCGAAAGGCGAACATTGAGAATACTAATTCAGCTCTGGAAATTCAAGGGTAAGTAGCAGAACCACCCGCTCGGGCAGATGGTAGGGGGTGAGGCCCGAGAGCGTCAGCGAATAGGGGTGGTGCCACCCGCTAACGCAGGCGGTTCTGCCTTTGATATATTTGAACTAGTGAAAGGACTACTCGCGATCAATTTAGGCGTCATACAACAGCGGATCGCAAATGCTGCGGTACGGTCCGGACGTGACCCTGACGAGATCAAACTAGTCGCGGTTAGCAAGACGCACCCTGCTGAGACCATTCATCAGGCGATGGCGGCCGGGGCATCGGTTTTCGGTGAAAATAAGGTTCAGGAAGGGGAATCAAAGATAATCGAGATCGGCCGAACGGGGGTCGAATGGCATCTGATCGGGCATCTGCAATCAAACAAAGCGAGGCGGGCGGTGCAGCTTTTTGATGTCGTCGAATCACTCGATTCGATCGAACTCGCTCAGAGGCTTGAGCGTATTTGCATTGAAGAAGGACGCGATGTGCTACCGGTATTTATTCAGGTGGACCTGGCCGGCGAAGTGACAAAGTCGGGAGTTCAAGAGGGCGAACTGCCGGCATTGCTTCAGTTTTTGAAATCGTGTAAACATCTGCGGCTTATAGGTTTAATGGTACTGCCGCCGTATTTTGATGACGCGGAGGCGACGCGCCCCTATTTCCGCAGGTTGCGGGAGCTACGTGATAATTTGCTGCCGGGTGGGGAACTTTCGATGGGAATGAGCCACGACTTTGAGGTGGCGATCGAAGAGGGGGCGACTGTTGTTCGGGTCGGGACGGCGATCTTTGGTAACCGATGAAGTAACCACAGAGAGTCGCAGATGAACCCAGTTAGTTCGAGCGATTTGTCGGGATCTGTGTTTATCTGTGTCCATTTGTGTTAGGGATTCTTATGCTTTCTGCTTTAGTTTATCCGATATTTTTCTTAGTCGTCTGGTCGGTCTTTGGGGTTTTCTTTGGCGTGCTGCTGCTCAGGATCATCTTTAGCTATACGGACCCTAATCCGTTTGGCAAGGTTGGGCGTTTCGGATTTAAGGTGCGAAAGGTGACCGAGAGATGGGTCTATCCGGCTGCCAGATTTTTTGCGATGTATCGTATCGATACGCGGTTGGCGCCGGTCCTGACGATATTCCTCGCTCTGTTGATAACTTACTTTTTTACCCAGATCGTCGGCAACACTTTCTTTGTTATTGATGGCCTGACCGCCGGAGTTGCGTCGGGCAATCCGAAGGTGATAATCGGCTTTGTGCTGTACGGGCTATTGAGCATTCTGGTGTTATTCATTTTCTTTCGATTTTTGGCATCGTGGTTCGTGTTTACTAACAAGACCTTTTTCGCGTTCGTCGTTAGGGTGACAAACCCGATAATGCTGCCGTTTCAGCGGCTGATACCGCCTGTCGGGATGTTTGATATTTCGGCGATGTTGGTGCTGCTGTTGATCAATTTTCTGCAGATGATCGTCTTAAACACCTTTGTTCGAAATTAATGTCGGCGATATCACCGAAAGCGGCTGGTTCACGCCGCTGTCAAAATGACAAAAAGTGCCGAAAATGAAAATTCTGTTGTGATCTCAGTTCGTGTTACCGCGCGAGCTTCAAAAAGTGAGATAGTGGGCCTATACAGTGACGTGATTAAAGTGCGCATAGCCGCGCCGCCTGTCGATGGCGCCGCTAACAGCGAGATCATAAAGCTCTTCGCGAAAACCTTTGGTGTTGCGAAAAGCAAGGTCGAGATCGTTTCGGGTTCAACGTCAAAGACAAAGCGACTTCGCATCAACGGTGTGACCCCGCCGCAAGTCGCCGCGATTTTGAAAGAAAAATCTTAGCGTGATATATTCATCTATTCGAATGATCCAATAAAATAAAGGTTTAATACAAATGTCAGGACACTCCAAGTGGCACACTATTAAGCACAAGAAAGGTGCACTTGACGCAAAACGCGGCAAGATATTTACTAAATTGATCAAAGAGATCACGGTCGCAGCGCGTACAGGCGGGAGCGGCGACGTTGACGCGAATGCTCGACTCCGCAAAGCGGTGACCGACGCTAAAGGCATGAATATGCCCAATGATACGATCGATCGCGCAATTAAACGCGGTACCGGCGCGCTTGAGGGCGTCGCTTACGACGAGATCACCTATGAGGGATATGGCCCGAACGGCGTCGCCGTCCTCGTTGAAACCATGACAGATAACCGCAATCGTACCGTCGCCGAAATTCGCCACATCTTTTCGAAAAATGGCGGCAACATGGGCGAATCCGGTTCGGTCGCGTGGATGTTCGATAAGAAGGGCTATATCGTCGTCGATAAGACCGCAATGGGCGAAGATGCTTTGTTCGAGGTCGTGATCGAGGCGGGCGCCGACGATATGCAGGACGAAGGCGATGTTTTTGAGATTTTTACGACGCCGGACAATTTTGAGGCCGTCCATGACGCAATTAAAGCCGCCGGTATCGAACCGCAGGCAGCAGAGGTCTCGATGATCCCGCAAAACTACATCAAGCTCGAAGGCGGGGACGCCAAGACCATGATGAAACTCTACGACGCCCTTGACGACAACGACGACGTCCAAAAGGTCTATGCGAATTTTGATATAGACGAGAGTGAGATGGAATGACGGATTACCCGCTGTTTATCAAGCGGTTTTATAGTTGTGGTGCGTAAATCTATTCCAGCCTTTCTTTGTTTTTGATTCGACGGCCCAATTTACCGTGCCTTCGTCCCCCGGCCAATAGATCATTCGGGCTATACCGGCTGGCATTTGGGCCTCGAAGGCGATGGCCTCGGGATGAATGTCGTTACCGTCCGAAAGAACGCCTCCAGATCTCTTTCCGTCAGAGGTAAATGACCAGAATGTCGGAGTTCCGTCGTCGCCGATTCCGTAAACGGCGTGTTCGATGTATTGCTTCCCGCCAAAATCCCACACGGCATCGAGCGTGACCCATTTACCCTCGCCGCCCATTTTTGCAAAAGTCCGGGTACATTTGACGCGGCCCATTGGCGAATCAGCTTCAGCTATCCAAGTGCCGATCAAGGGATCGAGAATTCCCAATTTTCCGCGGCCCTTTTTCCACGCTTTGCTCATCGATGACACCCTTTATCGTCCAATTGATCGAACGACAATTACAATAGAACTATAGATAGCTCAGCGCCCAGTGCTTATTGCGTTGCTTGAGCCGTCCCCACCAGGCGCAGAGCGGATACAGGACGATGAGGCCCGCCAGTACGGCGGCGTAAACGACCCAGAGGGGAAAGCCGGCATCGGAAGGCGGCGAAGTACCTCCCATAGGGGCGCCAAACAGGTAACTGACGTCTTTGCCGGCGAGCACGGTAAGCACGATGCCCGAAAGGTGAGCCCAGAACCACTGCAGGATATAGAACAGCATCGGAACGCGGCCGAACGTAATGCAGATCCGCTCCCATATCACCTTTCCGTCGATCTTGTCGGTCAACGCCAGAACGATAAGTGCGGGGCCGAGCGTCATCATTAGATACAAGAATGACGGCGGGTATTTTGTCGTATTCAGGAAAGATAGGAATGTGAAAGCTGGGGTATCCTGGGCGGTCCAGGGAGCCGGGTCACCATAAAAATTGGTCAACCGCACAACGACAAATAGAAGAGTCGCGGCCGCTCCGAGAACATACAACCATTTGCGCCGCGTTTCACGCTCTTTTGCGTACAGCGTACCGAATGCATAACCTGCCGCCATCACCCCGATCCAAGGGATAAGCGGGTATGCGACAAAGACGCCTCCTGCCGAGCCCGGAATAGGTACCACGCCTTGCTGGTGAAATATCATCATCATGATCTGGGAAAGGTCCGGCGGCGGCGTTCCCATAAACGCGGTTTCGGGGGGAACCTGAAAGCGGTCGAACACGTTGTGCAGAAAGATCATCGCGATGCCGATCGCGCCGACGAGCCTTATCGGCAGCCAGATCAACGCCGCCATCACGATCATCGAGACCCCTATCGCCCAGATGACCTGCACCATTCCAAAGTTGGAGTAGTAATCAAAATTAAAGACGATGCCGAAACGGACGACAGTGAACTCAAGAAAGACGAGCCACAACCCGCGCGTGAACAGAAAACGCGAAAGCTCAGCGTTTGTCTTGCCATACAGCTTTTGCAGGTAAATGCTCGTGCCGGCAAGAAATACAAAGACGGGCGCGCAAAAATGGGTTATCCACCGAGTGAAGAAAAGGGCGACATTGGTCTTTGAAAGGTCTGTCGGGTCAAACTGCATCGCTCCGGCGTGAACAAAGTCGCGCGTGTGGTCGATCAGCATGATCATCATTACGACACCGCGAAGCAGGTCGATCGAATAGATGCGTTCTTTAATGACCGCCGTTGTTTCGCTCATAAGTCTACTTTATCTCCTGCCCGTACATTATCCGGTGGCCATCGGGGGTGCGAACGCCAAATTCACGCAATCCCCAGGGCTTGTTCGACGGCCTCTGAGTAAATTCAGCCCCTTTTGCCTGAAGTTCTTCATA
This sequence comes from Pyrinomonadaceae bacterium, assembly GCA_044228165.1. Classification (GTDB taxonomy): domain Bacteria; phylum Acidobacteriota; class Blastocatellia; order Pyrinomonadales; family Pyrinomonadaceae; genus OLB17. The sequence goes on along the minus strand of JBGAVK010000010.1, from coordinate 47,557 downwards.
GATCTCGTCTACATCTTCGACAAAAACGTACCCGAAATATGAATGGTCGCCGGTCTCAAATGCCGACATCGTATCTTTGCATTCGCCGAGCATTACTTTGAAGATGCCGAATGAGAGAAACTCCCATCCGGGCACCGTAAAATCGCGCTCGAATCCCAGTTTGTTCAGATAATACTCCGTCTCGACCGCGAGGTCCTTGACCGCGAGGACATGCCGGGTATGGATCACTTTTCGATCGTTGGACATCGTTTAGGTTATCTGATCGTGTCTAGTAACTTTGCCGCCTGGGCTCGTTCGGCAAGCATCGTCTTGTCGGTCGTTTTTGAGGTCAGTGTCATGTATTCCTGGAGCGCATTTCGGGCATCGTCCTTTCGGCCAAGCTCGGCGTAGAGCATACCGAGCCTTAAAAAGACCGACTTTGATTCCGGCAGCAGTTCCTTGCGTGCTTGAGACTTTGCTCCTTCGAGTTCGCGAAGCGCCTGATCTTTTTGCCCGCTTTGATACAAAACGATGGCTAGGTTTGTGGTCAAGGCCGCCGAATACATCGGCAGTTTTGTCCGTCCCTCTGTAAAATATTGGATCGCCGGTTCATAGCTTCGCGTCTCACTGTAAACCAGGCCGAGAGCTTCGTATGCTTGATAAAGAGCGTAAGCCTCGATCTTATCGGCCGGGTACTGTACCGCTTTTAACAGGTCGGCCTCTGCATTTTGATATTGCTTTAGCTTTAGATAGCTTCGGCCACGGCCAATAAAACCTCGCGGCACCGGCTTTTTGTCTATCGCGGCACTATAGCTAGTTATAGCATCGTTATCACGACCCGCCTCAGCGAGTGCTGAACCTTTTTGCATCGATGTGAACGACGAATTGTCTATCGCCGATGTCCACGTCCAGAGTGAAAGCTCATTTGCCCAAGCCGTGTTATAACGAACGGTCTGAAAGCCAAGTGCGGCCGCAATAATAGCCGCAGCGATAAACGTATTTCGGTCGCCGGCGTATTTTGCCGCAAGCGGCACTAGCAGCATCAGCACTCCCAACAGCGGCAAATATAAATAGCGGTCGTGAACTATCTGTTCAGAGATGAAGGCCGTCGCATTCATAGCGGTTGCAAGCGGCAAAAGGAACAGAGCGGCCGCGAGCCTGGCAGTTTTGTCTGTCTTTGCGAGAAAGAACACGCCAGCAAGTACCGCCGCCGAGATAACTGCAGGAACGACGAAGTTCATTGCGTCGATCTGGGAGACTGGTGCAATGGGGTAATTTACACCGAGCCAATACGGAAAGACGAGCTGCCTGAGATAAAATGCAAACATTTCCGGCACGCTCAGGATGGCGTTACCAAGAGACACCGGGTCGTCAGTTGCCTTGGCGATCGCGCCAATAACGGCGAACCTTACGAGAAAATAAATGGCCGCAGCCGCGCCAAGCATCAGCATGGACGTTTTGACATCCACCTTCTTTTTGGGCTTTGTCTCGGTATCCGACATCACAAAGTAGAATATCGGAAGGCACACGATGCCGATCTCCTTAGCCCCGAGAGCAGCGGCATAAAGTACGATCGTCAGGATCAGGGCGTTGGACTTTCCTGTTTCGGCGTAGCTGCGGGCGAACCAAAGCGAGCCGAGAAACGCGAGTGCATAGAGCAGATCGGGCGAGCCTGAGATCCATGCCACCGACTCTACGTGAACGGGATGCACAGCAAAGATAAGTCCTGCCGCGCAGGCTAGCATTGCCGAAAAGCCCCATCGCCGCAAAGAAGCAAAAGCAAGTACACTTACGCCCGTATGCAGAAGCAAATTGGTGACATGCCAGCCAAACGGGTTCAATCCAAACAATCGATAGTTGATAATATGCCACGCGGTAAACGTAGGCCGCCAATAGTTACTCGCCGCGACCGTACCGTCACCCTTGAAAGCCCAAACGTCTGAGGTCAAAGCCTTCCAGATCAGATCATTGTTCTGAATGAGCGTATTTCGGACGATCTGCCGCGTGTCGTCATAGACAAATTCGCCGGTCAGCGAATTGGCAAAAACCACGAGGCACACCGCCACAATGGGAACGATCCATTTCCAGTCTTCGCGAAATTTCATAAATTGAGCCACAGATTAACACAGATAGACCACGATTCAAGCGGTCTGCCCCCGTCTGTTCATCAAAATGTGTTTCTAATTATTGGGTCCCGAATCTCTGTGCAGCTTTGGCCTTGGCACGCATCGCTTCCGTCTTTCGGTCGCGCGGCGACGCGGTGGTTTCGAGCGAATTGAGCATTTCCTGCGCGGCAGCTGCAACGCGTTCGACGGCGAGTGCGAAAGCCTCTTCGTTTGCTTTCGACGGCTTGTTCATACCCGATAGCTTTCGGACGAACTGTAGAGCGGACGCATTGACCTCATCGCTGGTCGCCGGCGGGTCAAAATTAAAGAGTGTCTTGATATTTCGGCACATTATTTTTGAGGGATCACGGCCGTAATAACGCCGGTTGCTACCGTCTTGCCATATTCTCGAAGCGAAATGGCCCGGCCCTTTTCCAGAGCTGCCGGCTGGGACAATTCGATGTCTATCTCGACCGCTTTGTCACCGGCGGCGGCCTGTGTGCGGCCGCCGGCGAGGGTGACCGTGCCCGAAAAGCTGCCAAGGCCGATCATTACCTGAGGCCGAAAGCCGCTGGTTATCGGAGTTTTTCGGCCGCCCTCTGCAACCGGAACCATGTCGATCTTGACCTTTAATTTTGACGCGCTGGCGAGACTGCCCGGTTTTACGAGCACCCGGCCGCGCTCGACATCGGCCTTTTCGACGCCGCGGAGCAAGATGCCGACAGTGTCACCGGCCTTTGCCTCATCGACCATTTTGCGAAACATCTCAATTCCCGAAACGGTCGCTGACTTTGTTGCACCTATGCCGACGATCTCGATCATATCACCGACCTTAACCGAGCCCCGTTCGATCTTGCCAGTCGTGACCGTTCCGCGGCCCGAGATGTAAAACACATCCTCGACCTCCATCAGAAACGGAGCCGGCGTGGGCGAAGGTATCGGCTTCTGAGCAAATGCGTTAATGCCGGAAACGATTACGACGATAAGCAAAAACAGGGGCTTTTTCATTGAAATAGATATTAGAAAAAATGACGCCAGTTGCCAAGCCTTCTATTTTGCATCGATCCAACCGTGTGTTACGCGTGCCATTTCGTAAAAGAAATCTTCGGACGAGTTGAGCGTTTTTTTGAGAACCTTGTAGCTGTGATCGGCGGTGTCGATGGTGTGAAGCGTGCCGCGATTGTCGAGCTTTTTTATAACCGGGCGAAATAACGTGAGGTCATTTAGCGCGTCGCGTGTTCCTGTTAGGAACAACATTGGGATCTTAATTGCATTGAGGTGCTCAGTACGCGAATTGTCGGGCTTATTTGGCGCGTGGAGTGAAACGAAAGAGTACGAGACCCGCTACACCATCGAGCGGCGATTGCGACTGTGCCGTTGTCGTCATTCGCCCGCCAAACGAATGCCCGCCCGCGAGCAGCTTTAGGTTTGGTTCGAGCCGTTTCGCCTCGCAGACCGCCGCACGCACCGTCGCCGTCGCAACCTTTGGCGAATCGACTCCGCCGCGGCCGTTTTCTTTGAACGGAAAGTTATAAAGAAACGTCGCGATCCGTTGATCGGCGAGAGCATAGGCGATGCTCTGCATCGAGGATGAGCGCATATCCGCACCGGCCCCGTGACCAAGCACAATTAGATGCGTTGCCCCTTTCGGGCGCATCAGCAAAGCCGAAACCTCGCCCTTTTCGGGTGTGGCGAGGAATTTAAATTCTGTGAGTAGATCCAAAATATATTCTAGCTTTGAAAGTTCTTTTTCAACCTCTGCCAGACCTCAAAATACTCGTTCTGCAGCTGCGAGCACTCCAGAGCGAATTTTGTCGGGCGGATGATGTAGCGCGATTCGAACATGAACGCCATCGTACCCTCGAGCTTTTGCGGGGCAAGTTCGGCGTTCGACGCTTTTTCGAAGGCGTCGAGGTCGGGGCCGTGGGCGGACATCTGGTTGTGGAGCGAACCGCCGCCGGGCAGGAAGCCCTCTTCTTTGGCGTCGTACTGGCCGTAAACGAGGCCCATGTATTCGGACATGTAATTGCGGTGGTACCATGGCGGCCGGAACGTGTTTTCGGCGACGAGCCAGCGTTCGGGGAAGATGGCAAAGTCGCAATTAGCAACACCCGCTTCGCCAGACGGCGACGTGAGCACGGTGAAAATGCTTGGGTCCGGATGATCGTACGAGATCGAGCCGATCGTGTTAAATCGACGCAGGTCGTAACGGTACGGCGCATAATTGCCGTGCCACGCGACAACGTCGAGCGGTGAGTGATCGATATCGCATCGCCACAGATTGCCGGCAAATTTCGCGACTTGTTCGAACTCGCCCTCGCGGTCCTCGTACCACGCGACGGGCGTTTCAAAATCACGCGGATTGGCGAGCCCATTGGCTCCTATGGGGCCGAGATCGGGTAGGCGAAACTGGGCGCCGTAATTCTCGCAGATATATCCGCGACACTGCTTGTCATCCGGATGCGGCTCGACCTTAAATCTAACCCCTCGCGGAATGACGACGATCGAGCCGGGCCCGGCTTGTATCGCCCCGAGTTCGGTGAGAAATCCGAGCCGTCCCATCTCAGGAACGATTAACATCTCGGCGTCGGCGTTGTAGAAATATCGGTCGCCCATGCCTTTATTACAGGTGTAAATATGGATGCCGATACCGGCCTGCGACATCAGGTCGCCATTAAGGGCAATGGTCGTGATACCGTCGATAAAATCAGTCGGTTCTGTCGGAACCGGAAGCGGATCCCAACGAAGTTGATTCGGCGTGACATCAATATCATCCGGCTTGCTCTGCCAGCGCCGGTTGTCGATCCGCTCAAACGGCTTGTGCATTACCGACGGCCTGATGCGATACGTCCACGTCCGTTTATTCCCCGAACGAGGCACAGTAAACGCCGTTCCCGAAAGCTGCTCGGCATACAGCCCAAGCGGTGCCCGCTGCGGCGAGTTCATCCCAACGGGCAAAGCCCCTTCGACCGCCTCAGTCGCAAATTCGTTTCCAAAACCTGTTTGGTATTTCAATTCCATAAGAAAATTAGCCACAGATTAACACTAAACATTGCATCACCCGAACGGCCACCATTTTTTCTTAGCAACATTCTTTCTTCGGATATCAATGACCTCGCTGACATTATATCGATCAAAAAGCTCAAAGAGCGGATCCATTCCCCTCTTTAGTTTGAGATCCATTTCCTCTTGGTAAAGAGGAATCACGGAAAAGAAATGTACCACTTTATCTGGATTGCATTGAAGGGTTATGAAATCCTTTGGAACTTTTATAGGTGGCGCAAGAATCGCCCCTATAAAATTGTTCGAATTATGAAACGGTACTGCCGGATCCCCATTTGGCATTGTGTGGCCCCACCACAACCACGTTTCGTAAACGTGAGGAAATCTGGCCAAGAGTTTTAATAGTCCGACCACCCAATAATTTTCTTCGTTCTTAAATGCTTCCTCGCTGATCGGCCATTCCGGCGGCAATGTGATCATCAATTCGGCATATTTACACTCTTCTGCCTTGGGAGGTGGGTTCATTGGGAGGTCGCTCATCCCAGTAGTTATGAGTGTGTGAACATTACGCTCGGCAGTTGGCTTTATATGATGAACATCAAGATGAACTAGATCCGAAATTAACTCATGCCATACCATCGCTGCCTTGCCTATATGCTTCTCAATGTGATTTTCGATCAGCTCGACGTCTTCGGACGAAGCGAGTGCCAGCCCGAACGGCTTTTTGCGTTCTTCATAACGATAAATGGGATTTCCGGATTCCGAACGCTCCTCTTCGTTTTCTTCCATGGTGGATTATCGACTAGCTTGATTGTCAAATTACATAACAATTATCATAAATTCCCGCGGCGTCGTTGCTCCTCTTCGATCGAGACAAACAGCGCCTTAAAGTTGCCTTTGCCAAATCCTTTGCAGCCCTTTCGCTGGAGGATCTCATAGAAAACGGTCGGGCGGTCTTCGACCGGCTTGGTGAAGATCTGAAGAAGGTAGCCTTCGTCGTCGCGGTCAACGAGGATACCGAGCCGCTTTAATTCGTCGATGTCTTCGTCGATCTCGCCGACGCGGTCGGGCAGTTCTTCATAGTATGTGTCCGGCACGCGGAGGAATTCGACGCCGTTCTGCTGCAATTTTTCAACCGTTGACATGACATCGCGGCAGAGCAAAGCGACGTGCTGTGCGCCCGCCGAGCGGTAAAAATCGATGTACTCCTGGATCTGCGATTTGCCGCCTTTGCCCTCGGCGGGTTCGTTGATCGGGAATTTGATATTGTGCTGGCCGTCGCTCATCACGATCGACATCAGGGCCGAATATTCGGTCGAGATGTCCTTGTCGTCAAAGGTGATGTAGCGGAAAAAGCCGAGCACATCGCGATAGAAATCGCACCAGTCGTTCATCTTGCCGAGCTCGACGTTGCCGACGATGTGATCGACTATCATTAGCCCGACTCCGTCACCCTCGACCTCCTGCGGGGTAAATCCCGGCAAAAACGGACCAGAGTAATTGTGTCCATTATTGGTGTTATACGAGATGAACGAGTGTATCGTGTCGCCGTATGTCGCGATCGCGGCTTTGCGTACCGAGCCGTGCTCGTCCTGCCAATCGTGGGGTTCGATAACGGATGTCGCGCCGCGTTTGACCGCCTCGTTAAAGGCGTGATCAGCATCCTCTACATAAAAGGCGATGTCTTTTACACCGTCACCATGTTTTTTGAGGTGGTCGGCGGCCGGATGTTCCGGCCCCATCGGCGCCGTCAGGACAAAATTCACATTGCCCTGTCGCATCAGATAGCTCGTCGTCGAGCGGTTGCCCGTCTCAAGCCCCGAATACGCGTGACGCGAAAACCCGAATGCCTTACGATAATAAAACTCCGCCTGCTTAGCATTGCCGACGTAAAACTCAACGTGATGTATCTTTTTCAGTCCTAAAGGATTTTGTGTTGTCATGATGATTAGCTATTAAACGATTCGATATACTTACGCGTCACCTCTTTCAGCTCCGCATACGATGGGATTACGTATAGCACCTTTTGCATATCGCTGTAGGTGTATTCGTGATTGATGACCTGTTCGAGGTTGAACGGGCGGCGTTCTACTTGATCGGAAAATGCATGTTCGAGCTCGCCAAAACTCGAGAGCAATCCGGCACCGTATGCCTTGATCTCGCCCTCGTGCTCGACCATGCCGAATTCCACAGTGAACCAGTACAGGCGGCCGAGTTGTTCGAGCTGTTCGTCGGTCGCGATGCGGGCACCGTGGCCTATGAATTGTGAAAAGTCGGCAAAGTTCGGGTTTGTGAACATCGGGATGTGGCCGATGGCCTCATGGACGATGTCCGGTTCGGGTGTGTATGCCGGGTGCGAATGGTGGCGGATGTACTGCGTGCAGAGCATCACACGGTACGAAAGCCACGAAAGGAAACCGCGTGTTTCGACCAGTCCCTCGATCGGAGCGAGGCGAAATCCGGTGAGCTCTTTCAAACGGCGGTTCATCTCGGAAAGCTGCGGGATACGGTCGGTCGTGATGCCGAGGTCTTTCTTCGCACGCAAATAAAATGGCGAGGCGTATTTCTGCTGTAGTTCTTCGAGTTCCTCGGCCACATAGCGCCAGACACGCTGCTCGCGGGCGTTGTAGTCAACATCAGTGATCTCACCCGTTTCTCGAAAACTCTTGGCGCACTGTGCGATATAGTCGCGGCGGGCACGATATTCGGCATCATTTGCACCGGGATGATCGAGGTGCAGCTCGTTGATATTTTCGAATTTAAGATCCTTAAATTCAGGCAGTTCTGAATCCGTAACAGTGAAATTCTCGATCGCAAAATCGGCTTCGGTCGCAGATATAGTGTCGTTGAGCATTGGTGTTGCGGCTCCTTTCATATATTCGATGTCTGGTTGCCAGGCGAAGTTTTCTCAGAATAGGCAATTGTAATCGAAGTGACCGCTTCGTTGAATAATGTTCGTTAGTTATTCCGCTAGCCTAGCCTTCGATTATTAGTTTGTTTGACGAATTCACTTTATATTATAATGCTGAGGTCCACCCTGGTCCAAGTGGTCCACTAGGTCCGGACCGGAACGCTAACCGTCATGATCGATGAAATAGACCGAAAGATACTAAAAGAGTTACAGGATGATGCCCGCATCAGCTACGCTGAACTCGGCCGCCGCGTAGGCTTGACAACGCCCGCGGTTATCGAGCGGGTCAGGAAGTTGGAGGACGCTCATATCATCACCGGATATCGTGCCGAGATCGATACAGCAAAGGTCGGGATGACGATAGTTGCGTTCGTGCGGATGAGCATTACGGGTGTCGATTACAGCCACATTATCGAGGTGGCCCAACAGGCTAACGAGGTACTCGAATGTCACCGCGGCACGGGCGGAGATTCTTTCATAATGAAAGTAGCGGTGCGCTCGGTCGAGCATCTGCAGGAAGTGATCGACCGCCTGACGCCATACGGCATCACGACCACGACCATAGTACTTTCGTCACCGGTCAAGCGGCGAACTATCGAAGTTTGAACAAAAGTTTCGCGGCCTTACTTTTTCTTGGGCAGCTTTTCAGTAGTTTTGCCGTCAAATTCTTCGTCGTTTGCCTCGGCTTCCGCCTTTGTCTTGCGGACGATCTGATCCTTATGGTGAGGCGGCGAATAGATGGTGTACATCTTGAGCTCTTCCGTGGCGGATGTGTTGATCACGTTGTGCTTAGCACCCGCGGGTATGATCACGGCATCGCCGTCTTTGACAGTGTATTTGTTCCCGTCGATCTCGACGCGGCCGCGGCCGGCTTCAAACCTGAAAAACTGATCATTCCCTTTGTGCGTTTCCAGGCCTATCTCTTCTTTCGGTTTAAGGGTCATCAACACTAACTGACAGTGCGAAGCGGTGTAAAGCACCTTTCTAAAATTTTTGTTCTTGATCGTGTCTTTCTCGATGTTTGATTTGAATCCTTTCATGATGCACCTGCCTTGATTGGTATAGCCACTTAGATTGACGCCATGGCTGTAGGTCTATTATACGCCTTTCGTTGTTGATCAGCGCCAGTGGCCGATCAGGACAAAACCCGACCAATAGTAGGGATGTGCGAATTGCGGGTCTCCGATCAACTTGAGTTGTGAGAGCTGCAGGGCTTCGGCTTTTGTGCGTGCGGGCTCATCCTTCTTGCTTCGGTAAAAGCCGGCCATAAGGGCCGCGGTGCTTTTGTCAGAAACTTCCCAGAGTGCCGCTAAAACGGATCGGCCGCTTTTGTTTTGTATCGCTCCGGCGAGCGACTCGACCTCGATGCCATTCGAAGCCGTGGCAAGCGCCGTGTTGCATGCCGACAGCGTGACGAGGTCAACATCACCAAAATCTATAAGCGGCGAATTACTCAATTCCTCCAGCGTCAGAATCTCTCCATTGCCCAGAAACAGGAACGAGTTTGACCAGTTATTACCGAGCCGGAAATGGCTGGCGAGGTGAATTACATTGAATTTGCGCTTGCCGTCGGATGTTTCGCGAGCGAGCTCGTCAGTAAAGTTTTTGAGCGTGAAATCTTTGTCGAGATAGCGTCGACCGGTGAGGACGCCATTTTCAGCCGGGGATGCCTCGTCACGAATGATCGCCTTGAGTTCGTCGAGCGTGCCGGGCAACGCATCAACCTTTACTTTTTGCCCGGGCATGTCCGGGTAGGTAACGAACTGTTCCTCGGAAACCCCCATTCCGAGGGCCGTCCAGACAGTATCGCGATCTTTGATCGAGGAACGGGTTTTTGCGGTCAAGATCACGTTTTGAAATCGTTCGGTGAGATACGATCTGCCGTCCGGTGAAAGTGCGGCAAACGGTATGTAACGCAGCATTCCGTCGAGCGACCAAATGAGGGTCTTTGCCTTTACGGCCGCCAGATCTTTTTCAACCGGCTTGATCAGGATATCGTAGAGCTCTTTTCCCAGCGGTCTCGGGTCGATCTCGGGGTTTTGCAGTGCCTGTCGAAAGGCAAAGATCTTTTTATTCAGGGCCGAAGCACTTATCTCGGTCTTTGCATCTAGTTGAACCGTCGATGTCGTCATGACGACCCGATAACGATTTTCGGTAACAACGGTGTAAAGAGCGACAGCTCCGTTTCCCCAGTTTCGAAGCTCTTTTTGCATGCTACGGTCGATCTCAACATTGCGTGTGTGGTCGGTGCCGAGCTCATTTACGAGTTCTTTTTTCAGAAACACACGAAATGCGGCGTTGATATCGGCAAGCTGTTTTGCTAACGCCTGATACTGTTTTTCTTCGTCGGCTGAGAGTGATTCATCGCGTTGAGAAAGCAGCCGTTTTCGGTCATCGATCTTGCGAAATTGCTCGCCGATCTCAGAAACACGATTTGCGATGGCCGTATATCGTTCGATAAGAGCACGTTCTTTTTCTGACAACCTGACCCGCCGTTTGAGCCCGTTGATCTCATTTGCGTCACGGCGAACGAACTCGGCAAACTCCTCTTCTTTCAACATTTGCAGCACTTCGTCCGCCTCGGCAAATCTCCCGTTCTCGATCAAAATATCGGCGAGCGTCCGATAATTTTCAGCGATGGAGCTTAGATAGACCTTCTGTATCGACGGAGCAAGATTGTTGATCGCAAATCTTAGTTCCTGATAAATGCCGACACATTGCTTTCCGTAGATCGCGGCGGCGGCGTTCCTTTGCGTTTGTCTCGATGCAAGCATGAGATTGCCCAGAATGATCGCTTCGAGAGCGCGGTTCCTGACCGATCTCGCCAGAACCAGAGCACTGTTGAGTTCATCAAGCGCGGATCGCAGATCCCCGAGTCGTGCATTCGCATGTCCAATATTGTTGAGGACCGTAGCTTCGCCGGCTTTGTCAGCCATCGCACGGTAAAGGGGTAATGCGCGGCGATAAAAGGTGAGCGCTTTGGCGTTTTCATTAAGGTCTGCATAGAGAACGCCGATGTTATCGAGCACGGTCGCTTTGCGATTTTCAAAGCCGAGATCGGTCAAGATCGCCAGCGACTGTTCAAAGATCTCAATTGCCTTTCGTTCATTTCCGGGGCCGGCAGTTGCCAACGCCAGGTTGTTTAGAACCGTCGCTACACCCGGTCTATCACCGATATCTTTTCGCAAGGCGAGCGACCGCTCGAGATAGTCCAGTGCTTTTTGCCTTTCGCCAAGTTGTTCGTACGATCTTCCGAGATTTGAAAGGGTGATCGATTGGGCGCGTTTGTCGCCGATCTCGATGCGGATCGCCAGGGCCCGGTTAAAATGATCGATAGCCTTTGACCGTTCGCCTAGATCCAAATAGACCGAGCCGATACTATTTAGCGTGTTTGACTCGCCGTATTTGTCACCGGCAGCTTTTCGCAGCGGCAAAGCGAGGTTGTGGTATTCGAGAGCCTTTGCTTTGTCGCCTAGGCGGTCGTACAACAGCCCAATATTGTTGAGGGTTCTGGCTTCGAGCTGTTTGTGCCCGATCTCGCGAAATATCGCCAGAGCCTCGTTGTACGCTGCGAAAGCCGCGTCCCTTTCGTCCAGGCGGTCCTGTAACGACGCGACACCGAGCAGCGAGCCGCCGACATTTCCGCGGTCACCGATCTCGCGATAGAGCCTGACCGACAACTGAAACTGCTCGAGCGCAAGTTTGTAGGAGCGGTATGTGTTCTCGTCGAGATACTTTCCGCCTGCGTCGTAGGCGGCCTTGGCGGCGGCCCGTTTTTGCTCGACATCCGGCTGAGAAAATGCCGAAAAGACGCTCAAAGCGAGAAATAACAGAGCTGCCGCAGATCTTGATCGTGTAAAAGTTCGGTCCATACGCCGGTCACGTAAAGTCAGAACGGGCAAAGCAGGCAGAACGTGCAGAGAACTTTAAAAGATTCCGAAACACGCAGTATCGCAGCTGCAAGATCGGCCATTCAATGCCGCTCGGCTAAACGGCATTCTGAACGGATGAGATCCAAAACCACCTGGCTTATTTCAGTCTTTCGAGAACGCCCTTTCGTTTGATGATGTTCTTGTAATCCCACTGGATGTCGCGCCCGCTTGCGAGCCAACGGGCGAGGTCGGCCAAATCGATCTGCTCAGCCGAAGTGTAAAAGATCGAAGCATCTTTGAACTTGCCGGTGCCCGGCTTCAGGATGTCGTCGTCAAAGCTTGCGCCGCTCCAAAACATCAGACGGATCCCGGCTTTTTGTTTGCTGTATCCGACGATCGGGTTACCGTAGAGAAACCAGACAGGATGAGCGTGCCATATCTTATTCTCAGCCTCAGGCAGTTGACCTGTTATCTCTGCGGCGAGCCGATCGCAGATGGTCTTGTCATCCGAAGATAGCTTGTCGTTATATTCCTGTGTCTCTTTATTCATTTTCGGGTCTTGTGATCGTTAAATGCGATCTGACTTCTTAACCGCATTATCGACGTTTCTTTCCCCAAAGTTTCAAATACAGACAACATCGACGGGCCGACAGCGACGCCGGTAAGCAAAGTGCGTGCGCCATTCATGATGACGCCGAGCTTTGTGCCTTTTTCCTCGGTAAAGGCTTTGACGACAGTTTCGATGTTTTCCTCTGTATATTCCAGCGTTTCAAATTCCGTTTCGAAGCGATC
>JBGAVK010000010.1:11015-34845 GCA_044228165.1 Pyrinomonadaceae bacterium | reverse complement strand
GAATTTCGACAGATTCTTCTCTATTGCCGCCGGATCGAAATCGTAATCTTCGCTGAAGTAAGCCCGGCCTTGGGTTGAGAAATCTTTGAGGGTAAAGAAACGCTGGCGGATTAGGTTGATAGTGTTCTCGAACCACTTCTTGTCATCGTCCTCGTATTCCTCACGCCAAAGCCTTGCAGCTTTCAATTCCGGTTTGACGAGCGGCAGAAGTTGGCCCAGAGGCGTCGTACGGATGTATTCGGCGTTCATCCATTGTGCCTTGTCGTCGGTCCAGTGACGCGGGTCGTTCTCGTGAAAGTTAAAAACCGCGTTCGAGCGGTGAATGCCGCCGAGCGTAAATTTCTGCACCAATTCTTCGAGCGAATATATTTCTTTTTCCTCACCCGCTGACCAGCCTAGCAAGGCTAAAAAATTTCGAAATGCGGCAGCAAGGAAACCGGCATCACGATACGTCGTCATCGAGACGACCTCGCCGTGCTTGCGTTTCGACAGCTTGCCCTTGTTCGGAGCCATAATGAGCGGCAGATGAGCAAACGTAGGTGGTTTAACCCCCAGTGCCTCGTAAATTAGGATCTGTTTGTGAGTATTGGTCAGATGGTCCTGTCCACGTATGACGTGGGTGATAGCCATCTCTATGTCATCGCAAACGACCGCGAGATTGTAAAGCGGATGACCGTCCGAGCGGAGCAGAACGAGGTCCTCGGTGTCGTCGTAGCTTCTTTCCTGAATGCCGTAAACGGCGTCGTCAAATGCCGTTCGGCCGTGCATCGGCACTTTAAGCCGTATCGCGAATGGCTCGCCGGCGGCCGCACGAGCGTCAGATTCAGCGGCCGAAAGATCACGAAACGGATTGTCCCGCATATTCTTTTCGCCCTGAGCCGCACGGGCCCGGTCCTTGATCGCATCCTTAACGTTCGCGTCCGACGGCGCCTCTCGCACGGTAAAATCACGATACGCTTTACCCTCCGCCAGCAACCTCTTGGCAGTTTCGCGATGTTTGTCGGCGTTGTCGGACTGAAAAACGATCTCTTCGTCGTGGTCGAGTTCGAGCCATGCGAGCCCGTCGAGTATCGAACGGGTCGATTCTTCGGTCGAACGGGCAAGGTCGGTATCCTCGATCCTAAGCAGAAACTTGCCGCCGACATGGCGTGCGTAGAGATAGTTGAAAAGTGCGGTCCTGGCGGACCCGATATGTAGATAGCCGGTCGGGCTGGGTGCAAAACGAACGCGTGTAGTCATAACCTCTGATTTTCACACGGGCCGGGCAAATAACGCAAAACTCAGGCGTTCCCGGGGGCATCGTTTGTTCGTACCCTTGCACCCAGATAGATGGCAACTAGCTTTGTTGCAAACGACACCCCAATAAGCGGCAAAAAGCTCACAAATTTGTCCGCTGCCGCGGCTAAAACTATTGCCACATCGAGAAAAAAGTATATGGCCCATGCCGCAATGCCGACTTTAAGTGCCCGTGTACCGAGAAAACGACGCAACACCAACCCTGCGATGAAAAATACAGGTATCCCGCCAATGATGCTGGCATAGGGGCCAAAACGGTTTGCCGCTTGCTGATAAAAACTATCTTCGTGGCCCGGATTTATGATGTGGCCATATAGCACCATGAATAGAAAGAACAATCCTACATTGGCTACTCCGGCAATTATCGCCGTCGGCAAGGCAACCCAGAGTCTCGATCTCTGTCCGTTATCGCTCATTTTCCCTCCTATGCCGCCGTCGGTAAAAGCTCTTTTCGTCGCAGCAATCCGGCGCTAATAAGCGTGACCACAAATCCAACCGGCAGGATCTCCATCATGCAGACTAGAAAAAACAACATTGGATTCTTAAATAACCCCGCCATCATCTCGACTTCGGCCTTGGCGCTATCGATCTTTTCCTGTGGTGCTCCCTGTTGTTCGAGTTGGCCGACTTTGAGCTCAGTAAATTTTTGCATGAACCGTTGATCAAATCCCGGATTTGCCAGGCCGTAAGATATTGCTCCGCCCCAATATAAAATGCCCGCGATCAGCGATATCAAGACGCCGACCTGTACCCCTTTCCAAAACCTGAGCCGCCCCTCGGCGTAATTATCCCGGTACGATTTGATACCAAAGAACACCATCGACAGGGCGATGATCATGCTAGAATAACCGACAATTTCGAGCCGCCCAAAACCGATGGCGCCCCGATCGACAAGTAACGCGGTTATCCAAACCAAACTGGCGATAATAAGGCCGGCAATGAGGCCAAACGTCAAAACTACTTTTTTCATTTTCAATTCCTCCCGAAGTTTTGAGCAAGTATGGGATCTTTTCAACTGACGCGCATCGGCCAAAAGTATGATTTTGGGGAAATTAGCACAATTCGTACGAAAGTACTACGGAATAAGTCGAAGTTCTTTGGCCCGATTTATCGCCTGAGTACGGCGGCTGGCATCTAGCTTGGCAAGGATACTTGAGACGTGGGTTTTGACAGTACTATTAGAAACAAAGAGCTTGTCGGCGATCTCCTGATTTGATAGGCCGCCCGATATGAGCTCGAGTACTTCGTGTTCGCGTTTGGTGATCCCAAGTTTTTGTAGGGTCGCACTGTCGAATTCGAAGGGCAGCGACTGATCAATGATCTTGATCTTAGGCCGCGTTAGCCGCCGCCCGGCCCAAATGCCGAGAGCTGTGAACATTACAGCAACGAGTCCGATATAGAATTCGAGTGGGATATCGCGAACGAAATATTTGTACTCGACCAACTTTAACAGGCCAAGCAGTAACGCCATTGTGATCCCATAGAGAAAGATCGTTCGCCGCATTTTTGGGTCAACTAAACAAGGAAAGCCGCCAGATCCAGCAGATCGGCGGCCCTCGTAAATGATGGCGGAGACGACAGGATTCGAACCTGTGGTAGTTTTTAAGACTACAACGATTTAGCAAACCGCCGCTTTCAGCCGCTCAGCCACGTCTCCGCATTTGCCCCATGTCTCAGATGAAGCAGAATTTTATTCTAGCCCACGGGCAAACTTTGTCAAGTTATACGGCATCGTAGCCAACAGATAAGGACACCCGCGCAGGCTTGACAGCCTTGCTTTTTGCGAACAAAATACGAAGATTAGCGGGATTGTACCTCGTGATGTTTTTTACTACCAAGACAACGCGATTTGCAGGGATTTTGCTTTTGCTGCTCACGGCAGCAGGGGCGTCTTTTGCCGCGCCGGCAAGCCGGGTAAGTATTACGTCAGAAAAGGGCGGAACGCTCGGAATTATTAGGGGTGTTGTTCGTGATGAATTTGGCAGCCCAATAAGCGATGCGTCTGTGGCGATCATCAAGGCCGGGACGACAAAGATACTAAAGCAGGTCAGTTCGTCGGCCGACGGCAGTTACCTCGCTAAGATAATTCCCGGTACTTATACGATACTCGCGGTTGCTCAGGGTTTTAACCCGGTGACGTTGTTTGGCGTCGAGGTCAACCGTGCGGCGGATCTGAATTACGGATTTAAGCTCGAACGCTCAGGCGGCGGAAACACGCTTCCTGAAAAGCGGCTCGACCGAAACAGTTCAAAGTGGCGTATCAGGGCCGCTCAAACGCAGCGATCGATCTATCAGAATCAGCAGGGAAATCCGCAGATCGACGAATCGATAGCCGAAGCAGACGACGAAACGGCCGACGAACGATCCGGCGGCCGAAAGAGCCAGGCCGTTGTTGAAACCTATTTCGCAGGTTCGCCAGGCGGCAATTTTGGCGGTATTAATTTTGCGACCCAGATACCGGCGGGTGAAAGGTCCGGGCTTGTTCTAGCCGGCCAGGTCGGCGCCGGGCGAAACGCTCCTTTGCGGTTTGAGACCGCGTTTACGTATAGGCTGAATAATAAACACCAGCTCAGAGTCAATGGTTCGGCGGGGCGACTGGGGACGGTCAGGATCAATGACCTCAATAGACAGCTCGGCCAAGTCAACCTACAGGCACTCGATGAATGGAAGGTCCGCGAGGGGATAATCCTCGTGTACGGGCTTGATTATTCGCGATTTGTTGGTGCCGGTGACGACGTGTCGGTCAGCCCGCGGGTAGGGCTTCAGTTCGATTTAAACTCCAAGACGAGATTGAGCAGTTCGCTTACTTCTCAGACCGAGGCGCGTTCGTGGGCAAATTCGCTCGATCTCGAAGGGATGAACGTCGCGTTTGCGGAACCCATCGCCGTTCAAGATCTAGTTGTTTCCGGCGGCAAACCGCAGATGAATAAGTCGCGCCGGATCGAATTCGGCGTCGAACGCATAATCGACAACCGCTCGAGCGTCGAGGCAAATGTCTTTTTTGATACGACCATTGGCCGCGGAGTCGGACTTAATGCGGTCGGGTTTGAAACGCTCGGCGACGGGTTTGGCGATCTCACAGCAAACCAGCAGGGGCGCTCTGAGGGTATTAGAGTCGTTTATACACGCCGCCTTAACGGCCCGTTCACTGCCTCGGCCGGCTATTCTTTCGGAAACGGACAGAAACTATCAGCTAATGCGATCTCGGATCCGGCCCACATTTTTGAAAGCGATTTTTTCCAGTCGTTCTTTGCACAAATCGCAGCCGATCTTAAGACCGGAACCAGTGTCCGCACCGTCTATCGCCTCTCACCCGAAGCGACCGTTTTCGCGATCGACCCGTTCAAAGGGAGGCTTGCGATCTATGACCCGGGTTTGAGTGTTATGGTTACGCAATGGCTCCCAAATCTCGGCCTTCCGTTTCGGGCACAGGCGATACTAGACGCGAGAAATCTGTTCGATTTCCAATCCGGTATTTCCGGTGATGAGGGTGGCCTCAGACTCAGCAGCCAGGGGCGAATGCTCCGCGGCGGCATCCAGGTAAGATTCTAAAATATGCCCGCAGGACAAAAGCAAACACACAGTGGCGATGTTAACGCTGTGTTTGGCTAATTAACTGCGGCTTCTTTTTGTCCAAATTCTTGGATTGTCGAGCAAAATGCTGAATGAAACGGTAAAAGCTGCCGCCGAGAAAAACGTGTGAATATTAGTTTTATCGAATAAATTCGACGCTGTTATTATTTGCTGCGTTGTTTTCGGACTGGAACACATTTTGCGTTGAAAATAGCTCGGCAAAGTATGCCCTGAAGTGATGAAAGAAAAGATGCTGACAAGTTGGAGCCTGATTTGGCTCTTGGCTTCTGTGCTGTTCGTAACGGCCGGAGCACTTAACTTGTCCCAGAGGGCTTTTCAAAAAGATGCCGCCGACCGATGGCGTGAGATGGTCGCAACGTGCAGACGGCATCTATGCCGAGAAAGTGACACCGGGCTTTTCGGGTTCGCGAGCTGGTATCTCAACGGGCGACAAACTCATCGGCATCGGGCTAGACAGCGACAAAACCGAAGAGATAACTTCACCTGCCGACGTCCAGATGTATCTCGAAGCTGCTGGCGTCGATGGAAACCTCACCTATTTCTATCAAAAGCCATCATACGCATTTACCGATAATTTCTATTTTGCCGATCTGCGGCACATCGACCCGGTCCCGCGTTGGACACCGTCAATAATTTTCCTCTCGATCGTTGGCCTGATATGGCTGGGTGTAGGGCTTTTTGTGCTTTTCAAGCAGGGCAGTCGTTCGCCCTTTGTCCTTCATTTTGCGACGGTTTGCCTCGCGGCATTTGTGTTTCACTCGTACCGTTCTATCGGTGTCGGAAAGGATCTGGATCTGGCGATCGATCTTCTGGATAATATTGGACTTGCTTTCTTTGTACCGCTATTCTTGCATTTCTGCATTCGTTATCCGGTTCGAAGCGAGGTTTTCTCAGAGCAGCGATGGAAAACCATTGCCCTCTATATTCCCGCCTCTCTCTTTTCTGTCGTGCTTGTGTTTGTCTCGCTGGTGCCGCAATTTTGGCCCGAATCGGGCCTGACGGACCTCATCGCGAGATCGAGCGACAGTGTTAATCTTTTCGGGCTCCTTTACCAGCTTAACTTTTACCATTTTGTTGCCGGGGTTTCGGCGGGTGCCGGAATACTTGTGTGGCGATTCTTCACAAGCCGCCAGATCGTTGTACGCCAACGGCTCAAGTGGACCATGTGGGGAACGGTCGCCGCGATCACGCCGGTCGTTATCATGCAGCTAGTCGAACGGCTCGCGATCCAGATACCGGATGATAATTTTGCAACGGCTATTACCACCCTGCCACTAGCTCTGATCCCGCTCAGTTTTGGCCACTCGGTAGTTCGCTACCGTCTGATGGATGTCGACGTGGTCGTGCGCCGGGCTCTCGTTTATGCAATGACGACGGTCGCGATCGCGATGATGATCGGAGCCGTCGCTCTCGGGCTGGTTTTCCTGGCCGTAGGTAATAATCTTTCGACAACAGAAATAACGCTTAGGGCACTGATCGCGATCGTCGCGATGGGTGCGATCGTTCTGCTTAGCGAACCACTTAAGAAATTTTTGCAGGAGCGGGCTGACCGATTCTTTTACGGCGAAAGGTACGACCTTAGACAAGGCCTTCTGGACTTTGGAAAGACGCTCTCGGCCACGACCGCCCTCAGCCCTTTGCTGGATGGTTTGACCGAAAGGCTGCAGCAGGTGCTCGATGTCGAAAAGGTGGCGGTTTTTCTGGAAGACGAAAATACCCGCGAGCATTACCGCCTCGCAAAGTCAGTCGGCCTTAGCGAAGAGTATAAGATACCGGCGGATTTTCGCACAATGATCCGCCAAAAATCGGCTGCGAAGGGCGTTGTCAGGGCGGACGAGCTAGACGTTCAAGATAGTGACATCAGCCTTGCACCAAGCAATGGAAACGGCAATGGGAAATCGGTCGTCCGTCAGGAACTTCACTATTTTGTTCCGTGTCTCGCGGGCGGAAAGATGGTTGCGGTCATTGGCCTTGGGCGGGCCGGGGACGGATCTCTTTTGTCGTCGGAGGATCTCGACATTCTCAAGACCATTTCCGGATACATTGCGGTCGCCATCGAGAACAGCCGGCTATATGGCCAGCAAAAACAGCATACCGAGGAACTCGCTTTGCTTAAAGAATTTAACGAGTCGATCGTCGAATCCGTGAACGTCGGCTTGATCGCAGTCGATGAGGACGGCCGTATCACGCGGTGCAATTCTCCGTTCGAAGAGATGATGGACATCACGCGTGACCGAGCCGTCGGGATGCTGGTCGAGGAAGTTTTTGACAAGAGTTTTGCCCTGAATCTCGAAAATATTCTCGGTAAGACGCGCTGGCATCTGACCGAGATCAGGAATGCATACAAATTGCACACCACCGATAAAAAGGGCCGCTCGTTGATCTTGAACGTAGCAGTTGCTCCACTTCGTTCGATCTCAAATCAACAGACGGGGGCGATTATCGTTCTCGAAAACGTCTCGTCGAGGGTCAAGCTCGAAGAATCGCTCCAACAAAGTGAAAAACTGTCCAGCATCGGTTTATTGGCTGCCGGCGTCGCTCATGAGGTCAACACGCCATTGACGGGAGTTTCGAGCTACACGCAGATGCTGCTGGGTATGATCCCTGAGACAGATCCGAAACATGCATTGCTTCAAAAGATGCAGCGGCAAACGGACCGAGCGTCAAATATCGTCGGCAATCTGCTCAATTTCTCTCGCACGGGAAGCGCTGAGGAATTTGGCGAGATCGAGATCAACAAACTGCTTAATGACACGCTCCAGCTGCTCGAACCTCAGTTGCGTAAATCGAACATTGAGATCGTAAAGGATTATGCTAAAGATTCACCGGCTGTGATGGGCAGCGGCGGCAAGCTGCAACAGGTATTTACAAACCTGATCCTCAATGCCCGCGATGCGATGTTCAGCGGCGGAACGATCACACTAAAGACCCATGCGGCTAATGGCAGCGGCGTTGTCATCGAAGTGTCGGACACCGGCGAAGGCATCCCGGAGGAAAATCTGAAGAAGGTTTTTGATCCTTTTTTCACCACCAAAGGGGTCGGCAATGGAACGGGACTGGGCCTTGCGGTCTCATATGGGATCGTCCAGGAGCACTCGGGAACTATTGATGTTCAGAGCAAAGAGGGCGAAGGGACAACGTTCAAACTCGTCTTTCCTTCTACACATTCAACCGGCCGCAAAAGAGCCGTCAGCTAGTTTCACAAAAGTATCTTGTCTTTGACCGTTCTGGCGAAATACAACGCCGCAAGAAACGCCACGAACATTATCGCCGACGCTGTCCAATAGGTGCGGAATACGGTGAACCGGTCAACCTTATTTAACGAATTATTCAGTAGAACGCCACCGATCGTGGGTCCGATCGCGCGAGCCAGGCTGGCGCCCGATTGCATCACGCCCATTACCCGACCTTGTTCATGATCACCGGCGTTCTTCGACGCGAGGCTTGAAAGCGCAAAGGCATTGCCAAACGAGAGAAAGGTTGAGATAAGAAGCAGCACCGCCAGGCCGCCAAACTCGGGTCCCGCAAATGGCATCGTAAATAACGCTCCTGTCAGGATCAGGCAGCCGAGTGCCGCCAATCGTGACTCGCCAAAACGCTTTGCCGCGATACCGAAAACCGCACCCTGCATGATGATCGCTATAAATCCGACGTATGCAAAAAGGTAACCGTTCTGTTCGGCGTTGTAGTCAAATTTGAACTTAGTGAACAGCACAAACGCATACGTCATGATCGAAAAGGCCGTGATCAAAAGGAAATAGACTCCGACAATCGTGCGAAGTCGCGGATCAGATAACGATTCGAATAACTCAGCGATCCGGCCCTTACCTGTCTCTTTGGCAACAAATGATCCCGGCTTTATCGACTCGGGCAGGACGAAGTACAGGGCGATCGCGTTTGCCAATGATAGGCCGGCAGCAAAGTAGAACGGAACATGAATGCCGTATTTACTGAGGATCCCGGCGAGCGCCGGCCCCAGGATAAATCCCAGTCCGAACGCCGCGCCAAAAAGCCCCATGCCTTTTGCGCGGTTTTCCTTGCTTGTAACGTCGGCGATATAGGCCTGAGCGGTAGAAATATTGCCACCTGTAATACCGCCGATGATACGGCCTAAGAATACAAGCGCGAGTGTCCCGGCAAAGCCGATCACAAAATAACCGACCGCCGAGCCGAGCAAACTGATGAACAAAATCGGACGCCGTCCGTATCTATCTGAAAGTTTGCCGAGAATCGGCGAGAAGAAAAACTGCATCCAAGAGTAGATGGAGAACAACATGCCGACCTCAAACGGCGTCGCGTTGAACTGTTCGCTCGACGCATAGAACGGGAGTATCGGTATCACCATTCCAAAGCCGATCAGATCGATAAAGATCGTTATGAAAATGATGATCAGCGGAGTAGTGAAAAACTTTTCACCGTCGGCTTTCGGTTTGATCTCGTCGTTATTTTCGGGGTCCATCTTACTTTGTAAACTCACAGGAACGAACTGTTCGATCCTCGCAACTGTTGTAAAATACTAGAAAATCAACAATACCACCTCAACAATAATTCGAAAAATGATGTCAGGAAAATACACTTCAAAAGCTATAATACTGCTTCTGGCAGTTGCCATTTTTGCTATGTACCAAGAAACGCCGGCCCAAAGAAAAAAGCCAAAGGCAGGAAAAACGCCCGTCGCCGTTGCCACGCCGGTTGCGCCCGAGATCAAGTATTCGATCTCAATGACAAAGCCGTGGACCCACCTGTTGGAGGTCGAGATGCGGGTCAAATGGACACAGATGCCTGACGCTCTTGAGCTAAAAATGCCGGTGTGGACGCCGGGCAGCTATCTAATTCGCGAATATGCCCGTCACGTGCAGAATTTTGCGGCAAAGGACGCGGCCGGTTTGCCCTTAAAATGGAGCAAGACAAATAAGAACACCTGGCAGGTCGATTCGAAAGGTACCGGCGAGGTCGTCGCGACATATCTCGTTTATTCCAACGAACTTTCGGTGCGTACTAACGAGTTGAACGATGCCCATGCGTTCTGGAACAATGCGGCGCTGCTGTTTTTTGTAAAGGGCCAGCTCAGTGCCAAGTCAACCGTTAGTGTATCCCCATTTGGCAATTGGCGTGTTGCAACAGGACTGCCGGCGGTTGCGGGCGAGACGAATACGTTCACGGCTGAAAATTACGACGTGCTGTATGATTCGCCATTCGAGGTAAGTGATTTCACTGAGATCAAATTTGATGTGCTTGGCAAACCGCACCGTTACGTCATCACCGGCGAAGGCAACTATGATCCAAAGCGGCTGGCTGCGGATACTGCAAAGATCGTTGAAGAAGCAGCAAAGATCTTTGGCAGCGAACTGCCATACAACGATTACACTTTCATACTAAACCTCCGCGGCGGCGGGGGCCTCGAGCATCTTAATTCGACGGCGCTTCAATTTGACCGGTTCGGCTTTAAGCCATACTCGAGATATCAGGGTTTCCTCGGCCTGGTAGCTCACGAGTTTTTCCATGCCTGGAATGTCAAGCGGATACGGCCTGATGCTTTGGGGCCGTTCGATTACGAAAATGAAAATTACACTAAGCTGCTGTGGGTCGCTGAAGGCGGGACGGCGTACTACGAGAATATACTTCTACGGCGTGCTGGATTGATGAGTGATAGAGAATTGCTCAACGGAAAGGCATCGATGATCAAGCAGCTGCAGGAACGGCCCGGCCGTTTTGAAACGAGCCTTGAGGAGGCGAGCCAGGATGCCTGGATCAAATATTACCGTCCTGATGAGAATGCTGTTAACAACCAGATCTCTTATTACGACAAGGGCGAGATCGTAAGTATGATGCTCGACATCTCGATCCGCACAGCGTCCGGCGGGACAAAGTCGTACGATGATGTTTTGCGTTATCTCTATACTGAATTCTTCAAAAAGGGTAAAAATTATAGCCCAGAAGATTTTCAGAAGGCCGTCGAACTCGCCGCGGGCAAAAGTATGGAAGATTTCTTTTCAAAGTATGTCCGTGGACGTGAAGAGATCGATTTTGCAGGAATTGTCCGCGGCATTGGGCTCGACCTTGCTATCTCCGATGCGGGTAAAGGAAAGGCATATCTCGGGGCCACAACAGGCGACGAGAACGGCCGCCTAATGGTCAGATCGATCACTGCCGGTACACCCGCTTTCGAGCAGGGGCTTAACACAGGCGACCAGATCGTCGCGATCGACGGTAATCGTGCATCCCAGGCATTTTTGCAGACTTACATTGGCGACCGAAAACCCGGCGACAAGATAAAGCTCTCAGTGTTTAGGTTTGATAAGCTTCGCGAGATAACATTGACACTTGGGGCGGACGTCCGTAAGGAATACGATTTTACTTCGGTTGCCGAAGCTACCGAGGAACAGCGGCGGCTTTATAAAGAGTATTTGAACGCCGACTTATAGAGTTATGACCTTTTCAAAGATACCTGCAGCACTGCTTTTCGCGAGCATATTGATGGCAGGTTGTCAGAGTAATATCTTTCAGTCTCAGTCGTCGGCGCCTGTTTCGATCGGTTCGGTGCCGGCTGTGCGGCTTAATTTTAAATACGAGGCCGATGTCCCGGCGCCGTCGGTGGCCGCCGCTAAGGCGGTCGGTGAGGAACGAAACCCGTCGGTCCAGGCCGACTTTGACACTAACCGCACGCTTGAGCTGCTTGACCGGACGATCACATCGCCCGATCAGAAGCATATTCTCGCTGTTTATCATGCCATTTCCGATCAGAGTGCGGAATATCGCCTCGATATGTACACGCCGGACGGCAAGCCCGAGCGTAAGATGACGTCTGAAACGATGGCGGTTCGCATACCAGATTCGATCGTTTGGTCGCCGGATTCGAAAAGCGTTGCCTTCGTCGCGGCGACGAGGACTGCTGCTCCATTTTCATCGACGCCTGACGCTCCAACGGGGATCAAGACGGAACCGACTCTCAACCTCGACAGCGCGAACACCACAGTTGCAAATACAAACACCGCCGCCTCGGGAACCACGCCGGCGCCGCCGACGGGTATTCTTACATTCAAATTCGAACAGATCTATCTTGCGAACGCTGACGGAACGGGCGTCAAACCACTGACCGAGAACGAGGGCCTGATCTATTTTTATTATGCCTGGTCGCCTGACAGCACGATGCTGGTATCACTCGCGGCGACCGCTCGAGAGTGGGTTTCGGACGAATATGCTGCTAGCCAAAAGGGAGAGATCCTTGTGCCAAAGGGCCGTCCCCGTGTAATCGAAAAGAACGGGCGCGAGCGCCGACTCGATGATAATCAGACGGCGATCTTGCCTGTCTGGTCGCCTGATTCGAGCAAGGTCGCGGTCGCCTTTGACGTAAAGATCCCCGACGCTGCTGATTCGACAAAGGGGCGCCGCGACACGCAGATCAGGATCTATGACGCCGGGGGTGCAAATCAATCAAATCCGACACAGGCTGCGATACCGCTTCGTAATCAGCTTTTGATCTCGTCGGACGCGTATGACCGGGAACTCAGGCGTCAGACCCAAATGAGTAACGCTGCCGACAACACTCAAACGCCGCCGCCGCCGGTGGACGATCAACCGCTTTCAAAATTACCTGATGGCGACTTGCTAGTCTCGTATAATCCGATCGTCGAGATACTCTGGAGCTCCGAAGACATTCTGTACCTGCAGACCGCTTATCTCAGGCGAATGGTGAACGAGGCCGATAGCGTGCGGAGTTATTCGCGTTGGCACCGTCTCATATTCACCGCTCAGCCGCAAGCTCCTGCAAAATAAACCCCTATGAAATATGAATCTATCGCCGATATTTACTCGGCAAACGCAAAGTTCCGTGAGCGGCTTATCGCAACGCTTTCCACGGTGACTAACACCGAAGCGGTTTCGCTTGCCGAGGGCGAAACGTGGACCGTAGCACAGATCGCCGAACACATCTCGATCGTTAATGGTGGCGTCAATCGCATCTGCAGTAAACTGCTCGCCGGAGCGAAGGAAGACAGCAATCCTTCGGACGGCAGCTTTTCGCTGACCGAGAATTTTGCGGTTCACGCCGCGGGTGTCGGCACGCAGAAGCTGGACGCGCCGGAACGCGTTCTGCCGACCGGTGAAGTGACGATCGCCGAAACGCTCGAAAGGCTTTCTGCTGCAGACGTCGATTCTAAGGCTCTACGCGGGGATCTTGAGAGTTTCGATATTACAGCTCACAAATTTCCCCATCCCTACTTCGGCCCGCTGAACGCCGGCGAGTGGCTCGTTATGGCGGGCTTGCACGAAAATAGGCATTGTGACCAGATCGAACGTGCGCTTGCCAAACTTAGGAAATAAAAAGCCCCGGCTGAGAGGAGGGTGTTCTCAGCCGGGGAAAAACAGTCCCGAACAAATTCATTACAGCGAATTAACTATCGGTATATTCGAGACCTGCGTTAGGATGTTGCGCGTTTCGATCGAGTTGCTAAAAAAGGCTGCCTGCGAAGACAGCCTTTTTCCTTTTTGAATGAACCGACTAGCGGGCGATCAGCGGAATGTCACCGTTTACGCCGAAGTTGCGGTAGTCGTAGCCGTTGTCGGTGCTGCGCCAGATATACCATACGCCGGTTGACGGACGGAAGACAGCAATGTCGGTCTTTGCGTCCGCGTCGTAACGGCCGGCGACGGGGATGTCACCATTAAGGCCGAACTGGCGAATGTCAAAGCTCTGGTCGCTGCTATGCCAGATATACCAGACACCGGTCGAGGGGCGGAATACCGAGACGTCGGCTGTGCCGTCACCATCGAAATCACCTGCGACAGGAACGTCACCTGCGAGGCCGAACTGTTCGGCACGCGTCGTGCGGTCCGAGCTGTTGATCCAGTACCAGATGCCGTTTGACGGACGGAACACAGCGATGTCATCTTTACCATCGCCGTCAAAGTCGGCTCCGATGGGTATGTCACCTGCGAGGCCGTATTGTTCGGTGATCCAGCCGGTGCCGTTGCTCTTATTGATGTACCAGACACCTGTCGATGAGCGGAACAGGGCGAGGTCCTTGCGGCCGTCGCCGTCAAAGTCGCCGCGAACCGTCGTGTCGGTCGCCAGGCCGAACTGCACGCTTGTGATGCCGCCATCCGAACTGCGGGCGATCTCCCAGACGCCTGATCCATTTACATTGCGATAAACAGCCGCATCGGTTTTGCCATCGCCGTCATAGTCGCCTGAAACGATCTTGTCGGCGGCGTTGCCGAGAACCTGCGTTGTGTAGCCGTTCGCAGATTCGATAAAAAATGTGCCCGTGCCGGGACGGAAGACCGAGAGGTCGTCACTGCCGTCACCGTTAAAATCGCTCGAGCTAGAGTCCGGCCGTATCGCCCCTGTGATCTCGACCGCCGGGTTATTTACCGTGCCGACCGTTCCGACCCACATGCTCATACGTAGTTGCTGGACCTGCTGCGGCGTGACGTTGATCGTTACCGGGCCAAAGTGACGTTCGGTGCCGCCGAGCGTGCCAAAATCGTGGATCGTATTGACGGCCGAACCTACTGCAACAGTTATGGTCATCGAGGTCTGGGCACTCGTCAGTCGTGAATATTCACCGGTGATAGTTGCCTGTGATTCGTCCGCACTGAGGACGACCTTGAGCTCTCCCTTTGGCACGTAATAGGTGCTGGTGGTTCCGGGGCGGGTCATTTTTCCTTCGAAAAAGCGTCCTTGCGGAGTTCCGGTCGGTGACGGTGAAGGCGACGGGCCAGTCGGATTTGTAAATGTGCCGCTCATGATCGTAGTCGAGCCGTTCTTGATCTCGATCGGCATACCGCCTGTGATCACAGGAACAGTGTCGCCGTGGTCTGACCGCAGACGGAGCCTGCCCTGGCCGCCGCTTTCGAGCATCAAATTACCGACAGCGATATTATTTGCAACAACGCCGAGCGAAGTTCCGGCTGCCAGGTTGATCTGGTAAAGACGGACCTCGAGTTCGGTGCGGCTGCTGTGGATCTCGTATTCTGCAAAGCCGCGGGGAAGTGTGCCGTTGATCGTCGGTCCATTGAGGATCGCGTAGATATTGTTGTCAGGCGTTCCTGACGGTGACGGGCTCGAGGTCGGGCTAACGCTGGGCGAGGCCGTAGGGCTGCCGCTGGGCGTACCTGACGGTGTTCCGGTCGGGCTAACGCTCGGTGTTCCTGTTGGGCTGCCGCTCGGCGTTCCGGTCGGACTTACTGTCGGTGTTCCGGTCGCAGTCGGTGTCCCGCTGCCGTTCCCGAAAACTCCTTGAACGACCACATTCGCGCCGTTCATAACCACGACAGACATTCCGTCATTGACGACGGGGACCTGCTGGCCGTTTTCGGTGCGAAGTTTAAGTTTCGCTTTGTTCCTGTCATCGACTGAGAATGTGCCGATATTGCTGCCATCGACGATCGCTGTCAACACCGTGCCTTGTGAGAACGGCATATCTTCGGATTCGATCTCGATCTCGCGGTTGCCGCTCTGATAGAGCTGCCATGTCGCCACGCCGTGCGGATTTATGCTGCCGGTCGGCGATGTCAGATTGGCCGTGCGAATGACGATCACCGGCGTTGAGTCCGCCTTGACGATGCCGGTCACGACCGGGATCGACACCCATACTGCGAGAAGCGAAAGGAATATCGCTACTTTCAAATACTTGCTCTTGTTTGTTCTCAAATTAACTTTTTTCATTTTTTCCTACCTGTTTCTTTTCGTTTTACCTCAGCATTCGAGGTGTCGTCAGAGATACAGTGCTGTGAGACAGGCGGAAAAGACACATGTCAAAAAAAATAAAAAGGCCACGCAATTTCAGCGTGGCCATATCTGGCTCAGAGTTACCCGTGAGATCGACGACTATCTGACAGGGATATCTCCAAAGCCGGATCTTTCCGAAAAGATTCGGGGTGAATTACAAACCGGTGCCGTTTCGACTGAACTAAGAGCGTCAACGCGATTTAACCTGACCTCACCCCATGGCGCCTGCGTAAATCGTTTATCGAGCGATTTGCTTTTTATGTGGCCGAGTATGTCATGAGGCAACAAGCACGGGGCCGTGTAGCGTGCTTTCACGAGAGCCGTGATTCCTGCGACAATAGGTGCCGCCATCGAGGTTCCTGACCACATCCCGTAACGCCCGCCGGGCAGCGTGCTGATGATCTCTTCGCCTGGTGCCGTGACATCGACCCAATGTCGTTCATAAGACGAAAAAATGGCAAGATCGTCATAGCGTGTGCTGGCCGCGACCGACAGCATGCCGTCGCGCTGTTCGGCGGCCGGATATATTTCTGTCACATTCCCGCCGTTGCCTGAGGCGACCGCTACTGCCAGCCTTTTCGTCCCGATCGGGAAAGTGGTCGGATTTGGCAAGCCGTCGAGCCCGTCGAGCAGGTCGTGCAGGATACGGGTGTTTTCCGGAAAGCCGATGCTCAGGTTCGCCACGTCGGCGCCGTGATTCGCCGCCCAGATCAGAGCAGCCGTTATTCGCCAGAGTTCGCCGGATCCGTCAGGCCCGAGTATGCGGAGCGGCATGATCTTAACGTCAGGAGCAGTCAGTGCTACAATTCCAGCGACATGCGTTCCATGGCCGAAGGACGGATCGACATGCAGCGTGCCGACCTCGCTAGGGTCATTATCGCCGTCGACAAAATCCCATCGGTCTTCGATAGGGACGATCTTGTTTGCAAACGCCGGGTGCGACAGATCGATACCGGTATCGAGCACTGCGACTACTATCGGCTGGCCGTTATCGACGCGTAGGCCTTTTGTCCCAGCGGCGGCAAAGGCTTCGGTCAGGCGAATGCGTTGCGGGAACCATTGTCTGCCATAACCCTTTACATTACCGCCGACCGACCACGATCTGCCGACCGACCACGAACGGCCCTGCGTCCACGTCAAACCGACACGTTCGGCCTGAGAAAGCTTGCGGTTCACCTCGCTAAAAGTGATGCGGGTGTCGCCGGTCATTGCGGTCACGACCTGCGGCGGGGTTTGGCCGCCAGTAATTTGAAGCAGAAATATGGCGGGCGAAGCCACTTGCGAGACAGGAATGGGATTCAGACCATATTGCGTAGCGACCGCGGTTAGATCCGCCGCATTATCAAGCTGCACGATGACCTGGTTCGAGACGCAATCACAACCAGTCCCGCCATCGGGTGCGGCCTGTAGTGCCGGAGCCTTTGCAAACGCCAGATATGCCGCCAAAACTAAAAATATCGCAAAATGTCTCAACCGGTTTCTCATTAATATTTACTGCGTAAGCCGAGCCTCGCCATTTGCACAGTGCTCTTTGACACAACAAAAAGACACCATCGCCAAAATTATTTTCCTATCGTAATGAACGGGGCCCAATAAAAAGGATGCTCCCCGTTTCGAATAAACGACAATTGTGCCTTTCTAAGAGATGCTCCTACCGAGTAGCCGCGTTGCAGTTCGCGATAAAACTCCTTCATGAGCCGGGCCGTCGCCGTGTCATTTACGTTCCATAGACTAAGGACGAGCGATGACACACCCGCAGACAAAAATCCTCGGGCGAGGCCGATGATCTCTTCGCCCATGGCGATCTTGTTCAGCCCCGTCTCGCACGCACTCAGTGTGACGATCGACGGCCTTGCCTGCATAGAACGAATGTCGTTCACAGTGATATTTCCGTCGGCGAGCTGCAGGCTCGAGTACATTGGGTTGTCGGGCCGGAACTGTCCATGACACGCGATGTGCAATATGTCGCTGCCGCGAATCGCTTTGCCGAAATTTTCGATCGATGCGTCGGTACCGGTGTACGGCGCTGAAGTCTTAAAGATCTTCCCAATGTGCTTGATCTCCTCGTAAACCAGCGGAATGCGTTCATCGGCAAACCCCATCATTACGATGTTGCTGAGCTTGCGGCGTTTACGTTGTATCAACGAAAGCCAGACAGCCGAACTCGGGGCGCTTATGACTTCGCGCGATTCTACTAAATACCTAACGCCGTCAAACAACGCAGCGAACGGCACGTAATTTAGGACGCCTGCGGGAACGATAACCATCTTATGGTTGCCGATAAGTCCTTTGACCGGCCCGAGGAGTTTTTCGAATAGTCGTCGGAGATATTCGTCGGCTCGACGCTTGAGCTCGGGAATGAAGGCAGCCAGATCTTCCTTACCAAAGCGAAGCGAGCCGAGTTGAAACCGCAGCCCCTCGACCAAGTCGTGTATCTCACTCTCATCCGCGAAGTCCTTAAAAAAGTCGATCGATTTGCCCGTCACGACGAAAGCCGAGATTTTTCCGTCGAGTATCACATATTCGATCAGCAGCCTCTTCGTTCCGTGTTCGGTCCGCTCGAGTCGGGCCTGGAGCTCATTTAGGATTTCCCGTTTTCCCTTATTCGCCGTCCCTTTTGCAATGCCGTCCAGGCTGTTGGTTTGCAGCAGCAGATCAGAAAGCTGCCTTTCACGCCTCACAGCCTCTTTTTGCAGGGTTTTGAATTCGTTTTCTTCGGCACGGTTCAGTCGGCTGTAATACCAGTTCAGTTCTTCATGGACCTGCGCGACCTGGCGTTCAAGACCGGGCGGCAGGTTGCCTCGATCGACATTTATTTCACCGGCGACTGATTCCGCAAGTGTTCGCGATCTGGCTTTTTCAACCAAATTAAATGCTTGCGGGAGATCGCCTTCTTCGAGATAGATCTTGGCAAGTTTGTCTAGCGGGGCGAGCTTGCCGGCAGACAACGCCATTCGAAATTCTTCGCTGGAAAGCAGTGAACGTAACCTTTCGGTCAAATCAATGGCTTTTCTAAAATGCCGCTTTGCCAACTTTCGATCGCCCTTTTGGAGTGCAAGATCGCCGAGCGAATTCTGACAGGCCTGAGCCAGACCGAACTGTTCAGCCTTGATCGAATCATCATAGGTCGTTGACAATATTTTCTTGGCTTTGGCAAGATGTCCGAGGTTTCTAAGGGCTTCGCCCCGGAGGTGTTCCGAGAGCAGTTTTTGCCGCGGATTTTCGCTTTTTCTGAGCGATCTACCAGCAGCAGACAGTAACGAAAGAGCCTTCTGGAAGTCGTTTCGACCGAGTTCGAGTGAAGCCTCGGCAAGCCTGACATCGGCGGCGCCTACAGGATTGTTTTCGTTCACGTAAATAAGTGCAGAACGTTCAAATTCCCGTTTAGCCGTACGCGGATCTTGTTTGAGCAGGGCGGCTTTACCATAATTTGCCCGAGCGCGAGCCTCTTCGCCACGCAGTTTGAGCCGGTTTAGTTTTCTCGAAACTTCTTTATAGAGACCGATCGCTTCGTCTGAAAGGTTCAGGTCGAGGTAGATGTCGGCGATCTCGAGATCGGCGATCGCCGTCTGATGCGGCATCTTTAGCTCAAAGTATTTTTGCCGGGAGCGCTCTAAATACTGCAGAGCCTTGGCAAAGCGTCCACGAAACCTCTCAAGATTACCGAGGCTTGCTTCGATCTCAGCCTCGGTGACGAACATTTTTGCCGCTTTTGCATTTTCGAGGGCCAACGCATAATGCTTTTCCGCGTTTTTGAAGTCGTTGAGCTCTGCAAATGAATTGGCAAGGCTGTTATCGCACATCGCGAGCTCGCTCTTATCCTTTGCCTTGACGAAGCGAAGTCGGGCATCGAGATAGTACCGCTTGGCTTCTGACTCTTTCCCCTGCCGGGCCATTATATTGCCGATATTTTTCTGTATCTTGCCGGCCGCGAGGTTGTCGCCGAAAGATGCGAAAACTTTTAGTGCCTGCTCACCTGTGCTGACAGATTCGGCGTAACGTCCGAGCATGGCCAGCGCGATCAGCTTTGCGATCTGGGTCTGTGCGGCATTGTGTCCGTCGCCGATCTTGCTAAAAAGCTGGGCAGCGGTGTCCAAATCTTCGATGGCTTTCTCGATCTTACCGTTGGTCAGATCGGCGATCCCGCGGACCCATTTTGCAAAGGCATCGGCCTCGTCACACTTTAAGATCGACGATATCTTTTCGAGCGCCGCTGCCGCATTCAAGGTCTTTTGCGGGGCACTCGTCCACGAACTGTAATACGTATCTTTAAGCTTACGAGCAAGGGAAATATCTACTATAGACAAGTTTAGGGAGAGAAGACGGGAACGCTCCTTTGCTTTGTCGGCTGAAAGTAGATCATTTATCAGTTTTTGCCGCTGCATTGTCTCGATTATACAACGGAGAAAAGGCAAAGGTTCCCGGGACCTCTGCCTTTTAGGGGTTGGGATATCAGTGTGCGGATCATTGGAGGGTCAATTTTTCAACAAAGATCTCTCTATCGCCGCTTACGATCGAAAGGCTGTAATTGCCCGCCGGCAAGCCTGTAAGCTTGAATTCACTCATTTCATCGGCCACAGTTGCGACAGTTTCATTTTCGCAGCGAAGTTCGATCGCGGCCTTTTCAAATCCTCCGCCGAGTATCTGGCCTCGGATATCAAAATTCTTTGCAGTCTTCGTGACCCTAAGATCGATCGCGCTGCTGCCCGATTCAAATAGCATTTGTCGAGCCTGTCCGCTCGAAGCTGACCTCTCGCCCAGCGCAACCCGTCCCGGTGCGAGATCGACCCTGAGGACGGCGGCGATGCGTTCGAGAACGGTTATTTTCGGTTCTGCGGCACGAGCACGGAAGAGATTTTTCGCGTATCGCAGCGAATCAGGCGGGGCGTCAACTGAATTATCAGTTTGCATCCGGCGGATGATGTATTCGAGTCGTTGTGCTTCAGATCGTTTCATTTTGCTTGTCAGGAACCGCTTTGTTCCCTTTCTCAATTGAACAGTGCTTCAGATATGCCTAAAAAGACAAAGATCTACTTTGCAAGCATTTTTTCCAATTTTTTTAGGCATCGCGACCTCATCGGGCTGATGCTCGTTTCACCGAAGCCGATCTCCAAAGCAACTTCGGCATAACTCGCCGCCTGATCGCGTAGGTAGATCATTGACAATATCTGCTGACAACGTTCCTCGAGTTTCTTTAGGGCGGTTCTGATCAAATGCTGTTCTTCGAGTTCGATAAGCATCTCGTCAGCGAGCGGCGCATTGTCGCGGATCGCTGCCATTTCGGCTTCCATTTCTTCCTCGGTTTCAGGCGAATAAAATCCCTTTGACCCGCGGATGACCGCCCAGGTTTTGAATTTTGCTGTCGTCACCATCCACGAACGTATGCGGCCGGGCTGTTCGATCTCGTCGATCTTTTGAAAAAGTGTTAGAAAGACATCCTGAAATACATCGGCGGATTGCTCTTCGCTGAGTCCCGCACGTCGCGGAATAGCAAATATCAAGCGCTGGTAACGATCGACGAGGTCGTCCCACGCCGCCTGATCACCGTTTCGGCACCTCTTGACGAGGTCGGCATCGGCATTTTCGATGATGGCCGACTCGAGGTCGGTTCGGCTTGATATTGTAGGTGAATCATTCACGATCAATTGATTCTGGAATATGGTTGAGATTTTGGCAAGAAACGCCGAATTGTGTGCCGGTATTTTGCTAATTAAAAAGCGGCGCGTATGATAACATTTCGTTTTTAGACGTATAAATAATATTTGATACGAGGCGGGCAGGCCGATCGTTTCATTCACATTCAATGGATAAATTTAAGGTTCGCGGCGGTAACCCGCTGAGAGGAAAGATCGAGATCGGCGGGGCAAAAAATTCCGCCTTGCCGTGTCTTGCGGCAACTTTGCTTACTGGTGAGACCGTCACGCTACACAACGTCCCGTATGTTCGTGACCTGATCACACAGCGGCGTCTTCTCGAGGATCTCGGTGCGACGGTGCTGACGCCCGAGCTTCGCACGCACAAGGTCACTGCAAATAACATCCAGATCTTCGAAGCTCCCTACGAACTCGTCAAGACGATGCGTGCCAGCGTTCTTGCTCTCGGCCCGCTGCTCGGCCGATTCGGCCAGGCAAAGGTTAGTTTGCCGGGCGGATGTGCGATCGGAACTCGGCCGATCGACCTTCATTTAAAGGCGTTCGAACAGCTCGGTGCGACTGTCTCGCTCGAGAGCGGCGATGTTGTGGCCCGTGCACCAAAGGGCCGGTTGATCGGCAATACTATTGAGTTTGAAAAGGTCACCGTCACCGGCACGGAGAATGTAATGATGGCGGCGGTTCTCGCCTCTGGCAGGACCACGATCAAAAACGCGGCCGAAGAACCCGAGATCGAAGACCTCGCGGAACTGCTCAACAAAATGGGAGCCCGCATCAAGGGTGCCGGAACCTCTGAGATGACCATCGACGGCGTCGATGGCCTCGGCGGTGCCGAACATACGATCATTCCCGACCGCATCGAGACGGGAACTTTTATGGTCGCGGCGGCGATCACGGGCGGTGAGCTTGAAATAAAAAGCTGCCGGCCTGAACATATCACGGCCGTGATCGACAAAATGCGGGAAGCCGGCGTAGATATCGAGGAGCTAAATCAAAGCACCCTGCTGGTCAAATGTTCGTCCGGCGGCCTCAAGGCAAAAGACGTCACGACCGAACCTCACCCACATTTTCCGACCGATATGCAGGCTCAGTATATGGCGCTGATGACGCAGGCCGATGGCGAGTCAAAGGTTGTCGAAACGATCTTTGAGAACCGCTTTATGCATGCCTCTGAACTCATCAGATTGGGAGCTGATATCCACATTTCCGGTAATACGGCGATCGTTAAGGGCAAGTCAAAGTTGATGGGCGCGCCTATCATAGCCTCGGATCTGCGGGCTTCGGCGTCGCTGGTACTCGCAGCCCTGTGTGCAGAGGGCGAGACGACCATCGACCGCGTCTATCACATCGACCGCGGGTACGAGACGATTGTCCGTAAGCTCCGCAGTCTCGGCGCCGACATTGAACGCATCACCGACGACGTTGCTGACAAGCCGGTTCAGGCAATATCTTAACCCCTAAAAATAATTAACATTTTCCACCGGCTGTGGTTTAATTGAACTCATAATTTATGGGGGCGGACGACTGTATTTTTTGTAAGATCGCTGATGGCCGGATACCATCGGCACGGGTATACGAAGACGACGTTTGTGTCGCCTTTGACGATCTGAGTCCGCAGGCGCCGGTGCATATATTGCTGATCCCGCGTGAGCATTTCGATTCGCTCGATAAGGCCAGGGGTGGTGACAAAGATGTGCTTGGGCATCTGCTGTTAGCAGCGGCTGATATTGCACGGAAACGGGGATTCTCTGAGAATGGTTACCGCGTCGTTATAAATACGAACGCTGACGGCGGGCAAACCGTTTTTCATCTGCACGTACATTTACTTGCAGGGCGCCCGTTCGTTTTTCCTCCCGGTTGATTTTAATGGTTGACGATTTGTTATGAAGCAGTTTTTGGTGATCATTGCATTCGTGTTGCTGTCGTTTGGCAGTTTTGGATGTACAAAAAAATCGGCAAATTCGAATGCGTCTGCTAATGCAAACGCTGCGGCAGAATCACCCTACGCAAACGTCACCGACCCGATGGAAGCACTCGCCGAGGGCAAACGGCTGCTTGACGAAAACCAAACTGAACTTGCTATTCTGGCGCTCAAACAGGCGATAAAACTTAACCCGGATCTCGCTGAGGCTTATTTCAATCTCGGCATCGCTTTTGCACTCGTCGATATGCAGAAGGAGCAGAACGGCGAACCTATCGAATATGCCAACAATTCAAAAGACGCGCGGTCAAAGACAAAGTCTGAGGCAGCGTTTGAGAAAGCAGTTGAGGCCTACAAAAAATGGATCGGTGCAAATCCTAAGGATGATACCGCTCATTACAATCTTGGCCGGACGTACGCCAAGCTGAGAAAGGATGAGGAAGCCGAAGATTCGTTCCGTCAGGCCGTCAAGCTAAAGCCGGACGACACTGAATACCAGACCGAACTAGGCGCTATATTAATTAAACTCGCTAAATACCGCGAAGCGATCGAGCCTCTGAAAAAGGCGATCGAACTGGACGGTTCAAACGTCCGGGCACAAGAACTTCTCGAAGATGCTGAGGCCGGCCGGCAGCG
>JBGAVK010000010.1:0-11001 GCA_044228165.1 Pyrinomonadaceae bacterium | reverse complement strand
GGCAGCGGCTCGATTACCAGCCCAAAAAAGACGCTAACGCAAACAGCGCGAACGGCAACACCGCCGCGAATGCCAACAGCAATGCCGCCACCGGATCGAACAGCCTTCCGTCCGCAAATTCTAGATCCAACAGCGCGCCTAACCAAACTCCCGTCCCCGACGGTCGGCCCCGAACGGTCGAACTTAAAGATAAAAAGGGCGGAACCTCAAGTAATAGACAGTAAAATATCGGAAAATGTGATTCGAAAGAATACACTGTCGTTGTAGTGGTGTGTCAACTTGACATTCGTGTTCCAAAATCACACATTAGTCGTGTGATCTGAGCACCTGCAGGGACGATTTATGGAAACGGGAAAAGTTTCTCAGACCGAACTTTCGCTCGAAAGAAAGATCAGCATGCATGAGGCACGCGAGGCGATCCTCGATCGCTTGGGCCGCGACCTGCCCACAGATATCGATCTAGAGCGTTTTCTGAATGTGGTAGTGTCAGAGATCGGGCGGATGCTCAATGCCGACCGGTGCGACCTGCTACAGTTAAACGGAAAGAATGACCTCGTCATAAGCCACGAATGGCGCCGGGACAAAAAGGTTCCGAAAAGTCAGGGCACGACGATACCTTTCGACGCTGCGAAGCTCGCCGAACGCTTCGATTTTACAAAACCCATCCGCATTAACGACATTTCCAAAACAAAGGATGAGACGCTCAAATTCTTTGCTAAGGCTCTGGAAACACGTTCTTTGCTGATCATCCCGATCATGCTGAAAGACAACGTGATGGGTCTTTTGGGGCTTCACGATACCCATGAGCCGCGGGTTTGGCTTGATGATGAGGTCGCCTTTCTCGAATCGATAGCCCGTCAACTTGCGATCGGTTATCAGTACACCAGCCTTTACGTAAATCAGGAACAGGAGACACGGCGGACAAACGCGCTGCTCGAGATCGCAAACACCTTAAACTCGCATTCGGATTTCAAAGAGGTCTCGGAGGGTGTGATGGAACGGGCGATCAATCTCGTCGGGGCAGATTATGGAGCCCTCGGCGTTCTCGATCAATCAGGCCAGCGGATCTCGCTCGCGACCTTTAAATCGGCTGAGGGTATCAAACTCGGTAAGATCCTGAAGATGATCGAACAGCATAACAAATCACTCGCAGTCGATTCGTTTGCAAAACTCGGCGAGCTTTTGAGCGAAGGGAAGACACTCAAACTGTCTGATACCGAACTTCCATTCGCGATCAGACTGTTCTTTAATACGCAACTTCGCGGCAAAGCGGCGCTCGTGACGCCGGTGCATGTCGCGGGCCGGGCCTTTGGGCTGCTTGGCTTTGTTTGGAGTAAACAGAGCACCTTTGAGGATCACGACATCGCCCTGATCGAGGGTATTGCCGACCAGATCGGAACGGCCCTTGAGCGGGACCAACTTTCGACCGAGGTGATGCGGCTCAAAAGTGAGCTTCATCAAAAGCAGAGCGAGATCGTCGGTCAGGCTCCGGGTATCAGGCGGGCGATCGAACTCGGCCTTAACGTCGCCGATACTAACACAACGGTCCTCGTTCTTGGCGAATCTGGTACTGGAAAAGAACTGATAGCAAATCTTATCCATTACAATTCAGGGCGAGAGGGCAAACCATTCGTCAAGATTAATTGCGGTGCGATACCTGAAACCTTGCTCGAATCCGAACTTTTCGGACATGAAAAAGGTGCATTTACCGACGCCCGAAGCCTGCGGATCGGGCGGTTTGAAGAAGCTAGCGGCGGGACGCTGTTTTTGGATGAGATCGGTGAGATGTCGCTGCAGGCACAGGTCAAACTGCTAAGGGTGCTCCAAGACGGCGAATTTACGAGGGTCGGTGGAAAGCACGTGATAAAGACTGATGTTCGCGTGATCGCCGCCACAAATTCGGATCTAGAGTCTGCGATCGTAGCGGGGACATTCAGGCGCGATCTATTTTACAGACTGTCGGTCTTTCCGATCACATTGCCGCCGCTCCGCGAACGCGTCGAAGACATAAATCTACTTGTTTTTCATTTTCTCGAAGAGTATAAGGGGCGGTCTGGTCGATTTATTTCGGGAATATCAAACGAGGCGATGCGGGCGCTTGTTAATTACAACTGGCCAGGCAATGTCCGCGAGTTGGAAAATGCCATCGAGCGCGCCGTTATAATTGCTTCGGGCCGGCAGATCGAGATCGACGATCTGCCTGAGGCGATAAGCCGCAGTGCCGGTGATGCGTTTGCGTTTGCCCGTCAGGCAAGGGCCACAGCCGCAGGCGAGGGGCGCACCGTCGGGATCACAATTGAACTTCCCGCCGCTATGGACGAGATCGAAAAACAAGTGATCGAGGCGACTCTTGATTACACACAGGGCGATAAATCAAACGCCGCACGGTTGTTGAATATCGGCCGAAAAACGCTATATCGCAAACTCGAGCAGTATGAAGAGAGCGAAAGTTGAGGAGTATCATCTATGTCTAGTGTAACTCTCGAGTGGATCACGACCGGACTGTTTTTCCTGTGTTTCGCTGCCGCCGCGGTATTAGAGACACTTTGGCTGGCTAAGAAGGGTTGGGCGACATACGGCAGATCGGCGGCATTCGTCATGCTCTCTGACATGATCAGCTTGTTTGTCGGATTTGTTGTGCCGTTCGTGATACTCGGCACGATCATAGCTCTCGCATGGAGCGGCGGCCTGTCTGAGGTCAAAGGGGGAGATGCCGGCATCTGGGCGGCGATCGTTTTTGCAGTGATCTTTCCCCCGATCTTTTTGTTTCTCACTAAACGTGTATTCCTTGCGCTATTTAAGATCCGATCAGGCCGCGACGCGTGGCTATTTTCGCTAGCAGCGGTCCTGATTTCAATGGCGATCTCATTTCTGCCGCCGATCATTTTCTTTTATGTCGGCAGCAAGTTGATATAGAAATGAACCTGATCATCGGTACAGCTGGCCACATAGATCATGGGAAAACAGCACTTGTAAAGGCACTCACGGGTATCGACGCTGACCGTTTGCCTGAGGAAAAGCTGCGCGGTATTACAGTCGATCTGGGGTTTGCCGAGATGACAGTGGGTGATACCCATTTCGGCATTATCGATGTTCCGGGGCATGAACGGTTTGTAAAAAATATGCTCGCCGGTGCCGGCGGTATTGACCTTGTTATACTGGTGATCGCTGCCGACGAGGGGGTTATGCCCCAGACCCGCGAGCATTTTGATATCTGCCGCTTACTTGGCATTGACGCGGGGGTTGTCGTCATTACAAAGTCCGATCTCGCAGACGCTGAAACGCTCGAACTCGCCAAGTTATCTGCTGCCGAGCTTACCACTGGGTCTTTTCTCGAGGATGCACCCGTGCTCTGCGTCAGTTCTCGAACCGGGGACGGCCTCGACTTACTGCGGAATGAACTCGTTCGTTTGGCCCAGAAGAAAGCGGTTCGGCGAGACGGCCTCGCCGCGCGATTACCGATCGACCGGAGCTTTTCCGTCAAAGGGTTTGGGGCAGTTGTTACGGGCACGCTGCTTTCCGGTGAGGTCATCGAGGGAACGGAGATGGAGCTTTTGCCGGAAAGACTGCCGGTTCGCATTCGCGGCGTCCAGACCCACGGTAAGCCGATCGGATCGGCGAAAGCGGGCAATCGCGTGGCTGTAAATCTAGGCGGCATCGACCACTCGAAAGTGGAACGCGGGATGACGTTGACAGAGACCGGTGTTTTGCGGAAGACGCAGATCATTGACGCCTTTGTCGAGGTTTTGAAAGGAGCTTCAAAACAACTACGCACACGGCAGCGAGTTCGGGTTCATTTGGGAACGGCAGAGGTTTTGGCGAGGATCGCGGTACTGGACGAGTCGGATGAGATCGCACCTGACAATTTTGGATTCATTCAGATCCGGCTGGAATCACCCGTCGCGGCGGTTCTCGGCGAACGCTTCATCATTCGAAGCTACTCGCCCCAATCGACGATCGCCGGAGGCATGGTCATCGATCCAATTGCTGAAAAACATCGCAGAAAAGACCTCAAAACAGCGATCGCCTATTTATCTTCACTCCAAGCTGCTATTGATGATCTGGTTAAACAGATCTCGATCATCGTCAAGTCAGCCGGCCCGACAGGTATCGATCGAGCTGATATTCTCGCCAAATTAGGGCTACGAATGGCCGTTTTGGAACAGGCGATAGAAACCTGTCTGACGGAAAATTTGGTCGTTAATGCTTCTGGGCGACTCATCGATACGGATGAATTTGCTAGGCTTACGGCCCTTGCTGAATCTTCGCTTGCGGCTTTTCACAAACGCGAACCCCTACCTAAGGGTATGCCGCGAGAGGCCTTGCGCGAGCGTATTTTGGCATATTTGCCGAGGGAAATGTTTCAGAAGGTCATCGCCCATCTAGAAGTTAATGGCGTCGTGTTTATAGATAACGAAGCGATTCGGTTGACTTCGCACAAACCCGAATTATCCCCGGCCGAGGCCGCGCTTGGCGCCGCGATAATCGAGACATACAAAACCGCCCGGCTCGACGTCCCTAAGCTGGATGAGGCTCTTACTGCGGCAGCTTCGGGAAGCGGGCTGTCGATCGAACTGGTCCGTAAACACCTTAGGCGATTTATTGACAGCGGCGAAATTGTTAAAGTAACCGAGGAATTTTATTTCCACCAGGCTGTCATAGACGAATTGATCGATAAGCTGAGGC
Source organism: Pyrinomonadaceae bacterium (assembly GCA_044228165.1). Taxonomy (GTDB): domain Bacteria; phylum Acidobacteriota; class Blastocatellia; order Pyrinomonadales; family Pyrinomonadaceae; genus OLB17. Next base: position 6,315 of record JBGAVK010000010.1, on the reverse strand, counting down.
GTTTTGCCTCGAATTCGACTGATAAGTCTATAGACGTCGGCAAATTTAAAGAGCTTGCGGGAATATCGCGAAAATACGCGATACCGCTGCTCGAATATTTTGACCGCAACCGTGTGACTATGCGGTCCGGCGATAAACGCCTTATTTTGTAATGAGAAAATTTCTCAACGCCCGATGGCAGGACCTGATAATGGCGAACTACGAGGTTGATCCATCGCTAATCGAGCGGCGGCTGCCCGCCGGTACCGAGCTTGATCTGCAAGACGGAAAGTGTTTTGTCAGCCTGGTTGGGTTTATGTTTCTTGACACTAAGGTTCTAGGCGTTCCGATACCGTTTCACATCAATTTTGAAGAGGTGAATCTACGCTTTTATAACAAACGCGAAGCCGAGGGTGGGGCCCGCCGAGCGGTGTGTTTTGTAAAAGAGATCGTCCCACGCTACGCAATTGCAACGGTTGCCCGCGTACTTTACGGTGAGCCTTACGAATGTTGGTCGATGGGACACACGCGGACCGAGACCATGGTCTCATACTATTGGTCAAAAGGCGGCCATCGCAATCATATGAGCGTCGAGATCGATGAAACTTTAGGGGTTCCGGCAGCCGGATCGCACGGCGAATTTATTATAGAGCATTATTGGGGTTACACTGCGCGAGGCGGCGGCCGAGTCGATGAATACAAGGTCGAGCACCCAAAATGGGAGTTGTATTCGGTCAAGAATGAAATTTTCGACGTAGATTTCGGCTCTACATACGGTGACGAGTTTGCTTTTCTTGCGGACGATAAACCATACTCCGTTTTGCTCGCAAAAGGTTCGGAAGTCGCCGTATATAAAGGTAAGACTATTAGTTAAAACAATAATGGCAATCATTGGTATAGTTGCGATCGCAGAGAATTACGCTATCGGCAAAGGCGGCAGACTTCCGTGGCATTACAGCGCAGACCTTCAATTTTTTAAGAAAACGACGACCGGGAATGCAGTCGTGATGGGTGCAAACACCTGGCGTTCGATCGGAAAAGCCCTGCCAAACAGGCTCAATATCGTGCTAAGCCGCTCCGGCGATCTCGAAACTCCTCTTGAGGTCGTGCGGCTCGGTAGCAAGCAGGCGGTTGTTGAGATAGCCAAACATGCCAAAGGCGATGTTTTTATTATCGGCGGTGCAAAGTTATACGCAGAATTTACCGATGTGATCGAAAAATGGGTGGTTACTGAGGTCCCGATAACAGTTGAAGATGCAGATACCTTTATGCCCGAGGATTTTCTCGACGATTTTGAATTGAAAGGCATCTTCGAACTCGGCGACGATCTGAAGGTCAAAGTACTGCACCGGCGATGAAATTGGTGTATGATGTTCGCAAATCAAAACAGGAGACAAACCGTATGATGGGCGGAAGAACTTGGGACGACTGGATCGAAGAATATTCTGAGAGCCACCAGCACCCGATGAACCAATTGACGCATAAGTTTGGCATACCGATGATCGTCCTTTCAGTTTTGCTCGTCATACCGTCGTTCTTTATAGGCGGACTGTGGCGTTTTGCGGTCGGGCTTTTCGTTCTCGGTTGGATACTGCAATTTATAGGTCATTACTTCGAAGGTAAGCCGCCGGAGTTTATGAAAGACTATCGATTTCTGTTTGTAGGCACTCGTTGGTGGTTTAAGAAAGTATTTGGTTGAATACAGTGAGTCGTTAATATTCTTGAGGTTGCAGCTGGCTTTCATATCTCCTCGGTTCTTGTCAATTGATACAACCGCTCGTTCTAGCATTGGATATCGGTACGTCGAGCGTTCGCGCGGCTCTTTTTGATGGTGAAGCCCACCAGCTGCCCGACACCCTCGTCAGGATCGATCAGAATTTTCGCACCACTCCCGATGGCGGGTCCGAGATCGCTACCGATGCGGCGATCGACAATGTTGTCTCCGCGATCGACCTTGTTCTCGAAAAAGCAAGCAATATCATTGGCGAGATCGGTTATGTCGCCTCATGCTCATTCTGGCACAGCCTCGTTGCCGTCGATGCGACGGGGCAGCACACCCCTGTCGTGCTCGGTTGGGCGGACACTCGCAGCAAGGCTTTTACCGACGTACTTCGCAAAGACCTTGATGAGACGGCGGTGCGTGACCGGACGGGAGCTCGATTTCACTCGAGTTTTTGGCCCGCGAAGCTGCTGTGGCTAAAGGGTGAGTTTCCAAATGCATTTGCACGTGCCGAAAAATTGCTTTCATTCAGCGATCTGATGGGGCTGCGTCTGTTCGACGAGACGGCCACAAGCGTTTCTATGGCGTCGGGGACCGGGATTTTTGACATACGAAAATGCGATTGGGACGCCGAAATGCTCGCCTATCTTGGGATAGACTCGTCCGTTTTACCGGAGGTTGCCGCCGACGGCCGCACCTTTGTTCTGAACCAGAACTTTGCGAGCCGCTGGCCGCGGCTTGCCTCGGCCAGGTGGCTGCAGACGATAGCTGATGGAGCTGCAGATAATGTCGGAGCCGGGTGTGTTGCAAACGGCCGGGCCGCGCTGATGGTAGGGACATCGGGAGCGATGCGGGTCGCTTTTGAGGGCGAACCGCCGGACGAGATCCCGGACGGACTGTGGTGTTACCGCATAAACCGCCGAAGGCGATCATCGGCGGAGCTCTATCAGATGGCGGAAACCTAAACGTCTGGCTTAAAGAGTTACTCGACCTCGCTGTACACCTGGAAGATGAACTATGGGTATGAGTTTGCAACGCGCGGTAGCCAACAAAGGTTCTCTTGGGTGAGCGCGCATACCGGATATTAACGATATTCCTTCCAGGCGCGATCATCGGCCTGACCAGACCCTACGACAGCGTTGATATACTGCTGGCCGCTATGCAGGGCGTGGCGTTTTCGATTCGCCGAAATATTGAGAAAATTGTGAGATGGTCGTTGAGGTCAGGGAGATCGTTGCCTCAGGTGGAGCCCTTCGAGAATCGCCGGTTTGGACACAGATCATTGCAGATGCTTCTTGAACGAGCATCTTACAGTAAATGATGCTGGAGAATCATCTTTGCAAGGTGCGGTTTTGCTTGCACTCGAAAGTATTGGCAAAATAGAGAATATAGACAGCATTTCGTCCGTACTAAATTCAAAGTTGAAACATCACCCTCGGTGAAGCGCAGCATTTGAAAAGGCGCTCAGAGTGTACCGGGACAGCTACATATCGCAGGTGGACAAACCATGACAGCCGCAGCAAAAACCAAACAAGATATCGATAATCTTTGCATCAACACGATCCGAACGCTTTCGCTGGATGCGATCCAAAAGGCGAATTCCGGGCATCCGGGCTTGCCGCTCGGAATGGCGCCGGCGGCGTATGTGCTTTGGACAAAATTCCTGCGGCATAATCCGCGAAACCCTAAATGGTTTGGCCGTGACCGCTTTTTGTTGAGCGGCGGACATGGCTCGATGTTGATCTACAGCTTGCTTCATCTGACGGGATATGACCTCTCGATGGATGAGATAAAACGCTTTCGCCAGCTTCATTCGAAAACACCGGGGCACCCGGAAAATATAATGACGGCTGGGGTCGAGGTGACGACCGGGCCGCTGGGACAGGGGTTCGCGAACGGTGTCGGTATGGGCATCGCCCAGGCGCATCTTGCGGCAAAATTCAATAAACGCAGTTTTCCGGTTGCCGATAATTTTATCTACTGCATCTGTTCGGACGGTGATCTTATGGAAGGTGTTAGTTATGAGTCGGCCTCGATCGCCGGTCATCTCAAGCTCGGCAACCTGATATATCTGTACGACGACAACCGCATAACGATCGACGGTTCGACCGACCTCGCTTTTACTGAGGATGTGACTGCCAGGTTCGAAGCTTGCGGCTGGCATGTCAGCGAAGTAGCCGACGGCAATGACCTGAAGGCGATCGAAGCAGCGATCAAAGCTGCACAAAAGGTCAAGGACCGGCCGTCGATCATTCGTGTCCATACGATCATTGGTTTTGGTATGCCGAAACAGGGCACGAGCAAAGCCCATTCTGATGCACCCGGTGAAGAAGCTGTTCGCGAGACCAAACGTAATCTGGGAATGCCGGAAGACAAGCATTTTTATGTGCCGAAAGAGGTTGCCGCCCATTTCAAACAAGCCGTGAAAAACGGAGCGGCGATCGAAAAGGACTGGAACGCTCTCGTTAAACAGTACGAGAAAGCGCATCCGGAACTTGGCGCGGCATTTGCGTCAATTCGGAGCGAAACGCTTCCCGATGGCTGGGAAAAGGCGCTGCCGAAATTTGAAGGCGTCGAGGCAAAAGCCACACGTGCTTACAGCGGCGATGTGATCAATGCAATTGCCGACGCACTGCCGCAAATGGTTGGCGGTTCGGCCGATCTGGCTCCGTCAAATAACACGACTATCAAATCATCAGCCGATATTCAGCCCGGGACCTATCAGAACCGTAACATCCATTACGGCATCCGCGAGCATGCGATGGGCTCGCTCATGAACGGCATGGGGCTATATGATTGCGTGATACCTTTTGGTGGTACGTTTCAGACGTTTTCTGATTATATGCGACCGGCGATTCGTCTGGCGGCGTTATCGCATATTCAGGTTGTTTTTGTGTTCACACATGACTCTATCGGGCTTGGTGAAGACGGGCCGACGCACCAATCGGTCGAACATCTGGCCGCTTTGCGGGCGATCCCAAACCTTGCATTGATCCGCCCGTGCGATGCCCACGAGGTCCGCGAAGCATGGCGTTCCGCATTAAAACGTCAAAACGCCCCGACAGCATTAGCCCTGTCACGTCAAAAGGTCGCCCTTATCGACCGTAAAAAATTTGGCGATGCCAAAGGTCTCCACAAAGGCGCCTACATTCTCGCCGAGGCCGAAACAAAAGCCGGCAAAGCTACAGCGCCAAAACTCATTCTCATCGCAACCGGCAGCGAGGTCGGCCTTGCAATGGAAGCCCGCGAAAAACTAAACGCAGACGGAACGCCAACCCGCGTCGTCTCAATGCCTTGCTGGGAATTCTTCGACGCTCAATCTTCCAAATACAGAGAAGAAGTCTTGCCCGCAAAGGTCACCGCCCGGCTTGCGGTCGAAGCAGGCGTCTCGCAAGGCTGGCACAAATACATAGGTGACAAAGGTGATACGGTTTGCGTCGATAAATTTGGCATGTCCGCCCCAGCTGAGGATGTATTCCGCGATTACGGATTTACGGTTGCCAATGTGATCAAGAAAGCTATCAACCTTCTAAAATAGGTGGAAATTCAGGCACTAAATACGCCTTCTTTGTTGCTTGATCTTGGTCGGGTCAGGCGAAATGCCTCGCGTATGTCGGCTAAGGCGACGGAGCTTGGCGTGCGGCTGCGGCCCCACATCAAGACCCATAAATGCATCGAGGTGGCAAAGATCCAGACCGCGGGGCACGATGGTGCGATAACCGTGTCGACGCTGGCCGAGGCTCGTGTATTTGCCGGCAACGGCCTCAATGACATCACTTACGCTGTGCCGATCGAGCAAGGGAAATTCGCGCCGGCGTTCGAATTGATGCAGAAGGGGGTCAAGCTCAATTTGATCACAGACGATGCCGCGACGACGTCCGAACTTGACGCTGCCGCTGGCGATGCCGGTGTAAGGCCGAGCGTTTTTGTGAAGATCGATTGTGGCACACATCGCGTAGGCGTCGAGCCGCATACGGCTGAGTCGGTTGATATCCCTCGTCAGATCTCGGAGGCTAAACACCTAAATTTTGCCGGAATACTTACTCATGCCGGACATTCATACGAAGTGAAGACAGTTGATGAGATCAAAGCGGTTGCCCGTCATGAACGCGACATTATGGTCGAGCATGGCGAACGGCTTCGCGATTTGGGAATTGAGGTGCCGACCATAAGTATCGGTTCGACGCCGACGATGTCGTTGGTGGATGACCTGGCGGGTATCGACGAGATCCGGCCGGGCAATTACATTTTTTTTGATAATTTTCAGGCGACCCTTGGCAGCTGTTCATTCGATGACACTGCTTTGACGGTACTCACGGCCGTCATTCATCGTGACGAAAGTCGTCGAAAGCTCGTCATCGACGCAGGCGGCATCGCCATGTCAAAAGATCGCGGCCCTGTCGGGCTCGACCCAGAATGTGGTTACGGCCGCGTTCTCGATCTCGAGGGTAACGACACCGGGATGCGTCTGACATCCCTTTCACAGGAGCACGGCGAGATCGTGGCGTCGGAAAGTGCCGCTTTAGATAGGTATAAAATCGGTGACCGGGTGCGAATTCTCGCAAACCACTCTTGTATGACAGCTGCCCAGCATTCGCACTATAACGTTCTCGATG
>JBGAVK010000009.1:0-75627 GCA_044228165.1 Pyrinomonadaceae bacterium | reverse complement strand
TTGGTCGCTCATGATAATTAGCCAAAGATTATCACAGATGGACGTATATTTTAATCCGTCGGGCGAGAAATTAGTGCAAATCGAATGCCAACTTTTTACTTGTCAACCGGCATCTGAAAAGCTAGTCTCATAAATGCCCGAGGGTCATAATAAATGAAAGCAATTATTACATCTGTCATCGCGTTGCTGGCTTTCAGCACAACGTTTGCCCAAAACGAACAGTCGCCGATCGTCGAAAAGGAGATCAATTATAAGGACTGGACCTACAAGAACATTCGAACGGACGAGGATGTCAATCTGCGGCAGTTCATCAAGGGCAAAAAGCTCGTGATGGTCGTCTATTACGCTCCGTGGTGCCCAAATTGGCGGCACGACGCGCCCATACTGCAGAAGTTTTACGATAAATATAAGGACAAGGGCCTCGGCATCATCGCAGTCGGCGAATACGACCCGGTCGCCTCGATGAAAACCAACCTCGAATCTCTAAAGATACCCTTTACAGCCGTTTACGAGTCGCAATCGCGTGCCGACAAGCAGAAAACGCTGCATTACGAGTATCGCAAGTCGACCGGCGACACACGCGGTTGGGGCTCGCCGTGGTACATCTTTATCGACCCTAACCATATCGAGAAAAAAGGAGACGTACTTGTCAAAAAAACATCGGTGATCAACGGCGAGATCATCGAGGCAGAAGGCGACCGCTTCATCCGCAAACAGCTCGGCCTGCCGCTCGACGCAAAGCCCGCCGCCGCTGCCGTCGAGGTCGGCTCGGTCGAGGTCTGCGACCCGGTAAAACCGACAACCGCACTTAAGGGCCCAAAATAGACACTCACGCCTTATAAGTATTTATTTCTGTTAGAAATGGCCGTCCGGGATCGGGCGGCCTTTTACATTTCCAGGAATTCATTTCCAGAAATTGAAAAAACGCACCTCAGGAAACGCAAAAAGGGGTCACAGGAAACGAAAAAGAGGGTGCCAGGAAACGGTTATTTCTATAAATTTCCGTACGCGATTCCCATCGCGGCCATCTCGGAATTTCTTGTCGTCGGTGTTCGTCGGTGACCATCGCAGCCATCACGGAATTTGGCTGATGTCAGCGTTCATCGGCGACCATCCAAGAAATTGCTTTTGAGATAAAGACTGCCAAAACTTTCGTCTTGTACAATCCAATGGGATTGTGTACTATCTTTATAGATCTTTGATTTCGCGTTCGTTGCCGAAAAATAACAATATGCCCGCCGTATATAAAACCGTAGCGTTTGAGAAGGGAGAATTTGAAACAATGTTTCCAGAGATCGAAAAACGTGATGATTTAAATGAGTCAGATAAATTGAGAGTTGCCCTAGGCCTTAAGGCGCGCAAGGCTAGTGCGGGGCCACCCAAAGGAAATAAGAACGCTCTCGGCAACAAAGGACGTTGGGGTACCTCGCAAATTGGCTGGGGGGCGTATATTGACCGCCTTGTTATTGAAATCGGCGACGAAATGGGAATTTCTTTCGTGGATTATGGAGAAGACTTTATCCTCCGCCGGGTGGGGCCATGGTCTCAAGACAGAAGAGATAGCACTTTCAGAGTCTTCTACTATTTCAATACCGAAAAATCCGTCCAGATTCAAACCTCGCAGTTGGGGTTTGACGAAGATCGATTCAAGAATGAAGTTCGAGGCTGTATTCGGAAATTGATAGCCGAAGAAAGAGGACGACAGTCTCGTCCTTGACATTTCGAACCAATCTCATGGCATGGCATGTTTGCGTTACAATTTGAACTCTTTGTTCTTGGATCCATGAACCGGGTCAACCAGAAATACCTGCGTAGGGTACTGCGGCTTGGCCACTCGATTTAGAAATAGTCGCAAACCGCTTTAGCTATTGTCTCACCTATAGAGTCCGGAACTACGGGGCCCAATTCATGTCGAATAGAGTCGATAGTCTTAAGTGGTTTGCCCTGAACATCGTAGTAAATTTCTTGGTTCCAACGATACAATAGGGTTTCACAGTCCACGGTCGAATAGACCAAAACATAATGATACGCTATTAACAAACGGTCATTACCTTTTTGGACGATCCCTTTAGAATTCGGTACATCTTTCTGCCAGAAGTTGACTAAACCATCAGACTCGCGCATCTTAGACGGATTAAGAAATACCTCTTTATCCTGAGTTTTCCCAGCTAATATCCATTCGTCTTTCCGCCGCTTCATAAACAAGTCAACTGACATCGACTTATTTTCAGCATCCACACTTCGTGAGCGTATTGAAAGGTTATCAGCAGCCCGCAAATACTTTCCCTCAATCCAACCTTTTTTCCCACTTTTTCTATTGGAAACAAAATACCATCCATTAACCGCTGTTTCGGACTCAAGTTCGAACGGCGTTCCTTTCGAAACTTGGAAAACTATTTTCGATAAGTGCGACGCTTCACGTCGGAGTTGAGTGGCCCTTATGGAAACAACCGTACTTATTTGACCAAACCCATTCGATACAAGAATGATCAAAATAATAACCGAGAATATTCGACGGCCTTCCTCAAAATCATAACGCCGAAATAATAATACGTAACAGGCAAGTGAATCAAACCCAAAACGATGCGTTCGTTTTTGAAAAACCAAATTTGCGACCTTCGATTCAAACAAATTCTCGATAACAAATTCCCGTAGCGTCACCGAAGTATGATGAGATCATCGGGTTGTATTCAGAAATTGATGGTGATATTTTATTCTGACAAATGAAAACCTTTTTCTTTGGCTCAATCTTTGTCGCATGCATATTCTCGATCGGCGTTTTCGGGCAAGTTAATACCAAACAATTAGTTGTAGTTGCGGTAAAGGCAATATAAGAGAAACACCGAATGCAGGTTCGAGGGTTGTTGGGAAGGTCGCAAAAGGTGTTTTGCTCTCAAGTTCAGTAAATCATGGCGACTGGTTTTACGTTGTTTCTTCAAATTCCTGGGGCTGGATTCATAAATCTACAATTAGGGAAATAGAAACTCCAACGAACCTCTCTGCTAAACCAATTCTAAGAAGTTCGCAAACTGTAGATAGTTGGACGGTAATTGAATGGGAATTTGGTGACAAAGCACTCAAGTCGATCCGTGAAATAAATACCACCAAATTTGTCCGAACGGGCTCTATTGTGGAGTTTTGGATAAAAGAATTACCGATGAATGGTGAAAAATACTGGGAAAGAAAGACCTATTCACTAATTCAATATTCTGGCGATTGCGTCGGTAAACGCCTTGGAATAATTTACCTTGCCGAATATAAGCCAAACACCGAGTCACCGAAAGTCGAGTCATTTCCATTGCAACGAAATCCAGTGATACCTGACTCCATAGGCGAAAGCTATTTAACAAAAGCCTGTAGCTTAAAATAGAAAAATCGACGACCGACTCGCGACTCAATCAAGAAAAATCGCTTTGTCGAATGACGCCGCTTCGATTGGTCTTCCTATTGGCACATAACTCAACGAAGTTAGGGTCGGAATATGAAACTAATTAAACTCTCGCTATTACTGATGCTCGTTCATCACAGTTATGCTATGGATTTTCGATGGGGACCAATACGGGACGGAGACCCTGACCCGAAGGCATCAAAGAATGCGGTGATCTACGCGAGCGGCGAAATTCGGTCGGGAGATTTTGACCGGCTAAGAGCTCTTCTCCGCAAAGATTTTGAGGCATACATCAAATCAGACAGGACTATCACGCTTTCATCAAACGGTGGCGACATTATTGAAGCCATAAAGATCGGAGGACTTCTCAAACAAATGTACGCCGAGATTCTCCTTGACGGCGATTGTGCAAGCGCCTGCTTCTTTCTTTACATTTCAGCAGTTGAACGAAACTTTACTGGAAGAATTGGCATTCATCGTCCTTATTTCGAACAACGTTACTTTGCCGGATTGCGCCCACCAGATGCCGAGAAGAAGCATTTCGAATTAACTAAGATGCTGAACACATTTCTTGAAAGTAACGACGTCCCTCGAGATCTAATTGACAAGATGAACAGTACTTCGTCGAAAGAGATCTATTGGCTGAGCGAGAAGGAGATCGAGGCCATCGGCCGATACCCAAATTGGTTTGAGGAGTTCCTCCTTGCTAAATGCCATCGAGCTCCCGCGTTCTGGGAAAGGATCGGACTGCTTCTTGAGAACCAAAAGGAGTATTACAAATATTTAGCGTGTAAGGAGTCAGCCATTCTACCCGAAATACGGGGGCCGTTGCGTGCAACGGTCTTCCGCAAATAGAGCGGCAAAGCCGCATCACCTACAGCGGCATGGCCGTCAGGGTGTCGGTCAATTTTTTGAGATTTCGCGCAGCGGGTCTTTGGCGGCGACGAATTTGCCGGTATCGCGAGGTCTTCGGAACGGGCGGCGAGGTCCGAGATGCCGGTGATCGTGGGCAGATATTTCTGCAGGGCGACTTTTGTGCGAAATTCCGATTCGAGCTTAGTCATGGCGTCGCGGATGTTGTGAATGGCATCGACGATCTCTGTCTTTTTCGCTTTGATCTTGGCGGCGGTCTCGGGCTTTAGTCGGCCGGCCTGGGCGTCGGCGTCGGCGACCTCGAGGCCCTGAGCGATGGTCGCGAGTTTTTTCTCAAATTCGTTGACGTTCGAGAGCTGGACATCGACCTTTTCGCGGCCGGCACGAACCTCGAGCGGCGGAATGACCTTGACCGGCGTCTTTTTAGCGGGCGTTTTCTTTACCGGTTTTTTTTGAGCGGCTGCGGCACCCGCAAATAACGCGATGGCGATGACGGTCAGGACACCAATTCTCTTTAGCCTCATAATTTTGCCTACCTGTTAAAATCTACGAAAAAATCTTATCATAGCTGTAATGAAACAGCGGTGTTTAGAAGTCCGCAGGCTCGGGCGCGTTGGCTATCAAACGGGCCTCGACCTGCAAAAAGAGCTGGAAACACAGGTTATCGCTACGCGAGTACGCGATTATCTGCTGCTGCTCGAACACCCGCATACGTTTACGCTCGGGCGCCGTTCGAAAAATGACGGCGTGCTAGCGACCGCCGAATTGCTAAAAACGCTCGGCGTCGAGGTCTTTGAGATAAATCGCGGGGGAAAGGACACATATCATGGCGACGGCCAGATTGTCGGCTACCCGATAATAAGCCTTTCGCCGGATCGCGAAGATGTGCATCGGTACGTTCGCGAGGTCGAAGAAGTGCTGATCCGCACGATGGCCGACTTTGGCATTCAGGCGTTCCGTATCGAAGGGCTGACCGGCGTGCATACGACCGAGGGAAAGGTTGCGGCGATCGGCGTTCATATCAAACGCTGGGTCACGACGCATGGCTTTGCGCTAAATGTGAACACCGACCTGAGCTATTACAACTGGATCATCGCCTGTGAGGGTGAGCCGGTCACTTCGATGGAGCGGCTTCTCGGCCGCGAGGTCGATATGGCGGAGGTCGAGAATTCGCTTGAAAAGAATTTTCGCGAGGTCTTCGAATATGAAGCGGTCGGCCCCGTGGTGACGGCTGTCAATTCAGCGGTCAGCACCCTGTGACGGTTATTTCAACGCCGAGGCCGCAAAGATCGCGGAGTTTGGAAGAGGACAGAACGATGAAAAGTAATATGAAGGTCTTATTGTTTGTGTTGGCGGCGGCGTTGATGACGGCGTGCGGCGGTGGAGCTTCGAATGTTGCAAATACTGCGAATGCGGGCAACACCGATCAGGCCGCGGCGACACCGGTGCCTGTCGAATTATTGTCGGCCGATCGTCCTGAAAAGATAAAGGAAATGATAGCCGCTCGCGGTGAACAGGACCTGGCCGCTCCGGTCATCAAGATCATTGAGCCGGCTGCAAACTCGACCGTCAAAAGTTCGACCGTTAAGGTCAAACTCGAGGTCACCGGCGATCTGAAAGGCTACATGCCCGGCATGGACGAGACTACACACTCCGGCAATCACATCCATGTGATACTCGACAATCAGGCATACGAGGCCTATTACAACCTCGGGCAGCCCTTCGAACTCAGGAATCTGATGGACGGCGAACATGTTCTGCGGGTCTTTCCGTCGAGGCCCTGGCACGAATCATATAAGAACGCCGGGGCGTTCCAGATGGTGAAATTCACGGTGAAAAACGGCGGCGGCGATGCCGCTAAACCGGTGACTGCCGCAAACGGAGCCCCGGCCGCAAACACAGGCGCCGCTCCGACGCCCGAGGGCAAAGAGATGAAGCCGAGCAACGCAGGCCCTGTCGATGCTAAAAAGCCGCTGCTGACCTATAGCCGCCCGAAGGGTGAATACAAAGGGGCGGACGCCAACGCGATAATGCTCGATTTTTGGCTGACGAACGCCAAGTTGACCGGCGACGGCGGCGAATACCGTGTGCGCTACTCGATCGATCTGGGGCCGCCGAAGTTTATCGACAAATGGGAGCCGATCTGGCTGACGGGTTGGCCGGCGGGTAAACATAATGTCATGCTCGAGCTGGTGGACAAGCAGGGAAATGTTGTCGATAATGGCGGTTACAATTCGACAACGCGGGAAATACTGATCACAAAATAGTTTTGGAGAAAAATTTTTGATGCGACGTGATACGACAACGTGGTTCAGCCACAATCTGGGAATGGATATGCCGCTGGTGGCTTATGGACATGCGGGTTATCCGCTCCTGATGTTTCCGACGGCGGCGGCGGACTATCTAGAATACGAGCGGTTTCACCTAGTCGATGCGATCAAGGACTTTATCGAGGCGGGCCTGATACGTGCATATTCGATCAATTCGGTAAACAAATACAGCCTTTTGAACCGCGAATCGCACCCGAGCTGGAAGGTCGAGATGCTGGCCCGGTATGACCGCTACGTGATGGACGAGGTGCTGCCTTTGATCCGGAACGAGTGCGGCGACGACGCGCGGCCGCTGACGACGGGGGCTTCGCTGGGGGCATTTCTTGCGGCAAATACGTATTTCAAACATTCTGATGCATTTCGCGGTACGATCGCGATGAGCGGCAGTTATGACATCTACAATTATCTCGACAAAGGGTTTTATGACGATAACGTTTATTTCAACAACCCGGCGATGTACTTGAAAAACCTTAACGACGACTATCATTTGCCGCGTTTGCGGCAGGCTGATTCGATCGTCATTGTCTCGGGCCAGGGAAGTTACGAGGCTCCGGATCGTAGCCGCGAACTCTCGGGCATGCTGAATTCAAAGGGCATCCCGCACCGCCTCGAACTGTGGGGCTACGACGTAAATCACGACTGGCCCTGGTGGCGAAAGATGCTGCCCTATTATCTGGGCGAGTTTTGTAAATAACGATCGGAGAAAATAACGCGGCCCGCCCCAAGGAACTGTCCGAAAGGCGGGCCGAAATGTTTAGAAGAAGAGTTAACCCTGCCGGTTCTTTAGTATCTTAACGAATGAGCCTGAGCGGAGTTCGTCTAGCGTCAGGCTGGTCAGGCCGAGAGCTTCCTGCTCAGTCACCGCACCGCAGTTGATAGCCCGCAGAAAATAATTTAACAACCCTTGTCCCGTAGCCGCGTCGTCAAAGACATCACCGACGAGCGACGCCTGCGCGGCTTTTTCGACAAAGTTGAGCAGGCGTTCGCTCGCCGCATCGAGCCCCTCGAGAAAGAATGTGTAAACCGCAGCGTATCGGGTCGGCAACTGCCCGGGGTGCAGATCCCAGCCCTGATAAAAGGCGTTGGCGAGCGAATGGCGGCAATGATCGTAGTGCAGCCGCCATGCGCGATGGACGACGGCGTTGTTTTCGGCGATCTGATCAGCGGTCAGGTTTTCGCCCCGATGCGGAGCAACAGGCATGATGTTAGTCGCTCCGTCAGAAAGCCAAACTCCGGTGCCGCCGAACGAGACCTGCATCATCGAACGAGCGAAATCACACGCCGGATGCAGCATATCCTGATACGCCGCCGTGATCGAGCAGCTCGCGGTGTAATCGTACGTGCCAAAGTGAGCTGCCGTGCAGCGTCCGCGCGCGGCCTCGAGCATACGGGGCATGCCGATCTCACCGTCTGAGGCGATGATCGATTGCGTGGTCTCGATCATCATCTCCATCTTGAGGGTTCCCGGCGCGAGGCCGAGCTTTGGTTCGATCTCGTCAAAGATGTCAATAAGTGCCGTCACCTGTTCGGGGGTCACGATCTTTGGCAGCGTGACAACAAAGTTGTCGGGCAACTTGCCGCCGGTCCGCTTGCAAAGCTCTGTAAGGAATAGGTCGAGCGTTCGGATGCTGCGCTGCATCAGTTCCTCGCTGAAGGTTTTGATGCGAATGCCGATAAACGGTGAAAGTGTGCCGGCGGCCATACCGTTAGCGACTTCAACGGCGGCAGACGCGGCATGTCCGTCCTCCTCAGCGTCGGGGCGTGTGCCGTATCCATCCTCAAAATCGATCCGAAAATCTTCGACAGCCTCGCGAGCGAGCTTTTCGCCGACGCGAGCAAAGATCGTGTCTGCCAGGTTCGCCGGCAGGCCGAGCGCGGATGCAAACACAGAAGCGTCCGGCGCGAATGTTTCGAACGAGCGCACCGCAAGCTGCCCGAGCCTCATCGCCGTATCCGACTTGAACAAATGAGCTCCGCCGTAGACCGTATGCACAGGCTGCCGCCGGCCCGATTCGCCGGGATATCGTTTTGCGTGGCCCGTCATCGACGTGCGAAGCCGCGCGGTGATCTTTTCCAAAGACTCGGAAGAAAGGGTTGTATTCATCTTGGGTTTATCTGGACATCCGTGCCTCGATCAGGCCGTGGGGTTCCTCGGTCGGCAGGAAGATCGCGTGTTTTTCTTCCTCGCCAAAACGCGTCACATCGACCGGCAGGCAGTGGATATTAGGCAGCGAGAAAGCGATCTCGGTCACATCCGGGTGTTTAGCAAGTACCGCCTCGCCCATTGCGTAGAGCGTTTGCTGGACGGAAAGGCTGTCGTGCGTCGCAAAGGTTTCGAGAATGGTCGCGCGGACGCCGTTCCATAGATCTTCGGTCGCGGCCTTTGTGCTCGCGTATTTCCAATTTGCTTTCACCGAGGTGCAGAAAATGCGGTCGTCCGTTTCGGGGAGAAAGGTGTATGCGTCTTTCTTAAAGCCCGCAAAACCGGACTTTGTGGTTTTTATAACTGTCAGGTCCTCGAGTCCCGATTCGACCGATTCACTTTCGCGGGTCGCACGGATCGAAGTGGTGCGTTTTTCGCCGCCGCTCTTGGTAAATGAATGCTCGTGCGACTGTCCGTTAACGGGAATTCGCGTGTATTTATGCTCGATGATGTCGATCAGGACTCGCGAGACCTGCTCATTATTTGCGAGAAAGTGCCGTGCAAGCCTTAGGCCAAAACACTCGATCTCTTCGATCTTGTCCGTCTGCGCGGCCAGCGCGTAAACGGTGTTTTTCATGGTGTCGGTCGGCAGGCAGTTAGAATTGTCGCCGTCGATGTGTATCGCATCGAAATCGCCTTCGAGAGCGATCTTGACGTTGATGTTTTGCAGGTGGTGCGTATCGCCGCTGCGTTCGACCTTCATCAGCCGCACTCTAGATTTGCCGTAATTATCGTGGATGATACGCACGCTCATATTAGCTTCCTCGATAGGTCGAATACCCGAATGGGCTCAACAGCAGCGGGACGTGATAATGCTGCAATGCGTCTTTGACAACAAAGGTTATCGAGATCTGCGGGAAAAAACATTCGATGCTCTGTAGCAAGAAGTACGGCCCGGTCTCGTAGATCAGACGATAGTGGCCCGGAAGAAAAGCTTCGCGCGGATTTAGCAGGTCGTTCAAACGGCCGTCGGCATCGGTCATCCCCTCGGCAATTGCCTGCCAGCCGGCGGAGTGGGTCTTGCGTTCGAGAACAACAGGTATGCCGGCGCCCGGCTTGCCCGAAGTTGTATCAAGTATGTGGGTTGTTATCGCACTCATTGTTCAAGTAGTTTCCCTAGCCGTATCTCAGTGATTTTACGCTGCTCTTCAGCCGCGATGTGAAGCTCTGTCTCAGCCGAATTGCCAAGCCTGGCTTTGCATATCGCAAGCATTTCATCCGGAGTTTTCCCGCTAGCACAGACAATAAATATAAACCCGAATTTATCCCGATACAAGCGGTTAAGTTCTGTGAGCTGGTCTCGAACGGTATCAGCCGCCACGGCCATACCGGATTGCTCGCCCGCCGACCAGGCTGCAGCTCGGCTGCCTTGGCTAGGGGCAGCTTTTTTTGAGCCGATCTGCGGGTGGGCAGCAAATGCCTCGAGATGGTCCGCCGTCGAGAGCGAAAACCAGATATCTTCGGCCTTCATAAATAGGTTTTCGAGCATTGTGAAGGGCCGTGCTTCGGCCATTCGCCGAGCCCATGCCGTTGAACCGCAGCATTCGAGAAATGCCGCCTCTGCCTCCGCAGTAGGTAATTCGTTCAGCTCGGACAGTTTTTTATAGATCTTATAGGTCACGCGATCCTTCCAAAGAGCCGCAGCCGGCTTACGCCGCCGTCGGGTGAGATGTTAAACCGGACATGCGTGATGGGGCCGAGATCGGCTAATTTGTCCGTGAACGTATGCTTCGTGTGGGCCTGTAATTTTGACGTGGGCAGTAACTCGCGCCAAGCAGTGCCGTCGCCGCCCTCGAGCGTGCAGCTTTCGGGGTAATTGCCTCGAAAAAACGACGTATCGACCTCGATTCGCGTGATCGTTCCCGTCGCGCCGAGCTTAACGACGCACCAGTCATGCCCCGGGCCGCGCCTCCGTCGTGTCTCCCAGCCGTCGCTCATATCGTGAGCGAGTCCCGGCATTATCAGGTTTTGCCGGTGGCCAAAAAACTCATCGCTTGCTGAAATAACGTCGCCGCCATTTTCGGCCGCCGCCAGATCGATCTCGCTGTTTCGCTTTTGCAGAGCATCCCAGTCCGGCAAAACATGACCGTGAACACGCAGCCGGGCGACACCGCCATCCGGATAGATCTTAAACCGCAAATGCGTCACGCGGCCCGTCGGCGTGATCTCAAATTTGTTTTGCGCATCACCCGCGAGTTCTGACACCGGCAATATCTCACGCCACTGGGTCGCGTCGCTCAGAAGCTGTGAGATATCCGGATGGCCGTCCGCCGTGCACGCATCGAGTGAGCAGTGCGATGGAAAATTGCCCTTAAAATACGCCGTATCCACAACGACGCCCTTTATTTCGCCGGGCATCCCCAGCCGGATCACGCACCAGTCAAACGCCTCACTCTCACGCGGACTTCGGCGGCGGCGTGATTCCCAACCGTCCATCCACTTACCGTCGTCCGTATAAAGCCCCTCTTTCCAGACGGGTGCCGCCGGCTTTATAAGGTTTTCTTTTGGCGCAAAGAAATCGTCGTTGGCAAAAAGCACGGCACCGCCGAGTTTTTCTGATGCAAGATCGATCAATTGAGTAAAGTCCATAAATAGATTATTCAAGATGCCGTCCCGGGGGAGCTTCGGGCCAAAATTCGTCCGGGCTTACCGGCAGGGCCTGATCGCGGCCAAGACGGGTCGCATCGATATCGGCAACAATAAAATTTTCAGGTGCGACAGGCTCACCTGCTAATCGCCGCAGCATAGCGAGTTGGCCGGCGTGGGTCATCGCATCTGAAAACGGCCCTTGGAGCAATCGCTCGGGCGTAAGTCCCTCTAAAAATGGCGAACCGTCTTCGATATGCCCTGCGATCTCGGCGATCTTACGATGCAGCCGTTCGATCTCATCATCGAACGTAGGCAGCGGCTCTGGCCGATATTCGCCGCCGGTAAAAAATGTCCCTGCGTAACCCAAAACGCTGGCCATGTGCCGTACGAGCTCGGCAGGCGTGCGAACTCCGTCACCCGCAGCGAACGAGCCGAAATCCGCCGGAGCGTCACGCAAAGCCTTTTGCGTGCGATAGGCTATTGACGCCAGAAAATGTCTCAACATTATACTTTTATCGTCCATCGAGTCTATTTCAATTCGGCCACGCCTGAGACAAAACTGCCGCGGTCGAACACCTTTTTGCCGCCGACAAAGGTCTTTTCGACTACACCGTATAGTTCCATATCCGAATAAGGTGTCAGTTTGTGCCGATGCTGGATAATTTCGGGAACGACGGTGAATTGTCCGTCCGGGTTCCAGATGACGATATCGGCATCGTTTCCTGCGGCAATCTTTCCTTTGTGATCGTCGAGTCCGGCGAGTTTTGCGGGCTGCGCCAACATCGCCCCAGGCGTCCATAAAATCACCTGTTTCCTGCAATTTTAACGCGGGCGTGCAGGGCGAATGGTCTGAAACGACCATGTCGACGGTTCCGTCGCGAAGTGCTTCCCAGAGCTTTTTACGGTTTTCACGCTTGCGGACCGGCGGACAGCATTTGAAATGCGTGGCCCCATCCGGCACCTCTTCGGCGGCAAAGGTCAGATAATGCGGGCACGTCTCGGCGGTGATCGGCACGCCGTCCGCCTTTGCTTGCCTTAGCATCGGCAAAGCCTCGGCTGAAGACAAGTGAACAATATGCGTACGACAGCCGGTCTCACGAGCGAGCTCGATCATCATCGCT
This sequence comes from Pyrinomonadaceae bacterium, assembly GCA_044228165.1. Taxonomy (GTDB): domain Bacteria; phylum Acidobacteriota; class Blastocatellia; order Pyrinomonadales; family Pyrinomonadaceae; genus OLB17. The sequence goes on along the minus strand of JBGAVK010000009.1, from coordinate 63,123 downwards.
ATCGCTTCGTTTTCAGCGGCTGACGGCCGCGACCTTAGAAAGGTTTCGTATTCACGGGGGTCGAGGCCTAACAAGCTCTCCGCAACCGCATCGATCGGCCCCGGCACCTCGGCGTGAACGAGCAGCACGGAACCAAGCCGCGCGATCTCAGGCATAGCGATAAGCAGATCTGATTCTGTCACATGCGGAAATTCGTCGACGCCGGAATGGATGAGGAAACACTTAAATCCGCGAACACCCCGCTCGACCAGCGGTGCCAGTTCCGCGGTATTTCCCGGCACGACGCCGCCCCAAAACGCAACATCGACCGTGCATTTCCCTGCCGCGGCGTCGAGTTTTTCTTCGAATCCCGCAAGAGTCGTTGTCGGCGGAATGCTATTGAGCGGCATATCGACGATGGTCGTCACGCCCCCGGCCGCGGCCGCTTTTGTCGCCGTTTCAAAGCCTTCCCACTCGGTGCGGCCCGGTTCGTTTACGTGAACGTGCGCATCGACATTGCCCGGCATCACGACTGAGTTTCCCGCATCGATCAGTTCGACACCCGCAGGAACGTCCGACCACTCACGGACGCACAAGATCTTATCCTCGGCAATATGCACCGACGCTTCGCCGGTAACTAGCGGCGTCACGACACGTCGGCTGCGGATAATGAGATCGGCCATATAGGAAAAATGATAGCGCCAAACCGCGAGTTTTACCGCTCCGCAATAAAAGAAGCATAATATAGATTACAAATAATGAGTTCACCCCGAGCCAGCGGCATATTACTACACCCGACTTCTCTGCCCGGGCCGTTTGGCATCGGCGATCTTGGCGTCGCGGCTTATGAGTTTGTAGATCTTCTCAAAACGGCAGGACAAACATACTGGCAGATATTGCCGCTTGGGCCGACCGGACATGGAAACTCGCCGTATTCGCTCTATTCGGCATTTGCCGGAAACACTCTGCTCATCTCACCGGAACGCCTTAGGGATGATGGCTTAGTATCAAGAGCCTCGGTGGATTCTGTCCCTGCTTTCCCCACTGAACGTGTCGATTTTGACAAGGTCATTAACTGGAAAACTGCAATGCTCGCTGAGGCATTTGCCGCGTTTCGTTCGATCGGCGATACGCCTCTGCGTGGTGAATACGATGCCTTTTGCCGTGAAAATGCCTGGTGGCTTGACGATTACGCGATCTATCGAGCGGTAAAATCCTCGTATGAAGACTCAGCTTGGAATGCCTGGGCAGAACCGTTGCGTCGGCGTGATAAAGGGGCGATCGCGACCATCGGCTCGCAATTTGCCCGCGAAATACAGGCCGAAAAATTTGGCCAGTTTCTTTTCTTTCGCCAGTGGGCCGCAATTAAAAAATACGCGGGCGAGAGCGGCGTGCGTATCATCGGCGATATCCCGATATTTGTCGCTCACGATTCGGCGGATGTCTGGTGCAATCAGGAGCTTTTCAAACTCAACCCCAACGGCAGCCCAAAGGTCGTCGCCGGTGTGCCGCCCGATTATTTTTCCGAGACGGGCCAGCTCTGGGGCAATCCGGTCTACGATTGGGACGCGATGCGGTTGCTCGATTTTGGCTGGTGGACTGCCCGAATCGCGTTTGCACTGCGAATGACCGACGCCGTCAGGCTCGATCATTTCATCGGATTTGTCCGCAATTGGGAAGTGCCCGGCGGCGACAAAACGGCCGAGAACGGCGCTTGGACAAACGTGCCTGGACGCGAGTTTTTCACAATGCTACGGTCACGCATAGGGCATTTGCCGGTCATCGCCGAGGATCTCGGTTCGCTGACGCCGGAGGTCGAGCAGTTACGGGACGAATTTGGCTTTCCCGGAATGCGGATACTGCAATACGGGTTTGGCGGGGATGCTTACAACCGCGACCTGCCGCACAATTATCCGCAAAACTGTGTCGCCTACACCGGCACTCACGACAACGACACTATCGCCGGCTGGTATGCTGCCGCTCCAAAAAATGTAAAGACACATTGCCGCAAATATTTGAAGATAACCGGAAAGAATAGCAATTGGGACTTGATACGTGCTGCTCTCTCTTCGGTCGCCGACACAGCGATAATCCCGGCGCAGGACCTGCTCGGTCTCGATAGTAATTCGCGGATGAATACTCCGGCGACCGCCAGCGGCAATTGGGAATGGCGGCTCACAGACATCCCCAAAGACGTTTGGCAAAAACTTAAAGACCTGACTGAAACATTTGGTCGTTGATAAGATCGACAGGCAGTTATCAAACCCTAGCTATCAGTTGCTTTTGAACCATTGATAACAGCGATTTATTTGACTTAGATCGTGAATTCGCGTAAAACAATATCTGTTTTCAAAGCAATAATTTAAGGACGATATCAGCTGGCGTATGGCAGCAAATCTGGTTCAGATAACGCGACGCGGATTCGGCGAGACGATGCGCAAAGACACTTGGTGGGTTGCACCTTTGCTTACCTTCCTAGGGTTTTCTGCGTTTATCGTTTATTCGACGTGGGCGGCCTTCCAAGGGCAGCATTACTCGGTCGGGCCGTATTTATCACCCATGTATTCCCCGCTAATTTGGGAAGCCGCCGGCCAGACGCTCACTGAACATTCGTGGCTCGGTGCATGGCCGGCATGGATCCCTAAATTTCTGATGATGACGCCCGCGATGCTGATCCTGTGGGCACCCGGCGGGTTTCGTTTTACCTGCTATTACTATCGCGGCGCTTATTACAAAGCGTTTTGGGCCGATCCTCCCGCCTGTGCGGTCGGTGAGCCCCGTCACAATTACCGCGGTGAGCGTAAATTCCCGCTCATCTTGCAAAATGTTCACCGGTATTTCTTGTATCTGGCTCTGATCTTCGTCGTCGTACTATTCTATGACGCGGTGACCGGTTATTTTTTTCTCGGCGCTGACGGGAAACGGCATTTTGGTATCGGTGTTGGTTCGCTCGTGCTGACGATGAATGTCATACTGCTCGGCTCTTACACGCTCGGATGTCACAGCCTGCGGCATCTGGTCGGAGGCCGTTTTGACGAGCTTTCGAAAAGGGCTTCGCGATTTAAGATCTACCAATTTGTTAGCAAATTGAACACCCGCCACATGATGTTCGCGTGGTTCTCGCTGTTTTGGGTGGGTTTTTCTGACTTTTATGTCCGCATGTGCTCGATGGGAGTGTGGACTGATTACAGACTGTTTTAAGCGTAGCGATCGCAAAGGGCGCGGAAAGAATTTTTACTTGTCGCTCTGCGGTCACGGCGTTTCTGCGTTAAAGATTAACTGATGGATTACCCAATATTCGAACACGACGTTATTGTCATCGGAGCAGGTGGTGCCGGGCTTCGGGCGGCGATCGAGGCGTCGGCTGCCGGTGTCAGCGTCGGGCTGATCTGCAAGTCTCTGCTTGGCAAAGCGCACACAGTGATGGCAGAAGGCGGCATGGCGGCGGCGATGGGCAACGTCGATGATCGGGACAATTGGAAGGTGCATTTTGCCGACACGATGCGCGGCGGACAGTACGTCAACAATTGGCGAATGGCTGAGCTTCACGCCAAAGAAGCGCCCGATCGTGTAAGAGAACTCGAGGCTTGGGGAGCCGTTTTTGATCGCACGAAAGACGGCAAGATATTGCAGCGAAACTTTGGCGGCCACCGGTATCCGCGGCTCGCTCACGTAGGCGACCGAACAGGTTTAGAACTCATCAGGACGTTGCAGGATCACGGCATCCATCAGGGCATCGAGGTCTATATGGAGGTTACGGTCCTGACATTGCTCAAGGACGGTGACCGCGTCATCGGGTGTCTCGCCTACGAACGTGAGCACGGACGTTTTCGCATCTTCAAAGGAAAGGCAGTGATCCTCGCGACGGGCGGCGTTGGCCGCGCGTACAAGATCACTTCAAATTCGTGGGAAGGCACAGGCGACGGCCACGCTCTCGCCTACGACGCGGGAGCCGAACTGATCGATATGGAATTTTTGCAATTCCATCCGACCGGCATGGTCTGGCCGCCGTCGGTTCGCGGCATTCTCGTAACCGAAGGCGTTCGCGGCGAAGGCGGGATTTTGCTCAACAGTGAAGGCAAACGATTTATGTTTGACGACATCCCTGACAACTACAAAGAGCAGACCGCCGACAACGAAGAAGAAGGCTGGCGTTATGTGACCGGTGACAAGAACGCCCGCCGCCCGCCGGAGCTGCTCACTCGTGACCACGTAGCCCGCTGTATCGTTCGCGAGGTAAAGGCCGGACGCGGCTCGCCGCACGGCGGCGTGTTCCTCGACATCGCCTGGATCAAGGAAAAGATCCAGAACGCACCCGAGCACATTAAAAAGAAGTTGCCGAGTATGTATCACCAGTTCAAACAGCTCGCTAATCTCGATATCACTACCACGCCGATGGAAGTCGGCCCGACGACGCATTACGTGATGGGCGGCATCCGCGTCGACGCCGACACGCAGGCATCGACCGTTCCCGGCCTCTTTGCGGCGGGCGAATGTGCGGCCGGTATAAACGGTGCTAACCGGCTCGGCGGTAATTCGCTCAGTGACCTTATTGTTTTCGGCAAGCGGGCCGGCGAGTATGCCGCGATCTTTGCCAAGGAGAACCCACACGGCACTATCAACAACGAACAGATCGAACAGGCTGCAAAAACCGCACTGGAACCTTTCGAGCGCGAAGGCGGCGAAAACCCGTACGCTATCCAGCATGACCTGCAGGAATTGATGCAGGCGAACGTCGGTATAGTCCGCATGCAGGACGAGATGATCGAAGCTCTCAATGGACTCGATATACTTAGAAACCGTTCCGCTCGGACATTCGTGCCCGGCAACGTTGATTTTAACCCCGGGTGGCACACGGCGCTCGATTTGCATAATCTCTTGATCGTCAGCGAAGCGATCGCCCGGGCGGCGATAGAACGCAAAGAAAGCCGCGGCGGCCATTTTCGTGACGATTTTCCGGCGAAAGACCCGGAATTTGCGAAGTTCAATTATTCTCTCAAAAAGAGTGCGGATGGCGGAATGGAGATCTCAAAGGTTCCGATCCCGGAAATGCCGGCAGAACTGAAAGCGGTGATCGAAGAAATGGGCTGACGTCGGAACGCAGGCTGCTAGCCTGTGTTTCCGGCACACGCAGGCTAGCAGCCTGCGTTCCGACTATGAAGAAAGCAACGTTTAGTATCAGACGCGGCGGACGCGAGGGCGGTGAGATGGTCGATTACCAGACCGAGGTCACCGAAGGCATGGTCGTGCTCGACGCGGTCCATCAGATCCAGGCCGAATCGGCGAGCGACCTCGCTTGCCGCTGGAACTGCAAAGCCGGCAAATGCGGTTCTTGTTCAGCCGAGATCAACGGCATGCCAAAGCTGATGTGCATGACACGGCTCGATACGATTCCGCTCGACAAACCGGTCACGATAGAACCGATACGGGCTTTCCCGCCCATCAAAGACCTGATCACAGACGTCAGTTGGAATTACGACGTAAAAAAACGCATCAAGAAATTCAAGCCTCGCAAGCCGGATGCCGAGGACGGCACCTGGCGAATGCAGCAGGAAGATGTCGATCGTGTTCAGGAATTTCGCAAGTGTATCGAGTGTTACCTATGTCAGGACGTTTGCCATGTGCTCCGCGATCACGCTAAACATGACGAGTTCATCGGGCCGCGATTTCTTGTTTATTCCGCGGCACTCGAGATGCACCCGCTCGATACTGAGAACCGGACCGAAGCCCTCAAAGATCTTTTCGGCATCGGCTATTGCAACATCACAAAATGCTGTACAAAGGTATGTCCTGAAGGTATTACGATCACTGATAATGCTATCATTCCGTTAAAGGAACGGGTCGTTGACGAGCATTACGACCCGCTTAAAAAGCTGGTCAAGCTGTTCAGGAAAAAATGAGTTACACGGTAGATCAATGGAAAGAAAAGCGCGAACGGGGGCTGTTGCGATTTCTTCTGATCGACGGCATTCTGATAGCAGGCGGGCCGTTTGCGGTGATCCTTCAGGTCGTGGGGTATTTTCTTTTTCCCGGCGATGCCCAGACGTTCGGACAGTATTTTGTTGACTCGATGACATGGGTCCGGTTCATCTTGCACGGCACACTGTTTGGGTTGATAATGGGATTTGTAAACTGGCGGCGAAATGAACGGGCCGTCGCTGCCCTCGGCGTCGAGAAATAATACAGCCATGTTCGAACTAAAACCTCTGCATCAGGACGCAATACCGGCGGCGCTGGAAAAGGCGAACCGCTATCGTCTGCTCAATGAACCCGGTGCTGCCGAGAGTATCTATCTCGACATTCTCGAGACCGACCCGGAAAATCAAGAAGCGCTCAAAAATATTGTGCTCGCTATGAGCGACCGGTTTGGCAAAGACTACGCTATCGGCGACGCCCGCATTACCGAATACATCACACGTATCAAGGGCGACTATGAGCGGACCTATTATACGGGAATCATGTACGAGCGCCGCGCAAAGGCGATCCTGGCTAAAAACGGAATAGGAGCTTTCGAGCTTTTCCGGCAGGCGATGGATTGTTTTGAGACGGCCGAGGCGATGCGGCCCGCCGGTAATGACGACGCCATATTGCGGTGGAATGGCTGCGCCCGGGTTATCGTTCGAAATAATCTCGAACCTCGCGATATGCCGCATGATTTTCTCGAATAATTAGTTGCAGCGCAGGCTAACCTGTGCGATATTTTAGCCGCAATTTAGGCGGCAATTTTTTTAGAGACGTATTTCTAGGATTTATTATAAGGAGACACTAAAATGGCAGGAAAATTTGAACTTAAAGTTTCGAGCAACGGAAAATATCATTTCAATCTAAAGGCCGGCAACGGTCAGATCATCCTCTCAAGCGAGATGTATGAATCAAAGTCAGCTGCCGAGAACGGTATAGCTTCGGTCTCGAAGAACGCCGGCGACGATGCCCGCTATGAACGTAAAGTTTCGTCAAACGGAAAACCGTATTTTAATCTGAAGGCGAGCAATGGACAGGTCATCGGCAAAAGCGAGATGTACGAGTCAGAGGCCTCGATGGAAAACGGCATCGAGTCCGTAAAGAAAAATGCTCCGGATGCGGAAACCGTCGAAGCGTAGGACACTAAATATCTCAATTTAGAAAATAGCCCTTGCTCATTGCTTGGGCTATTATTTTGTCAGGAATATGAACATAAAGAGAATCCGTCTCGGCATTGAGCGGTTATTGGATGAAAAGATCGGCCTCGTTCGCGGACAGCGGATCGGCCTCGTTTGCAATCAGGCATCTGTGTTACCTGAGACTTTCGTACATGCCGCCGACGCGTTTCACGAGAGTGATGCTTTCGAACTGACCACACTGTTCGGCCCGCAACACGGCATCCGCGGCGATCTGCAGGACAATATGATCGAGACCCCTCACGCCGTCGATGAGCGAACGGGTAAAATGGTCTATTCGCTTTATAGCGAAACCCGCGTTCCGACAGAGGAAATGGTCAGAGATATCGACACCTTTGTTATCGATCTGCAGGATGTCGGCTGCCGCATTTACACGTTCGTTTACACGATGGCGAACTGCATGCGGGCGGCGAAGAAGTTCGGCAAAAAGGTTGTCGTCTGCGACCGGCCAAATCCGATAAACGGCAACGCTATCGAAGGCAACATAACCGAGCATGAATTCAAATCATTCGTCGGCCAGTTCGAACTGCCTACGCGCCACGGCATGACTATCGGAGAGCTTGCCAAGATGTTCAACGATCATTTTGGCATTGGCTGTGACCTTGAGGTCGTCGAGATGGAAGGCTGGAGCCGCGAGATGTGGGGCGATGAGACCGGTTTGCAATGGATATTGCCGTCACCGAATATCCCGACGGTCGATACTTGCGTTGTATTTCCCGCGACCGTTCACGTCGAAGGCACGGAACTTAGCGAAGGGCGAGGCACTACCAAACCGTTCGAACTCAATGGAGCGCCGTTTATCGATCCCTATGCGTGGGTTTCGGAACTGGATAGATGTGGATTTGAGGGCGTTAAGATCCGTCACGTCTTCTTTCGCCCGACGTTCCAGAAATGGGCTGGCCGCACATGCGGTGGAATTCAGATCCACGTCACCGACCGTGAAGCATTCACGCCGGTCATCGTAGGTATAGCAATGATCAAAACCGCCTACGATCTCTACACGGACAAATTCGAATGGAAGCGCGACGCGTACGAATACGTCTTCGATATAAACCCATTTGATGTCGTTTGCGGTACCGACAAGATCCGCAAGCAGATCGAAAGCGGCGTCTCGCTCGCTGAGATCGAGGCCGGTTGGGCTCCCGGCCTTTCCATATTTCAAGACGACCGCAAGCCGTTCTTGCTGTATTGATCAAAAGAGCTATTCTACTTCGCTCCGGGCTTCACGAAACCGTTATGCAGCGGTTCTATCAGTTTTGCGAATTTGATCAATCGTTTTTCCGAGTTCATCGGGCCGACGATCTGGACAGCGATCGGCAGGCCCTCAGCATTTAGCTCTAGCGGTATCGTCAATGCCGGATGCCCGGTCGCATTGAAAACGACCGGATAGAGAAAATTGTCCCAGTAATCCACGTTCGTGCCGTCTACGGAGATCGGCGTATGTTCAGGGTTATGTTTGATGGCCGCGGTGCTCGTGACTGGCAATATCAGGAGGTCGTATTTTGTAAAGAATGCTTCCAATTGATCTCTTAAAGCATCGTGACGCGTTAGGATGTCGTCGTATTTTGCGCCGTCCATGTCGGACATCCGATCATAGACCTCGGAAAGATCGATGCGGTGATTATCCGAGGTGGCCCAATCTCGAATCACCAACTGCCTGAATATCCAAGGCACTTTCTCAAGCACCACATAAATTGCCAAAAGCCGATGCATAGCGACCATCTTGTCAAAATTTGCGGGCTGGTCGTTGGTGACAGAAACGTTGTTTGAATTGAGAGTTTCTGTGAATTTTTTTAGAGCTGCCTTGATCTCATTGCTGACGAGCATCTTGTCATTGCCGAATTTCCACTCGTCGAGATAGGCGACCCTATAGTCCTTAAGATCGGATTTCGGTTCGAGCATCTTGGCCTTTTGATCAGGCCATTTCGACATAATTGTGTTCCAAGCGAGATCGATGTCATCGACAGTTCGTGCGATCGGGCCGGCGACCATCATTCGGCGATATTTTGCGTTTCCGGGTTCGCCGGGCGAACCGCCGAAATCCGTCATACTGCCGTCCGTCGTTTTGAGACCGTAAAGGCCGCAATTGGCCGCCGGAATGCGAATGCTCCCGCCAAAATCGCCGCCAATCGCTATTGGCGAAAAGCCCAAAGCGACACCCGCTGCACCGCCGCCTGTGCTGCCGCCGGGAGTTCGCGTGAGGTCGTATGGGTTGTTCGCAGTTGGGTAGATCTCGCCGAATGTCTGAACGTCAAAAAGCATCTTCGGCACATTCGTCGTACCCAAAATGATCGCCCCTTCATTGGTCATTGCGTCTACAACGCCTGAGTTTTTCTGTGCCACAACTCCCTGAAACATCTCGGCGTTCCAGGTGAACGGCTTGCCTTTGACGGCGAACTCTTCCTTGATGCTGACGGGCACGCCATGCAACAGCCCGAGCGGCTCGCCACGGGCGACCTTTTCGTCAGCCTTCTTCGCGGCATCAAGGGCATCTTGTTCGAACAGCCATACAAAGGCATTCGTCTTGTAGTTGTTGTTCTTGATGAAGTTGATATGTTCCTGGACTATCTCTGTCGACGACGCCTGTTTGTTCTTGATCATTGCCGCAAGTTCACCAGCTGACTTGTAGATGAACTTACCTGCTACCGGAAACTCAGTTGCTGGCTTGTTGAAGAGCTCGGCCTGCAATATCGGCTTTTCACCGATCGGTTTCGGGATGATCGAGTAAACGTAAATACCGAGCCCGATGGCGATAAGCACGATCACGGCAATGGCCAAGCCTGACCACTTGAGCACTTTTTTGATGATTGGCGACATACTTTCCTCCTAAAATGTCGGTTGCGAATTAGGTTTTATTTACGGCGCATTGCGTCCAGCACGGTCCGCCCACGCGGAGACAAACGATATCCGGGCCGGAGGCTTTCGGTCAAACCAAGCGCCTTAAGTTTGCGAACCCACGGTTTGAATCGCGGTATGTCGAGACCGAGCTGCTCGGCAAGAATGGCAGCATGAGTATTCGGCTGGTCGTGTATCATTTGCAGATAAAGCTGCGTCCAGTTTCCGCGTTGGCTGCCGGCGTCCAGTTTGCGAAGCTTGGCGATAATGTCGGCGATCTCGTCGGCTGAGAGATCGGCTTGTTGGCGAAGTTCCATTCGCGGGTCTTCACCTGCGTAGCGAACAGCTATGCGGTAGATCTCGGTGATCTCGCCTTTGCGTTCGTAAAGCTGGGCCAATAGATCCTGTTTCGAGCCGAACCCCGCGGCTTTAGCGTCGTTCTCAGTTATCTGTTTCTCCGTCACGACATCGACTCCATCTATGGCCAACACTCCGCGTTGCGTCATCTGTGTGCCGCCGGCTTTTACACCCAATTTTTTCCAACGGCGGAAGATGAGGCTGATCCGGCCCTCTTTGATCCCGTCAACAACTTTGTTCGGTACTAACATTTTGCGATCATCCAAAAGGTTTGAGTTCGGAACTTTCAAGCATACTCATTTTTACTGTCAGCAGATCATTTCTTACTCAAGGTCCAAAGGTCATTGCTGTATCTAAAATCCGGCTGGTTGGCCGTTCCGCCATACTTTCCTCCCGTCATGTAGATCCTGTTATTAAAAACCGCTGCCGCTATTCCACCGCGAGGTGTCCACGGAGCGCTTTCGCCTTCCCAGGTCTTGCCGTCTGAGCTCACGAGCACCTGACTGGAGAATTGTCCGTTTCGATTACAGCCCAACAGCCAGATCTTATTGTCATAAACGACCGGGGCATAGCCGAATATTTTTTCACCCTTTACGATCTCACTCGTCACCAACTCCCAATTCAAACCGTCTTCTGAACTCCACACGTCATTTGCAAGCATGTACAATTTTCCTTTAAAGTTCACGACCTGTCCGCCTTGGTCCCCGAACGGAAATCCGTCCTTCTGTTTTGTCCATACAATGCCGTCTGGAGAATTCCAGATATCGTGGAATTTCTCGTTCTTGTACTCGCCTCCAATAATCCAGACCTTGTCCTGAAAAACAAATGGATGGTAAAAGTAACGCAAAGGTAAATTGCTACCGCTGGTGATCGTTTCCCATTTTGTCAGATCGCGAGAACGGTAAATATTAGGTTTGAATGTGAACCGTTCGATATTTCCGTTGAAATATCCGAGGCCGTACATCGCGTCCTTAAAATAAACATAATCCAGAAAGGCGAGGTTGTAGATCGAGTTTGGAAGCGACGACTTCGTCCAGTTCTTGCCATCCGTACTGAACCAATTACCATCCGCATGAAAGACCCAGAGCCGGTCATCAATCGCAAACATATCGAAATTGTAGCTCTTCTTCCAAGGGCCTTCGTCTAAGACCTTGGTCCAGACATAGGAATTTTCGTTGACCCGCGATACTTTGTTTTCTGCCTCGGGCTCTGCAGTTCGGGAAATGCCGGTGCAGGAAATACACAAGGCCGCAATGATCGTAAACACCGTTGTGTGCATACCTAGCCTCCACTTACAGCATTAAAAATATGAATCTCGTTCGATCTAATTGGAGTGGCAATGCCATTGAGCCGCTTTACGTCGTTATCACCGACAAAGATGTTGACGTGCTGACGTATCTCGCCCTGTTCGTTTAGCACACGGTCGCGGAGAGCGGCGTGTTGCCGCCAGAGCGAATCAAGTGCATCGCCGACCGTAGCAAAATCACCTGACAAACTTACCTCGACCGCGCCGCCCGTGAACGGTTTCAGATGCCCGCTGAGATGAACGATTACTGACATAGCTCTGCTTCGGAGTCCCGCCTTCAGGCGGACCGATAAGGCCGATAGCCGGCTGAAGCCGGTACTCCAAACTATATGTAATAAGCCTTGACGCAACAGATCTCGGGCAGCGAGCCTTCGATCAGTTTCCACGAGTCGCCGTCGTTTGACGAAGCAAAGAGTTTTCCGTTCTTGGTGCCGAAAAAGATGTTGTTGCCGACCGAGGTTACGGCATCACGCAATATGACCTCATAAGCGTTCTTTTGCGGCAGGCCCTTTGTTAGGGGCTGCCATGATCTGCCCTCGTCACGAGTGCGGTAAACACGGAGCTTGCCTTCGCAGGTAAAGCGTCTGGCGTCGGCCTCGAGCGGGACGATAAAGACCGAGCCGCTTTCGCTCACGGTCAGGCCGAATCCGAAATTTGACGGCAAGCCTTCTTCGATCTCTTGCCACGTATGGCCATCGTCGCGGCTGCGGTAAACGCCGTGATGATTCTGCAGGAACAGCGTCTTTTTCTTCTTAGGATGCCGAAAGATCTTGTGGACGCACTGGCCGAATTCCGGATATTGGTTCGGCATAAAATACGCTTTCACGCCTTCATTGGTCGCGGCCCACGTCTTGCCGCCGTCCGCAGTCTGATAGACACCGGCCGACGAGACGGCGATCTTGATGTCATTCGGGTTCCTCTTGTTGGTAAGTATGGTGTGCAAACATAGGCCGCCGAAGCCGGGATTCCATTTCTTACGGTGCGGATGTTTCCAGAGCCCGGTGTTGAGTTTCCAGGTCTCACCGCGGTCGTGCGACTCGAACAATCCGCCGGGAGCCGTGCCGACATACAGCGTGTCGTCGTCTGCACCGGGAGCGATCTGCCAGATATTTTCGAGTGCGGTCTTGGTGTTCGCCGGCATCTTGATACGGCGGTTTTCGGGCTGGTCCCACGTCTTGCCCATGTCTGTGCTCTTGACCAATTCGGCTCCAAAGTGCCAACTTGCCGGCCCCGCCCACATCTCGTTTCGGCCTTTTCGCTGATCGAGAAATGCCGAGTAAACCGCGAGCCCTGCGAAATGCGGCCCGTCGATACTCCAGTGGCCGTTGCCTCCGCGTTTCAAGATAAACAGGCCCTTCGCTGTTCCGACAAGCAGTAACGTGTTCTTTGCCGCCATATCTGTTTCCTCGAGCAAACGCTAGAACCAGCTCTTCTTTCCGCCAAGCAAACTGCCGAGTACGCCACGGACCAGCTTCGTTCCGATGGATCGAGCAACACTGGTCGTGGCGGCACGAACTGCGCTCTTTCCGACCGATTCCCACATCGTGTCGGGGGCCCGTGCGGCGGATCTCTCGGCTTTTTCCTGTTCCTTTTGCTGTTTCGCGATCGCCTCAGCCTCGGCTGCCGCCTGTTGCTCCGCCATTTTTGCATCGTGAAGGACCGACAGTTTTTCAAAGGCTGACTCTCGATCGATAGGCGTTTCATAGACGCCCGCGACTAGCGAATTTGCGATCAGAGCCGAACGCTGCTCAGGCGTGATCGGCCCGATATGCCCGACCGGCGGCACGACGAAAGCCCTATCGACCATTGTCGGAACACCCTTTTCGTCTAGCGTAGAGATAAGAACCTCGCCGACGCCGAGCTCGGTTATTACAGTTTCGGTATCGAGTTTTGGGTTGACTCGGAAGCTCGATGCTGCGGCCCTAACGCCTTTTTGCTCCTGAGGTGTGTACGCCCTCAAAGCGTGCTGCACGCGATTCCCAAGCTGTGCGAGCACCTTTTCGGGGATGTCAGCCGGATTTTGGGTCACAAAATAAACGCCGACGCCCTTTGACCGAATGAGCCGTACCACCTGTTCGACTTTGTCGATTAGCGCCTGTGGGGCATCAGAAAATAAAAGGTGCGCCTCGTCAAAAAAGAACACGAGTTTTGGCTTTTCGAGATCGCCGGCCTCGGGCAGCGATTCGAAAAGTTCGCTAAGCAGCCACAAAAGAAACGTCGAGTATAGCTTTGGTGCCTGTATCAGCTGATCGGCGGCGAGCAAATTTAGCACGCCTTTGCCGCCCACCGACTGCATAAAATCGTCGAGCTTCACCGCCGGCTCGCCAAAGAAAAGGTCGCCGCCCTGTTCGTCGATCTGGAGCAGTCCGCGTTGGATGGCCCCGACCGACGCCGCCGAAACGTTGCCGTATTGCAGCGTCAATTGATCGGCGTTTTCACCGACATGCTGCATTAAAGACTGCAGGTCTTTGAGGTCTATCAGCATCAGGCCATTGTCGTCAGCGTATTTAAAAGCTATCGCAAGCACGCCCTCTTGTGTGTCGTTAAGCTGAAGCAGACGCGAGATCAGCAGCGGCCCCATCTCCGACACGGTCGCGCGCAGAGGGTGCCCCTGCTTGCCGAAAACGTCCCAGACAGTCGCGGGGAATCCCTCGAAAACAGGTGTGATACCGAGCTGCGTGTTTCGAGCGTCGATCTTTGGATTGCCCCCGCCGGCCTGTGTAACGCCGGTGAGGTCGCCCTTGATGTCCGCCATAAAAACAGGCACGCCGCGGGAACTAAACCCCTCGGCCAGCCGCTGCAGTGTGACGGTTTTGCCGGTCCCCGTCGCGCCGGTGATCACGCCGTGACGATTAGCCATCTGCGGCAGAAGAAAAAATTCAGATTCAGAATTTTTTGCGGTAAGTATTGGTTCGCTCATATTTTTTCAACTACGGTATCTGTTAGCAGTTTTCGTATTTCCAGTTTCGGCGTTTGCCCTCGGACAACCATTCGATGGTGGTCGCGAGGCGTTTGTCGCGGGTGGCATCAGTTTTCGCTTCGGCTATCCACTCGGCGTATTCGCGTTTGCAGCTCGGCGGAAAGTTGTTAAATGTCTCGGCGGCCTTTTCGTTCCTTGCAAGAGCCTCGAGTAGAATGTCGGGTATCACAAGCTCTTTCTTTTCGTGCTTGGGCTTTGTGACCTTAACGCCGTCGTCATTTAGCTTCATCGCCTGTTTGATCAGCTTTTTCATTACGGCATCCTTTGGTAGATCCGCGATCGAAGTGATCCTACCAAAGCTGCCCATCGCGGTTTTAGTCTCCGAAAACTCATCCGATTCCATCAAACTCTGTTTCCAAAACCCGAACGTGCAATGCTGCTTAAATGCAGCAAAACCGCAGAGAATGCCTTTATATTCAAAGCTCGGCATGCTCCACTTGAGCGTCTCGGTAACGTCCGGACAAACCTCATGAACAAGGGTTCGGAGATGGGTCATAACGGGCTTTGCAAAATCCTGCGATTTCTTAATATATGCGTCGATACGCGGGTCAATGGTCGGCATAAAATTCTCTCCATCAAATGAAAGTGCATCGAATTATACACGATTTTCCTTGCGTATAACCAATTTCAATCCTGACGAATTCTCGTCGACCGCGCACACTTTTACATCGACGAGACCGAGCGGAAGCGCAACCTCGCGAATGGTATCCTCGGTGATCTCGGTCGGCAGTTTTGCCGCCTTTTTATACCACGAGACCCAGATCGCACCGTCCTGTTTGATCAGGTTTCGCAACTTCGAAAGCTCGCTCATCAGTTTGTCGCGGCTGTTTGCAAAAAGGTGAACGATATCAAAGGCGGAGTGATTGTCAGAGTTCTGGTCGGAGTGTGGGCTGCCAGCCCGCGTTTCTTCTTCCGCGATCTCGATCCCATCAGGCAGAGGTTCGACCAGCTCGAGATAGTTCCCCGGTGCGTTCACTGTCACGACAACCATCCCCGGCCGAAATCCGAGCTTCCTTGACAATGGCGTCCCTGAGTATCCTGCTTTCATAGCAGATATTTAACCATGAAATCACAACAAATATCTCCAAACCCTGCTATCTATCATTCGTGTTCGTGCGTGTATTTTCGCGGTTATCTTCGCAGCGGAGTATTCGCTGCTTATCAGTAAACGTGAATTGACCTTAGAACCGTGGGCGGTAAAGAGGCTCTAAGGGTTTGTTAAAAAGGCGTATTTATTCGATAATCAATAGTTTTGAAAATCATCTGTGGCGCTTCAGCCCTGGTGTGAGCGGAATAAAATAACAAATCTAGTGAGAGCGTGTGCCGCTGATGCAAAAGGCGGCGTTGCTCCTGATCAATGATATGAACGATTACGTAATATATTTGACGCCTGCCTTGGGCGTATTAGGGTTGTTGGTGATGGCATTTAAGTCGGCTTGGGTCGGCAAGCAGGATGCCGGCGAAGAGAACATGCGCGAGCTTGCGGGCCACATCGCTGACGGTGCGATGGCGTTTCTAAAGGCTGAATGGCGTGTGCTCAGCATCTTTGTGCTGTTCACGGCAGTTTTGCTAGCCTATTCAGGCACCATACATTCGGTTAACGGTAAAGAGATCCATTCGAGCTGGCTGATCTCGATAGCTTTTATTATCGGCGCTGTTTTCTCAGCGACTGCCGGATATATCGGGATGAAGGTCGCCACCAAGGCAAACGTCCGCACAACGCAGGCCGCACGAACCAGCCTCAAACAGGCACTTAAAGTATCATTCACGGGCGGAACGGTGATGGGACTTGGTGTCGCGGGCCTCGCAGTTTTCGGATTAGGCGGATTGTTCATTGTTTTCCTTAAGATCTTTGGCGGACTCGGCGACAATACGATCAAAACCGCGATCGAAGTTTTGACTGGTTTCTCGCTCGGTGCCGAATCGATCGCACTTTTTGCTCGCGTCGGCGGCGGCATCTATACTAAGGCGGCTGACGTCGGTGCCGATCTCGTCGGCAAGGTCGAAGCCGGAATTCCCGAGGACGACGTCCGTAATCCCGCGACCATCGCTGATAACGTCGGTGACAACGTTGGCGACGTCGCCGGCATGGGAGCGGACCTTTTCGGTTCTTACGTCGCAACGATCCTAGCGACGATGGTTCTCGGACAAGAGATCAAGGTCACGGACGCTTTCGGCGGTATGTCACCGATCCTCCTGCCGATGGTCATCTGCGGACTCGGTATCGTTTTCTCGATCATCGGCTGCACTCTCGTCAAGATCAAAGACGAAAAGTCGAGCGTTCAAAATGCTTTAAACATCGGAAACTGGGCTTCGATCATCCTGACGGTGATCGCTTCATATTTTGTCGTTCAGTGGCTCCTGCCTGAGGGAGCTATCACTTCGCGAACGACGACCTTTACGAAGAACGGCGTTTTCGGCGCGATCGTTGTCGGCAGCATCGTTGGAGCGATCATGAGCATCGTTACCGAATACTTCACTGCAATGGGCAAAAAGCCAGTGCTTTCGATCGTTCGCCAGTCATCGACCGGGCACGCTACTAACATCATCGGTGGCCTCTCGGTCGGTATGAAATCGACGGTAATCCCGATCTTGACGCTAGCCGGCGGTATTATCGCTTCATACTATTGTGCAGGACTCTACGGCGTAGCTATCGCGGCGGCCGGAATGATGGCGACCACAGCAATGCAGCTCGCGATCGACGCATTCGGACCGATCGCCGATAACGCAGGCGGTATCGCGGAGATGAGCCAGCTGCCTCCAGAGGTACGCGAACGCACCGACAATCTCGATGCTGTCGGCAACACGACAGCAGCGACCGGAAAGGGCTTTGCTATTGCTTCGGCCGCGCTGACATCGCTTGCTTTGTTCGCGGCGTTCGTCGGAATGGCAGGTATCGATCGCATCGATATTTACAAAGCGAACGTACTCGCCGGCCTCTTCGTCGGCGGTATGATCCCTTTCATTTTCTCGGCATTGTGCATCCAGGCCGTTGGTAAAGCCGCAATGGAAATGGTCGAAGAGGTCCGCCGCCAGTTCCGCGAGATCCCGGGCATTATGGAGTACAAGGCACAGCCCGAGTATGAGAAATGCGTCGCGATCTCGACGAACGCTTCGATCAAGCAGATGCTCATGCCCGGAGCGATCGCTCTGATAACCCCGGTGCTCGTCGGATTTACGTTTGGGCCTGAGGTTCTGGGCGGCCTGCTCGCGGGTGTAACCGTTTCAGGTGTTCTGATGGGCATCTTCCAGTCGAACGCCGGCGGTGCTTGGGACAACGCCAAGAAGTCGTTCGAAAAGGGCGTCGAGATCAACGGCGAAATGTATTACAAGGGTTCTGAACCGCACAAGGCATCGGTCACCGGCGACACGGTGGGCGATCCTTTCAAAGACACCTCAGGGCCGTCGATGAACATTCTCATCAAGCTGATGTCCATCGTTTCGCTGGTCATCGCACCTTTCATTGCTGGCATTGGTAGATAGTTTTGACCGAGGGGCGGTAATTATTTGCAACGACGGCTAAGCAAGATTCATCCTTAGCCCCGTTGCATTTCAAAATCATAGGAGACACAGATAAATGTTCAATACGATCTCGATGGATAAAGTACTTAGATCGAGTTTACTAGCACTTTCGGTTCTGTTCATTTCTTCAATGGAGCCCGTAAACCTGTTTGCACAAGATGAACCAACCACGATAGATGTTTCAAAGGTGCCGGCGACCGCGGCAAACGCTCAGGGATTTGTGCCAAGAGGCTGGATCATCGAAGAGCAGATCAAGGGTGACGTCAACGGTGACGGACGCGAAGATGTGCTTCTAAAACTTGTTCAGGATCTGCCAAAGACCGATCCCGACGGCCCGGGACCTGATCGTGCGCGGGCACTTGTGGTTGTCGTCAAGACCAGCGAAGGCGGCTGGCGAAATGCGGCTGTGGCTGACAAACTCCTGCAATGTACCGCGTGCGGCGGTGCGTTTTACGGGGTTATGGATGCCCCGGCAAATGTGACCATCGAAAAGGGAGTAATCGTCGTTAATCAGGATCATGGTTCGCGGGAAGTTACTGATACGACTTACAAGTTCCGTTATGACGAGCAACCCGAAAAGTTCATCCTTATTGGTTTTGATTATGCAACGCGCGACCGGGCGACCGGTTCCGTGTGGACCGAAAGCACGAATTACATCACCGGCAAGCGCATCACGACCGTCGGCAAGGGGAAAAAGACCAGTAAGAAAACTTCTCAGGTCGCAAAAATGCGGAGCAGCATCGAGGAAGTGGACTCGGAGAAATTGGAAGGCGACGCGACTCACCGCTTAGGTTTGGATTAGATCAAGCTGTTAATAAAACTATCGAAAGGTCTGTTTCGGCAGGCCTTTTTTATTTTTTCATCAGGCTGATGAATCGCTCAAAAAGATACTCAGAATCATGCGGCCCGGGGGCTGATTCGGGGTGGTACTGAACGGAGAAAACAGGGAGCGTCTTGTGTCGCAGCCCGGCGACCGTGTGGTCGTTGAGATTGATATGCGTGACCTCGACCTCGTCGGGAAGCGAATGTGCATCTACCGCGAAACCATGGTTATGTGCAGTTATCTCGATCTTTCCGGTGGTCATGTCTTTGATCGGCTGGTTGCCGCCGCGGTGTCCGAATTTTAGTTTGTATGTTTTACCGCCAAACGCCGAGCCGATAAGTTGATGGCCGAGACAGATGCCAAACATGGGAATGTTAGACGATGTGAGTTTCTTGATCTCATCAATGACCGCGGCCATCGACGCGGGGTCGCCGGGTCCGTTCGAAAGAAAGATGCCGTCCGGTTTGAAGGCAAGCACTTTGTCGGCGGTCGTCTCGGCCGTAACTACCGTAACGCGGCAGCCGAATTTCGCGAATTCCCTCAAGCTGTTTATCTTAACGCCGAAATCATAGGCGACAATATGAAAGATCTCGTTCTCTGTCGGTGGATATTCGTAATCGTCATCCACTGTTACAACGGTCGCAAGCTCGCGGTTTGCCATCTCGGGTGATGCCAGAACTTTGTCTAACAGCGACTTAGCATCGAGATCGACGGTCGAAATGACCGATCTCATGGCACCTTTGTCGCGTATGTGGCGAACCAGTGCGCGAGTGTCGATATTCTCGATGCCGACGATCTTGTTTTCACGAAGGTAATCCTGCAGCGGCATTGTAGAGCGGAAATTTGACGCGGCACGGCTTGCTTCGCGGACGACGAATCCTTCGACCCAGGGGCGGCGCGATTCGACATCTTCGGCGTTCGTGCCGTAGTTGCCGATCAACGGATATGTCATGCAGACGATCTGCCCGGCATAACTCGGGTCTGTAAGGATCTCTTGATAACCGGACATCGAGGTGTTGAACACCATCTCACCAAACGCTTCGCCGTCAGACCCGAACGACGTTCCCTTAAATGTGCGCCCGTCTTCGAGAACCAATATTGCTTTTGATCTTTGCTGCATTAGTTAATGATTTTACCGCAGAGACGCCGAGACTCAGAGGCCACAAACCCGTCTCTGCGTTGCAGGAGTCAAAAAACTACCTTTCTTCGGCTCGAAGATCATTCTTGTTGGCCGGCGGGGGTGCGTTGTGGTAATCGCCGTGTTCTAGAAAACCGATATTTCCCGGCTTCCAATAGCGGAAGAATGCCTTCCCGTAAATATACTTTTCCGGAACCAGGCCCCAATAACGCGAATCTGAAGAATTGTCGCGGTTGTCACCCATTACAAAATAGTGATGTTCCTCTACCTTTTTTGGCGGTGCGCTTGGCATCGATTGGTTGTATTCCTTGTCGAGATAAATCTCGTCGAGTTCACGGCCATCGACAAATACCTTACCGCTGCGTATCTCAACGATCTCGCCTGGCAGGCCGATAACGCGTTTCACGTAGCTTTTATCAGGGTCATTGGGGAACCAAAAGACGACAATGTCCCCGCGTTCGATATGTCCCCAGCTTACACTCTGCAGCTTATAATAGACGAGTTTATTAACAAGTAATCGCTCGCCGTCGTGCAACTGCGGCAGCATCGACGTACCCTCTACCACCACCGGCTGGACAAAGAAAACGCCGACGAGAATAAAGACTACGATTATCAAAAATATGTCGCGAACAAGCTTGAACCCTTCGTACCAGAGTCCGTTTCGCGATTCACGCGAGACATGCGTTATCTCGATATCGCGGTCGTCAAAGACCGAAACGAATCCAAATTCCGATTGGTTTTTCTTACGAAAATCGAGCATAATCATCCCGCTGAGCAAACATTCCCGGTTCCGGTTTTTACCTGCGGACCGGACGATTTAATCATCCGCCTTGGCGGCTCACTTTGTCAAAACAAAAGTAAATATGAACGACCATATCAGATCGCTGTTCCCTGCAGCGATCCGTTATACGTACCTAAACAGCGCTGCCGTATCGCCGATGCCGACGACGGCCGGTGAAGCGGTCGGCAGGCAGTTGGCCGATGTGGCAATGCATGGCTCGCTCCATTACCAGGACTGGATCGACACGAAAAACCGTGCCCGTGATCTGATGAGCGAGATGCTAAAAGTACGTTCGGATCAGATCGCTTTTGTAAGGAACACCTCGGACGGTGTTGCGTCGATCGCGAATGGGCTAAGTTGGAAAAAAGGCGACAATATAGTGAGTTTTGCAGGCGAATTTCCATCGAACTTTTATCCTTGGCGACGAATACGGGACGAGTTTGGTGTGGAACTCCGTTTGTGCGAAGAAAAAAGCGGACGTATTGATCTCGACGAATTTATCGAAATGATCGATACGGACACAAAGGTGGTCGCGATCTCAGCGGTTCAATTCGCCTCTGGCTTCAAGGCCGACCTCGAACGCATCGGACGGGCCACGAGAGCTGTCGACGCGTTATTTTGCGTGGATATCATCCAGGCATTTGGTGCCGTTGCGATGGATCTACCTTCGCAATTCATTGACGCCGCATGCGGTGCAAGTCATAAATGGCTTTGCGCACCGGAAGGCTGCGGGTTCGTTTATCTGTCAGACAGGGCCAGAGAGCGTGTCAAGCCGACGCTCGTTGGTTGGATCAGCGTTGAGGATCCATGGAATTTTTCCGACCGTGAACAAGCTGTCAAACCAACGGCTCTTGCGTGGGAATCCGGCACTGGGTGTTCGGCGTTATTCTACGGCCTTGAGCAGAGTTTGAAACTGCTTCACGAAGCCGGTGATGCGAATATCGAGAAGTATCTGGCAGGACTCACACACGAACTCTGCGGCGGCCTGGCTGATCTCAATTACGAGATCATTAGCTCTCGACGTCCCGGTGAAGCATCACAGATCGTGTGTGTGAAACACCGCGGGGAATTCACCTCAAATCAGATCGCAAAACATCTCGAGCAGCAAAACATTATTGTCAGTCCGCGCGGAGACCGGCTCCGTATCGCTCCGCATTTCTATAATGATCACAGCGATATTGCCCGTTTGCTCGAATGCCTGCCCTAGCTGCTGTGATCTTTCAAAAGCCGCTTAGGCAGGATCTCGGGCGTAAACCCATCGAGGTTGAGCCGTGTGATACCGCCGGCGTCGGTGAAGGTGGACATTGCGGCGCGGCGGCGTTCGCGAAGCTGGAAATAGACCAGTCCTGTGATCAAACCACCGACTATGGCAAACGCGATACCCATCACGATCACGATTACCGTTGACATAAAAATGTCAGACGTCGTCAGTACAAATGCCCGCTCGGCCGAAATGCGGAACGGATTGTCGCCGAGCCACTGGATGTTTTTTTCGTATTTTACCTGATCGATCAACGCGTTCGCTGCGTTCGGGTCGTCAGCGTCGAAAACGAGGACGTTATAATTGCCGATCCTGCGATACGCAGTCCTTCCGTCATTTGCACCCGCCAGGTTTTCGCTGATCTTATTGTCCGCATCGAGTGAGCCTTGAGGTGAGGCGAATTCAACGATCAATAGCTTCCCTGACGGATATGCCGCAGCGACGGCTTCAGTGCCGGCCGAAAAATCGATCAGATCGAGCAATGGCCTTTCGCCCAGGGCCGCTTTCAATTCGGCCGTATTTTTTGCAAATACCGTGGTCGGGCGTACACGTTCCCAATCAGGGAGATGTTTGATCAACACAGGGATGCCGTCCGCCTCTGAAACCTCTTGACTGTGATAAACCGGCGGAGGCTGAGCCTGGGAGCGGCCGGCCGGAGCCGCAAAAAAAGCGGCGCACAGACCGACTGCACAAATCACAAAAAATGATCTTATCTCTTTCGAGAACATCTTTGACGCTCCTTGACCAGTGCCAAACGGAAAGTAGATTTTAACACTTCCTGCAATTGAAGCCACCCGCTATCGTACTACACCAAACCGTGTACCATTTGACGCAAGCGTCACACGGAAAGGTTCACGCATCTGATTTTAGATGATATCCGAATACGGGAATATGCCCGAAATAGTTGAACAAAGGCGGGATATAGGCGTGAATTAATACGATAGATACTCGGAATTTTAGGTTTGGCACGGCAATTGAAATGTACTTCGGCGTGGAGGGAAACACAATGACAACTGAAACATTAAATTTTCCGGTCTTTCATAGCGAGCAGGGTGTCGAAACTGACGAGGTGCGATTTTCGGTGAAAAACGCCGCGTTAGAAATATCGTCGGCAAAGGACATTGAACTTGCGAGATCTGCGGCGGGCGGCGACATGGCGTCTTTCGAAGAGATCTATAAACGGCATCATCGCCGAGTTTATTCGATATGTCTGAGGATGCTGCAGAGCACCTCGGAAGCAGAAGACCTGACGCAGGATGTATTTATCCAGCTTTATCGCAAGATCGGCAGTTTTCGCGGCGATTCGGCTTTTACAACGTGGCTTCATCGTATGACTGTCAATCAGGTGCTAATGCACTTTCGAAAACGGACGGTTAAGTACGAAAAGACCACCGAGGAAGGTGAAACACCGGAACAGATGGTGACGGGAACCGCGAACCCGGATCGCATGCGGATCATCGACAAGATCGCACTCGACAACGCTATCGAACAACTTCCGGCCGGTTATAAGAATGTATTTGTCCTCCACGACGTCGAGGGCTTCGAACATGAAGAGGTCGCAAGAATTTTGGGCTGCTCCGTCGGGACGTCGAAATCGCAGCTTCACAAGGCGCGGCTAAAGCTGCAGAAGCTCTTAAAGAAAAAGGCGAATCCGAGGCTTGTAGGACTTACCGCATAAATAAATTCAAAATAATAAATAAATGGGCTTCTCTATGTCGAGAAGCCTTTCTTTTTATTCCGAGACCGTGATCTTGATATTTCGTCTCTCAAGTTCGGCAACGAATCTATACGGGGCGATGGCCTTTTCCTGTGGTGTTGCCCCTCTGACGAGCACGTCACCCTTTGCCATCATCTGAGCGATGATAGATGCCGGAAACGCCGTGGTACGCATCATGGCGCTCATACCGGTCGCCGGGTCGAGTTTATCAACGATGTCGTATCTGAGGGTTTTGGGCTTTTGATCCTCGGTTTTTGACATACCTTTGAAGTCGAGTCGGACGAGGACGTAATCCGGGCCGTCTGCAGGAAGGTGCTTTTGTAGAAGTTCGCCAAACACCTTTCTGGGTTTAACCTTTTGAAAGTCAACGAGTATATCGTCGCTCGAACAGAGGCCGAGGTCCATTATCGTTTTAAATTTTTCACAATGCCCGGCGTAGCGGATCGTTTTGTAGTCAAGTTCTTTGATCTTGCCGAGAAATGTATCGGGCAGCGTTGATGTGCCGCCGCTGGTTTGAAACGCCTCGAGCTGCGGAAAGCCGTCAAATGATAATGCCTCAAGCTCGGTCATCGAGTCGACCTCGGTGATCTGCCCGTTTCTTATCACCCGCGCGACCTCGAGGTATTCGTTGATCAAGCCCTCGACCGAGAAGACGAGCTGGTAATTGAGCGGCGGCTCGGGCGTCTGCGGCAGGCCGCCAACGCGAATATGTATCTCGTCGACGCTTTCAAATTTTGCCGCGCCGTGCATCGCGAGTATCGAAACCATTCCCGGCGCAAGTCCGCAATCGGGGATGATATTAACACCCGCTGCTTTTGCCGCTTCGTCCATTGCGAGCTGTTCGTCAACGATGTAGTTATTGCCGCCGAGGTCGCAAAAATTTGTTCCCGTGTCGATCGCCGCCTGTGAGAGCGAGGCGTTGTACCAATAATTAACACATGAGATGACCGAATCATGCCCCCTCATCAATCGGGCTGCGTCCGACTGATTCGATGCGTCGATGTGATGGGCATCGACACGTGACGTCCCGACGGCATCGGCGACGGCCTCAGCTTTTTTGAGGTCAAAATCGGCGACGGTAACCTGTTCAACGTCAGGTGAATTATGGACTAGATCGAAAACGGCACCGTGGCCCATACGGCCTGCACCCAGAACAAGTATCTTCATAATTTAGAACTTAGATGCCGGGAGCCAGAATTCAGACTCCACACTTAGGACTCAAGACTCAATATTACCAGTCATCCAGAGCCTCAGGTTCTTGTGCGGCTATTACGGCCCCGGCAGCTTCCCACACCTTTTTCTTCCACTCGCGCAGATTTTCAGTCAAAGTAAGGGCGGCCTGGGGATGAGAGGCGTTGCGTTCGAGGCGAATGACCTCCGCGGTGACGGTGACCTCTTCGTCAGGGTTTTCTGTCACAGTCAGATAGACCTTGCCGCCGACGAGCGGCAGCTCGCGTGGGAGATAGACCAACGTGCCGTACGGACCGATGTTGTCGGTCAGTCCCTCTTGGATGACCTCTTTGCCGCTGCCGTCTTTCCAACGAACACGGATCGGAAATGAGATAACATGTCGCGCGCCTTGGCGTCTTTCCCGCATAGTAGAACCTCCAAAAAAAGATCGCGGATCCCGAACGGCATCAACCCCCAACAAGGGTAAATTTTGCCTCTCAAGTCTATCAAAATCGAAAAAAAATGACACCCGTAAGCGCCTTACAATTCAGCAATTGCATATAACATAAGGGCTTGCG
The DNA here is from genome assembly GCA_044228165.1 of Pyrinomonadaceae bacterium. Taxonomy (GTDB): domain Bacteria; phylum Acidobacteriota; class Blastocatellia; order Pyrinomonadales; family Pyrinomonadaceae; genus OLB17. Next base: position 37,519 of record JBGAVK010000009.1, on the reverse strand, counting down.
GTTTTTGCCGGGGTGGACAGTATGGCCCCGGGGTGGTATCCTTGATACAAGTTTCGGCCCGTGGGGCACGAAAACAGGTAGAAATGAATCTGCCGAAACAGTCTTCGTTCGATGCGAATAGTGGCTGATGACCCAAATCTCAGACGCTATTTTTGCGTTTAAACGAAGTACGTAAAATTGGAGAAGAAGAATGAAGAAAATCGTTAGAGGAGCAGCCATCACGGTCCTGCTCAGCCTGCTCGTAGCGTTTGTCTACGCCCAGACTGCAAAGACCGATGAGACACTCATTATAGCGAATGAATCGCAAGCAAAATTAGATAATACAGTTATAGACATTGCATCATTTGATAATAATTTAATTTCGAACGCTATTGATACTGAAACTGCACTGACCGTGCAGGACGATGACAAGCTCGTTAAGAAGACGGGTTCGTCGATGGCCGTTGGGCTAGGCGCAAGCCGCGGTGCCTTTTCGGCGACTGCATATTGCCTCAAGGGGAGAACAGCGATGGGACACGGCGTTCGCCGCGGTTTGATCGCAGCGGATCCAAGAGTCTTGAAACTAGGTTCGCGTGTTACTCTCAATGCCGGTGCCTGGAGCGGAACCTATCTGGTCTCTGACACAGGCAGTGCTATCAAAGGCAAGAAGATCGACGTATGGGTCCCGAGCTGCAGTGAAGCTCGTAAGTTTGGACGCAGGACCATTCAGGTCTATTCGGCACAATAGCCGTTCCAGCTGTCCTTAATTTGAAACGCCCCGAGTGATCGGGGCGTTTTTTTGCGCAACTACGTCGTTTCAAGTTCTTCTTCAAGCAGTTGCCGTTCGTAAAGGTCGGCGTATTCACCGTCGAGAGCGACGAGTTCGTCATGGGTGCCGCGTTCGACGATCCCGCCGTCGGCCATCACGCAGATCAGATCGGCATCGCGGATCGTCGAGACCCGGTGCGAAACGATCAGCGTTGTGCGATTTTCACGAACGTCGCGGAGGTTGTGCAGGATCGTTTCTTCGGTATAGGTATCGACCGCGCTCAGTGAATCGTCGAGTATCAATATTCGAGGGTCGCGCATCACGGCGCGTGCGATGGCGGTTCTCTGTTTCTGACCGCCTGAGAGCGTGATGCCGCGTTCGCCTACAAGCTGTTCATAGCCGCCGGGAAAGCCCGCCACGTCATCGGCAAGTCCCGCGATCTCAGCGGCTTTTTCAACTGTTATTTCACCGCTGAGACGCAGAGACGCAGAGGAAGGTTTAGCAGCAGATGAACGCAGATCGACGGCGATATCCTTTTTCCTATCATTTGTTTTCTCCGCGTCTCCGCGCCTCTGCGGTTCAAACTCTTCCACGCCGAACGCGATGTTCGCCGCGAGCGTGTCGCTAAAGAGAAATGTCTCTTGCGGGACGAATCCGATAGATCTTCTGAGCTGCGCGAGCGGGTATTCACGGATAGGCCGGCCGTCGATACGGACGCTGCCATCCGGAGCATCGAGCAGACGCGGTATTAGGCTTACCAAGGTCGATTTGCCGCTGCCGGTTTTGCCGACAAAAGCGACTAGAACCACCCCGTCAGCCGAAGCGGCTGTCACCCCTCCTTTGTAAGTAGGGGAATTGGTTGGACCGTCGTAAGAGAAATTCAGATCACGAAATTCTATCCGGCCCTTCATCGGGGGCTGTTCGACTGTGCCTGCCGCGTCGCCGATCGCAGGCTCGGTCTCAAGGATCGCATTAAAACGTTTCAGCGAGGCGGTGCCGCGTTGGTATAGATTGACGACATAGCCGAGGGCGATCAAGTACCAGATCATCCGCTGCAGATAGAGCATGAAAGCCGTAAAATCGCCGGCGGTGATCTCGCCGCGGACCGCCATCGGCACACCTACCGCGACGATAATGACAAATCCGAGGCCGATAAAAAAGAAAAGCAGCGGACGCATCGCCGCGGCATATTTTACAAGGCGAAGATTTTGGGCCGCGTATTCGCGATTGAGGACTTGAAACTGTTCGATCTCTGAATCCTCCTGGGCATAGGCACGCACCACACGGACGCCGGTCAGGTTTTCCTGTGCCCGGGCGGTAATGTCTGAGAAATATTCCTGGATCTTTTCAAAGCGCGTGTGAATTCGGCCGCCGAGAAATTTGACGGTCAAACTGACGAGCGGCATCGGAATGAGCAGCAGCAGGGTCAGCTTGACCGAGATATTGAGCATTATCGGCAGCGAAATGCAGAGTGCAAAGATCGCCTGAAAGCTGTAGAGGATCATCGGCCCGACTATCTGGCGTATCGCCGCGAGGTCATTGGTCGCCCGTGCCATCAGATCGCCGACGCGGTTGGTCTGAAAATACTCGAGCGGCTGATCGACAAGCGAGGCGTAAAAATCTTCGCGCATATCAAATTCGATATGCCGCGATGTATTTATGAGCAAACGCCTTTGAAGAAATAAAAAGACACCGCTCATTGCATTGATGCCCAGGATGACGAGCGGATAATAGATGATCTTGTTCCAGGTGATCGACGAATTAAGGTCATCGACCGCCGCTCCGACCATGTAGGGAACAAAAAGCCCGAACGACATCGAGCACAAAATAAAAAAGATCCCGGCGAGGATCGTCCATTTATACGGCTTAAAATATCGTGCAAATTTGCGTATCTGTTCCATTATTACTTAACGCAGAGGCCGCAAAGCTCGCAGAGGTAAGAGAAAAGCGTGTTGTAAGCAGCCGGAAATTAGTTCGCTAAAAGCCTCAGCGTTCTCTGCGTTCAAACTCTTGTATAGGTCGAAAGCCCAGTCGCGATCTGTTTGCCCTCTTCGTTATGAACTTCGGCTGACACGGTGAAGATGCGTTTCCCGGCGCGAACCACTTTCGCAGTGCAGATAAATGTGCCTTCGAGATGCGGCCGCAGATAGTGCACCGTCAGGTCGATGGTCGCGGTCGCCTCGGTCAGGCCGAGGCGGGTTCGAACGGCAAAAGCCATCGCCGTATCGATCAACGTTGCCGTCACGCCGCCGTGAAGTACTCCGCTCGGCTGACGAAGATCGTCACGCATCTCGATACTAAGCACCGCAATGTCGGGCTGAAGATCGACGAGTTTCATCCCTATCAGTCGTGAGAACGGCAGGCTATGGAGGGCATTCTCGGCAAACGCCCTCTGCTCTGGTGTGATGTCAGGACGCTTTGGGTTTTCGGACATAACTTACTGTTTGATACCGCTCAGGATCTTTTTGATCTCTTCGACGCTAACTTTTTTGAATTCCTTTGGCAATACGAACGCCCCTTCGTCCGCCTCGGGCTTAAAGCCATTGAGTGTGACGGTCATTTCGAGAGTGCGTTCGGCTCCTGTGCCTTTGTAGATCTCTTTTCTTACCGGTATACCGAGCTTTTCGTCAAAGCTCACGACCGATTCCTTGCCTTTGTCGGCGTCCGACGTGACCTTGTATTTTGTTACCCCGTCCTCGGTACCGGTCCTTTCGTAGACGCCTTTTGCTTTACTATTGAGCATGCCCAGGCTGATCTCAGTGACCATGCCTTCGCGTTCGTCGTAGCCGTGGCTAGTGGGGAATTCGGCGTATGACTTTGCCGCAAACGAAAGCACAAGATCCTTTTCGGTGTGAATATTTGAGACTTGGTCTGGCGAGCCGTAAGCAGAATCGATCCGCCATTTGTCGCCGTTTCGTACTATAAAGAACTTTTCGGTTCCGGTGGGAGAAGTTTGCCAGATCTCGACCTGATATTTCTCGGGCTCTTTGTTGTTATACGGCGGTTCGGTCTTGGCGAGGTCGGCGGCAGTGAGTTTTTCAATATCGCCGGTATCCACCTTTCGGCAGCCCTGAAAAAGAAACGCCGCGAAGGCGACGACGACAATAGAAATAGCTATTTTTGTAAGACGCATCTGATTAGCTTGATTTTATCACACCGAGCGGCGTTGGCTATTTGGATGCCGGAGTAGGCGGTTAGTTAAAGCTGCGAAACTCTTCCCAACTCACTTTTCGGTAACCGGCGGGGATCGCAAAGACGCTGTCATCCGCCTCAAGCTTTAGTTCCCGGATCTCATAAACAAAAAAATTTTCGCCCGTGCCGCTTTGGCCGCTTCCGTCGGAATATTCCTGCCGCACCATCATTCCGTTCGATTCGTCGATAAAGATAAAGACCGTTCCTTCACCACCGTCAAATGTCGTCGCCTTGTATTTTCTCAGTCCGTCTACGAGGCCGAGATCCTCGAATTTGCGGTACTCTTTGCCGCGGTAAAAGCTGTCGAGCGCGATGCTCATCATCTGGCCCGTCGCGGGCCTGACCGCATAGATCTTTTTGACGTGATCTACATAATAGAGGGCGTCGCTCCTGATCTGAGAGATCGACGGTTTGCCGTCTTTCAGAATGTCGAACCGGCGGCGATCTCCGTTGCGGGCGATGAACCATTTGTCTTCGATGCCTCCGGCGCTAACGACAAACTCGCCCCGGTAGATGTTCGGTTCCGTAGTCGAGAAGGGAAATTCACCTTTTGGCTCGAGGCCCGCAGTGTTCGTGACGGCGCTATTCGCAGCTCCGGAGCCGCATCCTTGAAATAAAAAAGCTAAAAGGCAGGCGCAGAACAGAAAATAACGCGGATTTGACAAAAACATTTGAGTCCGTAAATTTTAACATAACGAGATCGATGGAAGATAAGCAGAAAAATCTACGCTCGCTGCAGCGGCGCTTTTTATTCGGAGCCGTGGCTGTGGCTCCGGTCGCGCCGCTCTTGTTTCTGCAGGGTCAGATCACGCGGTGGAAGGTTGGCGTTCTGCCGGATGCCGCCGGTCCGCGTGAGGGCGTAGCCGGCGAGGGGGATGGTGCTGCCCGGCTCTATGTCATCGGCGAATCGACCGTCGCCGGACTCGGGGCGAGAACGCACGAACTCGCGCTCGCCGGGCAATTTGCAAAATACCTGAGTGGTCATATCGGCCGGTCTGTTGAGTGGAAAGTGCTCGGCAAAAACGGCGTGACCGCCCGGCGGACGATCGAGGAACTGGTACCCCAAATGCCCGACGAGCATTTCGACTATATTTTGCTCGGCTTGGGCGGCAACGATGTAATGAAACTGTCGAGCCCTGTAAAATGGCGGCGCGATATGACCGAACTGATCGGCATCATGCGCGAACGGCACCCTGACGCGGTGATCTTTATCTCAAACTGCCCGATGATCATCTACACGAACGCGATACCGCCGCCCTCGAAACAGCTGCTGTGGGAGCTTTCGCAAATGCATAACGCGAACATTAAAGAATTCACCCGCGATATGGATCGCGTATTCTATTACCCGCAGCCCGTCAATGTCAGGCTCGAGGGCTTTTTCGCCGACGGCATCCACCCCTCCGAACAGGGCTACGCCGACTGGGCCGAGGACATGATCCGATACTTCGCCGCGAATCATAAATGGTAGATACCGAGCCTCTTCGCGATCTGATCTCAAGCAGCCGCGAGTGGCTGCTTATCCGCGACAGCGGCCCGACCTTTCCGATCTATGGGCATGAGATCGAGATCTCCGATGATGGCGGGAAGGCCCATTTCGGATTTTTAGACGACAAGGGATTTCATAACTGGCGGCTCAACTCCTTCACTTTAAGCACCGACGAAGCGACTCTCGACGTCGCCGGTGCATTCGCCAAAAAACGCGAGACGTTGCGGCTGGTTGCTAGAACTCTAGCATCAGAACTTGCCGCCGAGATCGAGGCCGCCCGGCTCGAACGGGCTAACGAGATCGGTCGTCTCATATCGGAAAATTTCCCAACTTCAAAGCTTGGACGAGTCAGTCTAAACGAAGAGAACGGGCGATTTGCTCTGATACATTTTGATACTGCGGAGCAGACCCCGATGGCAGCGATCGCCGATGTCACCGGGTCGCTGTCGGTCGAAGCGATCTTCACGACGGCGTTACTTTGGGCTGAAAAACTCTCAATTAGAAAGAAAAATCCGGTCAGTGATATCTGGATCATTTGCGAAAAGCGGCAGGCAAAAAATGCTCAAAAACTGCTGGCATTGCTCACCGATAGATGGCACACGAAGATCTCGGTCGTAGAGATCGAAAGAAAGTCCGATCCGCCCCGGCTTATCCCGTTGCAAACGCGCAAAATAAGCGAGCTCTGGCGCGAAAAAGCTCCAAAGCTTATATTGCCCCAGAAGCAGGAGCCGGGCGTGACTTCGCAACATTTGATCGACCTTTACCCCAATGAGATCGACATCGTCTTTTCGCGCCAAGGGGAGACTTTGAGGTTCAGAGGGCTGCCCTTCGCCCGAGTCCGTTCAATGATGGGACAGGAAAAGGCGTGGTTCGGCGTCGGCCGCGAGCGGCAGATACTGACTCAGGATAATTGGGACGATTGCGCCGCACTGATCGAGGCCCTGTCGGCATATCGCTCGCCCGAAACCGCCAACAAACGTCACGAGTATTACCGGTCTGCACCGGAGGCATGGCTCGAGTCGATCCTGCGCCGCAATATCAAACTGCTCGACACAAATCTCATTCTTTCGCCGATCTACAACCAGTTTCGCTTCTTTCGCGACAAGATCGACCTGCTTGCGATGCGCCGAGATGGCCGTCTGGTGATAATTGAATTAAAGACACAGCCTGATCGTGTCGGCGTTTTTCAGTCGGTCGATTATTGGCGAAAGATAGAACTTCAGCGTCGGCGAGGCATCTTGGCAGCGGCAGATCTTTTCGAGGGGCGCGAGATCGCCGATAAACCGGCGATCATATATTTCGCGGCACCGGCATGGAGTTTTCATCGGGATTTTGAATATTTCGCTCGGTGTGTTTCGCCTGAGATCGAGCTATGGCGTTTTGACCTGCACGAGAATTGGCGACAAGAGATCAAAGTCGTTTCGCGGCAGGATTACGCCGGCTTTTCCTCAGGCTTTATGAACCGGTAGCCGACGCCGCGGACGGTTTGAACGATCTTTGGAGTATTCGGAGCGTCTTCCAGATGACGTCGAAGCCGAACGATAAAATTGTCGATCGCCCGCGTGTCAGTGTCTTCCTGCAGGTGCCATACCTTTTCGAGTATCTCTTTACGGGAAACGGCCCGGCCCTCGTTCTCTATCAGATATTGCAGCAGCTTTGCTTCCATCAGCGTCAGGTGGACCGTCGCGTCGCCATTACGCAGGACCAGGTCATCCAGGTCGATGGTGCGCCCGTTTATCTCGATCGCTCCGCCGCCGGTGCGTTGAGCCGGCTCAGCCTGCATCCATTTTCGCCGGCGAAGCAGTCCGTTGAGCCTTGCGAGAAATATGTTGAGATCAAATGGCTTTGCGAGATAGTCGTCCGTGCCTGCCTCAAAGCCGAGCAGCACATCTTCGGGCCTGCCGCGTGCCGTGAGCATCAGGATCGGCGTGTAATCACCCCGTTCACGCATTGCCGCTGCGACCTCAAAGCCGTCCATCTTTGGCAGCATTACATCAAGCACGACCGCGTCGAACACCGCTTGGGCGAGCCGCTCAAGCGCCGCCTGGCCGTCAACCGCGATCTCTGCCTCGTAGCCTTCGGCCTCAATGTTGAACCGCAGTCCGTCTGCCAGGTGCTGTTCGTCTTCGACGATTAGTATCTTCATTTCGATCTCCTCGGGAGTTGGATGATGAAAGTTGAGCCTTGCCCCTCGCCTTTGCTCTCAGCTTTTACGCGGCCGCCATGTTTTTCGATGATCGAACTGACAATAGCGAGGCCAAGTCCCGTGCCTTTTGCAGCACCGGTCGATTTATCAGGAACTCGGTAGAACCGCTTGAAAATTCGCTTGAGATCGTTCCTCGGGATGCCGATGCCGTGATCGCGAACGAATATCTCGGCCTTGCCACGCGGCGACGAACGCAGCTTTACCGTTATCTTTGGTTCACCGGGCGAATACTTGATCGAGTTTTCGAGCAGGTTTACAAATGCCGATTGCAGCTCATCGCGGTCGCCAATAACGACGATCGGCTCCGCCGGTGACGAACATCTGATCGCCTGTTCGTCGAGATGTTTTCGCACGATCGTCATCTTGATGGTTTCAGTGATCAGTTCGTTGAGGTCGATCTCAGTAAGATTCATCAACCGCCCCTTTTCGCGGGTGCGGCTCGCCTGCAGAACCTGTTCGACGGTGCCAAGAAGCCGGGCGTTGTCATCAAGCATGATGTCGTAAAACTCATCTCGTTTGGCTTTGTCGAGGTCGCGTGACCGGAGCGTTTCGAGATAGAGTTTGATAGACGCGATCGGGGTTTTTAATTCGTGGGTGACGGCGTTGAGAAACGCATCATGCTGCTCGTTACGGCGTATCTCCCGCACCAAAAAGATCGTATTGAGGATGAGGCCTGTAATGATCAGCAGAAAAAAGATCACCCCGAAAACAAGCAACGCGACCTCACGGGGATTTAATAATATCCAGCCTATGTTGAGAGCGACCGCGAGCACCGAAAGGGTAATGCCCAGGATCAGAAAGAAGATTGCGGTCTTACGTCGGCGCATACGTAACTGAAAATGTAGAACGGAAAACAGAAAATTGAAACCCGGGCGTTCATTTTCCGTTTTCCGTTCTCAGTTTAACGTTTCTTTTAGGCGGCCTTTCTCATTTCCTTTGGAGTTTCCGATTCGGTTGCAAGATCGTAAGCATAAACATTGCTGATCAGACCGAGCTTCTCCATTATCCGAAGCTGATACCAGTTGATATCAAACTCTTTCCAGGTAAAGCCGTGCTTTGCGCTTCGCGGATACGTGTGATGGTTGTTATGCCATCCTTCGCCAAAAGTGACGGCGGCGACGAGGACGTTATTTCGCGAATCATCACGCGACTCAAACCTTCTGTATCCCCAAAGATGGGTCGCCGAATTTACCAGCCATGTAAAGTGCCAACTAACAGCGACACGCATCACGATCGCCCAGACGACCATCGTCCAGCCGCCGATAGCGAAAAGCCCCGCAGCGAGAATCAGCGTTGTGACGTAATAATATTTGTCGAGCCAGCGGAGATAGCCGTCCTTCATCAGGTCGGGCGAATAACGCTGCCGCGTCGCTTCTGATTGCACCTGAGCGGTTCCCTTAAAGATCCAGCCCATATGCGACCACCAAAAGCCCTTTTCACGCGGGCTGTGCGGATCCTTGTCAGTATCAGTGAAAGCGTGGTGCAGGCGATGGGTCGTGACCCATGTGATAGGGCCGCTCTGCAGGCCAAGCGTACCGCAGGTCGCGAGAAAACGCATCATCCATTTGGATGTAGTGAAACCGCGGTGCGTAAGCAGCCGGTGATAGGCAATGCCGATGCCCCAACTTGCGGCAACCCACCAGCATATAAACGCTGCCAGGGCATTTTGCCAGCTAAAAGTAAAAACCGCCGCGATCGCCGCAAGATGGAAAGCCGCCACAAAAAAGATCGTGTTCCAATTCAGTTTGTCGGCACGCGATGGTTCAAAATCGATAACGTTTTGCACTATTGTTTGACCTCTGATCAATTAAACTCATTCGGGCACAGGGAACCCGCAATTAAGAGCCTAACAGGTTCTTGCGGTTGCAATTGTAAGACTTTTGTAAGACTTAAAATGATCGCCAACGTCATTGAATATTCACTTCCGTATCTCTAAAGTATCTTCATAGCCGATCACTCGTTTATGGCGCGCAAAAGTACACCACAGATATGGATCGAATATGCCTTGGCACGCGTCGTTGTCGGGTCGCTCTCGATCTTGCCTTTGAGGTTTACTCTCGCTGCAGGGGAAGGGGTGGGTAGTTTTCTTTATCCTGCGCTAGGCCGGCTGCGGCGGGTTGGCGAGACTAACCTTAGACTCGCCTTTCCCGAAATGGATACCGCCGGGCGAAAGGTTATCCTACGAGGTGTCTTCAGAAATCTCGGCCGCAGCCTCGGTGCGATAAGCCGGGCCGGCAGACTCAAGCCGGGGGATCTGGAGCAGTTGATCGAATTTCCCGGCGAGAGTTCACTCGCCGACTATCGTAATGCCGCCGCGGCCGGCCGCGGCCGGATAATTTTGAGTGCTCATCTGGGAAGCTGGGAATTGATGGCGACGGCATTTCCCGCGATCATAGAGCCGATACACCTGCTCGCACGTCGGATGGATAACCCGAAGATCGAAACGATGATCCTCGAAATGCGAACGCGGTTCGGCAATTCTCAGATCGATAAGATCAACTCGGCTTCAGCGATCGTCCGGAAACTCAGGGGAGGTGAGGCGGTACTTATTCTCGCCGACATAAATACGCACCCGAAAGAAGGCGTTTTTGTGCCTTATTTCGGCGTCGCTGCGTGCACTACGACCGGCGTCGCGATGCTCTCGATCAGGACAAACTCGATCATCTTGCCGACCTTTCTTGTATGGGACGAACCTAAAAGAAAATACGTGATGAAATGCGGCGAGCCGATAGAACCGCAACGCTCAAATGATCTGAAAAATGATATTTTGGAAACGACGCGGCGATTCACCCTCGAAATAGAACGAATTGTAAGACAATACCCGGACCAGTGGCTTTGGATACATCGCCGATGGAAGACCCGCCCGCCCGACGAAGCAGAGATATATTGATCACGATCGATGGTCGAGGTAGTCGAAGCAGCCATGCTCTCGTCTTTTAACGCGAAATATCAAAACGCGGCGACAAAGATCAACAGTCAAAGTCCTTCATCAGGCTGCCATGCTCCAAAGACAGGGAGATAAAGACCTTGATCGATCGATTCGTGGTTGAGATCACGCCAATATTCATGGCGGCCTAGCTATTCTTTCGTGCTTGTGACTGCACCGCAGTAATAGCCACAGCATCGACTATATCTTCGGCTTTGCAGCCGCGCGAGAGGTCGTTGCAGGGGCGGTCGAGGCCCTGCAGAATGGGGCCGATGGCGGTGCCGCCGGTAAGGCGTTCGGTCAGCTTGTAGGCGATGTTCCCGGCGTTGAGATCCGGGAAGATGAGGACATTCGCGCGCCCCGCGACGTTTGAGCCGGGAGCTTTGGAATCGCCGACCGATTTGACGAGAGCAGCGTCGGCCTGGAGTTCACCGTCGATCGCAAGCTCCGGCATGCGGGCCTTTACTGTCTTGGTGGCTTCGACAACCTTTTCGATAATTTGATGTTTCGCACTTCCCTTTGTCGAGAACGAGAGCATCGCAACCCGCGGGTCGACCTGCAGCAGAGCGCGGCACGAGTCTGCCGAGGCAATGGCTATCTCGGCGAGTTCGCTGACGTCAGGGTCGATCACGACACCGCAGTCCGCGTAGATCATCGCACCATTTGCCCCAAATTTCTTATCGGGCACGACCATCAGGAAAAAGCTCGAGACGGTCTTAAATCCCGGCCGCACACCTATACATCGCAACGCAGCGGCAACAGTATGAGCGGTGGTATTTGTCGCACCGGCGACCGAGCCGTCGGCCTTGCCTTCGCGGACCAAAAGGTTGCCGAAATACAGGGGATCTTTTAGCGTCTGTTCGGCCTCTTCGAGGGTCACGCCTTTTGCACGGCGCATCTGATGATAGAGCGTTGCGAGTTTTCCGCGGTCATGAGACCTGCGATGGTCGATGATCTCGACGCCATTCAGATTCGCTCCCGCCTCAGATGCGAGTGTCCGTATCTTCTCTTCGTCACCCAGCACGGTTATCTTTGCAATCCGTCCGGCAGAGCAGATCGCCGCCGCCTGAACTGTGCGAACATCCTCACCCTCGGGCAGGATTATATGTTGAATATCGGCGGCAGCGCGCTCGCGAATTTTCTGCAGGATCATACTTTAGACTTTGAATTTACCATACAACCAACTAAGGCGAAACTTGCACAAAGCACCGGTCGTATTTAGACTGAAAGGACAGCCAAAAAAATACTACGATGAGCAGACAAATAGAATCGAAAAGAAAGCTGAAGCGAGGCGAAAAAGGCGAGTTGAAAGGACGGCTTCGCAGCTTTTTGATGTTTTTGCCGAACATGGTCGTGCTGCTCGGCCGGTTATTAAAAGACGCCCGCGTTCCGGCTGCCGAAAAAGCCCTTTTCGCTGCGGCTATCGTTTACGTGATCTCGCCGCTAGATTTTATACCTGATGTTTTTCCGTTCATCGGCCAGGTCGATGATCTCTACGTCGTAGCGCTCGTGATATTGCGTCTCGTTAACCGCTCAGACGAATCGGTAGTGCGGGGCCATTGGCCCGGTGGCGGCGACATCGTCGCACTGGCTGATTCGATCGCAAATATCGCCCCTAAATTTCTGCCCAAACGTGTCGCTCGAGTGCTCACGTCCCGTGTCGAATTGGCACCCGCCGGCCAGATATTGAAAGGTATATCTAATCGCGATGAAGCCGTGGTTCGCGAGATCAAACAGGAAGATATCGCCGAGATCGACGCCCGCTCTCGAATGGCAAACTGACGCCGCGACGGTTTTTTCACAAAAAGCTGTAAATTATTGCGTTTTCTTTTGGATTTCGTGCGCCTTTGTAACTATATTTCACCCAAGCTCGTTAATATTCAGATTTTGAGATAATTGTTGCTGCATTCCGGCGTTTCGCTATAATGATTTCATATAGCGAGTTGTCCCGATAGAATCCTATGTTTGAACGCTACACGGAGCGGTCCCGCCGGGTCATCTTTTTTGCCCGGTACGAAGCTCTTCAATACGGTTCGCAAGTGATCGCCCCTGAGCACGTTTTGCTTGGCCTGATGCGTGAGGATAAGACTTTGTCTGCGCGTTTTTTCCCGTTTCGTCATGCCTTGACGGTCGATTCGATCCGCCGCGATGTCGAAGAACGGATCGTTCTCCGCGACCGCATTCCGCAATCATCTGAACTTCATCTTTCGCCTGCGACCAAACAGATCCTCTTTTACGCAAATGATGAAAGCCGCCAGTTGAAGAATCGCCACATTGGCCCTGAGCATCTATTGCTCGGTATTGTCCGCGAAGAGAAAAGTGTTGCGGCTGAAATACTTTTTGGCTACGGCCTGCGCCTCGGTGATGTCCGTGACGAGCTTACGAGACAGAGCGGCATCCCCGGTGTTGCATCAGTGGGAAAAGAGAATACTAAAACGCCCGGTCTTTCTGAATTTACACGCGACCTGACTGCCGAAGCTGCCGAGGGGCGTCTCGATCCGCTGGTCGGCCGCGAAAGAGAGCTCGAGCGTATCGTCGAGATACTTTGCCGCCGGACAAAAAATAATCCGGTGCTGATCGGCGAATCCGGCGTAGGCAAAACAGCGATCGTCGAGGGGCTGGCGCAACGTATAGTTTCGCGCGAGGTGCCGACATTTCTCGAGAACAAGCGGATCCTCTCGCTCGATCTCTCTCTCGTAGTTGCCGGAACAAAGTACCGCGGCCAGTTCGAAGAGCGGCTAAAAAAGATAATGGCCGAGCTTAAAGAAAATGAAGAAAACATCGTTTTCATAGATGAACTTCATACACTCGTCGGGGCAGGCAGCGCTGAGGGGACGCTCGACGCCGCGAACATTCTAAAGCCGGCACTTTCGCGGGGAGACATCCAGTGTATCGGTGCGACCACGCCGGCGGAGTTTCGCAAAACTATCGAAAAGGACCGTGCTCTCGAGCGCCGCTTCCAGGCTGTGAGGATCGAACCGCCCACTGAGGCGGAAGCTATCGAAATAATCTCCGGCATTGTCGACCGATACGAGGCGTTTCACCAGCTTCGGTATACAAGAGAGGCTCTGGCGGCCGCCGTGACTCAATCGCACCGCTATATCGCGGACCGTTTTTTGCCGGACAAGGCGATCGACGTGCTCGATGAGGCAGGTGCCCGGGCAAAATTGCGTTACCAGCATGAGAACCGCGGTGAACCGTCATGGAAAGAGACGGTCGAAAACTGGAAACGTGCGGCCGCCAACGAAGACCAGCTGATCTCGTATGAGCTGCGATCGCTCGAAGATTCGTTCTTTGCCGTTGAGGTGACCAAGGACGACGTTGATGAGGTCATTGCCCGCTGGACCGGGGTTCCGGTCTCGTCCGTCAAGCAGCAGGAGGCAGAAAAACTGCTGACAATCGAAACCGCCTTGCACGAACGAATCGTCTCGCAGCGTCCGGCCATCTCGGCGCTTGCGCGCGCAATTCGGCGTTCACGTGCAGGGCTCAAGAATCCGGGGCGTCCCGTTGGCTCGTTCTTATTTCTCGGCCCTACCGGTGTAGGTAAGACCGAGGTTGCCCGGTCGATCGCCGAGTACCTCTTTGGCAGCGAGCGTTCGCTCATACGTTTTGATATGAGCGAATTCATGGAAAAACACTCGGTCGCAAAGTTCATCGGCTCGCCCCCCGGATACGTCGGCCATGAGGAAGGCGGCCAGTTGACAGAGAAACTGCGTCGATCGCCCTACGCTGTTGTGCTCTTTGACGAGGTGGAAAAGGCTCACCCTGATCTTTTCAATGTCTTGCTTCAGGTTTTTGAGGACGGCATCTTGACCGATGCGCAGGGCAATACGGTCGATTGCAAACACGCGATCTTTATAATGACCTCAAACCTCGGTGCCCGTGTCATCCAGAAACGTGCTTCGCTTGGATTTCAGGCAAATGCCGCGGCGACACGCGATCAAATGGAAGATGAAGTGATGTCGCAGGTCAAACAAACCTTTGCTCCTGAATTCATCAATCGCCTGGACGAAATAATCCTCTTTGACGAGCTTACTGACGAAGATCTCAGCCGCATCGTCGATCTGCAAGTGGACAAACTCAACCTGCTCGTCGCGGCGCGTTCGCTCATCGTCGTCCTCAAGGACGATGCCCGCCAATGGCTGATCGATAAGACCTGCGCGGACCGCAAATACGGTGCGCGCCCATTAAAACGTGCCCTGCAGAAATATGTTGAGGACGAACTCTCAGAGGCTCTAATTCAGGGTGACGTAACGGAAGAAAGCACTATTGAGGTTTACGCCGCCGGTGACCGTCTCGCTTTCCGCGCTGTCGAGATCGCCGCGATCGAAAAGGAACTAACGCAAAAGGCATGAGGATAAAAGCCTGACGGTCATTATCCGATAGATTTCGGCGGTGAACGGCGCAGTGCTCCTACCGGTCGAGCGAAATGCTGACGGAAATGCCCTGCTTAAGTTCGTGCGACTTAAATTCGTCGCACTCAAAGTCCAAATCCTGCTTTTGTTGACTCCTTTCTCTGACACTTTTAGATAAAACTCCTCTGCTATCGTTCGCGGTTCTAGCATTTTCCTTGTATAATTCGTAAGTTTGCAGGTGGATCCGGATAAGGCAACCTCGAAAGGGTTGGGTGAATCCAATTGGCAAGTCAAAACCTTGCTTTGAAATGCCTTTTTTGTTGATCTATCCTAGGACTATATTTTCAAGGCAACGGCGAAAATGAAGCTTCTCGTTAGAAGCGATCAATTGCATTAATAGGGAAGTTTCGCATTTTATATGTACAAGTTACGCGCACTCGGGTTGGCAGCATTGGTGACGGCACTTTTGGCTTTTCCGGCCATAGCCGGAACCGGCGACAATTCGAACCCAAAGGCCGGCAATCGCGCCGCTTCCGTTCAGCAGGTCGTCGAAAGTGTCGATATCCAGGGCAATCGCCGTCTGCGTGACGAAGATCTGCTTTATTACATCAAGACGCGTCCCGGCGACGTCTATGACCCGGCAGCTCTCGAACGCGACCTA
Organism: Pyrinomonadaceae bacterium; assembly: GCA_044228165.1. Classification (GTDB taxonomy): domain Bacteria; phylum Acidobacteriota; class Blastocatellia; order Pyrinomonadales; family Pyrinomonadaceae; genus OLB17. The sequence continues at coordinate 21,945 of JBGAVK010000009.1, read as the reverse complement.
AAAGAACTCCTATCGCTTAATTTCTTTGACAAAACCGCGACCCGCGTCCTGACTGAGGACGGCATTCGCGGCGGTGTGAACGTGATCTTTGAGGTACGCGAATGGCCCATTATTCGTGATTTGCAGTTCAAAGGAACAAAGGCTCTGCAGGAATCTGACATTCTTAAGGAATTTCGCGAAAAGCGTGTCGGTGTTTCAAAGGAACAGATCTATGACCCGGTCAAGGCTCGGGCGGCGACCCGCGTGTTGCGCGAACTGCTTGCCGGTAAGGGTTATCCGAATGCAAAAGTGACCGTGCAGGAAGAAGAGGTCTCGGCGACCTCGATCGCTGTTACCTTCCAGATCGAACAGGGCAACCGCTCGCGTATCGTCGAGATCGAGTTTGAGGGAAATCAAAAATTCAAAGATAAAGAGCTGCGCGGTGCTCTCACGCTCATCAAGGAAACCGGCCTGATCTCGCGTGTCAAGGGGACGGACATCCTCGACCTGAGAAAACTTGAATACGACCTGCAAAAGAATGTAAAGGCCTATATGTTCTCAAAGGGCTATTTCCAGGCCCGCATCGGGGAGCCTGAGGTCATCGGCCTCGGTTACAAACGCACCGGATTCCCAATCGTTAAGCTTTTCCCGATCCCGTTGGTCACATCAATGGATGACACGCTCAAGATCAGGGTGCCGGTCACCGAGGGCAAGGTCTTTCGTGTCGGCGAGCTAAAGGTTGAGGGCAACTCGATCTTTTCGGAACAGCAGATACTCGGTTACGTCGGGCTAAAGAAGGGCGAGATCGCCGACGGCAAACGTCTGCAGGAAGCCGTCTATGAGGACCTGAAAAAAGTTTACGGCTCACAGGGTTTTGTTCAATATAATGCCGAGTTCGATCCGGTCTTTAAAGATAACCCTGCAAAACCGGACGAGGGCGTTGTCGATATCACGATCACGGTTGACGAGGGGCGGCAGTTCACGCTTCGCCGATTGGAATTTACCGGCAATACATTCACCCGCGACAGGGTGATGCGCCGTGAATTCCTGCTAAACGAAGGCGATATCTATAACCAGAATTTCCTTGATATTTCGGTCGCCCGGCTTAATCAAACCCAGTATTTCGATCCGATCGATAAAGATCAGGACGTCGAGATCCGTACCGACGAAGAAAAAGGGGACGTTGACCTGATTGTTAAGGTCAAAGAAAAAGGCCGTCAACAGATCTCGTTCAACGGCGGATTGTCGGGCATTGGCGGTTCGTTTTTCGGGCTCGAATATTCGACCAATAACCTCGCCGGCCGCGGTGAGATACTTTCCTTTAACGCAGGGGTTGGCAACCGTCAGCAGAGCCTGCAGTTCACGTATCAGGAACCATATTTCCGCGAACGGCCGATATCGGTCGGCTTCTCTCTATTTGCCAGCCGTTACAAATTCTTTGGCGAGGGCACATTCCTGACGCAAAATCAGGACCTGCTTAACGATCTATATAATCCCTATGGCCAGGTGACTACGGATGAGAGCAATCTCTTTACGCAGAGCACCTACGGGGCAAATGTTTTCGCGACGGCACCGCTTTCTGAGCTTTTTTTTAAGAAAAGGCGTTTCACCCAATTTAGTCGTGTTGGCCTGACATATCAGCTCTCAGCGACAAGCATCGCGGACCCTGAGGTGAATGCTTCCGCCGATCCGTCGGCCCGCATTCCGGTCATTTACCGTCAGCCGAGCATTTTGACGAGCCGTGTCACCGGTACATTTGCCTTTGACACCCGTCAGCCGGCTGCCAACGGAATTGACACGCTTTCCGGTAAGTCGCTGTCCGTGTCTATGTCCTTTGCCGGACTCGGTGGAGATGTTCGAACTTATCAGCCGAATATTCAATATTCGCAGTTCATTCCGGTCCGAAAGAAGAAATCGAAAAACCCTGAGGTGCTTGCGTTCAGAATTCAGGCGGGAACGATCGGAACATGGTCGATCACCGATAAGATCCGCAATGCCAACTCGATCTCGTTCGTCGGCGGTGTTCCGGCTTACGAAAGGTACTATCTCGGCAGCGAGAACGATATCCGCGGCTACAATTCGCGATCTATCGGCCCGGTTGCTCCGTTCGATACTTATGTGACCACGCGAAACGTCAAAGTCGCGACGAATGCGTCCGGAACACCGGTGACCGATTTTGGACTCGATGCTCGAACCCTGAATGAAATTGCCACTATCGGCCAACTGACGGGTGCCGCCGGTGCTAATCCGGCGCTTTATTCGCGTAACTATCGCTTTATTGGCGGCGACACCGAGCTGCTCGCCAATCTTGAATACCGCATACCGATCTTTGGCCCGGCCACGATGGCTGTCTTTGCCGATGTTGGTTCTGTGTTTAATCTTCGTAAGACGGGAACTCAGACCATCAACAGCGAATACCTCAACGACGATACGTTTATCGGTGCAGGCCGTTTGACGGCGCTGGCATTGATCAATACGCCCGTGTTGGAGAGCAGCTACGCCAGTCTTCTTTATTATCGCGGCCGCGTAATGACCAAGACGGATTTTATCAATGAATTTTGCCGCGGAAACCGTTTTGGATGCCCGACCAGCCTTTCGCCGCAGGTTCAGCAGCTTTATTTGCGAGGCGAGGTCCAGCAGAATTCTCTGCTTAAGGTCGATGATGCCAAGTTTGGAAAGCTGGGTGATTTTAAGGCAAGCGTCGGTGTGGAGCTTAGAGTTCAGGTGCCGATCGTCAATGTGCCGTTCCGCCTGATCTATTACTACAATCCGAACGCCAAGCTCGGTTATACCGAGGAATTGCCCGGGATCTACCTCCCCGGCAAACGTCAGGGATTCAGGTTTACGGTCGGACGCACTTTCTAAAGAGTACGAAGGCCTACGCTAAGAAACGGCATACTCGCGTCATGCCCTTTGACTTTGAAGTGGCGTTTATTTACTATTGCCATTCTTTTTTCGAAACGAGCGAGCAACAGTTTGCGTAAAATTAGTTTCAAAGAAATGTATAGATATGAGAGGTAATTAAGCCTTTCTGTTAGCTTAAGGAGTTTTACAACCATAATGAAAAGAATTAGTACGATAGCCGTTAGTCTTGTATTCGCTGCTATTTTTGCCGTGTCCGCATTTGCCCAGACGGGCACCCCTGCGGGAGGGCAGACCGCGGCTACAAAGATCGGTTGGATCGACACGGCCGCGTTTGGCGGTGACGAAAAAGGCCTGAACGGCGTTACCAAGTATGTCAACGCGTTAAACGCTCTTGACGCTGAAATGAAGCCGCGTGTGACCGAATTGAACGGCATTCAGACAAAGCTCAAAACGATCTCGGAAGATCTGGCAAAGATGACATCCAATCCGGCAGTTCCAGTAGATCAGAAGGCGGCCGCCGCCAAGCAGGATGAAGGCCAGCGTCTGCAGCGTGAGTTCGAATTCAAGAAGAAAGAGTATGACGCCGCTGTCGAAAAACGCAGCGGAGAGGTTCTCGGACCGGTATCGGCTGAGATCAGCCGCTCGATCCAGGATTTTGCCAAAGCAAAAGGGTACGCTGTCATTCTGGACATTGCGGCTCTCGCCAATGCAAATGCGATCCTCTCGCTTGATACCTCGGCCAACATAACTAAGGATTTCATAACCTATTTTAATACCAAACCGGCAGGGACTGCGGCAGTGGCGACGCCGAAGCCGTAAGTATTTTAGGTTAACTTTTCCGCTTCACCATTAGCCGGCGAAATTGCATTTTGCCGGCTTTTGGCTTATACGTTGTTTAATCGACCGACATTATGTCCATCCTTGATTCAGTAGCGATCCAGAATATTTTGCCGCATCGGTATCCGTTTTTGCTGGTCGATAAGATCATCGAACTCGAACCGCGTGTCCGCATCGTCGGTATCAAACAGGTCACCGTAAACGAACACTTCTTTACGGGACATTTCCCGGGGGCGCCAGTGATGCCGGGAGTGCTTCAGATCGAGGCATTGGCTCAGGTCGGTGCGATACTTGCACTTCGTGAGTTTGAGGACCGTGATGACAAGATACCGTTCTTTACCGGGATCGACAATTGCCGGTTTCGCCGCCCGGTCGTCCCCGGCGATACACTCAAGCTAGAGGTGACGGCCCTCAGGATCGGTAGCCGCGTCCAAAAAATGCACGGTGTCGCCAGCGTTGACGGCCAGATCACCGCTGAAGCGGAGATATTATCGATAATTGCTAATCGCAGTGATCAATAGGAGAAATGAACCATGGACCCGACTAAAATGCCCCCTCAGGAACTGATGATCTACGCCGCTTTGTTCAATGCGGGTCTCGGGCTGATACTGGGTTTGATCCCGTTGATCGTAGGTTATAAGAAGGGGCAATCGAGATTAGGTGTTTACGGATTTCTCACATGCCTCGTTGGCGGGGCGATACTCGGGTTGATCATTTCTATTCCCGCAATGATCTTTGCTACCTGGACGATCTTTCGTAAGGCGGGACGGCAGAACGGCGGCGGTGAAACTCGTCCTGTCGACGGCCCTGCCGGGTACACCAATTAGACCGCTTTATGTCTTCATTCATTCATGGTTCAGCGATAGTCAGCCAGCAGGCGATCATCGGCGACGGATGTCATATCGGTGCGTTTTGCACGATCGGTGACGAAGTGACGCTCGGCGACGGCGTGCGGCTCGATTCGCACGTGGTCATTGACGGGCGAACGACTATCGGCGATGAGACGCATGTATATCCGTTCGTGTCGATCGGGCTCGGTCCCCAGGACTTGAAATACGCTGGCGAGCCGACATCCACCGAGATCGGCAAACAAAACCACATCCGCGAATTTGTTACTATCCACCGGGGCACGGCCGGCGGCGGCGGAGTAACCCGCATCGGCGACGGAAATTTATTGATGGCACAGGCACATGTCGCTCACGATTGTCAGCTCGGCAGCGAAATAATCATGGCAAACGCCGCGACGCTCGCAGGCCATGTCGAGATCGCCGACAAGGCAAGCGTCGGAGCCTATTCCGGTGTGCACCAATTTTGCCGGGTCGGCTATGAGGCGTTTATCGGCGGTTATTCGGTCGTGGTCAAGGACGCCATGCCGTTTGCGATCATACAGGGAAATCACGCTAAATGTTACGGAATGAATCGCCTGGGCATGAAACGGCGGGGATATTCGCGCGACGTGATCGAAAAACTAAATCGTGCCTTCCACATTCTGCTCTCGTCAAGGCTCAACACTACGCAAGCTGTCGAGAAAATACGCGAAGATATCACCGGCTGTAAAGAGGTCGATCTCGTTGTTGACTTTATCACTGCTTCGAAACGCGGCGTGGTGAAATAGCGGCGAAAGCCGCGACCGACGTAAACTATGGAACCGGAACATCACATTCTCGAAGATTTTGGCAAACGCATTCAACGTTGCTACGGCTGCTTTATCGCGTATCATCTGAAAGATATGTATCTCGGAGAGGACGTCACGTTCTATTGTGAACATTGTAAGGACGATACGATGTTCCACTTCGATGATTTCTCAAAGCTGCTCGACCCCAGCAAATTGAACGCCGCCGACGGCGACCATCATCATTAGACAATTTATTTTCCAAAATGGGCTGCGATAAACCGCTGCCATCCGTCGGCGTTTATTTTTTCCTTTTTCATGAGCTTCAGTTTGAATGTTTTCCAATCGGGGTTGTTTGCGACGTCGAACTCCATATCTTCGATGTAATTTCCCGCCTTATTCACCCAGATCGTGCCAGTTCCGCCGATGCCGGGCCCCGCTGCTTTGTATCGCCGGCAAATTGAACCGTTGTGTCTTTCGTCTTTTTCAAAATTGACCATTAGTTCGCCTCGGTAAGCAAACATCGCGCCGTCTGCCTTAAAGGTAGGGTCGGCAATGCCAATGGTAAAAGCCCCCTTTGGCTTGATCAAATGGGGAAACGATACATTTAGGCTCGCGAGGTCAAAATTGTAGAGATGAAACGGGAGCATACCTAATTGAGCGGCTTCTTTTTCAGGTCTCATTGCCGGGATCAAAACATCGACCGTCTTGTTATCTGGGTCAAGGGTCAATGTTGCAAATAGCCGACGCTCGTCCTTTGAAACAACCTGCCATGATTCGAGTTTCTTGGGGCTGAAAGTTTGCCAATCCATATCTGCGGTCACAAGTCCCGCACGCGTGCCTTTTTCGTGAAATTTAAAGGATTCGATTCGATTCTGACTGGCAATGTATAGAGAAATATTTTCGGGTTGAGAACCGTCAATGTTGGTCTTGAGGTAATGATAAACAGTGCCGACCGCCACCCGTTCAGGCCTGTAACGGAAAGCGGTTGTCTGCGCGGCGGCGAAGATCGAGCCCAGATGGAACATGGCCCCGATCAGTATCAAATATAACTGTTTTTTCATACGTATTTGCTCCCGGCAAACCCAAATTAACGACCCAAGCCAGAGATATGTTCCCTGTTTTGGACAATATAGGCAGTAGTTCTTAGACTTGAATTATAAATGGAGAATAGCGCAACCCCAAAAAAATCGCTCACAGGCCTTGCAACTCGCTTGGGTAGGCTCCCAAATGATAAAAAGCGCGCGGCACTAGAGGTGAGCGCGGCACTCGCCGGCGTCAGCTTGCGTGTCAGCCGTGAATTTGTCGAGGCCGTGCCGAAAGCGGCCAAGATCCTGTCGGCAGACGACCTTCGACAATGGGGCGAGCTCGGCCGGCGGCTCGCGATGGGGAATGCCGAGATTGGCGCAAATTTTTTTGCGAGCGGCGTTGCGGCATTCAAAAAGGTGCCTGAGGCGGCAAGACCGGCTGTTTTTCAGATCTGTACACGCCAACTGGTGCTATCAAGCTCGATCGCCCTCGGGACATTCAACATTTTGCCTGAGCTGGCCACAGCGATCCAAGACGAAAAGCTTTTTGAAAGCATCTTAAACCTAGCCGCCGAGATCGCGGCCCGCAGTGCGAAACACAGCTCTGAATTTCTGGAAAATACGCCGCCGGTCGTCAATGCTATTGCCGAATTTGAAACTCGAAAAGATGCGGTTGCCGATTCGGTGCTCGATCTTGCATCGCAATTCGCCGGCAGAACCGGCGGAATGACCGCAGATCTGTGGGCCCAGCTGCCGGTGTCGCTCGAGAAACTTGATGCCGAAAATGCGGTAAGGCTGCTCGCCAAAGCCGGCGAGTTTTTAGAATTCGGCGGAAGTGTCACTCTCCATTTCATCGCGTCGGGCAGCGACGTGCTCGCTGTCGCAGCGGCAACGTTTGACGATTGGGCATCGCTCGCACGTCTGATCGCGGGGCATGGCAACGCCGTTCTTATTTCCTTCTTACGTGCAACGCCCAAATTCTTTGCTTCTTTCAATGGCAAAAGACGTGCCTCGGCCGGTAACATCCGACGTGTTTTGCAGCTCACATCAATGATCGCAGAAAGTGATGCTGAAAGCGCTCTCGCGGCTTTCAAGTCAAGCTCAGGAGCGATGCGAAAGGTCTCGATCGAGCAGTTCGAAGAATGGGTGACGAAGGGCCTCGCCGAAAACCAAAATGAGTCCTCAAAGGCTCGCCGCAGCTATTTCGCTCTGGAGACTCGGTCTTCGAACGATCGCCTTCAGAAGACGCGGCTCGGGCTGCCGCTGGAGAGGGTCCAGTCGATCTTGCGATTGTATGTTGAGGCTTTAACGGGAAAAGAGGTCGAGATCGCACCGCTTTCGGCGATGCCGCAGGAATCGCGCATCGGCGACGGAAAGACGATCTTTTTACCGTCATCGATCGCCGAATTCGACGATGATGATCTGGATTTCAAGCTCTACAAGGTGCTCGCCGCCCACGGTGCCGGACAGATCGAATTCGGGACATTCGACCGCGACACGCCGGCGCTTAAGGATGTTTACGCTGAGCTTACCGAACTATATTCAGCGTCCGAAGATGATAAAGACGCTTTTTCGCTAGGCGGATATTTGGAAGATGTTCGGCGGGCCGAAAAAGCTCTTTCGGAATCCGAAATTCGAGTCCAAGCTAAAAAACGTCGAAAGAAATTGCCAAAGGATTCTGACTACCGGGTAGTCCTGTCGGCTTTTCCCGAGCCGCGTCTCGCAAAAAAGATCTTTGGTACGATGGAAAATGCGCGTATCGACCATCTTCTGCGCCAAGCCTATCGAGGCCTGGTTCCTGACCTCGACCTGATGCAGTCATTCCTGCGTTCGAACCGCCCCTATATCTTTGATCTGCCAACATATCAGGTGCCCTTTGAGTTGCTCTTTCAGATCACTCTTTGCGGCGGAGCCACTGATGATGCAAAACAGTTTTATGGCCAGGTTGTTTCCGAGATCGAAGCGGTCGTGGAAAAATTCTTTGGTCGAACACGTTCCCAACCTCAAAACGGAGATCTGAAAACAGAAAACGCGGATCTCAGTTCTCAGCTTTCAGTTTCTACGGTTGCCGATTCCCTGATGGCAACCTCGCGTATCTATACGCTGTTTCAAAACATAACGCCCGAACAGACCCAGGAAGAGGAAACGGAGTCGACCGAAGATAAGAGCGACTTTGCCTATGATGACAAAGACGCTGTCGAGGGCATTACGGAGGATCAGGCAAAACGCGATCAGCAGAAACAGGCGCAGGACGTGCGTGACCTTTTTAACGCCTGGAACAGCCTCGATGACGAAGGCGAGCCCGATGACCTGCAGGGCTCCGAAGCCTGGTCGCAGACTGAAGTGCCCGAACAGGCGCTTGAGACGGACGATGTTGCATTTGCCTATGACGAATGGGACCGCGACCTCAACGATTATCGCGTAGGTTGGAGCCGCGTCATCGAGAAAAAAGTGAAACAGGGCGACCGAAACTTTGTCGAGATCGCCCGTTCGCGTTATCGCGGCGTGATCTCGTCGATCAGGCACCAGTTTCAGCTAATGAAACCGGAAAACCTGACCCGCATTAACCGCGAGATCGACGGCGAAGATTACGACCTCAACGCGGTGATCGATTATGTGGTCGATCGAAAGGCCGACGGACTGCAATCCGATCGGCTTTATACAAAACGCCTGCGCAAACAGCGTGACGTGGCCGTGTCGATCCTGCTCGATCAGTCGTCCTCTACGGCGAGGACGATCACACGAAACCCTTTGCAACCATACACCCATCCGGGACGCCGCATCATCGAGATCGAAAAAGAAGGGCTCGTGCTGATGAGCGAGGCTCTCGAGGCGGTCGGCGATGTCTATTCGATCTACGGATTTACGAGCGAAGGCCGCAGAAATGTGAAATTCTACGTCGTCAAGGATTTCGCCGAGAAATATTCCGACGAGATCGAGAAACGCATCGGCGGCATCACATTCCAAAACAACACACGTCTCGGTGCCGCGATCCGGCATGCGTCAGCCAAGCTGCTTCGTCAGGAAGCCCGCACAAAGTTGCTCATCATCCTGACCGACGGACGTCCGTACGATCACGATTATGGCGATGCCCGCTACGCTCGCGAGGACGTTCGCGAGGCGCTGACCGAATCAAAAACAACGGGCATCACGCCGTTTTGCATCACCATCGACCGCGAATCCGAAGCCGAACTAAAAGACCTGTATGGAAACGTCGGATACACGATCATCGACGACGTTCTGAGTTTGCCCGAGCGTATGCCCAATATTTACCGGCGGCTTACCAGCTAAACATCTCCTATGAATATAGTCTCGCTCGAAAATATTTCGAAAAACTACGGCTTCAGACCGCTTTTTGAAAATGTCACCCTCGGTCTCGAAGACCGCGACAAGATCGGAATTATCGGCGCCAACGGCTCCGGAAAGACGACACTTTTGCGGATCATAGCAGGGGTTGAGCTGCCGGACACAGGCCGCGTTACTCGTGCCAAAGGCCAGACGCTCGCCTATCTGTCGCAAAATCCGGCGTACGACCCAGAGCTGACCGTGCTCGAAACGATCTTTGCGTCGAGCAGCGGAGTGATGCAGACGATCCGCGATTACGAGGCAGTCTGTCACGAAGTTGCCGACGGCAAATCGGATGCCGCGACGCTCCAGCGGATGTCCGATCTGCAGCACGACCTAGAGATAAACGGCGGCTGGGACATCGAGGCCAATGCTCGCTCGGTTCTGACCAAACTCGACATCACGGACACGTCCGCCAAAATGGGTGCCCTGTCCGGCGGCCAGCGTAAGCGTGTCGCTCTCGCCCACGAGCTGATCTTTAAACCAGACATCCTTATTCTCGACGAGCCGACCAATCACCTCGACGCCGACACGATCGAGTGGCTTGAAAAATATCTCGCAAGATATACCGGAATGCTGCTGCTCGTCACGCACGACCGCTATTTTCTCGACCGCGTGACCGATAGAATCCTTGAGGTCGATCGAGGCACGGTGCAGAATTTTAGCGGTAACTATGCCTATTACTTAGAGAAAAAAGCCGAACAGGAAGAGCTGCTTGCGGTCGAAGGCCATAAACGCGATCAGCTTATTAAGAAAGAGCTTGCCTGGCTCCGCCGCGGAGCTAAGGCCCGTACACGCAAATCCAAACACCGTATCGAAGCCGCGCACAACCTAATGGCCGTTCCCAAAGAACAGGCCAGAGGCGAGGTTGATATCGCCATCGGCTCAAAACGTCTCGGGTCTAAGGTTGTCGAGATCAACAGTATTTCTAAATCGTATAGCTCTAATAAGCTGATCGACGATTTCAGTTATCTGCTAAAACGCAACGACCGTATCGGTATCATCGGTGCAAATGGTTCGGGAAAAACGACACTGCTCGACATGATAACCGGCCGCATCGCTCCGGACGGCGGAGATATCGACATCGGCCAGACTGTCCACATCGGCTATTACGATCAGGAAAGCCGTGCGCTCAACGACGAGATGCGTGTCATCGATTACATCCGCGATGTCGCCGAATACGTCACTACCAACGAGGGCATCCAGATCACGGCTGGCAAGATGCTCGAACGTTTTCTATTCGAGCCCGCCGCGCAGTACGCCGTCATCGGCAACCTCTCCGGCGGCGAACGCCGTCGCTTGTATTTATTGAGGATACTGATGGGCTCGCCCAACGTCCTGCTGCTCGACGAGCCGACCAACGACCTCGACATCCCGACACTCATCGCCCTTGAAGAGTATCTAGACGATTTCGCCGGTGCCCTCATCGTCGTCAGCCACGACCGCTATTTCCTCGACCGAACCATCGAAAACGTCTTTCGCTTTGAGCCCGGCGGCAACGTCCGTGAATTCGCCGGCGACTACACCGCCTATCTCGACGCCATTGGTCGGGAAGAGCCTCGCGTCAGTAGCCCGCACGTAAGTAAGGGCAACAAAGCCAATAACGATGACAGCGTTTCTGAGAAAGCTGAACCGGCAAAGCCCAAAAAACTCACCTTCAAAGAATCCCGCGAACTCGAGTCGCTCGAACAAAGCATCGCTGCCGCCGAGGCCCGCCTGCCCGAGATCGAAAAAGAGCTCGCCGCAGCCGCCAGCGACGCGGGAAAGGTCCACGAACTTTTCACCGAACAGCAACGTCTAACCGAACAACTCGACCTTGACATGATCCGATGGGCCGAACTTGCCGAGAGAGCAGAATAGTTGACCGATTGCATCAACTACGCTTCACACAATAAAAAAAGACGGCCGAAAACCGTCTTGATAATGAAAAATGGTGGCTGGAGAGGGACTTGAACACTCGACCTCGGGGTTATGAATCCCGCGCTCTAACCAGCTGAGCTACCCAGCCACAAACAATTGATTATAGTTTTTGATGCGAAAAAATCAAGGCGTGCAGTTTCGTGGGTTCTGCATTGGATAACGCCAACGCCGGCAGCTAATTTTGCGGCACAACCCGCGAGCAGCGTTTGTCGTCAAATATTGAGATATAATAGGTCTATGTCCGTTGCGGTAAATAGAAATATGCTCAGATTGCTCTCGATCACGTCGCTGTTGTTGGTCGCTAATTTGTTTGTTTTGGCTCAGGCCAAGAAACCCGCCGCGACCGCATATCGGTCGGTCACTATCAGCACACAGCCTAGCTCGGGCGTATGGATCGACGGCGTCAAATATGGCACGACTGACAAGGCAGGTAAGCTGACCATCAAGACCGTCGCTGCTGGCGGGCATACTCTACGCGTACGGGCGGATGGCTTTAAGGAAAAGACACAGCCGCTCGCGGCAACGCAAAAAGGCGAGATCAAGATCGACCTTGTAAAAACTACCGACGAAGCGGAGCTTTCCTTTCAGGAGGCCGAGCGGCTCCTATCCGTTGATCGCGACAAAGCCGTCGAAGCGTATGAAAAAGCTATCAAGCTGCGGCCAAATTATCCGGACGCATACGTTGCTCTAGCCCGTGTCCTAACCGAGCTCGGCGATCTCGATCTGGCCGAGGCGGCCATCGCCTCCGCCCGGAAGCTCCGTCCCGGCTTTGCCGAGGCATCCGCGGTGATGGGCCGCATTTATAAAGAGGGAGGTGAGGAAGATAAGGCGATAGCAACATTCAAACGAGCCATCACCGAGGGCAAGGGCTTTCAGCCGGAGGCGTATGCGGGGCTTGGGCTTTTATACAAGGAAAAGGCCGAAGGCTTTGGCGGATCTGGTGATTTTGAAAATGAGGGCGTCAATTACGTCGAGTCTGCCAAATATCTAAAATCCGCCGTCAAACAACTCGCCGGTTCCCCGGACACGATGGTCATAATGCAATTGCTCGGCCTCGTCTATGAACGCGAGAAAAAATACGCCGACGCCATCGCCGTGTACGAAGAATTTCTCACCATTTTCCCCAACGCCGTCGAGGCAACAGCCGTCCGCTCTTTCATCGTCCAGCTCAAAAAGGACCTAGCCGATCAGTAATCAGGTCAATCTGACCGAAAAATTCCTTGCCTTACACTCAAAAGAATTGTTGACACTCGTGAGTTTAACAATGTATTATTAGGAGTCAACAGTGTTTGTCACTGTTTTCCATATAGCACCTCTCGATCAAATAGACCGAATATCCTCTTAGTAAACTCACCCTTTGCCCGGGTTTTTTTCAGAGGCAGAGGGCCCCGCAGAAACTACAATGTCAGCAAAACTTGGTGAAATCCTAGTCCGCGAAAATCTGATCACGTCGCAGCAGCTGCGCGAGACGCTGGAGTACCAGCGTGAGCACGGCGGCCGTTTGGGATCGAACCTAGTCAAGCTGGGTTTTGTCTCGGACGACGTCGTTACCGCAGTCCTGTCCCGCCAATATGGTGTGCCGTCCATCAACCTCGACCTCTTTCAGATCGAAAAAGACGTTATCAAACTGATCTCTGAGGAGGTCGCACAAAAATATTCGGTGCTGCCGATCTCTAAGGTCGGAGCCACGCTCACGATGGCGATGGCCGACCCGACCAACGTCTTTGCCATGGACGATATCAAGTTCATGACCGGGCTAAATGTCGAACCCGTGATCGCGTCCGAGACGTCGATCATGTTTGCGATCTCGAAATATTACAGCGGTTCGAGCGAGATCGATATTTTCGACGCCGCGTTTGCCGTCGAGACCGAAGCCGCCGGTGCTATCAACGGCCGTAACGGTTCGAAAGGTGCCGGAGCCAAGACATTGAGCGGCTTCAAGGCCGATCCGTCTGAAAAGCTGTCCGCCTCTGACCTCGATGTGTCACTCGACCGCTTTGAATTTGGCGGCGGCGACCCCGAAGATTTTGAGATCGTCGAGGAAAAAGACGAGATCGATCTCGCCGCTCTTGCAAGAGCCAGCGAAGACGCTCCGGTCGTCCGGCTGGTCAACGTGCTGATGGTCGATTCGCTTCGCCGCGGAGCGTCTGATATTCACGTCGAGCCATACGAAAAAGATTTCCGCATCCGTTTCCGTATTGACGGTGTCCTATATGACGTGATGCATCCGCCCCTCAAGATCCGCGATCCGCTTATCTCGCGTCTTAAGATCATGGCGAAACTCGACATTTCCGAGAAACGCCTGCCGCAGGATGGCCGCATCAAGATCAAGGTAAAGATCGACAACCGCTCGCGCGAACTCGATTTTCGTGTCTCGACCCTGCCGACGCTGTTTGGCGAAAAGGTCGTGCTCCGTCTGCTTGATAAAGACAAGCTCATGCTCGACATGACCAAGCTCGGTTTTGAGCAGGAGAGCCTCGACAAATTCAAACGTGCGATCGCAAATCCTTACGGCATGGTGCTCGTCACCGGCCCGACAGGTTCGGGTAAAACGAACACCCTGTACTCCGCTCTTCAAGCTCTGAATACGTCAGAGACAAATATCATGACGGCCGAAGATCCGGTCGAATTTAACCTGCAGGGCATCAACCAGGTCCAGATGAAAGAGCAGATCGGGCTCAACTTTGCCGCCGCTCTTCGCTCGTTCCTGCGACAGGATCCTAACATCGTTCTCGTCGGCGAAATCCGTGACTTTGAGACCGCCGAGATCGCGATCAAGGCCGCACTTACAGGCCACCTTGTTCTCTCGACGCTGCATACTAACGACGCTCCATCGACGGTTTCGCGTCTCGTCAACATGGGTATCGAGCCGTTTCTGGTCACAACGTCGGTCAATATCATCCAGGCACAGAGGCTGATCCGCCGCGTCTGCAGCGAGTGTAAAGAAGAGACAAGCATGCCGGTCGAGGGGCTCATCGAGGTCGGTTTCTCACGTGAAGAGGCAGGTGATCTGAAACTTTACAAGGGCAAGGGCTGCTCGGTCTGTAATCAGACGGGCTATAAGGGCCGTGTCGGACTTTATGAGGTCATGGAGATCACCGACAACTCCCACGAACTCATCATAGGGCGCCAGCAATGGAATTACGGAGAAAAGCGATCGATCTGGGAATGATCACCCTACGCGAATCAGGCTTGTGCAAGATCCGCCAGGGCATCACCACGATCGAAGAAGTTGTTAAGGAAACGGTCATATAGGTTTTTGGAGGAAATATGTTAGTCAGGGCAATAGCATTATCATTGGCACTTTTGATCGGCGGAGCGACGCTAATACCGCTCGCGACCGACAGCACTGAGGCGGGGCCGCGTCATAAGCGCAAGCATCGCAAAGCCAAAAAGTACAAAAAATATTCTAAGGGCTGGTGGCGTCAGTACCGAGCCCGCATGAAGCGTAAAAAGGCCATGCAGGCCCGCAAACGTGCTCTCAGGCTGCGTCAACTGCGTCTGGCACGTGCCCGTGCCGCGGAACGCAATAACGGCGAAAACACCACGAAACCGACGGTCGCCAAACTTCAGAGAGCTGATGCCGCAAAGGCCGTTTTGCCGTCAGGCGATGCTGCACCAAGCGGTTGGAGCCCTGCGGCTTCGTCACCGGCGGAACTAAAATTCCGCGTTGATAATTCGGCCGGCGATCAGGTCGGTTCGGCATCGATCGCGGTCCTCGGGCCGGCACAGGATCAGCCCGGCGATTACAATCGCAGCAAATCCGTCGGCGGCGTCGCAACGACCGCACTTCGCCGCGATGTGATCGACAAGATGATCCGCGAAAATGGCTGGGTCGTCAACGATTACCAAAAGGAGATCGACGGACAGCAAGTTTATGTCGTCGTCGCTCAGTCTCAGGCAAAGAACGGCGCGGTCAATCAGCGTATGTTCTATTTCACAGAGGTTGACGGCAAGATCTATAGTGTAGCGACCAACTCACCCGTCCAGGAAGCCGAACGCCTCGCCGAGGAATCGGAAAAGGTCATCAACTCGCTCAAAACCCGCGTTCGCGGCACACAGCGGGCGGCCCTCAAAGATTAACCCCACCCTGCTCCCATTAAAATTATGAGCTACGAAAACCAAACATCCGTCGAATCATCGGTCACGCTGCCTGATCTGCTCAAAAAAATGACAGATCAGGGCGGGTCCGACCTGCACCTATCGACCAACTCCGCCCCGCAAGTTCGCGTACACGGACACCTGGCCCCGCTTTCCGGGTTCCCTGTACTGACGCCGTCCGACACCAAACGGCTCGCTTATTCCGTTTTGACGGACGCGCAAAAGCACCGGTTTGAGGAAAACCTCGAACTCGACTTTTCGTTCGGCCTCAAAGGAATGTCGCGTTTTCGTGCCAACATCTTTAACCAGAAAGGTGCGGTCGGTGCTGTGTTTCGTGCGATCCCGTACGAGATCAAAACATTCGAAGCTCTCGGCTTGCCGCCGATCGTCTCTGATCTTTGCAAAAAGCCGCGTGGATTGATCCTCGTGACCGGACCGACCGGTTCGGGTAAATCGACTACGCTTGCGTCGATGATCGACAAGATCAACGTCGAACGCAAAGAGCATATCCTGACGATCGAAGACCCGATCGAATTCCTCCACAATCATAAAAACTGTGTTGTCAACCAACGTGAGGTCGCCGCCGACACACACTCATTCGGAGCGGCCCTGAGAACCGCACTTCGCCAGGACCCTGATGTTGTTCTGGTCGGCGAAATGCGCGATCTTGAAACCATCGAAATGGCCCTGCGAATCGCAGAAACGGGTCATTTGACCTTTGCCACGCTACATACAAACTCGGCGTATTCAACCATCAACCGAATCATCGACGTGTTTCCAGCTGGGCAACAATCACAGGTTCGCACGCAGCTTTCGCTAGTGCTCGAAGGCATCATGTGCCAAGCCCTCGTGCCAAAAGCATCGGGCGACGGCCGCTGTATGGCGCTTGAGATCCTCGTGCCAAATGCCGCGATCCGCAACCTGATCCGCGAGGACAAGATCCATCAGATCTACTCGATGATGCAGACCGGACAGGACAAATTTGGTATGCAGACGTTCAACCAGTCTCTCGCGACGCTTTATCACAAAAAGCAGATCACGCTCGAGGCGGCGATGCAGCGTTCGTCTAACGCCGACGAGCTGAAAGAATTGATCGACCGTGGTTCGGGCCTTAACGACGCTTACGCCGGCAATGCCCGCCCGGCGACACGTCCGCCCGCCAACGGCAGCCCGTACGCCCAGGCCCGCAACATCGGTGAACGCCCGCGTTAAGAATTTTTTTTTGGAGTAAATCATGCCTACATACGCTTTTAAGGGAAGAAATCGTTTGAACGAACTCGTCGCCGGCGAAAAAGAAGCCGCCAATCAGGACGAGTTGCGTGCCCTGCTCCGCCGCGAGCAGATCGTCATGACGCAGGCCAATGAAAAGGGCCGCGAGATCGCTATTCCAAAGCTCGGCCGCCGTAAAAAGGTCAAGGCCAAAGAGCTGGCTGTCTTTACGCGTCAGTTCTCCGTGATGATCGATGCCGGTCTGCCGCTCGTGCAGTGTATCGACATCCTCGGCGAACAGCAGCAAAACGCTTTTTTCAAAGATGTGCTCCGTCAGGTTCGTCAGAATGTTGAGGAAGGTTCGACGCTTTTCGCTGCCCTCGAAAAGCACCCGAAAGTTTTCGACAATCTCTACACCCACATGGTCGAAGCCGGTGAAACGGGCGGTGTGCTCGATCTGATCCTCCAGCGTCTCGCGACGTTGATCGAAAAGGTCGTTAAACTCAAACGCTCGATCGTCTCGGCATCGATCTATCCGGCAGCCGTTATCACGGTCGCCATCGGGGCCATCGCGATCATCATGATCGTCGTTATCCCGCAGTTTCAACAGATCTTTCTCGGCCTGTTAGGACCGGGCGAAGCGTTGCCTCTGCCGACGCGTATCGTCATGGGGATTAGCGGCTTTATCGCCGGTTGGGGCGGCCTGGCTGTGCTTATAACCTTGATCGGCAGCGGCGTTGCACTCAAGTTTTACTACGCCACGCCAAAGGGCAAGTGGCAGATCGACGCTTTGCTATTAAAGACGCCCATCTTTGGCAGCATCCTGCGAAAGGTCGCCGTTGCACGTTTTTCACGTATCCTCTCGACGCTGCTTTCCTCTGGCGTGCCGATCCTGCAATCGCTAGATATCACGGCAAAGACCGCCGGTAACGTCATCATCGAAGATGCCATCCTCAAGGTCCGTGCCGGTGTTGAACGCGGTGAAAATTTTGTCGATCCGCTCAAGGCGACAAACGTATTCCCTCACATGGTCGGCCAGATGATCGGCGTCGGTGAACAGACCGGTGCGTTGGACGCCATGCTCGGCAAGATCGCTGATTTTTACGAAGAAGAGGTCGATACGGCAATCGCCGATCTGCTCGGATTGATGGAGCCCGTACTGATCGCGTTCCTCGGTGTGACCATCGGTTCGATCGTCATCTCGATGTACCTGCCGCTATTCTCGCTCATCGGAAAACTCTCAGGCGGAGCGAAGTAGTAAGGAAAATTTATGAGAGGTTTCTACGCAAGCTTATTGATCGTCACAGGCTACCTGATCGTCGGCAGCCTGCTCATGCTCGCAAGCGGACGGATCGGAAACCTCCTAAAACGCCTCGGCACCAAATCGGTGAACTACACGCGTATTTCGATATTTACATTCGGATGCTGTGTGGCCGCACTCGGAGCTTTTGGCGTCTCGTTGCACATCATTGCGATCTCACGAGCAGCATTTGATCTTTATTGAGCCTGCATAGCGGGCGAACGCACAAATACGTTATATCTTTGACCGCTCGTATTGGGCAAATAGTTTGGTGATCTCGGCGTTGAGTTTTTGTTTTTCGGCGAGGCTGTTTGAACGGTCGCGGAGCTTAACGAGGTCTTCGATCTGTAGCTGCAATTCCTCGGTCCTGTTCTGCGGCTTTTGCGGTTTGCTGATCTGGTATTTGTCGTCCATAGATTAATTTCTGAATTCGAGCATTCGCTCGACGTATTTGGCGATGACGTCGGCTTCAAGGTTGACGGGGTCGCCTGGCGTTAAAGCAGAGAGGTTTGTCATTTCCCAGGTTTTTGGGATGACGGCGATGTCGAATGACGCTTCATCGAGAGCGGCGATGGTTAGTGAGATGCCTTCGACGCAGACTGAGCCTTTGTGGACGAAATATTGTGCGAGATCCGGCGGGAAACCGATCCGTACCGTCCAGAAATCGCCAGTTGCGACCGCCGAGATAAAAGTCCCGCGTCCATCGACATGTCCCTGGACAATATGGCCGCCGAGGCGTGTCGCCGGTGTGACGGCGTGTTCGAGATTGACGGGGGATCCGACAGCAAGCTGCCCGAGCGTTGTGCGGTCGAGAGTTTCCGGTGAGACATCCGCCGCAAATGAATTCGGCGTAACCTCAAGAGCCGTCAGACAAACGCCATTTACCGCGATCGAATCGCCGTCTGCTATGTCGGACGTTACGACACTCGCGGCAATGACAATTCGCTCGCCGCCGACGTAAGGCTCGCGGCTCTTGACCTTTCCTAGTTCTTCTATCAAACCTGTAAACATCAGTTATCCGTTATTTGCTTCACCGCCCGTTCAACTTTTGAAAGCTTGCGGATGTCGATCGAAATGGGTTCGCCGTCTTCGACTTCGTTGTATATGCTGACGAATTTGTGGCCGCAGAGTATCTCGTGCGGTTTGTAGGACGAGCGCGTATGGACGACCTGTGCGAATGTCTCGTCGGTGGCGGTAATGAGGATGAGCAGCTCGGCGTCGGTGGCGTTGAGGTCGGCTTGGGTCAGGCCGCGCATTGGCGAATCTTTGTTGATCGGGTGGACGACCGTGAGGGCAAGCGGCAGAAAAGTGACCTTTTTGCGTTCGAGCTCGAGAAAGTCAAAACGCCGGACCGTCCTGCCATTTTCGTTGATAAAACGGGCAAACAATACCTGTATCTGAACCTCGATAAGCTGGCTGCTGCGCCCATTAACGAGGCGAAACATCAGCCCCTCGATATCGCGGTACGGTGCAATAACAGCGACATCGCTGAAAATGATCTTTGCGGTAGGCCGAGCAAAACGTGCAAAGACGAGGCCTGTAATGAGCGCATTGGCGAGCAGGCTGTAATACGATTCGATCGTGACGAGCAGATTTGGCACCACGCCAACCGGATGGATGGTGCCGTAACCGATCGTCGCAAATGTCTGCACGCTGAAAAAGAATCCGCGGACAAACATATTTGCCATCGGCTCGGCGGATGTATCGACCAGTGCCGCCGCACCGAATGACGCATAGGCTGCGCCAAATACGACGTTGCTCAAAAAATACAGCAGCAGAACGAGCAGCAAAAATGTCCGCCATTTCATCGAAAGCAGCGTATGAAAAAGGTTGAGCGACGAGAGCAGTGGCAGGCCGGTGCGTTGGACATTGAATGTACCATCGGCGTTTAAAAGGCGCTGACGGCTCTGGCCGGTGACGACCGATCCAAAGCCGAGATCGCGCTCGGCTTGCTCGGCGATATTCTCGGCTTCGTATGTGCTGTCGAGTGTTTGTTCGGACACGGTATTGTTGATTATAGCTAGCGCCTGAGATAATTGTAAAAACAGATTGGTTTTTCGCCGGTCTTGATGCTGAAATATCTATATGGCCGAAGCAAAACAACAGGAAACTGAGCCGCCGAAACTGAAGATCGCCGATACCGGACAGCCCGATATCGGTTCGCTCGCGGACCTGCTCGAGTGGTTTTTGATGTACGACGAACGCACCGCCCGGATGCGTCATGCGAATACGGACGAGCTTTTTCAGTGGAAGCAGCGTGACGACGAGGCGAACGGCATCGGCATATATCCGTTTGACAACGCCGAGGCGAGATTTGCCGTCGGGGCCATCCAGGCTCTCGGCGAAAACAACACCGAGCCGCTGTTGAAAGATTGGATAACCGATGTGCTAGAGGCTTTGGGCCGTGCCCGTGAAACCAAGACCGAGCTCGAACACAGCTTTAATTTGACCGTGGATATGGAAGCGTCGTCGCTCGCCAAATCCGAACTGCTGACGACCAACACCGAAAAGCGGCTTTATCTATCGAGCTGTTGGCTCGAAGTGCTATGCACCGCCGAAGCGAGGTTTTTGGGCTGGGTTTATCAAGAGATCTACGGCAAAGCTTATTCCCCGTAGCTGCCATATTTACAGGATCGGCAGGATGAACAAGATAAAATCATCCTGCCTATCCTGTCCATCCTGTTAAATTTTCTTCTTTATTTAAAGGTCTGGCATTGCCGCATATCGCCGGACTTAAATCCAGTCGCAAAATACTGCATCCGCTGCTGTGCCGAACCGTGCGTGAACGAATCGGGTATGACGTAACCCTGCGTACGTTTTTGGATCATGTCGTCGCCGACAGCCGCCGCTGCACGTATCGCTTCGTCGGTGTCGCCGGGTTCGAGACGGCCTTGTTTTTGCGCAAAATTTGCCCACACGCCGGCATAGCAATCAGCCTGTAATTCGAGAGCGACCGAAAGACGGTTGTTCTCGCCGGCGCTCTGCACCTTGCCCATGATGCCGGTCAGATTTTGGATGTGATGGCCAAATTCGTGGGCGATGACGTATGCTTGGGCGAAATCGCCGGGAGCCTTGAACTCACGCCGCAGCTCGTCAAAGAAAGCAAAATCGAGATACAGTTTGTAGTCGCCGGGGCAGTAAAACGGTCCGCTCGCCGCCGTCGCGTAACCGCAGGCGGACGAGATCTGGTTTGTAAAAAGAACGAGTTTTGGCGCTTTGAATTGTGTACGCGACTGAGCAGGCAGGATCTGTTTCCAGGCGTCCTCAAGATTGCCCATGATGGCACCGGCAAACTGGCGGTTCTCATCCTGTGACACGACCTTATTCGCCGCCGTCCCGGGCTGCGGCACCTCGCTGCCGGTCGGAGCGTTTTGCAGCAACTGGCTCGGGTCGCCGCCGCAGAGATATATCGCGAGCGCGAGTATGATCACGCCGACCCCGCCGCCGCCTACCATCGCCGGACCGCCCATGCCCCGCCGATCCTCTACATTGTCGCTCTGCCGCTGATCTCTCCAACGCATATCTGCACTTGCTCCTTATAAAAACGTGACCTGATTTTATCACTTTCATTGGGGCTGGCGAAGTAAATAAAAAGATGCGATCGCCAACTAACAAAATTCACCGCAAAATCTTGACATAGACGGACTTAGAGGATTATGATTCAGGGGCGTTTTAGTTTAGGTTTCTCACTCTGTGGTTTTAATGGCCGTTGGAGGAAATAATGATCAAACTAGACATTGTAAATATGG
>JBGAVK010000008.1:0-77444 GCA_044228165.1 Pyrinomonadaceae bacterium | reverse complement strand
GGGGTAACGAGAGTCTTTTCTATTAGTTTTTTACTCTTGTTGAAGGTTTCGCGTTAGTCGCTCGCGGCTATTCTTGCGTGATTCCGTGTGTCGTGGGAACTGGAACGTACGGCACGAAATCATTGAAAGGAGCTTAAAAGCATAATGCAGAAAAACGACAAGTTTTATACTTTTCTTTTATCGCATTCATCAAGATCTAGAATAATTATTAAGCGGGTAGCTGTTAAAAAGAACTACTTGCATTTTGGTTCTGTAGGTATTTTCCTGATCCTTGGTATCTCAACTTTGGCATTCGGCGTGAGCGGTATTGTGAGAAACACTACCTTTGCCGAATCGCTTGTCAAATCCCCCATCGTCGCTCAAGTCGCCGCTGAGCCGGTCAAACCGGCTGAGATGATCGACTATTCGCGTCCGGCTGATTCTACCGAATATGCATTCAGCAGCGGCGGCCCTGAAGAAGACAGCGAGACTGATGGTGAAGATTCGGAACTCGACAAGCAGCTTGATCTGATCCGTCTCAATGCCAATCCGGCATTCCTGCCGACGATGTGGGCACATCTCGGAAAGATCAATAATGAATTTGGTTTCCGGCGTAATCCGTTCGGAGGCCGCTCGTACGAATTCCATCCCGGAATGGATATTGACGGCGAGCGCGGCGACCTGGTCGTTGCCCCGGCTAACGGCACAGTTATCAAGGCCGGGTGGACGGGCGGTTACGGCAACATGGTCGAGATCGACCATGGCAACGGACTTACGACCCGCTACGGCCATATGTCGAAAGTAGAAACGTCCGTCGGCGATACTATTACCCGCGGTCAGCTCATCGGCTATGTCGGCTCGACCGGTCGCTCGACCGGTCCTCACCTGCATTACGAGCTCCGTTTCAACGATCGTTCGATCAATCCGCGTCACTTCCTGCCGCCGGAACCGACCGATCTCAGCTCGATCGCGAAATAGTTGACGTTTTCTTTGTTTTAAATAGAGCGAGTCATTTGGTTGGCTCGCTTTTTTTGTGGCGTTGCGTTTATATTTAGATAACCTTTAGTTTTGATTTTTCATCTTTTAACAGGGGATCATTTGCTATGAAATTTAACAATAAAAGTATGTTCTCGTTCGCGATGATCATCGCGATCGGATTATCGAGTTTTACCTTTACCTTTGCGAATTTTGACGAGGGTATGTTTGCGCCGGGTCAGATCGCCACGCTTCCGTTCAAGAAGATCGGAATGAAGATCAAGCCGACCGACGTTTATAACCCAAATGGCGGCGGCCTGAGCGAGGCCGTTATTCGTTTGAGCATCGGCTGCACGGCGGAGTTCGTTTCGCCCGACGGCCTCATTTTGACAAACCACCACTGTGGCTTTGACGCTTTGGTGTCCGCATCGACGCCAGACAAGGACCTTGTTGAAACTGGATTCAAGACTGACAGCCGGGCGGGCGAGATATCCGCGAAGGACTATTCGATCTTTATCACCGAACGTGTCGAAGATGTGACCGCAAAGATCAAAGCAGGCACAGAGGCTCTGACCGGAGCAGATCTGGCAGCGGCTTACAAAAAGAATATCGACGCCCTGACCGCAGCCGAACAGGCAAAAGCTCCGGCGAGTTCGACCATCCGCATCCAGATGCTTAATAGCGGGTATTTCTTTTACCTGTATCAGACGCGTCAGTTCAAAGACGTTCGAGTCGTTTACGCACCGCCGCGTAATATCGGCGTTTTCGGCGGCGACCCGGACAATTTCGAATGGACCCGCCACACCGGCGACTTCACATTCCTACGAGCTTACACAGCTCCTGACGGCACATCTGCCGAATACTCGATAAAGAATATCCCTTACAAGCCGAATAAATATTTGACGATGAATATCGGCGGCCTAAAGGAAAGCGACTTGGTATTTGTCATGGGCTATCCCGGTGCGACGACTCGATACCGCGAAAGCTGGTCGATGATCTATGCACGCGATGCCAACTTCCCGTTCCTAGAAAACTGGCTCAACGCACTAAGTGCCAGCCTTCGCCAGATCGGTGCTGCAGACGAAGAGAAGCGAATCGCTTTCCAGTCTGACATTGCAAGCTTTGATAATTCTCGCAAGGCCTTCGGCGGCGGGCATCTTCAGTTAAAGAGAGTTCAGGCAGTTCAACAGCGGCAAGCCGAAGAGGCACGTATGGCAACTTGGATAGCGTCTAACCCGGATCGTCAAAAGAAATGGGGCACGATCCTACCGGAACTGAAAGCTCTCTCAGAAGAAACGAATGCTACCCAGATGCGTGACGTGATCATGCGGCGCTTTCCGGATCCCAATTCGATGGCCGTGTTTGGCCAGATCGTTGCTGCCGGCGCTGCTATAAAGGCCGGACGAAATCAGGCAAATTTGGCTGAGATCGCAAAAGGTCTCGAAGGCCGCGAACCGGCTCACGAACGGGAAATGCTCAAGTTCTTTTTTAAATCATTTGACGAACTTCCTGCCGGACAGCGTTTCGCCGGCGCAGACGCAAAATTCAATAACTTGAAGGGGAAGGCTCGCCGCGATGCTGAAGCAGCATTTGCAGCTGAGATCGCAGAAGGCCCGCTCTCGACTCCTGAAAAGATAGCCGAGCTTTACAAAATGTCTTGGAGTGAATTCGCCTCGAAACATCCTTTTACGGCGGCCGTGGTCGAGGAACGCACTGCTCTCGGTGCCCGTGGTGCTAAATTCAATGCAAGCATTGACCGTCTTCGTCTCGGCTATATGCAAGCACTGACGGAAATGAAGGGTATGTCCCCGGTCTATCCTGATGCTAACTCATCGCTTCGATTCTCATATGGTTATGTCAAAGGCTATCAATCCCGTGAGGCGGAATACCGCAGTCCCTTTACGACCATGAAAGGAATGATCGAAAAGAATACTGGTGTTAATCCGTTCGATGCCCCGCAGAAACTGATCGATATGCAAAACGCAAAAGACTTTGGCCGTTACGGGCAGGGCGACAGCGTTGGGGTCAATTTTCTTTCCACGACCGATATCATCGGCGGCAATAGCGGATCACCGATCCTCAACGCCAATGGAGAGCAGGTCGGTATTTGTTTTGACGGCAATTTCGAGGGCCTCGGTAACGACTTCTATTTTGACACCGAAAAGAACCGTACTATCTCGGTCGATATTCGTTACGTCCTTTTCGTCACCGAGAAATTTGGCGGTGCCAAATGGGTCGTCGATGAAATGAAGGTCGTTGGTAAAAAATAAAATCGAACGGCATTGATTGCCGATCTCGTATCAGAACTGGCCGGCGTGAAGATCCAATGAGATCTTGACGCCGGCCTTTTATGCATTGGCTAAGATTCCACAGCAGTTCGCGGCTTATTCCACACACTTAAGCTCAACTTAAAAGTGGGACGCCCTAAGAGGCCGATGATTGCTGAAGAATCTTAAAAAGTTGTGCTTATCGGAGCGGCACATAACTTGCGCTCTTATTAGGTAGAAATCATGAAAGTCACCCCTTGGTTATCGGTAAAAATGCTAATACAGACCTTTCATAAGGAGGTCCACCATGAAAATTCTATTAATCATGTTTGCAATATTGATGATCGGCCCAACTGTCGGAGCCCAAGAACGGGAGTTTAAACTGAACCTGCCGCCGCCCGACTTGCTAAACGATAAAGAAATCCAGCCTTCCGCAAAAACCCCGCCTCAGTTCTTTTTTAAACCCTCTACCGATACGGTCCTCGTAGCAGATATAGAAAAAATACTCCGCCATTCCGTTTATGAATTACACAGCAGCTTCAAAGACAAACGAAACCCCCACCGTCGATGCAACCGAGTCTCGCCCGGAATATTCAACCAAATTCAAGTGGAAGCCCGCATTGATCCAGTCCGGATTGTTCCTGGCGATGCAGCACGGCATGAGGCTGTTTGAGATCAACACCAGAACGGAGCTCGATGGCCCATTTTTCCGTGACTGGAAGGAATCGGTCAAAGGCCTTCGCGGATGGGATGACGGCGGAAAATTCTTTACGAACTACATCGCACATCCGTTACAGGGTTCCGTCACGGGACGGATCTTCGTCAACAACAGCCCCAAAGCACAAATGACCGAGATCGGCCGCTCAAAGGCATATTGGGTCTCGCGAATGAAAGCTTTTGCCTGGTCGGCGGTTTGGAGCACGCAATTCGAACTAGGTCCTATCAGCGAAGCTAACATCGGCAATGTAGGCCAGCGGCCGAGAGTTGATGGCAAAAGCAAGATGACCTACGGCGACCTCGTGATCACGCCTGTCGGCGGAACAGGTATGCTTATCGCAGAGGACGCTATCGACAAATACATTCTCAGAAATTTCCTTGAGACAAGGATCAATAATAGGCTTGCGGTAAAGATACTTCGAACGGCTTTCACGCCAATGACGGCGCTTGCAAATCTCTTGAGATTCCGCCTGCCTTGGTATCGAGACGACAGGTTCCGGAAACTGTAACTATTCCCCGAAATCAGATCGAGTTAGATGTGCCCATCGAGCCCCGCCCAGAGCGGGGCTCTTATCGTGGGTCGGCATATTTTTGATCTATTGAGATATTATTTGAGCCGGTTTTGTTACATTTGTCGCACAAGTTATTAAGCAAAAGTACTCCGGGGTTGAGGAATTGGAGATAAATATGGTTGATCTTAACGGGAACGAGAAGGTGGTCAGCGTCTGGGGGGCAATTTCGCGGCGTGAGTTTTTTGAACGAATGGCAGCCGCAGGACTCGTTCTCGGCCTGGGCGGCTTTGGAATCACGAGGGGCCAGACCGAGCGGGCAAAAAATGAACTGATCAAAGCTCCATACAATCCGGTAAATGGACAGCCATTTCGTGAGTTTACGCCGCCCCGCGGTGATATCAAGGAACTTTTTACCAATACCAAGCTCAAGGCAGCCGGCAAAAGGCCGCCGGGCTCGCGTACACGCGACGCATTTTGGTATTCAAAACCAAACTCGGCTTTGGGTATCGATATTTACCAATATACCCAGTCAGCCAATCATCTTTCGAACAGCTGCGCCCAGGCCGCATGTGCAACTTTGCTTCACAGGTTCAAGGCAGTGCCCGACAGTTTGACGGGCGACGCGGTAACAGACAGGATCTATCAGACCCATCCGCCTGACCAAACCGCTGGAACGACCATTCCGGTCCTCGTAAAAGCGATTAAGGACTATGGCCTTAATTGTTGGAACGGTTACGGCGCCGAATACGGCGAATCTACTATCAGAGCAACATTGAAGGCGTGGGTCGCGGCGGGCTACCCGTGTGTTGTAATGCTCGATATGCGTGGACCGACCAAGCGAATGGGAGAGGCGTATTTCGGTCATTACGTTGCGGTTTTCGCGTACGACGAGGACGAAACGAACGGATACGTCTATATGTCGAATTGGGACTACAAGAACTGGGGCAACTCGTGGTCGGTCTTCAAACAATCTTGGAGCCTGCCTGATTTTTCGACAAGGTCATACCCGCTTATCATCGGATGGCGATAAAGATCCTCAATAATTTGTATTGACGCTCAGCCTATTATGGCAATTTCCGCGTCATCCATTGTCCCAAAAATGACCTATGGATCGACCGTTCGTTTGTGACAAGACTTGCAGTTTGTCGCGATAGGCACCTTCGAATCCGGTTTGTTGAACGAGATCTGAAAATGGCACGAGTCACATGTCTGATGAAGCGCCAGTTGATTCGTCAATTTCGTTAACAAAGGGCTGCCCGGATCTTTTAAGATCGGGATCTCGGCCATGAGTTTCGGCTTTTCGCCAACACGTGCGTGGCAGTCGCGGCACGCAGCCACACCTGCACCATTGGGGTCTTTCGCAAACAATTCCGCCGTCAACGTCGTTGTTCTGCCTTTTGGCCACTCTGTTTGGAGCGGAGGATATTTGGCAAGCTGCGAAGCAGGTTGTGCAGCGTGGTGGCATTCGATGCAGGCGATCGGCCCTCCAATGCTGTATTCCCCGCTGTTGTGCTTCACATGATTAAAGGTGACAGTTCCCCGCGTCCCTTCTTTTCCGAGCACGATCACCTCGGGCATTTTCTTTTGGGTACTTGCGGCCGGCCCTGTCACGTTCTGAGCCGCCGGACGACTCCAATCCAAAAGCAAAATAGCCCCGATGCAGCCGATGGCCGCAAATACAAGACTGATACTTCTTTTCATGTCGACACCTCCTGTCTTCAGAAGTTTCAACTATCGGGTGTAACTTGATGGTATCCCTACTTTGCGCAATTCTGTGACGGAGGTCACAATTTTCAAAGTTACTTTCCTAAATCTTGTAAGGGCTAGATCCTAGTTATTTGAATAATCCAGTTTGATGGAGTTCATGCCGCGCATTATCACCTTTTGACGGCGAACGACACGTTTGCGGTTCTTTTGCGGGTTAAAGACATTTAGCGGCGACGGGATCATAGCAGAGAGAAATGCGGCTTCGTCCCGGGTCAGGTCGGATGCCGATTTTTTGAAATAAACTCGAGATGCGGCCTCGGCACCATAGACTCCGTCTCCCCACTCTATTACATTTAGGTATATTTCCAGGATGCGCTTTTTGTCAGCTCTTTTTCGAGGAAATAGGTATAGACCGCTTCGCGGCCTTTACGAAGAAAATTGCGGTCTTCGAAAGAAACAGATTTTTAGCGAGCTGCTGTGTAACGGTTGATGCACCCCGTTTAAAGCTCGGCATGGGCGGTATCCAATCGTCATCGCTAGGCTTGCAGTCTTTCTTCGGGGTTCCGGCAGCCTTGGCCGCTTCTTCACACTCTTCGCGGGCCTCTTTCTCTCCTTCCTTTACCGCCTCGTCCCAGGCGGCCTGGATCGCATCCCAGTCAAATCCGTTGTGCTGAAAGAAACGTGAATCTTCGCCCGCAAGCACGGCGCGCTGTAAATTAGGACTGATCTGTTCGATCGGCGTCCAGATCATAAACTTTCTTGGCTCTCGGCCCTCGGCACGTGCCTCAGAAAGGCGAAATTCGATCATCGAAGACGTCGTCGGATTCTCATTCCTGAGACGGGAGATGGCGGGAAACGTGATCAATTCATAGGCGAGCCAAACTGCGACGGCACCGACAAAAACAAAAAATACTACTTTGGTCCAATACCACATTGTTAATAGTGAATATTAAATAGTTGGGGCTAAATAGTAAATACGAAAGCGAATCTTACGCATAACTATTTACTAATCACCATTTACGATTTACTATTCTCTAATATGGGACAGCACGATAATGTAGTTTCAGTAATACTTGGCGGCGGTGCCGGATCGCGGCTCTTTCCGCTGACGCACGAGCGTTCTAAGCCGGCGGTTCCGCTTGGCGGCACATATCGACTGATCGACGTACCGGTTTCAAACTGCATTAACTCTGAGATCACGCAGATCTTCGTTCTCACCCAATATAATTCGGCGTCTCTGAACCGCCATATTTCTAGAACGTATCGCTTTTCCAGTTTCTCGACCGGTTTTGTAGAGGTGCTCGCCGCTGAGCAGACCAAAGACAATCCTGAGTGGTTCCAAGGGACGGCTGATGCCGTGCGGCAGATGCTGCCGCACCTTCGCGATTGGCGGGTCGATACGCTGCTAATCCTCTCGGGTGACCACCTTTACCGGATGGATTACCGAAAGTTCCTGAAACGCCACTACGACACCGGTGCCGACCTCACGGTTTCGGTGATTCCCTGCCGCGAAAGCGAAGCGAGCGAATTCGGGCTGTTAAAGACCAATGCCAACGGCGAGATCGTCGAATTCAAAGAAAAGCCGAAGGGGGAGGATCTGGAAGCAATGAGGGTCGATACGACCGGATTCGGTTTGACGGAGAATGAAGCAGCAAATCGGCCGTTCCTCGCGTCGATGGGCATTTATGTATTTAATTACAATAAGCTCGTTGAGCTGCTGAAGACCGATAATTCGTGGGTAGATTTCGGACGCGAGATTATTCCCGCCGCGATCGAAAAGTACAATGTGCAGGCTCACCTCTTTACTGATTATTGGGAAGACATTGGAACAATAAGAGCATTTTTTGATGCGAATCTCGACCTTTCGGCACCGTTGCCTAAATTTAATTTCTTTGACACTGCCGCTCCGATCTATACCCGCAGCCGTTATTTACCGCCGTCAAAACTCCATGATTGCGATATCGATAATTCGATGGTATCGGAGGGCTGCATCCTAAACGGTGTCAAGGTGCGAAAATCGATCATCGGACTCCGCAGCCGTATCGATAACGGCGTCGATATACAGGAATCGATAATCATGGGCTCCGACGTTTTCGAATCGATCGGCGAGATCCGATCAAATCTGAAAGACAGCAGGCCACACATCGGCATCGGCCCGAATACCACGATCCGTCGTGCGATAATTGATAAAAATGTAAGGATCGGAAAAGATGTGAAACTGATCAATCGCGAAAATATAGAGAACTACGATGCCCCTGACCGCTCCTTCTACGTTCGCGAAGGGATAATCATCGTTCCAAAGAATGCCGTGATACCCGACGGCACCGAGTTGTAGCTTTTACTTTTTGATTCTTCGGTGAATGTAGCCTTCGCGAGCCCTTACCACGACATCAGGCCGATCGACCTTGACTTTCACGTTGGCACGATTGCCTCCGACGTGTTCATGGCTCGGGTAGTACGCGAGGCTGTAAAACTCGCGTAGTTCGCTCGCGATGTTTGAGTAAGCTTCGGCGAGGTTCGAAAGGGTCGATGCCTCATAAAGCCGCCCACCGGTTCTGAGTGCAAGTTGGTCCAGGTATTCCGCCGCCCGCTGATACTCTTCTTCAGTTGTTCCCTGGCTGCTCGGGACACCCGTCATCGGAATCGGAAAAGGAAGCGGATCGCCACTAGTGCTTGTCGTCGGAACCGTAATAGGCGGAGGTTTCGCGACCATCCCTCCATTTTTCATCCTCTGGACATCGGCGAACGTATCATACCTGATCGTGTAAATGATCGCGTCAAGTTCCATAGCGTCATTAAGATTGGCGTTGCTGCTCGTCTGACGGCTCGAAGTATCGACACCATCGGTAAAAAGGATGACAGCCTTTCGTCCGTCGATAGCTCGGAGCCGGTCATTCATGACAAGATTCATCGCCTCATAAAGGCTGGTTCCGGTTGCGATCTTGGTAGATTTTATCGCCTTGTATATGACGTTGCGGTCGTTGGTAGGCTCACAGAGAACGTGGACTTCCTCGTCGAATGAAATGACCATGACCTTATCTTTGGGCCTTAGCTGGTCGATAAATGCGATCGCTGCGTTCTGGATCTCGGCGATCTTAAAGGTCGTCGAGTAGCTCATATCCAGGACTAGAGCCACGGTAAATGGCTCATTTTCATTTGAAAACAAAGCCACCTCCTGTTCGACACCGTCCTCGAAGACCCTGAACCGCTCTTTCTCGATCCCGCCGATAAAACGCCCTTTCTTGTCCATCACCCTCACAGGGACAGAAACAAGCTGCGTGTTAACCTTTATGATCTCACCGTCGTCGGCAGCGGAGACCGTCTCGACGGATGATACCGGCGGTATAACCGGCACCGTGGGTGAAGGGCTCGCCTGACGCTGGTTCTTTTTGCCTTCGACAATAGCACCGTTTCCCCCCGATTGCGCGAAAAGGCTCATGGCCATTACGCCTGCAATTAGAGTGATCAGAAATGGAAAGCGAAACTTTCGCATCAAAGGAAGTGTTAAGTTCGATGCTACGATGCATCGCTACAAAGGAAAAGATGCAAATAAGAAAAAAGAAGCCGTCATTTCAACAGCTTCCGTTTCCAAAGGATAAAAAATCAGGCCACTATTATTTACCTGCGACGGTTCGATTGCTCTGACCAACGATATAACTGTTCTTTGCCCGGACCACAACATTCGGTCGCATCACTCGGATCTTTATCTGTTTTCGGTCGCCTACATTTCCCACTGCTTCGGGATAATAGCCTAGCGAATATTGACGTCTGAGTTCCTCTGCAATTCCCGAAAAGGCAGCGTCGAGGTTATATATCGACTGTGCCTCAAACTCACGCCCCCCGCTGCTGGACGCGAGCGACTCGAGATACCTTTTCCCTTTTTGGTAGTCGGCCTGACTCGCGGTTCCTCCTCCGCCGACATTTACATTTCCCCCCATGAGGATCGCGCCGAGTATATCTGCGATCGTTACCCGGCCGCCTGACCTGGTCGGCGGCTGCGGATAAGATCTACCGCCATAATTATCTGACGACGTGTCGTATCTGATGGTATAAAAAAGTGCGTCGACCTCTTCCGTATTACGAAGCGTACTTTCATAGCTCGCACTTCGTGACGTTGTATCGACGCCGTCCGTAAACAGTACGACGGCCTTTCTGCCCTGTATCTGGCGCAACTGCTGTTCGATCACATAATCCACAGCCTCATAAAGGCTGGTGCCGTCGCCAAATTGGACGCTTCTGATGGCATTTCTGAGTTGATAGCGATTGTTCGTCGGCGGACACATAACCTGCACATCTTGATCAAAGGCGATCACCATCACGCGATCACCCGATCGCAGCTTGTCAATAAACGTGATCGCCGCGTTCTGGATCTCGTCTATTTTGAACTTAGTTGACGGACTCACGTCGATGAGCATTATGACGGTAAACGGCTGCTCGACTGATTGGAAATAATCGAGCTTTTGTTCGACACCATTCTCAAATATCTTAAAATCGCCCTGCTGAAGCCCGGAGATAAACCGCCCGTCGCGATCCAGCACTGAGACAGGCATTGTCACCAGATTCGTCTCGACCTTGATGATCTCACCGTCATCTACCGGCGTTTGAGTCGGCAAAGGAACTCCCTGACGTGCCCCGCCGATCAAAACCGGAGGCCCTTGCCGTTCGATCTTGCCGTTTGTGTCACCGCCCAGCGTCGGAGGCGTCGCGGTGGCGACAACCCGCGGACGGGTAGCCGTACTTATTTGGGCGAATGCTCCAACCGCAAGCGTTGCGATCATGATCAAAATGGCGGAAAGGATTTTCATCGCTATGTTTTCTCCACACCGAGTCTGTACATCGGGAAAGCGACATTTTGATTAGGATACACTCTTTTTCGTTGCTATGTATTTTTGTCCAGAAGATCGATCGCTCGATCGTGAAAACCGCGCCGCGTTGAATTTATGAGGACAAAAGGCAGCGGATGATGGTGAGTGCAGTCGAATCCGGGGTCGAGGCCAATTGAAACGCGAACGATCGATGCTCATTTAACCCCGGCGTGAAATTCGTGCGAAACAATTCACACGTTTCCGGCTTCAACAGAGTCGTATAATTCGGCAAAAACTGCTGTGCGATTTTGAACACTTCCTCGGCGGTCGAAAACAACCCTGCATGGCCGGCAACACCGCCCATGAAGAAGGCATTCCCGTCGTGAACCTCTCCCCATATCTGATATTTGCGAAATCGATCTTGCGTTTCAGCCGATGCTAAGCCTTTTTCTAAACACATTGCCCGTTCGTATTCATTGCCCATTTCGCTGGCCGCGATGCGGGGGCGAAGGTTTGGCGGTGGGTTATACATGGTCGAGGTTAGCCCCAGAGGCCCAAAAATCAACTCTGAAGCAACGGTGTCGAGTGGATATCCGGCAACCCGCTCAATGATCTTCCCTAAAACTATAAAATTCAGGTCGCTATAGGCTACCAACGGCCCATCAGCAAGCAATTCCGTAACTGCGATCTCATTCAAGACAAAACTAGGTTGTGAAACACATTGGCTCAGCGGTTTCCAGGCTGGAAGCCGCGAGGTGTGGCTCAGGAGATGTTTGACCGTCAATGCTCTCTTGTCTGCTGTGTCAAACTCTGAAAGAATACCGGAAATTTGGCTGTCCACACTCATCCGGCCGTCTTCGATAAATTTCGCAATCAACAGCCCGGTCACGAGCACTTTGGTAAGGCTCGCCATGTCGTAGATCGTATTTATCGATGCTATGACCGGCTCAGGCTTGACGACCGCATGACCGAGAGCGTCGTGGAACACGATCTCGCCTTTTTCCGCAACTAGAAAAACCGACGACGGAAAATCATTCGCGGCGACACGTCCTTCAAGAAAAGCTAATATTTCCTTAGATATCATTTGGCGAAAAGCCGGTCTGCGTGAAGCTCGATCTTTTCAAGTACACCGACCGCAAGCGACAATGCCCGACGTCCGTCTTCCCCAGTAACGGCGGGCATCACGTCATTTTCGATCGCGTCGAGAAAGGCTAATATCTCGGCACGCAGAGGCTCAACATCGTCGATCTCGAGCCGGTTTATCGAGATGCCGAGTAGAGGATGAGCAGCTTCCGGATTTAACGACGTGACCGATGCAAATTTTGTCGCGTAGTCGAGCACAACATAGGAATTGGTCTGATAAAACCGGGTTTTCCGGATCTTTTCAGTTCCGATCCGGGAAGCAGTGATATTGGCGACTGCACCGTTTTCAAACTCGATCCGGGCATTTGCCGCATCGACTTTATCAGAGATCACCGGTATTCCGACGGCACGTATTTCGGAGACCTTTACTTCCTCACCTACAAGCCACTGTATCGCGTCGAGATCGTGGATCATGACGTCGAGCACAACATCGACATCAAGCGAACGATTAGGAAATGGCGAGACGCGGTGTATCTCAAAATACAGAGGCTTTGTTACATGCGGCCTGAGTGCGACCATCGCGGGATTAAAGCGTTCGAGCTGTCCGACCATCAATTTAGCCCCCGACGTTGCGGCAGCAGCGATCATCTTGTCGGCCTCGGCGAGCGACATGGCGATCGGCTTTTCAACCAGGGTGTGAATACCGTTTTTGAGAAATTCGCACGCGATCTCACAATGTGTCTCGGTGGGCGTTGCGATCGAAACAGCATCTACCTTGCCTAACAACTCGCGCCAATCAGTGAAACTCTCGCACCTATTCTCGGCGGCGATCATCGCCGCCGTTTCGGCGTTCGCATCGCAAACTCCGACCATATCGACGCGGTCCTCCACTGCCATCTCGGCATAATTTCGCCCGTGATGCCGGCCGAGACTTCCGACGCCGATCGCGGCAACTCTCATCTTTCTATTTTCGGCCATATGTTTGATAACACGCCGCTTTTCGGCAATACTTTACATTCTCATTTAAGATGCAGGAAATTACAAAGACTAAAGAAACTGCACCGTTCGCTATTCCGGCCTACATTTGGATAGTGTTGGCGTTTTTTTCTGTTTTTGTCTATTTTTTTGGCCTAACCATTCCATTTCTCGGCCCGGACGAAGCTCGCTATGCCCAGGTCGCACGTGAAATGATGGACCGTGGGGACTTGATCACTCCGACGCTCGGTGGCTTCAATTGGTTCGAAAAGCCCGTACTCCTTTACTGGCTTGAGATCGCGGCATTCAAGATCTTTGGGGTTAGCGAATTTGCTGCCCGTTTCGGACCGGCACTCTTTGGATTGGGAACAATCGTGAGCCTTTGGCTCCTGGGGAGATCGGTTGAACGCGGCTCTGATCGAACCGCGACCAGCAGTACACGACTCTTGAATGATTTCGCAAACTACTTAGCCGTGATCGCTGCGTCGACGATCGGGATCATAGTTTTTTCCCGCGGAGCGAGTTTCGACATAATTGTGACCTTCCCATTAACGGCTGCAATGGTAAGTTTTTTCATCGCTGACCGAGCTGAAAGAAAGCGAGACTCTGCCACTTTGCCCTTGACCCTTTTCTATGTCTTTGTTGGCATCGCCTTGCTTGCAAAAGGGTTGATAGGGGTGCTGTTTCCATTTGCGATCGTTTTCTTTTATTTTTTATTGTCGTGGCGGCTGCCCAGTCGGCGGTTTCTGATCAGTTTGGTTTGGGGAACGGTAATTTCCCTCGGCATCGCTGCAATTTGGTACGTGCCGATGTATCAACGCCATGGCTATGACTTCATTAACCAATTCTTCATTCAGCATCACTTCCAGCGGTTTACATCAAATAAGTATCAACATCCTCAGCCCTTTTATTTCTTTTTATGGGTATTACCTTTAATGACCCTGCCCTGGATGCCGTTGTTTTTGGCAGGTATCTGGAAATATGTAACAACAACATATCGCCGTATTTCAGATCAAGGTGTTGAGAGCAGCGATTCAGGCAACGACTCAAAACACCACCTTCTTATATATGCGATAGCATGGCTCATTGTTCCTCTGACTTTCTTTTCGATCTCTGGCTCAAAGCTTCCCGGCTATGTTCTCCCGGCGGTTCCCGCAGCCGTTTTGATCGCCACGATATTCGGGATAGATCTAATTATCAAAGCTCGCGTTTGGCAATGGGTTATCATTTCGATCGCAGCTAGTGTGCTTGCTGGTGTGATCATCCTCCTGATATTTGTGGTGCCACAATTTGCCGAAACGGATTCGGTGAAAGGGTTGATCGCCGACGCAAACGAAAAGGGTTATGGATCGAGCAAAGTTCTAATGCTCCACAATATTTCTCATAATGCAGAGTTCTATGCGGCAGGACGTTTGGTTCGTGGAGTTGACGGAAGCCAGACCCGGTTTAACGGGGTTGATGATATTCAGAAGATGATTGAGTTGGAGGGCGGCGAATCGGTATTAGTATTGGTGCCGTTGGAATATGTAAAACAACTTACTAATGATAGACGGATCAAAACTGAAATATTAGGTGACAATGCAGAACTCGCTATCGCAGCCGTGTCAAAGAATTGAACTATTCTGCCGCCGCCCGCCTAAGCCGGTCCATCAAAGCTGCACCGACACCGGTTTCCGTTACCTTTCCGCAATAGATAGTTCGAATGCCGGCTCGATCGCACTCCCGAAAAAACTCAAAAAGCGATCGAGCATATTCATCGACCGACTCACATATTTTCGATAGTACAAACCCCTGTGGGTCGACCTGCTGTCCGAAACCAATGTATGCAAAATCTGGCTTTATTTCTGTGCCATCCAGCTTGTCAACGATCACAACATCCGCATTTGGCGTATAATGCCGGTGTTTCAGGCCCGGGCTTCGAACGGCCTCTTCATGAGTTGGTTTGTATTCGATCGTTTCCGGCACGACGTCTCGAAGTTGTGCCAACGAGACCGCCCCTTGTCTCAGCAGCAACGGCACGTCGGTAGTGCAATCAACCACAGTAGATTCGAGCCCGATCTCACTCGGCGAACCCTGTAAAATACAGTCGATGCGACCATTAAGGTCTTCGAAAGCAGCTTTCCAGGTCGTCGGGCTCGGCCTGCCGGAAAGATTAGCCGACGGTGCAACGACCGGCTTTCCACAAGCGAGCAGGAATCGATGGGCGAGTTCGAAACGCGGCATCCGGACGCCGATCGTTCAAGGCCGGCAGTTGCTATGAGCGGAACTTTGTCTGATTTTGGAAGAACTAGCGTGAGTGGGCCCGGAAAATGCGTCAATAAATTTATTGGCATTTATGCTGATGTCGGAAGTTATTTCTGTGATCTGTTTTAGATCGGCGACATGAGCGATCAACGGATTGTCAGCCGGGCGGCGCTTTTGCTTCGAATATTCGGGCTACAGCTTTCTTGTCAAATACATTTGCCCCTAGGCCATAGACGGTTTCGGTCGGAAAAGCGACTATGCCGCCCTGCCTGATAATAGCAGCTGCGTTTCGGCGGATGTGGTCAGTGTAGTTTTCACAAACTGGTAGTTTCACGCAAAGCCGATTAGAACGCAAAGCGGGGCACAGCATCCATGGCCGACCACAGGAGCGAAGAGAAACCATAGCGCAAAATTGGTCACGGAAAATGTCAAGCTTTTTATATATTGATCTCTCAGTTGAATCTAGGTCTCTTTGGTGAATTCGCCTCCAAAAACGATAGAATACAACAGTGACGATCGACGAGAAACTCAAAACGCTGCCGACAGATGCCGGGATCTATATCCATAAGAATTCGGCGGGAAAAATAATCTATGTCGGCAAAGCAAAGAATCTTCGCAATCGCGTACGGTCATATTTTCAGTCAAGCCGAAACCACGATCCAAAAACTCGACAGCTCGTAAAGGTGATCGCCGATTTTGAGTTTATTGTTGTAGATAATGAGGTTGAAGCTCTAGTTCTCGAATCGAACCTGATCAAAAAGCACAAACCCCGGTTTAATGTCTTCCTGAAAGACGACAAATCATACCCGCATTTAAAACTGACAAATGAACCGTTCCCAAAAGTAGTTGTTACGAGAAAACTGGTTCGCGACGGTTCGAGCTACTATGGTCCGTTCCTGCGAGACAATGGCCCGTAACACGCTCAATCTAATTAACCGTATTTCAGCTTCGCACCTGCGAGATCAAGGATCGACGGTCGATTGCCTCGGCCGTCACCGAATATCATCTGAAACGTTGTCTCGGTCCTTGTGTAAGGGCTTTGCACACCTGAAGAATATCAGGAGGCGGCGGCGGATGTTAAAACCACTTGAAGGGAAAGAATAAGGAACTCGGCAAGACGCTCGAAGCGAGTTGTCCCGGTCCGTGCGCAGCGCCAGCTGCACACCCTTAATCTCAGCGAGCTTGTTGTAGATAATGAGGTCGAGGCTCTCGTCCTCGAATCTAACCTGATCAAGAAACACAAGCCGCGGTTTAATGTCTTCCTAAAAGACGACAAATCGTACCCGCATTTAAAGCTGACAAATGAGCCGTTTCCAAAGGTCGTTATCACTCGAAAACTGGTTCGCGACGGCTCGAACTATTATGGGCCGTTCCTGCCGGCGACAATGGCTCGGAACACGCTCAATCTCATTAACCGCGCATTTCAGCTTCGCACCTGCGAGATCGAGATCGACGGTCGATTGCCTCGGCCGTGTCTCGAGTATCATCTGAAACGTTGTCTCGGCCCTTGTGTAAAAGGGCTTTGTACCGCAGAGGAATATCAGGAGGCGGCGGCGGATGTAAAAACCCTACTTGAAGGAAAGAATAAGGAACTCGGCAAGACGCTCGAAGCGAGAATGTGGCATTACTCAGAGCTGGGAAAATATGAATTGGCTGCCAAGTTCCGCGACCTACTTCGCACTGTACAGAATCTCGGCGAACAGCAAAAAATGGCCACCACGGCTGACCGCGATGTCGATATCATCGGATTTTATCGCGAAGATCAGCGGCTTGCGCTGCAGCTATTTACAATGCGTGAAGGCCGGATCGTCGGGCGGCGGGAATTCTTTTGGGAAGATCTGGTCGATGATGAGACTTTTGATCCTTCAGAATTTCTTGGCGTTGTTCTTT
Organism: Pyrinomonadaceae bacterium; assembly: GCA_044228165.1. Lineage (GTDB taxonomy): Bacteria > Acidobacteriota > Blastocatellia > Pyrinomonadales > Pyrinomonadaceae > OLB17. The sequence continues at coordinate 60,290 of JBGAVK010000008.1, read as the reverse complement.
CGCAGTATTATTCGACCGATTATGTACCGCTCGAGATCCATGTTCCGCAGGATTTCGATGATCGAGAAGTGCTCGAAAAGGCTTTGACAGTTCGCCGGGGCCGGCGTGTAAGGATCCTGGATCCTAAACGCGGCACAAAAAAAAGCATGGTCGAGCTCGTCACAACCAACGCCAAGATCGCTTTCGAGCAGCGATTCCGCGTATTAAAGCCTGACAGCGAAAAGGTTTTGGAAGAACTTCAGGAGATCCTCGAATTGTCATATTTCCCGGATCGGATCGAATCTTTCGACATATCGAATATCTCAGGCTCGGAAAATGTTGCCGGCATCGTTGTTTTCGAAAATGGCAAGCCCGCCCGATACGCCTATCGTCGTTTGATCATCAAATCCGTCGATGGTGCGAACGATTTCGCCTCAATGCACGAAGCAGTGCTCCGGCGCTACCAGCGGATATTGACCGAGGGCGGACAACTGCCGCGGCTCATCTTTATCGATGGCGGCAAAGGGCAGTTATCAGCAGCGGCGGCGGCGATGGGGGCATTAGATCTTGAGCAAATAATGCTTGTCGGACTCGTTAAGCCACCCAAACAGCATAACCAGATCTCCCATCTTTTGGTTCACGGGCGGGAAGACCGGCCCATACCATTTGACCGCAATTCACTTGCGTTTCGCCTGATACTCCAGATCCGTGAGGAAACCCACAAGACCGCGATCGAATTTCACCGAAAACGCCGTGAAAAGCGCGATTTTTCGTCCGAACTCTCCGAGATACCGGGTGTCGGCGAAAAGCGGAAGATGAAATTGCTCCGCAATTTTGGTTCGATCGAACGCATCGCGGTGGCTTCCGTGGATGCACTTTCGCCATTCGTCGGATCCAAGACCGCAGCCGAGATCGCGGCACACTTTGAAAATCAACGGAGTCTCTCTTCCTCGCCTGTTGACAACAACACCGAACTCGGATAAATTTCGTTTGTTCATCCTACAATTTGTGACAAGGGCTTTAGGGTAATTTTTCCGAATCGGAGAGTACTTTATGCTTATGCGTGTTTTGGCCGCGACGGTTGTTGGCGGTATCACGATCTTTGTTCTGGGTTTCCTGATCTACGGGCTGCTGCTCGATCCATACATGAAGGCCAATATGGTTGAGTATGCCGGGCTCATAAAAGATCCACCCGGATGGGCTGCTCTGGTCGGGGCCAATATGGCGAACGCTTTGCTTTTTGCATACATTTTCGACAAATGGGCGGGCATAAAAACGTTCGTCGGCGGATTAAAAGGCGGGGCGATCATAATGTTCTTGATCTCTCTGACGCTCGACCTTCAGTTCCTGGCCTTTATGAATCTTTGGAAAGGCGGACCGCTGCCGATCGTCGTTGATATTATTGGCGCGACCGTTCTCGGTGCACTCGCCGGCGGTGTCATCGGTGCGGTTCTCGGAATGATGAACAAATCATCGGAATAGCTTCACTGATGTTACCCGGGAGCCTTAGAAATGGATTCGAGCCCTCGATGTCGCCTGCGGAACAGCGACGTTTTACCGTAAACGAGATCTTGGGCCCGAAGGTTGAGACTTAACGGTCAGACTTAGTTTTTCCGCACGTAGCTTTTGTGGACGGTGACTTTTGATCGTTCGTCAACGGCCTCGGTCATAACATTATCTTTGTCTTCACGGGTGACAAGTCGAGCACCGCCCGAAGCGAGCGACTGGGTGCGTGATTTTGCTTTTTCGGAATCGCCGATCAGGTCACGGACCGCGTCTGCCTTGACCGGGTCGGCCAACCGAACGCCTTTTGACTCGGCCACAGCCTCTGTCGCCGAAGCCTTTAACATTTTCAGCCAGACCTTTTTGAATAGCGCATTCGAGACATAGACGTCAGCACTGTTGATCTTGCCGTTAATTGCCATAGCGTAGCCGATCACGTCAGATCTGCCATTTACGATCGAACTGAGGTTCTTTACATATTCCTCCACCGTTGCGACGACCCTCTTATTTTCGAGGCTAAGCTGTAGACTAGACGCCGATTTTTCTGAGGCGACCTCCCCGCCGACATTCTTGCTGAGCCGACCCTGCGCGTCTGCCACCGAATTCCAAACCTCCTGTTGCGATCGCGTCGCGTTTGCGGCGATCTTCAACTCTTTGGTAACGATCCGGTCATTGGAACTGTTGAATTGCTTCGAGTCTTCGACGCCGCGTTTTGTCCACCGGCCTGATTCGACACAAAACGCCTCGATCTTAACGCGGCCCGACCTGGCAGGGACGATAATACTAACCGCAAGCACCCTATCTTGTTTACCGCCCTTAACGATGTCGCCGGATTGGATAAACACATCGAATTCCTTAGAGAGATTTTCTACCTCGAGCTCGTTGACGTTCGAGGTTTCATAAACGACAAAGAGCTTCCGCTCCATTGCTTCTTGGAGCGTCATCACATTTCCCTTTGTGTTTTGGTCTTTGCCGTGCAGGAGAAAGATCGTGAGATTCTTGTATGTATATGGGGTTGAGATCCTGTATTCAGTAGATTGAGCCGCGGCAACCCCCGTAATAATGAGCGCGATCACAAAGGCCGCAGTTATACGCAATAAAGTCTGATTTTTCATAAAAACTCCTATTCGTTCCTCCATTTTTTGCCCGGGAGAGCGTCGCTTTTAATGGTGGAACGCCGGGCGATCAGATTTCTTGCACGACCCAAGGTAAACGACCGTCAATGTGGCGGCGGCAGATATCGGAAAGCGACCTTGTTGCGACTTTTGCAATTTTGGCCTTATGCGGTAACAATAGGTCAGATTTTGAAAACAACATCGGAGGCATTTTCAAGTGAAATCGATTCTTACATTGGGGCTCATCTCATTTGCACTGACATTTTGCGGGCTATCTGAAAAACTAAAGGGACTTCCCGGGTCATCTTCAAACACGGCGTCAAATACGGCAACCGCTCCGGCAAAGTCGTCAGGGTCTGACACATCGGTCGAAAAGGCTGCCTTGAATGGAGCTCAACAGGCGATCATGGATGCGGGTAACGATGCAAAATGGGACGACCAGAATATTTCGTGGAAGCTGCCGCCGTCCTGGAAAAAAATGTCTGCGTCGAAGCAAATGTTTAACTACGGCTCACCCGACAACGCATTTTTGATCGCTTCGATCTCGAACCTGCCTGATACCGTTCCCGCTGAAGTAAGCTTGAAGGGGACGTACGACAGTTCGCTCGAGATGCTCAAGCAAGGCAAATACGAAAAGGTCCGATGGGTCGAGATCGACGGCGTGAAAGGTGTTGAATGGTGGGAAGCGATGCCCGAGGACAAAGGTGATCCGCGGCGACATCAATGGATCGCTTTTCGAAATTTCCAAGGGCAAAATCAGCAGTTAAATATAATGCTTTCAACAAAAGGCAGCAATTTTGACAAGCACCGCGACGATTTCGCCGCGGTTATGTACTCAATGAAGATCGGGAAATGATCCCGGAGCCGTGCTAATAGGCCCGCCGAGGTGCGGGCCTTTTTTTTACGCGATCGTCTGATGGGTTTGATCGTGTTGAGTTGGCGAATCGGCGTGAGGCACAAAGCATTTGCGGCACCGTGCCTCGTATTTATCAGAGGCACCCACCTCAACGCGCTCCTCTGATTCGACCGTGCGCTGTGAATAATTTGCCGTAGACCCGCATTTAACGCATATCGCATGGGTTTTGGTAATAAACTCAGCGATCGAAAGCAGTTGCGGCATCGGCTCGAACGGCTTTCCGGTATAGTCTTGGTCGAGCCCTGCGACGATGACCCGCTTACCTTCCTCGGCAAGCCGGTTCACCGCATCGAGTATTGCCATATCGAAGAATTGAGCTTCATCGATTCCCACTACCTCGGTGTCGGCATCAATAAAAGTCATCATTTCCGCAGTACTCGAAACGGGGATCGAGATATGCTTTTGCCCCGAATGCGACGCGATCTCTTCGATCGAATATCGGGCATCGATCCCGGGCTTGAAAACCTGAACCTTCTGCCGGGCGATACGTGCCCGGTTTAGCCGGCGTATCAATTCTTCGGACTTACCCGAAAACATCGAACCTGCGATTACCTCGACCCAGCCTGTACCGTTATGCCTGACCTTGCGCCGTTCGTCGGCGTTATCAAACGCAAATTCTTCAACCATATTCGTGTTTTGATCAACAATTGGAAGGACAATTATAGAAAAAATCCGGCTAAGAGAAAATGCGGGAAATGAGGTTTATTTTGAGCTGTCGAGCCCGATCAGATCCATCGCGGCGTCAAACGCCTGTTCCACGGTGATGTCGTGGATCACGGTGTCCTTGAGTACTCTCAAATTCTGCGTGAGCGGATAGAAAATGTCCGGAGCCCGGCTGTCCAGAATTAATACGATGGGTGCCCCGACAACGGCAGCCAAATGCATCGGTCCCGTGTCGTTGCTGATCAAAACATCGAGCCGCTCCGCGGCTGCCATCAAAGGCAGCAGTCTTAATTTGTCTAACACGATCGCCGAGTCCGGGAAGCCTTTACGAACATGATCAACAAGACCGGACTCTTCGGGACCAAGAAAGATCAGCACCTCATGATCAGTCTCATGTATGAAGCGTTCCGCAAGTTCCGAAAACTTTTCGAGCGGCCAGCATCTGCTTGGATGCCCGGCTCCGATAAACAGGCCGATCCGTTTCTTATCGTTGATCCCCAGCGGAAAAAGGTCATCGATCTCGGCAGAAGCCTCTGACGGTGGCGCGATCTTGAAATGCCCGTCAAACGACGGTATTCCTAACGCTGAAAGAACATCGAAATACCTGTCGGTATAATGTTTCGACTTATCCTCTGTCGGTGGTCTCACCGGAAAATTCGCCAACCGGTCGAGCGAGCGATTTTCGCGATTAGCATAGAGCCGCCATTTTGCACCGGAAAGAAAACCGAAAATATTCGTCTCTGATAAACTGTGCAGGTCAATTACAAAGTCAAATCTACGGCGCCGCAGTTCCTTGACGAGTTTGAAGATCTTTCCGACCGAAATAAACATGTTCCCGTCGCGAAGTTCGACACGGTCAACGACGATCTGATCATCGCAAACGCCGGCGATACGTACGATGTCGGCACCCGGTTTTCCTTGCAGCAGCGTTACGTTCGCATCCGGAAATCGATCCCTGACCGCTCTGAGAGCAGGAAGGCTCAAGATAACATCGCCCATTTGGCCGAAATTTATGACTAAAATGTTTTGCGGATCAAAGGTCGCTTGGTTCAAGTATCTCGTCCTAGATACAGCGCAGATCGCTGCCTGTCATTTCTGCGGGTTTCTCAATGTTCAGCAGATTCAAGATCGTCGGTGCAACGTCTTCTAACGACCTGCCCTCGTAGAGTTTTATCCCAACCGAAGTGTCATCAATAAGATGAAACGGCACGGGGTTCGCGGTCGCCTGATCGTTTGGCTCACCACTTTCAGCGTGGATCATTTCTTCACAGTTGCCATACGTCGATGTCAACATAACGACACCACCCAGATCGAGGACCTTTTCGCAGATCCCGCCAAGACATGTGTCAATGTATTGGATCGCGGACGTGGTCTTATCCATGTCGCCGGTCTCGGCCATGATCGCTGCCGCAGGCAGGTTTACGACAAAAAATCCTTCAGGCGACGACTCAATACCTTTTCGAAATCTGTCGGTGATCTTAAAGGACTGGGATTCAGGTACAAGGTCAGCAATGTTTCCCGGCGACGAAGGCAGCAAAATATGCTCCTCATACTCAAATTGGGCGTCATAGCCGCCGTCGAAAAATCGGGTTAGGTGTGGATATCTCGCACTTTCAGTGATCTTTGTCGTGGGCACCTCAGCGGCGGAAAGAACTTCGACCAGCGAGCCTTTTTCGGATTCCTGACGATATGCCGCCGGCAAATTAAAGGCGTCGTCGTATTCGGTCAAACAAACGGTTTCGACGCTAGGCTTCGCTCCGCTTTCGCCTTCGGGAATGCATATCGAACGCACCAGTTGGCGCATTCCGTCTGCCCGGTGATTAAAGAACACTACCAGATCCCCATTTTGGATCGTCGTGACCGGTTCATCCGGTGCCTTTTCAATAACGATCGGGGAAATAAATTCGTCTGAAATACCGCGTAGAAAAGAGTTGCGGATCGAAGTCACCGCATCAATGCTTCTCTCGCCCTCGGCGTGAACAAGCATCGTGAACACCCGGGCCGTTCGCTCCCAATGTTCTGTATCGTCCATCGCAAAGAACCGCCCGCAGAGCGTCGCCACACGCCCAAGGCCAATATCCGCGAGTTTGATCTCGAGTGCCTCGACATATATATCTGCCGTTCGTTCCGGAACGTCTATTCCGTCGAGAATACAATGAATGAAGACATCTTTAATGCCGTGTAATTTTGCCAGCCTGACTAGGGCGTAAACATTCTCAGTCGAACTGTGTATACCACCGTCGCTCAGCAGACCTATCAGATGGACCGGTCGTCCGTCGGTCTTTGCCTTGGCGAAAGCTCTTGTCAGGACCGGGTTTTTAAGAAATTCGCCTCTAGCCACAGCGCTTCGGATCCGTTCAGACTCCGTTTTAGCCGCCCGCCCGGTTCCGAGATTGAGATGTCCGACCTCCGCATCACCCGGTGAGGAAGTAGATGTGGTCAACGTCGTCATCGGGTACTTTCGGCAAATTTGGTCGTAATTGGGAGTGTGTGCCGTCGCGATCGCATTCCCCTCGGTACGAGGTGCGTAACCCCACCCGTCGAGTATCACGAGTGCGACAGGCCGCTTTGATTTTGGGTCCTTGAAACTCATTGGTTCAATTACAGGAAAATGGCCGATAGTGATGCCGGGATCAGCCGGAAACTTGTTGTTCTGATTATAAACGAATTGGCAGGACAGTGTGTAAAAATTTGCCCGTGGCCCTGTCGCACTCAATACGCATCCGGAGCGGTCAATTCCATCCATCTTTCCGGATGACAAAGTTCGTCAAAACCGAACTGCGAATAAAGACCGTGTGCGTCTCTCGTAGCAAGAAGCCACCGTCTCAGGCCTTGCAATTCGGGATGGCCGATGATCGTATCCATAAGCCACTTACTCAAGCCCTGTCCGCGATACGCGGCAAGGATATAAACGTCGCCAATGTACGCAAATGTCGCCCGATCGGTGACAACCCGGGCAAAACCGATCTGTTTCGTTCCGGAATAAACGCCAAAACAGATCGAATTAGCGATAGCTACTTTGGTTTGCTCGATCGTCCGATTTTGTGCCCAATATGATTCTTTTGACAAAAACTCGTGTATCGAATCAACGTCGAGGCACTCGTGTGATGTACTTATCAAAAACCCGTCTCTTTCGATGTTCATTATTAAATTCAGGCGCCATTAGAGATCCGGCGGGCACGCACGCGAAGCCCGGCAGTCATGTCTTTCGCATGCTGCTTAACCACCAGCCGCAACTCATTCATCAGCTCCGGGCGGCCGTCAGCGATCCTGGCCGCGACTGTCATCGAAAAACAGCGAACGGCTACCGGCTGTGATGGGGTATCGACCAATTTGAGACACGCGTCAAAACGCGGCTCTGTAAACGTTCCGGAATATCAATAAATTGAAACATCCTCGCAACATTTCGCCTGACGGCAACGTGGACGTCGTCGCGTTCAAGTTGATCAACGAGTTTGTTGAAGTATGGTTGGACGAGTTCGCGATGTTGCTCGGCACAACAATTTACCGCCCAGGACGCCCGCTGAGAAAGTCGATACGTGTCACCCAGAAAGAGTTTCATCAACTCTGCAAACTTCTCAGGGTCACGATCGACATAGCGCACGATCTTCATCGTCTGCGATTTTGAATGCTCAGCAAGCAACGCTTCGCGGATGTTCATAGCCCATACTTACTTTGCGGTACTTCAAAAAATTTCGCACAAGATCGCCAGCTCGCAAATGAACACCGGAAATCTAGCAGGCGATCTGATAAAAAGCCTTACGGCCCGGATATCTTGCAGAATCCCCAAGATCTTCTTCGATGCGAAGAAGTTGATTATACTTCGCAATTCTGTCGCTTCGGCAAAGGCTGCCAGTCTTGATCTGGCCGGCGTTGGTCGCAACGGCGAGGTCTGCGATGAACGAGTCTTCCGTTTCACCGATGATCTGCGAGATGACGGCGGTCATGTTGTTTGTCCGGGCAAGTTCTATCGCGTCAAGCGTTTCCGTCAATGTACCGATCTGATTTACTTTGATCAGGATCGAGTTAGCGGCCCTTAATTCAATTCCCTTCTTAAGGAACTTTGTGTTTGTCACAAACAGGTCGTCGCCTACGAGCTGAACCTTGTCTCCGACCTTTCCAGTCAGGTTGCACCAACCGTCCCAGTCGTTCTCAGCCATTCCGTCCTCGATCGAGATGATCGGGTATTTTTCACACCAATCGGCCCAATAGGCTGCCATTTCAGCAGATGAAAGTTCGCGGTTGTCGCTCTTTTTAAATATATATTTACCGTCTTTGAAGAATTCGCTCGATGCGGGATCTAGAGCGATCATCACATTTTCGCCTGCTTTGTAGCCGGCTTTGTCGATCGCCTCCAGGATGGTCTCAACAGCTTCATCATTCGATTTGAGATTCGGGGCAAAACCGCCTTCGTCACCGACCGATGTTGAGTAGCCGCGGGATTTGAGCACGCCTTTCAAGGTGTGGAATATCTCAGCTCCGGTCCGCAGAGCTTCCTTAAAACTCGCGGCGCCGACCGGCATCACCATAAACTCCTGAAAATCAACATTATTGTCGGCATGCGCACCGCCATTAAGGATATTCATCATCGGCACCGGCATAGTTTTGGCGTTGGCTCCGCCGATGTACCGATAAAGTGGGATCTCAAGTGCAGCAGCAGCTGCCCGAGCGTTGGCAAGCGAAACTGCCAAAATGGCGTTCGCACCGAGCTTCGATTTATTGTGCGTACCGTCAAGGCCGATCATCGTCTCATCGACGAGTGTCTGATCGAGAGCATCGAGCCCTTCGAGTTCGCGGGCGATCGTTTCGTTGACATTTTCAACGGCTTTTTCGACGCCTTTACCGAGGTAACGGTGCATATCGCCGTCGCGAAGTTCCACAGCCTCATTTTCTCCGGTCGATGCCCCACTCGGAACGGCCGCCCGGCCTTGAGTTCCATCCTCCAAAATAACCTCGGCCTCAATAGTCGGATTCCCTCTCGAATCCATTATCTCTCTTGCCCAAATTTGCTCAATATAGCTCATCATTTCCCTCTGCGATCAAAAATAAGTACTGCAATACAAACATGTTAACCGACTACGTTCCGGTTATCCAATTCATCCATCACCTGAGTTTTTATCCACCTCGGCCGGATCGATCACACCGTCCGAGCTTTCACGCGGAATCATTTTTACCTGTTTGATACGCCGCCTTTCCACATTTTCAACGACAAAAACGTGCCCATTGAATGAGACAGAATCTCCTTCATCGAGAATCCGGCCGGCTTCGGCCATTAGAAATCCGGCGATCGTCGTGTAACCGTCAGAAACAGGAAGGTTCATCTCGAGACGTCGATTCAGGTCGCGAACCGCGAGTCCGCCGTCGAGCGAATAACAACCATTAGGAAGCGGCTCTATCTGTTCATTGACCTCTTCGTCGTGCTCGTCTGAGATATCACCGACGATCTCCTCGAGCAGATCTTCGAGCGTGATAATGCCCTCGACCCCGCCGTGTTCATCTACGACAAACCCGAAGTGGAATTTCTCCTTCTGCATTTGCCTGAGAACATCTTCGAGACGCGCTGTATCGACCACGTAATTTGGCTTGATCAGGACGTCCTCGAGCTTGAATTTCTTTGCTTTGGAGAGATAGGCGACTAGGTCCTTGCTGTGGACAACGCCTGCAATATCATCGAGAGAGCCGCGATAGACAGGCAGACGTGAAAACCCGCTCTCAGCAAATGCCGCAACGATCTCATCTAGTTTGCTGGTTTCGACAACCGCAGTTATCTCAGTCCGGGGGATCATCGCTTCTTTGACGGTGGTTTCTGAAAACTCAAATACCTTGTTGATCAGCGTGCGTTCCTCTTCGTTAAGGTGGCCGCTTTCCTGTGAAAGTTTGATCAAGCTGCGTATCTCATCTTCGGTGTAGCTGGAACCATGTTCGCCGCTTGGATGAAGTCCGAATAATCGAACTGTCCTCGTCCCGGCCCAATCAAGTAGTCTTATCGGGAGACTAAAAACCCGGTAAAAAAGCTGAAGCGGTGCCGCTACGAGGAACGAAACGCGCTCGGCGAGTTCAAGGGCGGCGGTCTTTGGTGCAAGTTCGCCAAAAACGATGTGAAGAAAAGTGATCAACGAGAAAGCGATAGCAAACGATATTGTGTGCAGGATCGTCCCGGATGATAAAAATGCGGCTCCTGTCAGTTCCCCTAACTGAATGAGCAACGGTTCGAGAACCGCCGCAACCGCCGGCTCTCCTATCCAGCCTAACCCGAGAGACGACAACGTAATTCCAAGTTGGGTAGCCGAAATGTAGGCATTTAGCCCGTTCAGCATCGCGAGCAGCCTAACAGCAGCCTTGTTGCCATCGGCCGCCATCGCTTCGATGCGCGATTTACGGACCGCAACGAGGGCAAATTCACTTGCAACAAAAAAGCCGTTTGCCAAAACGAGCGCAATGACGAGCAAGAGCTTAAGAAATGTCGAAAACAGCGTCGGGGCTTCGGCCGTTGCCGGAATCTCTCCATTGAAGAATAAAAACAAACTGGCAGGGTCGTCCATGTAGGAAAGGCGGTTAAAGATCAGCGTAGTAAGATCGCGTTGAGTCCATCGAAATTGAGATAGTTCTGCGTGCACTGCAGAACGCTCTGAGAATTATAGCACAATTAGTCTCGCTAAACCGTGGATGTCGCCTATTTGCCGAAGCCCGAAGTGCTCAACATTTCGTCGATCAGCATTCGGCACGAACCGCAACCGCCGCCGGCTCCGCAAGCATTCGTGACATCGTCAATTGTAGTAAGTCCCTTTTTTTGGATCGCGTCGATCACGGTTTGTTCTGTTACAGCGAAGCAAGTACAGATCAACGCACTCTCACCCCGAAACTCCTCGACCTGACGCGAGCGATGGTCAGCGAATGCTCCGCGAAGTCCCGCAATTACTGCGTCAAAGCAGGCGTCCCTGCCATCGGCGATCAAGTCCAACTCTGATCTAACGGTAGTATAGAACTTATCGGAGCTCAGTCCATTGAGATCGCCAAGTTTCTTAAGAGAAACCGATTCGGCCAACATTTCCGCCGACGCCAACATAAAGCCGCATCCGTTCGAGCGATAGCTGATGCGATCGACCTTCGCATTTTCATGATCTATCGATATCTCGAATTGAATTGCCGACCCGCACGCAAAATTTACGGCGACTGCTCGTCCGCCTCCCTCGCCGCCCGTTGCGGCGTAGCGGAGATCATTGAGCCGATCGGTGATCTTTTTCGGATATGTCACGAGATTGATGGTAAACCCTGATCGTGCGATAACAAATCGGGCTCTATCTACTTTTACAATTGGGCTATAACAATTTACGATTGACTTAATATGCGATCTGCAGTGCTTTTGTCTCTGGTATTTGTTTTACTCGTGTTCTCGTCATGCCGGCCGGCTGCGGCTCCGGTCACGGTCTCTAATTCGCCCGTATCGATAAATGACCGTCCGACCACAAACCAGCCCTTGCCGCCGTCAAAACCCATCTCGGAGATGGCATGGACCACGCTCGACGAAAAGGTGCAAAAACTCGGTGACATGACCGGAAAGGCAGTGATACTGGATTTCTGGGCTACCTATTGCGGCCCTTGCCGCGAAGAGATCCCGCACCTAAATTCCCTTCTCGCCAAACATGGATCAGAAAATCTGACTATCGTCGGTTTGAATGTCGGCGGTAAAGAAGACCTCGCTGAGATCCCGGATTTTATAAAGACCACCAAGATCAACTATCCGATCGCTGTTCCCGAGGACGAACTGAGCCGCTTTGTTTTTGAGAACCGTACCGAGATCCCCCAAACTGCTGTTTTTGATCGTAAAGGCCGGCTTGTAACGAAAATGATCGGTTTCGGCCCCCGCGTTCAGAAAGAACTTGATGCAGCGGTCGAAACGGCTCTCAAAGCCGAATAACCCTGTCCACATGTTATGAGAGACATCCCCGTCGGCAATGGCAGCCTGCTGGTAAATTTTGACGGCAAATATCAGATCCGCGATATTTATTTCCCCCACGCCGGACAAGAAAATCACACCGAAGGATTTCCGTTTCGATTTGGCGTTTGGGTGGATGGGGCATTTTCTTGGATTTTTGAGGACGACTGGCAGCGTGATTTAAACTATGTACCCGGCACACTTGTAACCAACGTAACACTGACGAATGCCAAACTAGCCTTAAAGATCGTTTGCAGCGACACCGTCGCGGGTCTCGAAAACATCTATCTCCGCCGATCGAACATAAGCGACCTCAGCGGAAGATCGCGTGAAGTGCGTGTCTTTTTGCACCAGGACTTTCGCATCTACGAAAACAAGGTCGGTGACACCGCATTTTTCGACCCTGATAATGGATCGATAATCCACTACAAAAAGCATCGCTATTTTCTAATCAACACACAGCCCGCGTTCGATTCGTTTGCAACCGGACGTAAAGCGTTTCGAAATAGCGAAGGGACCTGGCGTGACGCCGAGGATGGCCAGCTGGCAAACGGGCCGATAACAGAGGGCTCGGTCGATTCGACGGTCGGTGTGTATTTTCAACTCGCCGCAAATTCGTCGAACGAATTCTATTACTGGATAGCTGCGGGGACGTCGCACGAGGACGTTGACAATTTGAACAGCCACGCCCTCGAACGCGGCCCGGAGAAATATTTCGGCGAAACAGAACGCTACTGGCGCGAATGGGTAAATAAGAACGAGATGGATTTCGGCGATCTGTCTGATGAACTCGTCCGGTTTTACAAACGAAGCTTGTTGATGATCCGCACACAGATAGATCACGGGGGTGCGATCATTGCGGCTAACGATTCAGATGTTTCGGAACGGGCGACCGATAATTATAGCTATTCCTGGATGCGGGATGGATCTTTCGTGGCGAACGCTCTCGATAATGCGGGCTATTCGGAGATCAGCCGCAAATATTTCAAATTTTGCGAGCGGTGCATGCACCCGAAAGGCTACTTTCTCCAAAAATATAATCCTGACAGCACGCTCGGATCGAGTTGGCACCCGCGATGGGACAATTATCGAAAAGTTCCGATGGTCCCGATCCAGGAGGACGAGACCGCCCTAGTGTTGTGGTCATTATGGGGTCATTTTGAGAAAGACCGCGATGTGGAGTTTGTTCGAAATTTGTACGAATCTTTGATAGTGCCCTGTTCGGATTTCCTGGAGCAGTTTCGCGATCCGGAAACAAAACTCCCCAAGCCAAGCTGGAACCTGTGGGAAGACCGCCTCGGCGTTCACACGTTCACCTCGGCGACGGTCGCTGCGGGCTTGCGTGCAGCGGCGAAGTTTGCAGATCTATTTGAGGACGCTGAAAAGACAGCGATCTATGATTCGGCCGCTGATGAGATCGTACAGGCGATGAAAATACACCTCTTCAGCGCCGGTGATGGACGATTCTTACGTTCACTTCAATCAAATGGAGACGACTCATTGACACCCGACGCCACGGTCGATGCCTCGTTGTTCGCAGTCTTCTATTTTGGATGCTTTTCGGCGGACGACCCGATGGTTGTCGGAACGATGCAGGCGATAGAGGAGAAATTAAGGAGCTCGACAGAATTTGGCGGCGTCGCAAGGTTTGAGAACGACGGATATATGCGGGTTTCTGAAGACGTTACCGGCAATCCCTGGTTTATCTGCACGCTATGGCTTGCCGAGTATTACATCGCCATCGCGAAGACAGCTGTCGAGCTTAAACCTGCACTCTACATTCTCGAATGGACTGCAAAACGCGCTTTGCCCTCTGGCGTTTTGGCAGAACAGATCGATCCTCTGACCGGTGACGCCATTTCCGTTTCGCCCCTAACCTGGTCCCATTCGACCTTTGTTGCAGCGATCCACAGTTACCTTGCAAAAGCTACTAGTATAGAAAACACTGCTTGAAAATCATCCGATTTCGGGTGTTCAGAACTTTAGGTTAAAATCTTAAAGAATGCGAAAAGCAAAGATCCTTGCAACCCTCGGCCCCGCTTCAAACAGATCGGACGTGATCGAATCCATGCTCACTGCAGGGCTTAACGCCGTGCGAATAAATATGTCACACGGCGATCAGGCGGGTCATGCCGCTACGATCGCGACCGCCCGAGATGCAGCCGTGCGTCTTGGCAAGCCCCTATCGATTCTGGTTGATCTTTCCGGGCCCAAAATAAGGACACGAACCCTAGAAAATGGTATTCCGGTCGATCTTGTGGCGGGTGAGCTCTTCGTCATCACGACTCGAGAGGTGATCGGTAATTCAAGCGAGGTCTCCACAAATTTTATACATCTGCCAAATGCTGTCGAACCGGGCGCCAAGATCCTGCTCGATGACGGGGCCATCGAGCTAGTGGTCAAATCTAAGACCGAAACAGACGTCATTTGCCGAATTATAAATGGCGGAAAGCTTGCCGAACGAAAAGGCATCAACCTACCGAACACCCCGCTACCTATACCTTCGTTGACCGAAAAAGATCACGCTGACCTTACGTGGGCGATCGAACAGAACGTCGATTACATCGCCCTCTCGTTCGTCCGGACTGCCGCTGATTGTAAAGAGGTCAAGGATATCATCAAAAAACTCAACAAACGCCGTCTCGGCAGGGCGTTGTTGGTCGCAAAGATCGAAAAGGCTGAAGCCATAGAAAACCTGATGGATATCATCCGGGAGACCGACGGGCTGATGGTTGCCCGAGGCGATCTCGGTGTTGAGACAAGTGTCGAGCTCGTCCCTGTTTATCAAAAACGTATTATCGAGCTGGCCGTAGCCCATGACAAATTCGTCATTACGGCGACTCAAATGCTGCAATCGATGATCGAAAATCCCTTTCCGACACGTGCAGAAGCTTCTGACGTTGCAAACGCCGTCTGGGACGGGACCGATGCCGTTATGCTCTCAGCCGAAACGGCTTCGGGTCAACACCCGGTCGAGTCGATAAAAACAATGGCGCGGATCATCGACGCCGCTGAGACCATCAAAGCAGACAAACTCAAAACGCCTATAAAGTTTTCACAGAATGTTTCGGGCAGAACGAGTCAGGCTCTTTGTAAGGCAGCGGCCACAGCCGCGAAAGAGATACACACTGAAAAGGTAGCCGTATTTACAGAATCGGGCCTGATGGCCCGGAGGCTTTCATCTTTTCGTTCAGGACTCCAGACCTTCGGGCTTACAACCTCTGACGATGTTCGAAATCAGCTTTCACTGATCTGGGGAGTTCAGCCGTTCTTTCACAAAGAGCTCAGCGGACCTTCGCCCGGTTTAGATCCGAGCGATCAAACTATGTTTGACCTGCTCCGCTCCGACACCAATACCACCGAAGAGATGCTAAAGACGGGAGAATCAACCCTTTTGGATGCCGGTGTGGTAACAAGGGAAGAAACGATCATTATGATGGCGGGCCGATTGTCTGGCTTGGGACTGTCCAGTTCAGTGATCGTTTGGACTATAGGCGAAGCCCTGCCGCGAAGATAGCGAATAACTCCAAGACCAGTGGACCCGATCTCTATACCGTCGCGCCGAAAAGTCTTCCGACAAGGGCTGTTACCCCCATTGCGACTGCCCCCCAGAACAGCACTCGCCAAGCTCCGGCGATAATACTCGCTCCGCCCGCATGTGCGGCAACTCCGCCCAGAATCGTAAGAAATACAAGTGAACTGGCCGCTACCCCCGTGATAAGGATCGATCCTGTCAAAAGAAATGCGACCGTGAGCGGCAATGCGGCTCCGATCGCAAAACTGACCGCCGAAAATACCGCGGCCTGCAACGGCCTGGCACTCATTACTTCGGTGATGCCGAGTTCGTCGCGGGCGTGAGCACCGAGTGCGTCGTGTGCCATTAGTTGAACCGCAACTTCTTTTGCAAGTTCCGGTTCCAAGCCGCGGCCTTCGTAGATCGAAGCGAGCTCCTGCAGCTCAAATTCGGGTTCGTCCTGCAGATGCTTTTTTTCCAACTCCAGATCGGCCTTTTCCGTGTCAGCCTGCGAGTGGACCGAGACATATTCCCCGGCAGCCATCGATAATGCCCCGGCGAATAATCCGGCAACGCCTGCGAGCATGATCGCCGCGTGATCTGAAGCCGCGGCCGCAACCCCGATAACAAGGCTCGCGGTCGAAACTATTCCGTCGTTAGCACCGAGTACGGCGGCTCGTAGCCAACCGATACGGTGCGAGCGGTGCATTTCGTTATGAACCATAGCATTTATCCCATCCAAAAATAGGATAACTCATTGACGACGGAATAGGTAAAGTCGGGTGTTGGGAGGACAGGATCTGTGGTCGAAAGCCTATTTCGTCGCCATCATTTCCTGCATTTTGGCGATCGCTTTAAGCGGGCGGATCATGACCTTGAATTCCGTGATCATTCCCGCCTCATTCCATTTGATGATATCCACGCCGTTGATCGTGATGCCATCTATCTCAGCGATAAATTCGAGAAAAGCGTCGCGTTCGCCGATAATTTCCCGGACGTAGCGAAACGTTCCATTAAGCAAAACGCTGCCCGCGGCGGCGAGGTACATTATTACGAGCTCTTTTCCCACTTGTGGCGTGTGCATCACCGGAGAAAAGAAAACAGCCTCGTCATCAATTATCTCTGCGAGGCGGGACAGGTCGCGATTTTTGACTATCTGATGCCAGGCAGGAATTGGCGTGTTTTCGATTTCCATTTTCAGGATGGCAAAGCTTCTATTTTGAACTCAAGACCTGAGCCACGGTCTCTTTTTTGAGGCCGCCGCCGTTCTTCTTGTTGTAATCGCTGAGCGATATCTGTTTGTCACGCCACGCGTCGAGGTGGCCCACCTGATGGACGCACTGGATAGTGCACGTCGGGGCACACCATTTCTCGGTGATGTATTCGCGGCGCATGTCTTCATGAGTATATTCAAGAAGCGGTATTCCGGGCGTGCCGCGTTGCTGCGAACACCAGTTAACGATTCCGAATTCATCAATGTACAAATATCTCGCACCCGCACGGCAACGCCACTGGTATTCTTTGCCCTCGACTAGCTCATCCTGAAACCAGTTCCAGCGGGCGTAAGAGCTTTGGCCCTTGCTTTTGATCTCTTTGTAAACCTCTTTTTCACGCGGTGTGAGGCCTTTGTTTAGGCCATCGCCATCATGTATGACACCAACAGTGGACGAGAATCCCAGTTCGCGTGCCCTGTTGGCAATTATCAGCGCCTCGTCGGGATTTGCGACGCCGCCACCTACCACCGAATTGATGTTTACCTTGAACTTGGCATGGTCCCGCAGGTTGACCAGCTTTGCGTCGAGGACCTTGAGGCTCTTTTTAGACACGTCATCCGGCGTTACGTTGTCGATCGATATCTGCAGATAATCCAGACCGGCTTCGTTCAGTTTCTTGATCTTATCGACCTGAAAGTAATAACCGTTCGAGATCAATCCGGCGATCATTCCGTGATGGCGGATACGGGCGATGATCTCATATATCTCAGGGTGCATCATCGGTTCGCCGCCCGAAATGGTAATGACCGACGAGCCAAATTCGGCAAGCTTATCGATCCGCTCGAGCATTACATCACGGGGTGCTTCGTCGAGGCAAACGCCTTGACCGTATGTTTGACCCCGCGGGTAAATCTGCTGAAACTGCTCGCCTTTGGCATATATGAGTTCTGTCGTCCGTCCTAAACCCTTAATTATAGTTTTTGACAGTTTCCAATTCAAATGAAAGAAAATGGCCCGGCGGCATATAGTCGGCCCGGACCATTTTAAGCTAAGATGATCGCAGCTATGCCTTGATCTTTTTCACCGTCGAAGGGTAGTTTAGTTTGAAGATCTCACCCTTCAGCGTTGGATTTTTCTGAATATTCGAAAGCAAGACTGTCGTCGTATCGCTGTTATTTTCGACGATCTTTGCCTGAAGCGGCATCCCGTTGCCATCGACCCAAAGCTCGGCCATTTTGTAGGTGGTCGCGGCCTTTGGCGTAAGCTCGAGATGCCACGTCGGGATGCCGCCTGAGATCTGTTCCTCGCCCAGATAGCGGACATCGTAATTAGCTTTGAGCTGTTCCTTTGACATATTCATAAAAGAAAGAGCCCCGCCCACCGATGCGCTGTTTTTCGCTTTGCCTACTTTGCCTGTAATGACCTGATTCAATCGCGGCCGGTAAAGTTCATAGTCATCGCCGATGACTGAGATCTTTTCCTCGACCGGTTTGGTCCAGTCAATGCGGATATAACGCTTTGAAGTCTTTGTCAGGTAACTCGTCGCTCCGACGCTCGTATCCGAAACCCCTAACTGCGTATTCGTTTTGACCATTGTTACCGATGATGCAAGTGACTGAAGGGATTTGTTGTTCATATCCATTCGGCGAAGTATTTCACCGAGGATATTCTGCGCTTTCGCGTCTCCGGCAAACCCGGTCAGCAGCACAAATGCCAGTATCAAACTCACAATCCCTGTCCGTGATCGACTACTCATAAAAACTCCAACTCGAAATACCTATTACTTTTGGCCCCCATTGCGAGCCACATAGTCACTTTTGACGGTCGCAGACGCATCATTGGTTGCAACCGCTTTTTGATAATTGAACCACGCCTTCGGCGTCAGGAAGATAAAACACATGATCAGAATGCACAGAACATCCCATTGCCACGACGCCCGTTCATAGTTCCAGTTAATGATGTTCTTCATATTAGTTAACAATATGACCGTCACGCATTTGGATGATACGGGAACATGCCTCGGCCGCCTCGGGGTTATGCGTGATCATAATGATCGTTTGGTTAAATTTCTCATTGAGCTCGCGAAACATCTCTAGAACGATCTGTGAATTCTCGGTATCGAGATTTCCGGTCGGTTCGTCCGCGAGAATGATCGCCGGGCCGTTAACGATCGCCCGTGCGAGAGCGACCCGCTGCTGTTCACCGCCCGACAGTTCGAGCGGCTTATGATGCATTTTATCCTCAAGCTTTAACAGGCGCAAAACCTCTCGCCGGCGATCCGAATTGCGGCTATGATTGCCAGTGTGGATCTTTTCGGCAAGTTTCAAATTCCCCTCTGCCGAAAGGGTCGGGAAAAGATTGAACCGCTGGAAAACAAACCCGATCTTTCGGCGGCGAATATCCGTTCGTTGGGCGTCCGAGACCTTTGCCAGATCTTCGCCATCAATGATAATGTTCCCGCTTGTCGGGCTTAATAATCCGCCGAGAAGGTGAAGCAGCGTCGATTTACCGCAGCCCGATGGCCCCATGATCGCGACGAACTCGCCCTCATCCACTTCGAGTGAAACGCCGCGAAGAGCAGGCACATCAAGTTTTCCGATCTTATAAGATTTTTTGAGATCGATGGTCTGGAGGATCTTTTTCTTCATCAGGTAGGTAATTTTATTGAAACCGCGTAACGCCTGTCTTGCTGGTCGCAGGCGACGGCTCAACCGCGGCTTCGGTTAGTTTTCTGTCCAGATCGACCTCCTCGAGATTCCAGGTGTTTTGCAGAACGAATGCGGACGCAGGGTACGACTTTCCTATCATCACGTCTTCTGGTGTCTGATAGGTCAGTTTCATCGAATATCTTTCCTTCGGCCTGGTCACTTGTATTTCGAGCGGCAGATTAGCATATTCGGCTGAATCGCCAAGCTTTCCTTCTTTGCCATACACGACGTCAGATTCGATCTCGCCGGCGGCATCAAATATCTGCTGCCGGGCAAGGCGGATACCACCCACGCGATCGAACCAAAACCGGCGGGTGACAGCGAGGCTGC
Organism: Pyrinomonadaceae bacterium; assembly: GCA_044228165.1. Lineage (GTDB taxonomy): Bacteria > Acidobacteriota > Blastocatellia > Pyrinomonadales > Pyrinomonadaceae > OLB17. The sequence continues at coordinate 40,412 of JBGAVK010000008.1, read as the reverse complement.
CGTCCGGCTTCTTTGCATACTCATCGAGCAGGTAGTAGCCCCGCATCACCTTTCTAAGCGGTGATTTCTTATCGACGCTTGTGTCCTCTTCGAGTTCATAGATCGAGCTCTGAGTATAAACATTTGCTTCATCGGTCGGCCGCATCAACATCGCATCAGTAAAATGCTGGGGGCGCAGATTGGCAAAAGCATTTACGTTTTCCTTTACGGTTTTCGCATTTTCGAGCTCCGCCGTGCTTAGGGTCTTTTGCAGTTTCGAATAATCGGCACGGTTAGTTCCCTTTACAAATTTTTTGTATTTACCCGACCCGCCGTCCTGCAGGATCGCAACGCGAAAAGTATTGCCGTCAGACGTCATCTGCGCGACGTCCGATTTAATTATCGGCACAGACACTTTAAGCAGGATCATTGCCGGACGCTGTACGACCACCTCGCCGTCAGCTTGCCGATAGACCTCTTTGCTTCCAAATTCTGCAAAGGAATTATCCTCGAATTTGAGATCCATCTTTGCACGCATCGAGGTCACACGGGCAAAACGATTGACCTCTTTCATCAGATCTGCTTGCGGAGCCGTCTCGACCTTAAGCAGACGTGCCGTCTCACGATCCTGCTTGACCTTGATACACCCAAAAGAAAGCGCGACCATGGCAAGTACGGGTAAAGCTCTAAGCAAAAATGATCTGTCAGGCAATAAACTTCATTCAATTCTGATGTTACGCCCGGCAACCATCGTTGCCATGTAAACAAAAAAACGCACCTGCGGCGACACTTCAAACCGAAAATCATAGCACGTCAAAACCGCATATCATAACCAACAAAAAAGACGCGGATACGGGAAATAACATGATTCCGCTCCGCGTCGATATGTGTTGACGATTGCGGCTAGTTCGAAAAAACGCCTGTGCCGCGGGTCAGATAGTCCTGCATCGTATAAGCGAACATGATCGCAAGCCAAAAGAAGCTTGCAACCGCCGCAAGCCAGATCATCCGCTTGCTCCAATATACGTGCATAAAGAACAGCATCACGAAGGTCATCTTCGTAAACGCGATCAATAGAGCCACGAGCGTATTCGCTCCGGGAAATATATGATCCATATCGACGGTGGCCGCAAAATATGTCAGCACTGTGCCAACGATCAGGATCGCAAATACACCGATATATCCCGGTATGCCAATATGTTCTTTTTCTGAATGATATTCTGAGCTATTGTCTGACATCATTTCTCCTTAATGCATAAAGTGACGCCCGAGCAAATAAAGCAGCGGGAACAGGAATATCCAGACGATATCGACAAAGTGCCAATAAAGTCCTGACATTTCGACCGGCATATAGTAATCGCTGTTATAAAACCCTTTCCAAGCGGTCCATAGAAGCCAGGTCATAAGTCCTAGGCCGACGATCATGTGGAGGGCGTGAAGCCCGGTCATTACAAAATAGATCCAGAAAAAGATCCGAACTTTGTCTCTGAATTTATCGGCATCTATCTGGCCGTTCGAGAAATAACCGATCTGCTCAGCCGTCGTCAGATACTTGCCGTCCTGAGCCATTTTAACGAGCGAACAATCGTGCCACTGAAACTCGCCCTTTGGATTGACATAGGCATGCTCGGCCGGGGCACCGTGCGTGACTTCCCAACATGGCTTTGCAGGCGTGGCTTCGTGAGACGCGTTGTGATCCGCTTTCACCACTTTATTAAGGCCGGTGACCGGGACCAGTCCATCGTTGTATTTGCCCGTGTATTCGATCGCCTTGACACCGAGGAATACCGACCCAAAGATCATCGTCAGAACGATCAATACTACCTGAAGCGTGCGATTACCCTTTTGAGCGTAATAAACGGTCAACGCCATTGTGAGTGAACTGACGATCAGAACGATAGTGTTCAGACCACCCCAAAAGGCATCGAGGTGATTACTGCCGGCGGCAAATGCCATCGGGTATTTCGAGCGGAACACGAGATACGCCGTAAACAGCCCGCCGAAGAACATGATCTCCTGGACGAGGAACATCCACATTCCAATGGATACACTCTCTTCCTGCTGCCCCATGTCCTCAAACTGATGCTGAAGCCCGGGCTCGTGATAAACAAATTTGTCCGAATAATGTGACGACATTTTTTTCTATTAGCTAACCAAAACGGTTCGTTTCGTCTAGGCCGCAGCCGGCTCCGCTTCTCGTGCTGCCTCGTGATCGAGGCCGTTTTCCTCGCTAAAATCGTATGCCTCCCATGTAACTACAGGCATCTTGTCAAAATTCTCCGTCGGCGGAGGTGAGGGTATCCGCCATTCCAAACCGGGCAGATGCCACGGATTGTCAGGTGCCTTTTTACCAAAGAAAAGCGAATGGATCAGATACACGACCGGCATTACCAATCCGATACCGAGAACCGACGCTCCGGCTGTCGAAAAGATATTGAGGACCTGCATTTCTTCAGGATACGACGCATAACGCCGCGGCATGCCCTGATAGCCCAAAATGAACTGCGGGAAAAATGTCAGGTTAAATCCGACGAATACGAGCATGGCAGAGATCTTGCCCCAGAACTCTGAATACATCCGGCCGGTCATCTTTGGCCACCAGAAATGGATCGCTCCGAGATAGGCAACCACCTGCCCGCCGACCATAACGTAATGGAAGTGCGCGACGATAAAGTATGTATCCGTAAGGTGAACCGTCAACCCGATCGAGCCAAGGAACAGGCCCGTCAAACCACCGATCAAGAAGAGCCCGAGAAACCCGATCGCATAGAGCATCGGGGTATCATACGAGATCGAACCTTTGTACATCGTTGCGGTCCAGTTGAACATCTTGATCGCCGATGGAACGGCGACGACCATTGTCAGGAATGAGAACACAAGGCCCGCATAAACCGACTGGCCGCTGACGAACATATGATGGCCCCAGACAAGGAATCCAAAGACCGCGATCGCTATCGATGAAAACGCGATGAATTCATAACCGAAGATCTTCTTACGCGAAAAGCTCGAGATCAACTCACTGATCACACCCATCCCCGGCAGGATCATGATGTAAACCGCCGGATGTGAGTAGAACCAGAAAAGGTGCTGGAAAAGGATCGGGTCGCCGCCTATCGACGGGTCAAAAATACCAACGTGTCCGACACGCTCGAGAGCAAGCAAAAGGATCGTGATCGCGACCACCGGCGTTCCGAGTATCATTACCAGGCTGGTCGCATAATGTGCCCAGACAAAGAGCGGCATACGGAACCAGGTCATTCCCGGAGCCCGCATCGTGTGGATCGTGACGATGAAATTGAGGCCCGTAAGGATCGACGAAGCTGTACGGAGTGTAAAAGGTCCATCCGGTATCGACACCGCCCTGCATCAGGGCGAAAAGCGTTAATCCTCCACCGATCCAGTAAATATAGAGACTCAGTAGATTGATACGCGGCAAAGCGAGATCCTTTGCTCCGATCATGATCGGTATCAGGAAGTTACCCAGGATCGCCGGGATCGACGGGATCAGGAAGAAAAAGATCATCAGAACGCCGTGCTGAGTGAATACTCGGTTATACGTTCCCGATTCCACGAGATCGCTGGCCGGCGTTAAAAGTTCGAGCCTGATCGTAGCAGCGTAAAGACCGCCCATCAAAAAGAAGGCCGATACACTGATCAAGTACATGATGGCGATGCGCTTATGATCTTTGGTCAACAGCCACGATTTAAGTGTCGTGCCGTTGTTAAGATAGTTAAGCTTGGCTCCGCTGCCGTACCCTGTCGAAATTGCCTCTTGCGTTTGCATAATCTTCTAAAACCTATTTATTGCTGTTTGCCGCAGGAGCAGCTTTATTTGCCGCTGGTGCTGCCTTGTTTGCTGTCGGTGCAGCCGCGTTTGCCGCCGGTGCCGCTGCGGCGGTTGTGCCGGCCGCATTCGGCGTCAAAGACTTGATGTATGCTACCAGCGAATTGAGCTGTTCTTCGGTAACCTGTCCCTTGAATGTCGGCATGATAGGCTGGAAGCCTTCGACGACCTGCGAAGCGGGGTTCAGTATCGAATTGCGGATGTACTGCTCATCTGCCTTGACCGTCGCTCCGCCGACAAGTTTGACATCGTGATTGAATATGCCCTCAAGCTTGGCACCACGCTGGGTCGGTCCCCCGGCGTGACACGAAGCGCAGCCGAGTTTGTTTTCAAAGAGATCCTTGCCGGCTTCGACAGGAGTTTGGCCGGATACATTTCCACTCAGCCAGTTGTCAAAATCACGCTGCTCCATCACATAGACCCAACCACCCATGCCGGAGTGGTTGAGGCCGCAGTATTCAGCACAAAACAGACGGTATTTACCGGGCTTTGTCGGCTCGAACCAAAGATAGGTGTAGCGGCCCGGTACAACGTCAGCTTTTGTTCTGAAAGCCGGTATAAAGAAATCGTGAAGCACGTCTTCCGTCGTCATCGTCAGTTTGATCTTGCGACCGATGGGAACGTGAAGTTCGTTGATCTCACGCTGGCCTGTTTCGTGTTGTGCCTTCCACATCCATTGCTTACCAACGACATATATTTCCATCGCATCGTCAGGCGGCGTGTATTGATTGAAATAAACCAATGCCCCACCGAGAAAGATGGTCATCGAGATAATGAAAGGAATGATCGACCAGACCGTTTCCAGCACCATCGAGCCGTGGATCTCGTCCGGTGTCGCAAATTTTTCAGTCTCGCGGTACTTGACCACAAAAAAGAATATCGCTGCCACGATCGGGATCGTGAACGCTACGCTAACCAGGATCAGGTAGAAATACAGTGCGTCCACCTGCCACGCGAACGTAGAGGCCTGCTCCGGAAATAATGGTACCCACGATGTAGTCTGCATAAATCTCTAAGTCGTTCACCGGTCCGGCCAATTACCGGACCCGGAGAAACAACTAATCCAATTTCTTCTTATTCCTTCGCCAAAACACAAATCCCATGGCTCCCATCAGGATGAGAGTCAGCACCCCGCCCAGTCTCATTACTCTGAGGATCGCCAACCCGTATTTACCTGTCGCCGGGTCGTAATGAAAACAGTAGAGCATAAGCTGCTCGGCAGCGTTGCCGACTTTGTTCTCGGCGGAATCCATGATGCCGAATTTCAAGTCCTTCGGCGAATAATCAATACCGTAAAAATATCTGGAAAGCTGTCCTTTCGGCGTCGCGACCATAACGCCGGCGGCATGAGCGAATTGATCGCTCTTTTCGTCCCATTTGAAACTAAATCCCGCGGCGTTGGTAACCGAAGCGATAGACTCATTGCTTCCGGTCAGAAAATGCCAGCCTTTTTCCGAACCCGGACGGCCATACCGCTCCATGTAGCTCGCTTTTTTGTTCTTAGCGAGACCGGGTTTGTCGAACTCGCGGGCATCAAAGCTGATCGCGACGACGTCGAAATCTTTACCCGCCTCGAACGTCATCCCTTTAAGCGAACCCGTCAGGCCATTCAGGACCTGATTGCAAAGCATCGGACATTCGTAATACACGAACGCAACGATCACCGGGCGTCCTGAAACAAAATAATCGCCGAGCTTTACGATCTTGCCGTCCTCGTCCTTCAACTCAGTTTCAAGCGGCAGCTGAGCTCCAAGCTTCTGTTCGATCCCGACTGTTTTGAGAGCCTCAGGCATGCCGTTGGGCTCAGACGAAGCGGGGTCGTACGTTCTTTGCGAATAGAGCGGCGAGTTATAATGCTCTGCCTTCTGCGCAAGTGCAGATATAGGCATCAGCAAAGCGGCAACGAAAAGTCCCGCCGCGACCACTGAGATACCTTTTACTGATCTTGCTTGAAACATCTCTCTCAATTACCTGACAGTAACTCCTTTCATACGCCCCGAACTCGCGTCTGAGATCAAGTGCATCGACGTTGAATAAAGCTTTTCCGCATCAGGGCCGGACTTAGCCTTCAGGTTCTGCGACAGCAGCCTTTCTTTGGCCTGGTCGATAGGCATCGCCGTTATCGCACCCGTTTTAGATCTTTCTGGCCATGTTCCCAAAGATCCTGCCACTGTTTTGTCAATTCACGATATTCCGCCTGAGGGATAGTTAACTCTAAATTGACACGCCCTTTTTCCGAATCGACACCAAAGCCCGGAGCAGACTGCAGCCGCGGCTCAGGCGGAAGACGCTCTTTTTCGTTCATCATCAACGGATTGACAGGGCCGGCGTTCTCATTTCGATTATCTTTCAATACGCGGAGAAATCCCCACATAAGGCCGAATGTGATGACGATAAGCAAAAACAAGCCTATGGCAAACGATAAGATCCCCTTAAACCCGATCTCGTTCTCTTCGTAGGGTTTGTTTAGGTCTGCAACAGTGTCGATGTGCTTTTTTGACGACATACTTCTTTATTTAGTGCCCTATACCGTGTTCGATAGCCTCTTCAAAATACGGATCTTTCGCCGGTACGATCGGCCGTTTTAACAATTCACCAAAGAACCACCACAACCAGATGCCTCCGAACGCGACGGGAGCAACGACATCCATCCAGCTAACATGGAACGCACCCTGTTCGATCCCGCCCGGTGCGACCCGATACGCCGGGCCTATTTGATAAAACATATCCACTAGACGCATTACCAAAATGAATAATGCAAGGGTCGCCAGGATAGGGGCCTTTCGTTTCAGATCCTGTTTGAGCAAAAGCAGATACGGGAACGCAAAATGGAATAGTATCAACGCAACGCCGATATAGCCCCAACCGCCCTTCATACGGGTCAGATACCAACTCGTCTCCTCGGGCAAGTTACCCGACCAGATGATCAGAAATTGCGAGAAGTTGAAATAAGCCCAGACCATGGTCAGAGCAAGCATCAACTTTCCAAGGTCATGAAAATGCCTCTTGCCGAGAACACGATCCATCGGCGACAGTTTCAAAAGGAAGGAAAGTACAGCAACGGCAAAGCAAAAGCAGCTCAGTCCCCAACCCGCAACAAACAATAGCCCCCACATCGTCGAGAACCAGTGCGGATCAAGAGTCATGACCCAGTCGACCACTGCGAAGGTCACGACGAGTGCGTAGACCACCATGGTCGGACCGGAAAAGCGTGACGCCTTTTCTAGAACGAGTCGCGACTCTTCTACGGTTTGTGTCCTGTCCTGAGCGGCTCCCCATTTATTGAGCAGATACACCATGATGCCCCATAGGGCGAAATAGATACCCGATCGCAATATCCAGAACCACGAGGTCATGAATATACCGCGGGCCTCCATCACATGATCGGTCACCGGCAAATGGGTCCATTCGTAGAACTTACCAAAATACACTCCGAGAGCGAGCGGAATGAATAACACGGCAACCAGCTTCATCGTACGGGAGCCGGCCTCGACAATGCGGCGTATAACCACTCCCCAGGCTCCGCCCGTCAGGTACTGGAGCATCAGTACCCCGAGTGAACCGATCGAGATTCCGCCCCAAAAGATAAAGCCCAAAAGCCAGGAACGCAGTGCCTGTTCGGTATTGAAATATGCTCCGGCCGCCATTGCAATGGTCGCGATACCGCCAACGCCTAATGCGATCGTTCTGAGGCGGTTTATCTCCGCTGCCGGTGCTTGATAATTTTCAGGATTCGCCATTTACGGTTTTCCTCCGTGAGTATTGGTCGTCTCACCTGACTTCGGAGGTGCTGAGTTTGACTCAGTTTTTGAACTCATTTTCATTGTCTCTTCCGGGTTTTGGCTCAACTGCAACGCCCGAATGTAAGCGACGATCGCCCAGCGGTCCGCCGGCTGGACCTGATACGCATAGCTGTTCATTTTGCCCCAGCCATTAGTGATCACGTCAAAGAAATGTCCGACGGGAGCGTTACGCAAACGGTCGTCGTGATAAGTCGGCGGCGGTGAAAATCCGCGGCGAACGATCATCCCGTCGCCACGGCCTACAGGGCCGTGACATACGATACAGTAAATATTGTAGCGGTCCTGACCACGATCGATCAGTTCTTTCGTCACAGGGATCGGAAACTCATCTATATCGTTAGGGAAACTCGTAACGATAGTGTTTCCGGCTGCATTGGTCGTTGAGGTGACAGCGGCGTTCAGATCAGGATTATCTATCTTGCCGGTGTAAAAAGACTTATTATCGCGAAGTTGGCCGCGGGCAACAGTTCCCTCGGGCATGTCCCTCGAGGCTCTTTTATCCGAAAAGAATTCGCTTTTCTTGTACGCCTTGTACCGCGGCTGGTCTTGCATATCAAATCGCACACCGCAGCCCGCTGCGAGTAAACAGAATGCGGTCAGCAGTAAGCTGTGAGTTGTTCGCCTTCCAACTTTCGAAATTGGAGTTTGGACTCTGGATCTATTCCTCAACATCAAAGACCTCCTGAGCGTCCAAGCCTTCCATAAACTTCCGGGTCTCTGCATAATCGTATTGCGGGTCCTTTGACTCGATGATCAAAAAGAACTTCTCGCGGGTTGCCAAAGCAAATCTCGGCACATTAAAAACAGGATGATAGGGTGCCGGCAGGCCGTTCAAAAACAACATCCCGAAAACCGCGACAAAAGCCGAGAACAAGATCGTCAACTCATATGCAGGGGGAATAAAGGCAGGCAAGCTGAAATGCGGCCGGCCGCCGACGATGATCGGCCAATCGAAAACATGAACGAAGTACTGCAACCCTATGCCGGCCATCAAGCCAGTGATGCCGCCGGTGAATATGAGATACGGCAAGATGCTTCGCTTGATCCCCAGGGCCTCATCGATCTCGTGCAGAGGGAATGGTGAGAACGCATCGGTTTTAACATACCCGGCGTCACGCACCTTTCTTGCGGCATCGACAAGTTCCGTCGCCGTATCGAATTCTGCCATTATCCCGTGAAGTTTGCTTTCCATAAATCTCTAAAGATCCATTTCTAAATACCGCTCATATCTGCCTATTGGTTCGGCGGATCCGTGCGGTCATAGGTTTCCTCAATATCGTTTACATTTGCCTCAAAATCCTGATGATGGCCATGTACGTTTGCGTCCGGCAGAAGGGTCCTCACCTCAAAGATCGAGATGATAGGCACGAACCTTACGAACAGGTAAAGCAAAGTGAAGAACAAGCCGATCGTTCCGATGAACATCGTCCAGTCAAATATACGCGGACTGTACATCGCCCAAGATGACGGAAGAAAATCCCGGTGCAGACTGGTCACGATGATCACAAAACGCTCGAGCCACATGCCGACGCTGACAATGATCGAGATCGTAAAAAGCCAAAATTCACTCTCTCTGAACCTCTTGAACCACAACAGTTGGATCGAAAGCCCGTTACAAAAGATCAGCAGCCAGTACGACCACCAATAGGGCCCTTCCCAGATGCGGTTCTTGACCATGAAAACTTCGTATTGCGACGCGCTGTACCATCCGAAGAACGCTTCCATCGCATAGCCGTAGCAAACGATCAAACCGGTCGCCAGCATGACCTTTGCCATATAGACAAGGTGCTGATGCGTGATAAAGTCCTGCATTCTGTACCAACGCCGCAGCGGAATACAAAGGATCAGAACCATCGCGAATCCGGCAAAGACCGCTCCCGCAACAAAATACGGCGGAAAGATCGTTGCATGCCAACCCGGAACCTGTGACACCGAGAAGTCGAATGAAACGATCGAGTGGACCGAAAGCACCAGCGGCGTCGAAAGGCCGGCGAGAATTAGATAAGTGATCTCATACCTGTGCCAGTGACGGGCAGAACCGCGCCAACCCCATGAAAGAGCAGCGTAAACAAACTTGAAATACTTATTCTTTGCCCGGTCGCGAAGCGTCGCAAAATCGGGTATCAGCCCGACATACCAGAACAAAAGTGAAACCGTCGCGTAGGTCGACACCGCGAAAACGTCCCAAATAAGCGGGCTGCGGAAGTTTGGCCAGATCCCCATCGTATTCGGATACGGAAAAAGCCAGTATGCAGCGAGCCAAGGACGTCCGGTATGCAGCAGCGGGAACATCGCGGCGCAGGCCACGGCAAACAGCGTCATTGCCTCAGCAAAACGATTGATCGACGTACGCCACTTCTGGTTCAGCAGAAGCAAAATGGCTGAGATAAGAGTACCGGCATGCCCGATACCGATCCACCAGACAAAATTAATGATGTCGAATGCCCAACCGACCGGCTGGTTGTTTCCCCAGATGCCGATACCGTTCGCCAATAGCCAGACGACAGTGAAAAGCAGCAGCTGCGCGATCATGAACGCGATTCCGAATCCGATGAACCAGTGGAACGGGGTTCGCTTCTTGAGCGTAATGTCACTGATCTTGTCGGTAACACTCGCAAACGTATGGTCACCATCGACCATCGAAGGGTGAAGCTTTTCTTTTAGTTCTTTTGCGTCCTGCATATTTTCGAGAAATCTATAGCTTCTGCAGTTTTTGCTTCTCTAAGCCAAAACCATGAAACCGGATCGTTCCTAGTGGCTCTCGCCTCCCGTTTTCGCGGCTTCGGGTTTCGGAGCGTGGCTGTCCTTTGCCGGAGCTTTATAGTCGGGCATTTCCTTATTTTGGTTCTTAAGGCCCGCCAGATAAGTCGTTCTCGGCTGAGTATTTAACTCATTGAGCAGCTTATAGTCGCGGTGATCCTTTTTGATCTTTGCAACTTTGCTTTCAGGGTCGCTGATGTCCCCAAAAATGATGGCGTCCGTCGGGCAGATCGATTGGCAAGCGGTAACCACTTCACCATCTTTGATCTTTCGGCCGTCCTTTTCAGCCTCGATGCGGGCTGCTGAGATCCGCTGTGTGCAGTAGTTGCATTTTTCCATAACACCGCGGCTTCGGATCGTAACCTCAGGGTTACGCATCAACTTATACTGCGGGGTGTTCCAATCCTGATAAAGCAGGAAATTAAAGCGTCGAACCTTGTAAGGACAGTTGTTCGAGCAGTAGCGGGTTCCGACACAGCGGTTATAGACCATGTCGTTGAGTCCTTCGGCACTGTGGACGGTCGCGTGGACCGGGCAAACCACTTCGCACGGTGCCTGCTCACATTGCTGGCAAAGCACGGGCTGGAAATGCGGTCCGTCCGGGTTATTGATATCACCGCCGTAGTATGCGTCGATACGCAGCCAATGCATTTCGCGGCTTCGTTCGATCTGTTCCTTGCCGACGACCGGTATATTGTTCTCTGACTGACAGGCGATCACGCAGGCGTTACAGCCGACGCAGGAATTGAGGTCGATCGCCATGCCCCACTTGTAATTCTGGTTATAAACGGCCTGATGCTGTTCGTAGGGGTACATCGACAGCGGATATTCGTCGTGCTGATGGCCCATCGTAGGATTTTTTTCAAATTCCTCGATATCCCACACGCGAAGCAGATCGCGGCCTTCCATGTTGAAATGGATCTGCGTCGAAGCGATCGTCGCGGTCTCGCCTTTCTTAGAGACTTCGCCATAACCGAAGTTCATCGCATCAGACCGGCGAACGTCATAGGCGTTGTAGCCCAAGCCGGTTCCTACCTTACCGGCACGCGTTCGGCCGTAGCCCAAAAAGATCGTGATAACGTCATCAGGCTGGCCCGGCGCGATCCACATCGGGACCGGCTTTTCGATAGTGCCGCCCTGATATTTCAGCGTAACGAGGTCAGAAAACTGATTGCCGCCGCGGGTGTCGATAAAACTCGAACCTTGCGAACCGCCTACATATTCGCGGGCGTCGTTTCCGGTATTGATGCCGAGCCGGGCAGCCGTTTTGGGGCTGACGAGGGCGACATTTTCCCAGGTGATCTTGTTCAGAGGATTGGGCAATTCCTGCAGCCAGCCGTTATTGCAGAAACGGCCGTCATAGATACTCGGATCCGGTAGGATCGAGATCTCAAGGCTGCCGTTTGATGCCGGTTTTATTTCGCTCTGGCTCAGAAATGCAGTACTTGCGGTTACAGTCTTTGTCGCGGAGGCGGTATTAGGGACGAACCCGTCGTGGACAGCCTTTCGCCAGTTGTCTTCAAAGGTCTTCGGTGAGCCCCCGGCAACCAGTGCCGGTGTCGCCGCCGCTTTTGGAGCTTCTTTCGGCGCCTCTTTTTTCGCGGTTTCTCCTGTCGGAACAGCAGTATGCTCACCAGCCTTTTCAGCCGGTTTCGGCTCCGTTTTCACTTCCGCTTTCGCTTCAGACTTTTCTTCGGTCTTAGCAGCGACAGCGGCGGCCGGTTTGATATCAGTTCGCTGCCAATATTCTTTGACGATATCGTGATCTTTTTTGTCGAAATTCTCTTTGAAAAAGAGTTGAACGACCTCATGAACCCCCTTGCCGTCGTAAAGCGGTGCGATCAGGGGCTGGATGATCGACGCGGTACCGTCATAGGCACGAGCGTCGCTCCAACTTTCTAAATAGTGCTTTCCGGCGACATGCCATTGGCAAAGCTCAGCAGTCTCATCAAAATGCTGGCCGAGATGAACACAAAGGCCCGCCTTCTTCATTCGTTCGGCATTTAGCTTAAGGTCTGACGGCGTGTTATAAACCGGATTGCCGCCCAGGATCACAAGCAATTTGACCTTTCCGCCGTCGATGTCGCCGATCAATTCACGAAGCTGCTCGACCTGCGACTTTTCGCTTCCCGGCGCGATCGGGTCGATGTAAACGACCGTTTCTCCGGCATTTCCCAGCGCCGCATTGATAGCATGAGCGAGTGCGTGAACGACTGCAGGCTGATTGTCACCGGCAACAACGAGCGATTTGCCCTTGTGTTCCGTTAGGTCCTTAGCCATTGCCGCGATCCAGGCGGCATTCTCAGTGTAAGTTGAAGTTGCTCCCGCGACACCGACAGCCTTAGCGACCGCCTTTGCGATCTCGACCATTTGACTAGGCTTGACCGCGATCCGGTGGTCAGCCTTGGCACCTGTGAGGGTGATCGTTGTTTCGATCGAGTAAAGCCGATTGATCTCTTTCTTTTCTTCAGAAAACGCGCGTCCCTTAGCAAAATCCTTGATGTAAGCGACATTAAAGCCAGAAAAGATATCCGCATCAAGCGACAAGATCCGCTCAGCTTTTTCGAATCTATAAACGGGCTGAACCGGTGAACCAAACGCAAGTTTTGCTCCGGCAAGGACGTTGTCCTGATTGACCGGCTCGTATTGGCACCATTTTGAGTTCGGCAGTTCGGTCTTAAGTTTTGAGAACTGATCGATCAGCGTCGGCGAGGTAACCGTTTCGGTCAGGAATCGAACACCGGCACCGCCATCAACGCGATTTTCTTCGATGGCCGCTCGTATCGTGGACATAAAGGCTTCCCAGTTCTTTGGGTTGCCGCGGAATGTCACTTCCTGCGAGCGGTCGGGGTCATACATATCGAGCAGCGACGCCTGTGCCAATACGTCTGTTGCTCCGCGGCTGCCCGGATGATCCGGATTACCCTCGATCTTGACAGGACGGCCTTCGAACGATTTTGCGAGCACCCCAGTCGCGACACCGCCCAGCGTCACTGCTGTCGCAAAGAAATTTGCCTTGCCCGGCAGCATACCCTCAACCGGACGAACATAAGGAACTATCTTCTCCGGCGGTTGGATAACGCAGCCGCTGAGGCCGGCGAGGGCGAGCGAGGCTCCCATCACCTTTACAAAATTACGGCGGCTGAGGCTATTGTCCCACTCTTCGATCTCGTGCGGATATTCCTCAGCAATAAAGTCCCTGAATTCAGGGGTGTCGGCGTGTTCCTCGATACTACGCCAATATTGCTTCCCGTTTTGCGACAGGATCTTGTCGCGGAGTGAGGCAAAGTTTGTTTTGCTAGCTGAACTGGGCATTTTTGTTTGAGTTCCTCTAAATATTCGCTCTATCTATGACAGGTCGAACAACTCGTCATCATTTCTCTACTTCTGATCTTAAGGTCCGTTTTCAATTGCTTGCGTTCCGCCGTGTCGAGATCGCCGTCTTTCCAACTCATGTTATAGATCTCTGATTTAGGCCTGATGAATTGTTCAGGGTTGCGGTGGCAAGCCAGGCACCACTCCATTTGAAGCGTATTTTCCTGAAAAACAGCCGGCATATTATCGATCTGGCCATGGCAAGTCGAACACCCTACGCCCTTCGCAACGTGGATGCTGTGGTTAAAATACGTATATTCCGGCAGGTCGTGAACGCGTTCCCATTCGATCGGCTTGTTATCGCGAAAGCTGGCCCGGACCGGTTCAAGGTACGGGCTGTCGGACCAGATCTGACTGTGGCAGTTCATACAGGTCTGTGTCGAAGGCATCCCTGCAGACGCGGTCGTCTCTACCGTCTGGTGGCAATATCGGCAATCGATACCGTCGTCACCGACGTGATGCTTGTGGCTGAACTGAACAGGCTGCTGCTTTTCGACGTAACGGCCCGTTAGATACGATGACCGTTGGATTCGTATAAGCAAGGAAGCCTACCCCGGCCAATACGGCCACCATGACCATACTGATCCGGGGCAATATTGTTTGCACTTTTGTTAAAAAATTGCGCCATTTCTAGATCTCGTGTCCGGGCAAAGTTATAAATATTAAACTCCGGCCACTTTCGATCTTGTTTGGGAGGACCGAAAATTTGCCGATGGTCTAATATTTACTTATAGAAAAACTAACCGTAAAACTGCTTAAGATTTTACTAAAACTTCTAAATTCCGCAAATCGCACAACCTAAAATTAGTGTTTTTGCGGAGATATTTGTTAATTTTGTACGCATTAAATTAGTTCCGTTAATACCTCTGATAAAAATTGTCTATCTTAAATGATCAGTCGGCCGATCCGCATATAAAAGCAGCCCTCTGATAGTAGCGGCGTTTGTCGTTTAGCGATCCTTCGCTGATCCTCGTCGAGTCGAACGAAGGTGCGAACGAAAGCTCGCGTGCCCGCTCGACCACGGCATTAAGCACCAGATGCTTGGCCGCCATGATAGCCCCGCCGAGTACGATCTTTTCGATATTAAGCAGGTTTATGACGCTCGCTATCGCCGTGCCGACGTAATTGCCGGTTCGTTCGAGCATCATTTGTGCGAAATCATCGTCATTTTCTGCCGCGGAAATGATGTGCTCAAGCGTTATCGATTCTTCCTCAAGCTTGTTGAGCGAGGAAGTGTTGTCCTGATGAAAGCGGCTGCGTGTCCGACGGATGATATTGGCTGACGATGCGACGTCTTCGAGCCGGGTGCCCTCCGAATTGATCGGAACGTAACCGAATTCACCGGCAAAACCCGCTGCCCCTCGCCATATACGCCCGTCGAAAATAAAAGCTCCGCCGACCCCTTCACCCAAGGTTGCGTAGAACATATGCCGGCTGCCCTTCCCGGCACCGACACGATATTCTCCATAAGCGGCCGCGTTGGCATCATTCTCGATACAAACGTTGAGCCCGGTCGCTGCCTTGATCTCTTTGACGATCTCGACGTCGGAGTGGTGAGGAATATTTGCCGAATACGCGACCTTGCCGCTGGCTCTGTCGACTAGTCCGGGAACGGCGATCGCGATCCGCTCAAATCCACCTACCTCTGTTCTTACTCTTTCGATCAGATCGACCAAAAGGGGTATCGGCGATGCGGAAGGATCGACAGCAACATTAAATGTCGCCGAAACGCTGTCGTCGGCTTCGACGACGGCAGCGTTGATAGCCGAATTCGAAATATCGAACCCGACACGCCGCGTTGAATTGGTCGGAGAATCTGCCATAAGGTCTTTTTATATCAAAAGTAGAAACTATCGCGATTTTAGTCACTGCGATATATAGTGTCAAACAAACCTGTCGAATCAGATCGTCCACCGGCAACCGATACCGATGTTTTGACTGCGCGACACCATAAAGTTACTCTCTTCTTTGCAGTTCTCACACCTGAGAAAGAGATCGCTCCTGTTTCGATATGGATCAGCACCTTTACGATATTATCGCGCAGTATGGCATTTATGCGGTCTTTGCCCTCTGCACCGTCGAAGGTGACATTACACTTTTGATCTCGGGCACGATGGCCCACGGGGGCTTTTTTGGCAATTGGGGTTTCTTTAAGGTGCTGCTTGCCGGCACACTCGGCGGGGTCGTCGGCGATTCGGTAGGGTATGCGTTTGGACGCATCTTTCATGAGAACGCCAGTCATTACCGCTTTTACCAGGTAGCCCAGCCCCGTGTCGAAAAGCTGGTCGAGAAATTCGGCGGCTTTGCGATCATCATCTCAAAATATATATATGGTATCCGCGTCGCCGTTTGTTTATCCTACGGCGTCGGCAAAATGCCGTTTCTAAAATTCGTCGGTCTGAGCGCGATCAGCTGTTCGATCTGGGTTCTGATGCTCTCGGGCCTGGGGTACTTTTTCAGCGGGGCGATCACGTCGATGATCGGCGATTTTAAACAGGTCGGTTTTGCCCTGTTCTTTATCGTGATGGTCGGGATCATAGTATTTTATGTCCTCGAGCGCTACTGGCTGTCTGAACGCGTCGAAGCAGCGGCCCCCGAAACTATCCAAAAGATCGAAGAAAAACTGCTCATCGTTGAGGACATCGGCCAAAAGACCCTCCACGATCTGACGGAACGCCTGCATCTTACCCGCGAACCGACCCGGGAAGAAGAGGAGACAGGTCGGCGGGATGAAAAAGAGAGTGAGAACCGGGAGCAGTAGCTGCTGCGATATCGTTAAGACTAATTGCTAACCACTGACAATTGACCATGATAATTGAATCTTCAGCCCCGACCCGCGTCGATCTTGCGGGCGGCACAATAGACATTCCACCGCTTTTCCTCTTTCATGAGGGAGCCGCGACCGTAAACTTTGCAGTCAGCCTGCTCGCCCACTGCCGTATCGAAACGCGTGATGATGACCGCATCATTCTGGAATCCGTCGATCAAAAGGCTCGCTTCGAAACGACCGTAGGCGACATCGGCAGCCTCAAGAACGAATCACGGCTCGAGTTGCTTGCAAAGCTCGTCTATTTCTTTCGACCGGAGCGCGGGTTTCACATGACGACCCGCTCCGAAGCTCCCGCCGGTGCCGGGCTTGCCGGTTCATCGACCTTGAACATCGCGTGCATCGGTGCCCTTAACAAACTCGTGGGTGACAGGTACGCACCTGACCGCTTCATTCCGATCGCGGCTAATGTAGAGTGTCAGGTCATCAAAGTGCCGACCGGTTTTCAGGATTATTACTCCGCTCAATACGGTGCCGCCGCCTGCATTCACTTTGAAACGGACGACATGCATCGCGAAGCCCTCTCGATCGACCATGCCGAACTCGAACGCCGAATCGCCGTCTGTTACACCGGCGAACCGCGAAACTCAGGCACCAACAATTGGGAGATCACAAAACGCCATATCGACGGCGATCGCGAGATATTTGAGATCTTCGACGTTATCCGTGACACCTCGTTAATGCTTCGTTCGGCTCTCGTTGATCACGATTGGGACGAGGTCGGCCGCATCCTCGCTGAGGTTCACCCGCTGCGTCAGCGGCTCTCGCCGAACATTACGACGCCGCAGATGGACCATCTGATCGAGACTGCTCTGGCGAACGGTGCGATCGCACCGAAAGTGTGCGGTGCCGGCGGAGGCGGATGTATCGCTTTCTATTGCGAGGACGGCCGCCGTTCTGATGTCGAAGCCGCTCTCGCCGAACAGGAAGGCGCACAGGTCTTGGATTGGCGGGTCAATTCAGACGGCCTGGTCGTCAAGGTTTCAACTGCGGCCTGAGGTCGAACATACTTATTTTCTTTGGCGGTTTAAGCCGGGCATACATTGGCCCGGCTTTTCTATTGCCGGTCGTCGCGGCGAAGGATCGTATTCAAATTCCGGCGCTGTTTCTGTTTTTGTCACAAAACCGGCCCCTGCGGGGTTCTATAACCAGAAACCACGATTTCTGTACCAAAAGAACACCTTTGGAGGGATAGACACAAATGAAATTCATTAACCGCAATCTTACATATATCGCCGCCGGCTGTGCGGCATTGGTCATTGGCATCGCTGCAACGGCGGCATTCGGGCAGGTCACTATCGGTAAGGCATCGGGTGTCGGCGAGCACAAAGCCGGAAACCGAACCTTTTGCAGCGGTGAACACTGGGGCGACAGTGACCGCGTATCGTTTAGGGATCTTCGCGAAATGACGATGTCGGCGACCGGCAGCTTACGTGTTGACGCCGGAACCAACGGCGGGATCAGCGTAATTGGCGAGGATCGAAACGATATTTTGGTCCGCGCCTGCGTTCAGGCGTGGGGTGACAGTGCCGAAGCCGCAAAGAATGCCGTCGCCGCCGTCAAAGTCAACACATTAGGCGAGATCACCGCTGAAAGCAGCGCCGGAAACAAGAACTGGTCAGTTTCATATCAGATCCTCGTCCCGAGAACGACAAACCTCGATCTGAAAGCCAACAACGGCGGTATTAATATCAGCGGCACCGACAGCACTGCGGAGTTTGAGACCCGCAACGGCGGCATCAACCTGCAAAACCTCGCAGGCAGCGTCAAAGGCCGAACAACAAACGGCGGTGTCAACGTCACCTTGGCGGGTTCAACATGGAAAGGCTCAGGCCTCGACCTGCAGACCACCAACGGCGGCATAAAACTGACAATGCCTGAAAATTACGCCGCAAATATCGAAACCGGCACGGTAAACGGAGGTTTTCGCAGCGAGATACCGGCAATTAATGTTACGACCGAAAACCTCAAAGGTGCAGAATGGGGCGAACGCAGCCGCACCCGCCGCATCAACACAGCGATCAACGGCGGAGGTGCCCCGATCCGCGTCATCACGACCAACGGCGGCGTCAATATCAGCACCACCGACTATTGATCCTCCCCTCTCCCCTTTGCCGACCGACTAAATAGAGAAAAGGCGGCCCGTCACACGGCAGCCTCTTCTCTTCTCTTCTCTTCTCTTCTCTTTTCCTCTCTTTTCTCTTCTTCTCTTCTCTTGCTTCTTACTTCTTCCTTCAAACTTGTGACTTCTCGCCTTTTTCCTCGTCCCTCGCCCCTTGTCCCTCGCCCCAATCAGCTAATTCCCAAACGCGCTCATCGTCGGCTTGTCGCCGTTCGAGCCATATTGAACAACGGTCAGGCCCGATGTTGTGCGGTTGAGCCACCACTGCCCGTTCGAAGGCCGGAAGATCGCGATGTCGGCTTTACCGTCGCCGTCGTAATCACCGGGCACAGGAATATCGGTCGAGAGGCCAAAGACCGTCACAGGATATCCGCCGTTCGAGCTGTTTACGCTGTACCAGGTTCCTTGCGACGGCCGGTAGATGCCGACGTCCATCTTGCCGTCGCCGTCATAGTCTGCCGGAGCGATCTTGTCCTTCGAGTTCCCGAATTGGATCGCAAATCCTCCCGCCGTCGATCTCTGCATGTACCAGATCCCGTTCGACGGACGGAAAACAACAAGGTCCGCCTTACCATCCCCGTCAAAATCCCCCGGCACGGGAACATCACCCTCCAACCCGAACTGGATCGCCGTCAAACCGGCTGTCGTTCGATTGAGCCACCATTGGCCCGTCGACGGCCTATAAATGGCGATATCAGCCTTGCCGTCGCCATCGTAATCTGCCGGAACAGGAAGATCGCTTTCTAGTCCAAAGATCAATGTCGCAGGTGAAGTAGTAGAACTGTTAACGATGTACCAAGCCCCCCCGGACGGTCTGAAAACAGCAATGTCCGCAATGGAGTCACCATCATAATCAGCCGGAGCGATCTTATCGCCGTCAGCCCCCCATTGAAAAACTCGCGTTGCGGTTTGCGAATAACTGATCCTTCTAAACCATAGGCCATTCGAGGGTCTAAAAACTGCAATATCAGTAACGCCATCCCCATCAAAATCGAAAAATGGCGGGCGGGACAATCGATCAATGGAGATCTTAGCGATGCCGTACCGGGCTACTCCGTTCACAATATCAAATTGCCCTGAGAAATATACCGTGTTGCCTTGACCGGATATCATAAGAACCCGTGGCGTTGACCCAGTCGAAATAAATGTTGGTTTCACCTCAAAACTGAAATCTACAGCCCCATTTTCCAACAAACGTAATAAGGTTTGCCTGGGTGCAGCATCGACCGAAGACCTGACGTCTCCACCAATGATGATCTTCTTATCTTGCGTTTGGGCCAACGCGAAGATCGCAGATGTGATCTTCGGAGGACCAAAGGTCGGGTCTATGGCACCGGTTGCAGTCAGGCGAACTAAGTATCGCGATTGAGAGACCCCGTTCCAAGATGTAAATGCCCCCCCGACATAAATGTTATTATTCGAATCGAGGACGATCGAATTAACTGAATTATTTCCAGCACCCGTTCCAACGCCAAACGTTGTATCCACTGACCCATTAGCATTTAAGCGGACCAGACGTCCGACTGAAGTGCCATTAACCGACGTAAAGCTACCACCAACCAATATCTTCCCATCCGGCTGTAAAACGGTTGAAGACACGGAACCAGCAACAATTGCGGAGAAAGTGCCATCCGCACTTCCATCCGAGTTCAATCTGATCAACCCAGACGTCGTTGGACTGATCAGCTGAGTGGTAGTTCCCGATACGAGGATCCGTCCATCGTCCAAAACAATAATATTAGAGACAGTTACAATATCGCCGAGGTCGGCGTTGAACCCAGTATCAAGACTCCCATCATTATTGACTCGACAAAGCCCCGGGTTACTTGGTGTGGGAAATGAGTCCACAGAACTTCCAAGCAGAATGCGTCCGTCGGATTGCACTGAAAAGGCGGTGACGGGTAGAGTTAGACTCGGATCCAAACTAAAAGTTGGATCTGGCGAACCGTCTGCTAAAAGCCGAACGGCTTTGGATTTGAAGTTGTTTCCGACCGCATCAAAATTCCCACCTACGAGCATCTTACCGTTAGGCAAATTAAGAAAAGTATTCGGTCTGGTCGGAGCAAGTAGACTTCCGACAAATGAGATATCAACAGATCCGTCGAGGACGGAAAGTCGTCCCACGCCACCCCTCACACGCCCACTGATTGATGCAAAGTTTCCACCCGCGACTATTCCGCCTCCTGATTGGACCAACGAGTAGACCTTGCCCCCATCTGCCTCCGTCGGGAATGACGGATCTACTGTACCGTTTTCATCGAATCGCAAAAGACCCTTTCGAATCATTAAGGGCGAACCAGAAGGTGTAAAAGAGCCGAAGTCGCCACCTATTACCACTTTTCTATCAGACTGAACCAGTAAACTATATATCTGGCCAGCTTGAACACTACCGTTATTCGCAACGAACGTTGAGTCAATAGCGCCATTTGCTTCAAGTCTTAGAATTGAACTTGAACATCTCACGTTTCCCATGATCAAAATCTTATTATTTCCGTGAATAGCCACATCAAGCACTTCAGACGCGCATGCTGTTCCTATTTGAGGAACAAAGTTAGGATCGATGGTGCCATTTGGGAGGATTTTCACAATTCCATTTCTTTCAATGCTTTGATAACTCGGGAATTTGCCAATTAGGATCATACTCAAATCTGGCAAAACAAAAGCCTTATTAATATATGTTCCGCCTCCAACCGGCCCTATCGACGATCCCACCTCGAACGAGGTGTCGACGGTTCCATCTTGATTGAGTCTTGCAAATCGATTTCGCTGGACGCCACCAATAGAGGTAAAAGCTCCCTGAACTAGAATCTTCTCGTCCGGCTGAACCCCCACAACTGAAATTGTCGTCGTGCCGGAACTAATATCAAAAGTTGAATCGAGTGACCCATCACTATTTATTCGAACAATTCTATTGCGACTTATACCATTGTATTGACTAAAATCACCGCTAATTAAAAGTTTTCCATCCGCAAGGGGAAAGACGGCGTTTACGACGGCATTCGCGTTTCCAGAAAACGTGTTGTCAAAACTTCCATCTTGATTTAGTCGAGCAATATTATTTGCAGCCTCTCCACTAATATTCCTAAATTCACCGCCGACAATATACTTTCCATTAGGCAAAGGCACGATGCATCTGATTATCGCGCTCTGCGATACAACTAGCGTTTTTACATCAAAGGCAGGATCAAGTTGGCCGTCCCTGACAACTCCAAGCAAAAGAATAGGACCAACAAATATTAAAATAACTACTGGCACAAACCGTCTGCACAACAATAATATTCTTTTCATGATTGGTTAACCTTAATAGTAGTAGTAAGAGTAGTAGTTAGAAAAGGGGCA
The DNA here is from genome assembly GCA_044228165.1 of Pyrinomonadaceae bacterium. Taxonomy (GTDB): domain Bacteria; phylum Acidobacteriota; class Blastocatellia; order Pyrinomonadales; family Pyrinomonadaceae; genus OLB17. Next base: position 18,363 of record JBGAVK010000008.1, on the reverse strand, counting down.
TTAAGCAAGGGTTCAGAATTGCGATTCTCGCGCGATCTTGCCCATGAGCCCCTACCTCCGGCAAGCTGTCCATACGACCTCGCCATAAACATTCATGCGTTACGGAGGATTATAGCCTTTGTGCGCTCATTGGCATAGGAAATTGTCGCAAAATTGAGGGTCTTGAAATTAGTGTCGAAATGTGCTATGCTTGCAACACTGTTGCATATGGAAATGCGACTGATCTTTGACAGTGAAGACCGCAGAGTGGTTTTCGGCTTTGGACTTTGTACTTTGGACTGCCGAACTTCGGGTTTGGACTTTAGACTGCCGACCTTCGGCTTGGGAAAAAGTTTTTCTGAAAATTGATGAAACAGAGGCGAAAGATTGCTGTAACCCTCTATAGCGAAAGGGTTTATCTTGTTTCATCGAGAGTGAAACAAGACTGAAACAAGGGTGTAACAAGCGTGAAACAAAGGTGAAACACGTAACGTAAATTTGCGGTTCTTTCGGGGCGTTTATTCGTCCGGCATGTCGCTCCGATCGACGTTTACAGTTTTGTTTCAGCGCAGAGCCCGCAAAGAACGCGGAGCCGGGAACTGGTCCTGGACATTGGACCTTGGACTTAATGCTTTTACGCTGCGGCTTCGATGCGGGCGATAGACCGGGACAGCGATCGAAAGATATCGCGGCCGTCGTTGGATCCAAGGAGCTCTTCGCAGGCGCGTTCCGGGTGCGGCATCATTCCAAGCACATTGCGATTGAGGTTGCAGATACCGGCGATGTTAGAACGTGCACCATTCGGGTTAGCCGCGTCGGTAACCTCGCCGTTTTCATTGCAATAGCGAAAGACGATCTGGCTGTTTTCTTCGAGTGATTGAAAGGTCGCGTCGTCGCAGGTGTAGTTCCCTTCGGCATGCGCGATCGGGATCGAAAGCACTTTGTTCGGATCGACCTCAGAGGTAAACGGAGTGTTTGGGTTTTCGAGCTTGAGGTTAACGTGGCGGCAGATAAAATGCAGTCCGGCATTTCGCATCAGAGCCCCCGGCAGCAGGCCGGCTTCGCAAAGTATCTGAAACCCGTTGCAGATACCAAAGACGAATTTGCCATCGGCGGCAAATTTTCTGATCGCCTTCATCACCGGCGAAAACCTGGCCAAGGCACCCGCACGCAGATAATCGCCGTATGAGAAACCGCCCGGTACGATGATAGCGTCGTAGCCGCTCAAGTCCGTTTCCTGATGCCAGATAAAATCGACCGGCTGTCCGACGTGCTTAGATACGACGTGGTATGCATCGTGATCGCAATTAGAACCGGGGAATACGACGACGCCAAACTTCACGCTTCGACCTCCACTCTAAAGTCTTCGATCACAGGATTTGCGAGAACGTCCTTCGCGATGCGTTCAACAGAATCACGAGCCTCGGTTTCGCTGACAGATGCGTCAAAGGCGATCTCGAAGTACTTCCCCTGGCGGATATCAGCGATGTTTTTGTAGCCGAGAGATTCGACGCTGTGGTGGATCGCTTTGCCCTGCGGATCGAGTACGCTGGGCTTGAGAGTTACGTAAACCTTTGCTTTCATTTATGGCTCCAAAATAAATTTTAGATTCTGACGCAGTTTCTTGTATTTATCAAAGTCTTGTGTTAGATTTCGTGTTAAATTTCGACAAGCAATACTAATTCTAAAACCTCTAAAGGAGATAACCTAAGTTATATGGAAAACACCGGTGGTAAAACCGCACTCGGCCTGGACACAAACGTTGGAGCCCTGCTCTGCTATCTTCCGGTCTGTCTGATCAGCCTGATCTACAGCATCATCGTCATCGTTTCTGACAAAGAGAACAAACAGATGCGCTTTCACGCGTTTCAATCGCTTCTGCTTTCCGTATTGTATATCGTCGTTATCGTGATCGTTCAGATCATCGGCGGCGTCGCCGGGGCAGCCGGTTCGACTGCACTCGCAGCGGTTGTCGGGTTATTGGCGATCGCAGTTATCGTTGCGTTTTTGGGAGCTATGATCTTCGGAATGATCAAGGGCTATCAGGGCGTTGCTTTCAAGTTCCCGGTCGTCGGCGATATGGCCGAAAAATGGGCTAACGGTTAAATACCCGTTGGAAAACCTTGTCGACATTGCGTAGGTAATGTCTCAGATCAAAGACGCGGGCGATCTCTTCTGCCGAAAGGTGCGAAGAGATGTCCGCGTCACTATTTACCAGATCGGCGTAAACACCGCCTTCGTCCCACACTTTCATTGCATTCCGTTGGGTCCAGACGTACGCGTCCTCGCGGGACACACCTTTTTGTGTAAGTGCAAGCATTAGCTGCCCGCTGAACACAAGGCCGCGTGTCAGGTCGAGGTTTTTAAGCATGTTCTCGGGATAAACGATAAGCGTATCGAGAAGGCTGGTCGTTTTTGCGAGGATGTAGTCGAGAGTCGCACTCGAATCAGGCAAAATGATGCGTTCGGCCGAGGAATGCGAGATGTCCCGTTCATGCCATAGGGCGACATTCTCAAGCCCGACGATAGAATTAGCCCTGACAGTGCGAGCCATACCGCAGATGCGTTCTGAGAGGATCGGGTTGCGTTTGTGGGGCATCGCAGACGAGCCCTTTTGCCCGGTCTTGAATTTCTCCTGCGCCTCGCGAACCTCCGTCCGCTGCCAGTGCCGCACCTGCAGTGCTATCTTCTCCAGCGTTGAAGCGATTATCGCCAGCGTACAGAGATACTCAGCATAACGGTCACGCTGAATGACCTGCGTCGAGACGTCGGCGGCACTGAGGCCGAGCTTAGAGCAAACCCGTTCTTCCACATCCGGCGCGAGATGGGCAAATGCTCCGACCGCGCCGCTGATCTTTCCTACTGCGATCTGATCACGGGCCTTTACAAGCCGCTCACGGTTCCTTTGTGTTTCCGAATACCACAATGCCCACACAAGCCCGAACGAGGTCGGCTCAGCATGTATCCCGTGTGTGCGGCCGATCTGCGGCGTATCTTTGAACTCGAATGCCCGCCGTTTCAACACAGATAAAAGGTCATCGATCTTCGCTAGCAACAGATCGCACGCATCTTTTAATATCAACGCATTCGCGGTATCGACCACATCGCTCGAGGTCAATCCGTAATGGACAAACCGCGCAGCATCACCGATGTTCTCGGCGAGATTCGTAGTAAAAGCGATCACATCGTGATCCGTCGTCTTTTCGATCTCGTTTATCCGCTCCACAGTAAAACCAGCCTTCGCCTTAATTTCGGTGACAGCATCTGACGGGATCGTTCCATCTTCGGCGTGAACTTCACAAACAGCGATCTCAACATCGAGCCATTTCTGAAACTTGTTCTCGAGTGACCAAACGGCACCCATTTCAGGAAGTGTATAGCGTTCTATCATGATTATGCTTTTAGTCTAGTTGAGCCATTTCAAAAAGAAAAGTGCGGCTAAAACCGATATGGCGCCGCACTTGCGAAATAATCTGACGTGAAGGTTAAACCCAACCTACTACCATCAAGTGATGGTTCTGAGACTCTGGCAGGCTCCATGACGCCTTAAATGTATCCCAGTCATTCTTCCATCCCTTTTTCTTCGAATAGTTCCAATTCGTCATAAATACGTGCGTATCGTTGTAGGCGACGACCACAACAAAATGTCCCAACATTCCGGTGCCGGTGATCCCCTGCGGCCGCTTTAGATCGATCAATATCACGCAGGGGCGGCCCTGTGAGACGTAAGTTTTCAACTTTTCGAGCATAACATCTTCGCCCATCTCATTACTTCTGCCGGACCATGTTTTCAGGCCGAGAGCCTCCATGGTCTTTACCGTCTGTCGAAACGAAGTTCCGCGTTCCCCGCCATCTGGCGGAAAATCGGCGTATATCTTGTCCGTTATCGCGTCGCCAGTCAACCCTGGCGGGGCTTTCTTGTAGAAATTCAGAACCGTCGCACAAGCAGCCTGAGAACAGCTATTGAGTGGTGCACTCGGCGTGTTCGTAAATTGCAGCAGGCTTACTCCCACTGCATTACTTGGTTTATCAAACCACGACGTATCACGTGTACGAGGTTTTGGAAGCCCTGCTTTTTGAAGAAGTTTGATATCAAACTTCTCGTCGATGAAAGTTTGGAATTTGGGAATATCGCGGAACGGGGTGCCGCCGATCAGCTTTGGCGGCGGCGCTGGCTCGTCTCCCAACGGTGTCAGGAACGAACCAAACGCGCCCCTACCACCCAAACCGACAGCAAGCCCTGATATCGCCAAGCGAGCGAAAAGCTCTCGGCGGGTTATTTTCCCAAAAATACTCGTGACCATCTCATTATCATGTGTCATAAATCCCTCCGAATCGAGCACGGATGACTCAATTTCTTCTTCCACGGACGCCGCGACCAGACATTCCGGTCAATGCACCGCCGTCACCATACAGTACAAACGCCGCCCAGAACAATGGGTTTTTCGTGCGGCCGTCCTGTAACAGCTTTAACTGTGCCGACCGCATCGCCGACGACCGCGTCCTGCCAGCGGCAAGGTTCTTATAAAAATCGATCATGAGCATTCTAGTCGCAAAATCGTCCACCGACCAGAGGCTGGCGGCGACAGAGTTGGTCATTTTACGAAACGCCTCGATAAAAACGCCCGCTTCCGTACCCGATACCCCGCCGAGAGCTGTTTCGCAAGCTGACAAAACGACCATATCGGTCGAATGTAATGGTAGTTTCCAGATCTCGCCATAGCTTAGATCAGGTTCCGTAAGATTGGGAAGGTGGGCAAGCTGGATCGTGCTCGATTGTGCAGGCGTTCTAATATGCCCGTGTGTCGCGAAGTGAAGAATGCTGGCCGACCTTAGCTTAAATAGCTGATCCTTTGTAGCCCTATTCTCGGTGTAAAGCTTTGAGCTGCGAAATACGCGTTGGATCGCTTTTACTTCCGCGAGCGCACCGTCGAGGTTTGCTTCCGTTGGGTTTCCAAAGGCTACTAGAAGGGAACCGGGTTGCGGTATTTTCTTATTGTTTGACAGGTCGCCGGCGGTAGCGAAAACCAACTCGTATTTTTCAAGCAGATATTTATTGTCTGCAGGTGATATCAGCGCCGCGATAGGCAAAAGAAATAACTCGCCATTTGGAATGATCTTTAACGTTACAGCGTCCGCGATCAGATCTTCGATCGGCGTTATCATCTTTTGATGCAGGGCCTTTAGTGAATTGTTGAGAGGTGCCAGCTCTTTTTTGTAATAGGAGCTCTTGTCATCATTTCGAAGATCGGGCCGGGCCTTTTCAAGGGCAAACCCTTCGTCAGCATCTGACGAGAGCTCATAGAATTGATCGCTGAAAAGCTTTAGGCCGTCACGAGTCCGAGCGATAAGTGTTCTAAGGATGTTACGGCTTACAGGCACCGGGCGCGCATAGATGGCGTCATTCTTTACAACGAAAATGAAAAGTGTATCCGGCGTTACTAGATAAGAAATGATCGCCTCTTTTGGGCTCACCCTGGACTGGAGGGCCTTGAGGTCAGTTGGCCGAACTGTAAGCCGAAGATCGGGCACCTCGTTCTCAAGCCGTTTCGCTGCCTCAATGTAATCGATCCTCGCCTTGCCTACATCGGCAGTTAGATCCTTTTTCTGATACGGAGAAACTGCCGATATTTCGGTACGGCTGTTGGTCAGATTTGTTCGGGCAGCCTGTTCACGCTGATCGGCAGTTATCAATTTTGACAGTGCGTCAGAGCCGCCGCCGCTCAGTTCGATGTCTCCGACCGGCGTTGCGTCGATAAGGTCACGCCGCTGTGCCCGGGTAGCGTATTGAAGTGCTTCCTCGATACGGCCCTGTTTGACGAGCAGGTCGACCAACCGCTGATATATTCCGGTAATATCACGACGGTCAGAGAACGAATCGGACTCCTCAGAAGTGGTAAAACTTGTCCTGATAAATTCGACAGCGGCTATAGATTCCTTGTACGCTGTTTCCGCCTCATTCGTTTTCCCGGCACGCTCGTAGGCTGTTCCAAGCGAGTCTGAAGCACGAACCAGGGCCGGCCTCATCTCCACCTTTTTATAGGTTTCGATCGCTGAGCGGTATCCGTTGATCGCCGAAATAAGATCAGGAGAATCCGCTTGGGCTCCGGTTTGAAGCAATACATCGGCCTCAACCTCATTTCCTTCGGCGATTATGTCTTCGAGACGTGTCCTAAAAGCCGATTCCTTAGCTTGTTTAGCATATTGTCGCGCCATTTCGGGCTGTTTGGCGGCAAGCTCGATACGCGTAGCCTGCATAAGTGCATAAGCGATTCCGCTCTCTTGCAAAAGTCTCTTGCGTATTCGCAACGCCTCGCGAATATTTGCCCGGGCATCGTCAAATTTACCTTGATGGCTGTAGATCATTGCGAGACGGGCCCGCAACCCGGCAACCGTCCCAGACGGAGAACCGCCGGAGATCTGACTGAACAGGTCGGCCGAATCTCTATAATTTACGGCTGCTCCGGATTCATCCCCTTGGGCTTCGAGCAGGCGCCCTCGCATCCTTAAGAGGTTGGCGTCGGCAGAAACGCGACTTATCTGCAGGATCGCACGCAGAGTTCCTTCCACCGCAGTTTCAGCCGTCTTCATCCGTTCGATCACGGTCTGGGTTTCTGTTACAGCCTCGTTCGCCGCCCCATAATTGCCACGTGTGGCGTTTATCTGGGCGATATTAAGGAATGCCTGTGTTAGGACCGATCTCAATACCGCCCTTTCGGTTGTGATCGCCTCTTTTAGCGTATCGGACGCCCCGGACGGAAACACTACTGGACCTTCGTCTATCTTTTTTGTCGCTTCGACGACAATCCGATAATTTTCGATGGCGGCATCAAAATCGCCAAGATACCATTTCGCAGCCGCAATGAAATCGACGGTCCACCATTCTTTCTTACCGTCTTTTCTCCTTAAGTCCAGAGCTTTATCGTAAAGTTCAAATGCCCTGGCAGTATTATCATTTTCGAATTCGATCCGACCCAGCTTTTCGTTACATTCGGCCTCTTTTGCAAGATCACCCGAATCGCGAGCGACCTCAGCCAAACGCGAAATGTATTTTTTTTGAGCATCAACATCATCGAAGTAATTTGCCTGGGAAATCACTTCCGAGAGTTGGATGCTCACCAGCATCCTTCCTATTTTGATCCTGATTGGACGGGTTTCCGGATCCGGATCTTTTGAAAACCGTGCGAGTTGCCGTTCAGCGTCTTCGAGGTCATTTTTAGATCTTGCGTAGGCACTTTCGTGCGATAGCTTCAGGGCAGAATCGGCGTCATTAAAGGCCTTTGTTGCATTTTCAAATTCGCCATTGGCGTAGCGAATGTCGCCAATATGATTTAACAATGAGGCTATCTGGCGCAAGATACTCTCACGACGCAAAGCACTGAGTCCGGTATCGGCAAGCTCCCTACGGCTCGTTTCTATGGATTCTTCTAGTTTGGCGACATCGGCGGTTTCCTGTGCTATTGCACAGATCGCCGTGCCGATGCCGCATCAAAACCAATGCCCGGATACAGCTTCGCATTGAGACCATCATAATTTCCCGTGGTTATTTATACACCACAACGCCCATTCCTGCCGTACCGTGGCCTTTTGCATAAACGCCGACAAATGGATTCGAACTCATTCCCCACGCATCGTTGAGGTCAGTCCGCGCGAGTTTGTAACCGTCGAAGTTGGTCACGTATAGATACTTCGAATCGTACCCGTAGATAACGACCCAATGAGCACCGTCCTGCATCGAATATTTATTTCGCGGAAGCGCCCCGAGATCGATCATGATCGCGACAGTCCGCCCCATCGCGACTTGGTCAAGGATCGGCTGCAATCCCTTTATCCACGCATATTTGACGCCATAACTTGCATATTGATCGAGTCCGTAATTGAATTGACGCCAGTCGGTTCCGACATGAGAACTGATCGGCACCCAGCCGGCGAGCGTGATCTTGGGCGGTGCCTTTGACATAACGTTCCTCGCGAACTTCATCGGATCATAGTTGAAGGTAGACTGCATTGCCTGTGTATCCCAGATCGCCGTTGCAATTGCGGCCTGCCCGCAGGTCCTATCGCGAAGGTAGGCATCATTCGTCATGTCTGAATTTACAAAACCATACATCGTACACTTCCCCTTAAAGCTTTGACCGCCGCAGTTATAGACCTGATCCCCTCGTGTGCGGACGCCGGACGACGGTTTCCCGATAGGTGGATGCATTTTGGTCAACTGGCCCAACGCACCTTTTTTTGACATCTTTTCTTTCCACTCTTTTGAGGCATCGTCTTCAACCGGAGGTACCGGCTGGTTGCTGGTCAGCTTCGGCTCAGGCTTCTGGGCAGACGCGAAATTCGGTAGAAGCAAAAGCAACATCACACCAAAGAGTGCCGTTACGATCCAACGATCGATATAAAAGTATTTTTGAGCTCGCATAATATTTTCGGATTTAATAGTTTGCACCATCGCTGCCAGTCGTCAGATCAACCGGCCCAAGGGTTGCAGTTCATGTGATCCAAATTATCGGATCGCGTATTCGGTTCCGTTTTGCTGTTGAAACCATTGATTGGGAACGATTGCGTTGGGGTCCGGCTTTTCCCACGGCCAGATCCGTAATTGACCGGGCCGTTTTACCGGAACCCCATAAGCATTGAGGACTTTGTAGGTCTGGTCAACGCAGTTGTTCCCAAAAACTCCGTAGCCCCAATCTTTTGACCGGTACGCAACTGTCATTGCCGCCGCCGGATTTGCTGCGCCCGTCGACCCAAATATCTTGTAGTGTGAGTATTTTTGAAAATCCATTGTCGATGGGTCCTGGCCCGGCACGTCAATTCGACTAAAATACTGCAGAACTTTTGATTCAGCGTCCGCACCTTCGATGACTGCCATAAACCATCCGTTGTTTCCGCCCTTGTTTACTACCGCATCGATCCCGCCATCAAAACCGCCTATCATCCATCGCGGCTGTCCGTTTGTGTTGTCTAGTATCCGAACGGCCCATGCCGTGTGTCCCATACCGACAGGGGTAAACCATCGGCTGAAAAGATATGCTGATCCGTAAGACAACAACGGCGAGAAAGCGAACATCTGATTCCAAGCGCGATCGATGCCGCCATTACATCCCCACATCAACATCTCACCGCCGGGTCCTGTTTGCCCGCCCTTAATGTCGACACAGAGATTGTTAGCCATATTCTGGATCTGGCCCATAACGATACCGCCTTTTCGCGACCGTGCGTTATTCATTGTCTGCGGTATAGAATCAGCCGTCGGTATATTATTGATATACCACTGCTGTTGTCTAGATCCGTTACAAGGGCGACTAGTCAGTCGTCCTCCGGAACCGTTTGAACCGTCGAGGCACATTCCATCATTCACGTGCCTGATCGTGTTATTAGCGGCGATAACAAACTGCTGACTCTTACCTCCATGACATGTATATGAGACCAACGGCGAACCGGATGCAAAGCTGCTTGTATCAAGGCAAAGTCTTGTATTGAAAGGATCGTTTTCATAATCCGCGGCAATAACTCCCGCATTTGCCGCCCAAACCTTGTCTTTCAGATCCTGATAGCTGCTCCACGAACCATTGCCATATTTATAGATATTGCATTCACCGGTATTCCCCGAACCGATCGGCCCGCGTCCACGAAGCTCGGTGATCGCTTGTGTGACCCAGGTGTCAGTACATTGAGCTTTGGCGATGGTACCAACACCGGCGCAAATAAAAATAAAGGCAAAGATCGCAATAAACTTTAGCTTTGTTCTAATCATCTCTTTACTCCATGCAATGAAAAATACCTACGGTAATACCTGACCAAATTTAGAAAGTAGTCCCTTAATTTCGGTTGAGGGCACGCTGATCTGATAAATTGATTAAAAATTATTCACTTGCTCATTCAATGCGACGAAAGCAAACATTTTGGCTCAAAATAAATACCATATTTTTCACAAAATCGATTGTAAATAATGGCTGACGGCTATATTCTTACTAAATTCCGCTACAAAAAATGAGTGACCGGGCGATAACACAGATCCTTGAAGAATTACGATCGGGTGACCGCGACAGCCTTGACGAGTTGTTGCCGCTCGTTTACGACGAACTTCGCCGCTTGGCGGGGCATTATATCAGCCGTGAACGGTCGGACCACACCTTGCAGCCAACGGCTCTGGTTCATGAGGCATACATTCGCCTTGTCGGCCAGAAAAAGGTCGAATGGCAAAACCGAGCCCATTTTTTCGGTGTTTCTGCACGACTGATGAGGGAGATATTGATCGAGTATGCCCGCGGACGAAATCGTCAGAAACGAGGAGGCGAATTCAAGACACAAATAGCACTCGATGAGGCTGTCGGATTCACAGATGGAAATGTTCTCGATATCGTCGCTGTGGACCAAGCTTTGTGTGAACTTGAAAAACTCGACGAACAGCAAGCTCGAATCGTTGAGCTGAAGTTTTTTGGCGGATTGACCATTGAGGAGATCGCCGAAGTCGTTGAAATCTCGCCCGCTACGGTCAAACGAGAATGGGCCACCGCTAAATTGCTGCTTCGTAGATTGCTGACCACCTAAACAGGAACGATTACCAAAGTTCATGACCCCTGAAAACTGGCAATTGATCAAGCCGATTCTCGAAGCCGCGATTAATCTGTCGGGCGACGCTCGTCTCGCCTTTCTTCAAAAAACATGTCCCAACAAAGATCTTCTAGACGAAGCTGTCGCTATACTTGCGTGCGATCTGGACGAAAATGACCTTTTGGACGAGGTTGCAGCGTCGATCTTCACTTCTAAAGACAGTGACGAGACAAGTGCCGCCTTAATAGGAACCGAGATCGACCGTTATAGGGTAATTTCGCTGCTCGGAGTAGGTGGCATGGGTGCGGTTTATCTCGCTAATCGATCTGACGGGGAATTTGAACAGGTCGTAGCCCTAAAGGTCATCAAGAGCGGAATCAGCTCTGCTTCAATACTAAGGAGATTTTACGGCGAACGGCAAATACTCGCCTCGCTTGACCACAAAAATATCGCTCATCTCATTGATGGAGGAACCACAAAGGACTCTTTGCCTTACCTTGTAATGGAGTATGTGGATGGCGTATCGATAATAGAATATGCAAACGTCCACGCCCTAGATATTGAACAGAGATTAGATCTTTTTCGGGAAGTTTGCTCAGCAGTTTCATATGCCCATCAGAACCTTGTGATCCATCGGGACATTAAACCCTCGAACATCATAGTCAATGCCGAAGGTTCACCAAAATTGCTCGATTTTGGGATCGCAAAGCTTCTTAAGGCTGACGGCGTAAACGACACCTCAACTCAACACATCGTTTTCACGCCGGAATATGCCTCGCCAGAGCAAATAAGCGGTGACAATCTCACAACGGCGACCGATCTTTATTCTCTCGGTGTAATCTTGTATGAACTTTTGACCGGCGTGCGGCCTTTCTCATTTGAAGGGAAGAATTTCGGACAGATAATACAAACCGCAACGCAGACGGCTCCGCTGCGGCCGTCCTCAGCCGCTCGTCATCAAAAAAATAACGAGTTTGAGCAAAATGTTTCAGAAGATCGAAAAATCCCTGCTTCTCAGATCGCTAGAACTCTAAAAGGTGATCTCGATAACATTATTCTAAAGGCACTTCAAAAAGAACCAGAACGCCGCTATTCGTCCGTTGAACAATTCTCTGAAGATATCCGACGATATCTGAAAGGCTTGCCCGTGATCGCCCGAAGCGACAATTGGCCGTACCGGGCAAGAAAATTCGCCGGACGGAACCCGCTTGTTGTAGGTTCTGCAGCATTGACATTTTTGTTCCTTGCCGGAGGCATCTTCGCAACGACTTACCAGGCCCGCCGGGCGAATTTTGAACGCGAAAAAGCCGAGCATCGATTCAATGACGTTCGCACGCTCGCAAATTCCTTCATTTTTGAGGTCAATGAAAAGATCGATGAGAGCCCGATAAAAGCGAGAGAACTTCTGGTAAGCCGATCGATCGAATATCTCGACAAACTCGCCGCAGAATCAGCCGGTGATACCGGACTTCAGGCGGAACTCGCATCCGCCTACGTAAAGATCGGCGATGTACAGGCCGAGATCTTCAGGCCGAATCTCGGCAACGCAGGTGGAGCACTCAATATCCGCGAAGCTCTTGAAAATTATAAGAAAGCTGCCGTTTTATCGGAATCTGTATCCGCTTTAGCCCCTGATCGGGTCGATGTGTCTATACAGGTATGCAATTCATACATAATGCTCGGCCAGGCAATTCTACGAAGCGGATCCTTGACTGAAAGCTTAAGAAATTACGAAAAGGCTTTTGAGATCGAAAATCGATTGATATCCGCCGACCCGGCAAATATCGAATTGCTGCGAAAACATTCTGTCGCTTATTCGTATATTGGATACGTGAACCTACAACTTGGAAAGGTCGACGAGGCCCAGACGGATTTCTCAAATGCACTGGCGATCGACCGTAAAATCTATGAGACCGATCCCAAAAATCTCAGATATCAGAGCTATCTCACTTCCTCATATATGTTTCTCGGTATCGGTTATCGCGAAAAGTCCGTTTATCCCGAAAGCCTTTCGAACCTTACTAGGGCCTTCCAGATACAGCAAGCGATATACGATCGCGATAAGCTGAATTTCGGCGAACAAAATTCGCTCGCCGATTGTTATTTGGAACTTGCACTGACCTGGTCAAAAATGGATCGGGCCCGTCTCGCTCTAAATGCCTTTCAAAACGCTATATCTAACTACAGTGCTGTTTCCGCCAACGATCCCGCAGATATTTCGGCCCGTCGCCAGATATATCTGGCCAAACGACTACGGGCCGACCTATTGTTGCGGGAAGGGAAAACGGCTCAAGCGTTGCTTGAATTTGAAGAATGCCTCAAGGGCATGTCCGATCTCACAGATATGGATCCGAACAATCTTGAGTGGAAATTTGATCTGGCTTTCTGTTTGAGTCGGATGGGTACGATAAACACTCTTACAAACGACCGAAATACCGCACTCGCCAACTACAACAAAGCCATTCCTATTTTGAAAGGTTTGGTCTCGATGTCACCCGAAAACGTGATTTACCGTCGGGAATTCGATGAACTACACACCAGCATCACTCATGAAAACATGAGCCCCTTAGCACATTAGATCAATCCCTTTGAGATCAGGAGTTCGGCATTTAGGACGGCTGAACCGGCCGCCCCGCGAACCGTATTATGACTGAGGGCTATAAAACGGTAATCAAAAATGTTATCGGGGAATACTCGTCCGACCGTGATCGTCATACCTTTTCCATTGTCACGGTCAAGACGCGGCTGAGGCCGTGTTGGCTCGTCAGTTACTTCCATGAACCTCTCGGGCGAGGAATACAGATCAAGCGAAGGGAATGCCTTCATAGCGTCGATCACTTCTTCTAAGGTCGCTGAGTTTTTCAAATTTACGCGAACAGACGCAGTGTGGCCATCGAGCACATTCACCCGAAAACACTGAGCCGAAACCGTAAAATCAGCCTTTTGAATACTGCCATCCGCAAATGTGCCTAGTATCTTTTGGGCTTCGATCTCAACCTTTGGCTCTTCGCCCGCAATGTAAGGAAACACATTATCCGCAATATCCATCGAAGCAACGCCCGGATAACCAGCACCCGAGATCGCCTGCATCGTCGTCACGATCACAGATTCGACGCCGAAACTGCGATGAAGAGCAGCCAATGGCGGTGCAAAGCTGACCACCGCACAATTGGGGTTCGTAACGATAAATCCTTTGGAAAAGCCTCGGTTCTCACGCTGCTTCTCTATAATACCGACGTGGTCATGATTTATCTCGGCGATCAGTAATGGCACGTCTTCATCCATTCTATAGCTCGAAGAATTACTGATAACCGGATATCCCGCGCGGGCAAAGGCTTCCTCGGTCTCGCGCGCAACATTAGACGGCAGACTCGAAAATACAAGATCGCAATCCAGCGGCGGCTCGATCGGTGTAACAACGATGTCTCGAACGGCCGCCGGTATTTGTCCGGGCAACTTCCAAGCGCAGGCCTCGGCGAATGGTTTACCTGCTGATCTGTCCGACGCCGCAAGTGCCGTTATCTCAAATTGCGGATGATGTTCGAGAAGCTGACAAAACCGCTGTCCAACTGTTCCGGTCGCTCCAAGTATGCCTACTCGATATTTCTTCATAAAGAAATAACGCTAGGCTAAACAACACCGTAAGTCAATATTGGCAAAGGATGGAGTCCTCTATTGGATCCTGTACCCTACCCCTCTCAAGGTAGTCCCATCAAGACCAACCAGTCGAGCGACGATAGAGGCACCGTCATTGCCAACAAGATTTAGGCTCCCCGCCGCGACAAGGCTACCGCCGGCCGTTGGAACCACGTTTCCCCCGCCTGCAGCGACCAAATTCCCCCCTCCTGCCGCTACCATATTGCCTCCACCGGCCGCAACCAATTGAGTCCCGTTATTGTAAAATGCCCCGTTTCCGGCATTTAGGGCACTTCTGACATCATAGGGCAGGCTCCCGAACTGCTTCCAGTCCATCTTGCCGCCAAACTTGAAGCTCTCGTTTCGACCGGGTGAGTTGAAACCACATGGCCAGACGATGACATTTCCGCCGGGACTGTCATTCCCTCCCTCGATATTAAGACAGACTTTCCAGTTGGCGGCACTTTCAACCAACAGGTTGTCTTTGTTTACCCACCAAACCTGACTTGCTCCGCCGTGGCAGCGAACCAGTTTCACTCTTCGATCCCCACTGGTGACATTAAGCGGAATCCCGTGATCAAAACAATATCCGTCAGCCGTCTTGATCTGTCCGCGATCAAGTGTGTATCGGATGCCGCCATCGGTACACTTAAAGACTCTTAGCATGCGGTTACCGTCCGGTATGAGGCAATTATTGTTGCTTGTAACTATCGCAACGCTCTGTGCATCTGCGTTTACAGATCCAAAAACGAATACCACCCCGATCAAAGTCGCAAAAATTAAAGTCCATCGAATCATTTTTCTTATCTCCTTAAGCCAATTTTCTCCGCATCAAATACGAACGGGAGATCTGCCTGCGGTCAGAACACGGCAGCGCGAATGTTGCCTGATTCTGAGCCTCTGACCGGACGTGCGAAAAACAGCCGCAAATAGGCTCATTTTTTTCTTTTTTCGAAAAACTGTTTTATGCTTGCAGTCAAAATGGAAAAGAGCGAAACGCCTATCACGCAAGTTCTTGTTGAGCTTCGATCCGGGAATCACGGAGCGATGGAGGAACTATTGCCGCTGGTTTACAATGAGCTCCATAACCTCGCCCGAATGTACATGGGTCGTGAGCGGGCAAACCACACGCTTCAGCCGACGGCACTTGTGCATGAAGCCTATCTGCGGCTGATCGGCCAAAAGGAGATAGACTGGCAAAGTCGTTCGCATTTCTTTGGTGTTTCGGCCCGATTGATGCGCGAGATCTTGATCGAATATGCGCGTTCTAAAAATAGCCTCAAACGCGGTGGCGAATTTAAGACCCTGATCGAGTTAGACGAAGCAGTGAGTTTTGACGACTCTCATCAGATCGACATCATCGCAGTTGATGATGCACTTAGAAAGCTGGAACAACTCGATGAACGTCAGTCGAAGGTAGTCGAAATGAAGTTCTTTGGCGGTATGACACTCGAAGAAATCGGCGAAGTTCTGGACATCTCGCGTGCGACCGTCAAGCGAGAATGGGCCTCTGCCAAACTTCTGCTTTCGCAAATCCTGAAGGAAGGTAAATGAATCTTACACCGGCTCGATGGCAAGAGATAAAAGCGATCCTAGAGGACGCTCTCGAGCTTCCCGAAAATGAACGTGCTGATCTTGTCCAAGCAAGATGTAAAGATGATCGCGCTCTTTGGATTGAAGTTGACGCATTGCTCAATGCAGATAATTCGCACGCTGATCTTTTGGAGGTCGGTGGTGCCGAACTCATCCTTGACAATCCGAAAGACATGATCGGAATGGTGGTCGGCAATTACCGTATCCTTTCCGAACTAGGTACAGGCGGGATGGGCACGGTTTTCAAGGCGGAAAGGATCGACGGCGAATTTGACCAAACCGTTGCGCTAAAGCTGATTAAAAAAGGGTTTGATTCAGGTGAGATGCTTAGGCGGTTTATCACCGAACGCCAAATCCTTGCTTCACTCGAACACCCGAATATCGCACGGCTCGTCGATGGCGGAACGACTGAAGACGGACGGCCATACCTTGTAATGGAGTACGTCGAAGGCATCCCGATAGATCGATACTGCAGCACTCATAGTCTCAGCCTTGAAAGCAGATTGGATTTGTTTCGGAAGGTTTGTTTTGCTGTTTCTTTCGCCCACCAAAAGCTTGTCATCCATCGGGATCTGAAACCACAAAACATTCTTATTGACGATCACGGGCACGTAAAGCTCTTGGATTTTGGCATCGCCAAACTTCTCAATTC
The DNA here is from genome assembly GCA_044228165.1 of Pyrinomonadaceae bacterium. Classification (GTDB taxonomy): domain Bacteria; phylum Acidobacteriota; class Blastocatellia; order Pyrinomonadales; family Pyrinomonadaceae; genus OLB17. The sequence continues at coordinate 1,946 of JBGAVK010000008.1, read as the reverse complement.
TGAGAATGAGATCGACGGTCAGACGCAAACATTTGCTCTTACCCCCGAATACGCCTCACCCGAGCAGATCCGCGGTGAGCCCCTGTCGACGGCTACAGATATTTACAGTCTTGGCGTAATTCTTCACGAACTGCTTACAGGATCCCGGCCGATCCATTTCGACGGCAAAAATATTGGCGAGATCGTCGGCGCGGCTTCAACATCAGAGCCAATCAGGCCATCTGCCGCCAGCTCGAATCACGAAGGATTTTCGCCTAATTTATTTAAGGGCGATCTCGACAACATTGTCTTAAAGGCTTTAAGAAAGGACCCTGGCCAACGATATGCGTCGGTCGAGCAGTTTTCCGAAGACGTTCGCCGTTACCTAAAGGGACTGCCGGTCATTGCACGGCACTTCACTTTGACATACCGGGCACAAAAATTTGCGCGTCGAAATCCGATGGTTGTCGGCGCCGTTTCGCTCGCATTTGTCATTCTGATCGGCGGCATTATAGCCACTGCCTACCAGGCTCGAAAGGCGAATATTGAACGGGAAAGGGCGGAAGCAAGGTTCAACGATATTCGTAATCTAACTAGTACTTTCATGTTCGAGGTGAACGAAGCCATCACCAAGAGTCCTATAAAGGCCCGTGAACTGCTCGTTCAGCGTGCGATCGAATATCTGGACAAGCTTTCTTCGGAATCAGCGGGCAACATCGAACTTAAGGGTGACCTGGCTTCGGCATTTGAAAGGATCGGTGACATTCAGTCAGAAATATTTAGGCCGTTTTCGGGCAAAACTTCAGAGGCACTTTTGAGTCATCAAAAAGCATTAGCGCTTCGTGAAGAGGTACTGGCAGTTATGCCGTCACCAAAGAACGCGGCCAATGTTTCCTCCAGTTATTTAAAGATTGGAAATGCACTAATGACGATAGGAAAGGTCGGCGAGGCCCGCGAAAATTACAGGCGGTCGATCAATAATCTCGAAACAAACTCGTCCATTGACCCCGCCGATGTCGAGTACAGACGCCAATTTGCACGCAGCCTTTCTATGCTTGGCCAGGCGATAGTGCGGAGTGGGACATTGGGCGAAGCCCTCGCAAATTACGAACGGTCATTATCGATGTTTAGAACGCTTTCCGACGAAGATCCGGCGAATCCGAGATACAAACGTTCGATCGGGATCGTCATTTCTTATATCGCTTTTGTAAAAATGGAAATGGGCCGAACTGATGAGGCAGCAGAGGATTATCGAAATTGGCTCGATATTGAAAGGCAGCTTGTTGCAAATGACCCTACGAATGTCGAACTTCGTCATGATCTAAGCGGGGCCTGCACCTGGTATGGCGTCATACTGAGTGAACAAGGCAAATTAGACGAAGCAAATGAAATATTTGCAGAGGGGATAACCATCCAAAAGGAATTGCTGGCCGCCGATCACGAAAACCTTGGCGAAGATTACTCACTCGCCGATAGTTATCTCGAATTTGGAAAGGCGATGGCACGAAATGAACTGGCTGATGCTGCGATACTAAATCTCGAAAACGCGTTGGCGGGCTACCGGCGCATTTGGCAGAAGGATCTTCAAAACTTGATGACCCGGCATCGTATAGCAAACACGCAGCGATTCCTCGCAGATGCATATTTCCAGAAAAAGGAACTCGCCAAGGCCCGCGACAATTACGAACAGGCCCATGCAGTTTTCAAGGAATTGACTGACTTTGACCCCGAGAATATTGACTGGCTGCAGGACCTCGCAATGAGCCACACCCGGCTGGGTGAGTTTGCGCTTCGAAAGCGGGATCGAAGCGCCGCCGTCCTAAATTTTCGAACCGCTCTTCCACTGTTTGAAAGACTGGCTGCGAATTCGCCGGATAATGTTAAGCGTCAAAGAGAGTTAGCCAAGATCAAAGAACTGTTAACGACATTCTCAGATTAATGCCTCTTTCATCCGCCTGACGCCCTCT
>JBGAVK010000007.1:0-76876 GCA_044228165.1 Pyrinomonadaceae bacterium | reverse complement strand
TCCTCAGCAGCGGTCTTGGGGCCTTCCATTTCCGGTTTGTTAGGACGGGTCAGATCGACCTCATTCAGAACAAGGTTGTGCGATTTGTCGCCGAGCTCGACGTTCTTGCCGCGTGCAAAGACCTCGTGACGGCCTTGCTCCTTATACCACTGAGCAACGGTCGCATTTTGGTGCATATGCTCGATGATGTTGCGCCAGCCGATGCCGGTGTTATACGCACAGAACGAGATCTCGCCTTCCTGCGTGCCGTACGGGATGATGCACATCTCGGTGCGGCGGAAATCGTAGTTGAACAGATCCTGGAACCACATACCTGCGATGAACAGGAAGTTCCACGGGTCTTTACGGCGTTTCTCGATATCCTCGAGCGTGCGGTCCGGGCCGACCTTGCCATAGTCTTTGCCCGAGAGGCCGAACGATTTGTCGAACTTCATCAAGATGCCCTTGAGCGTCAATGATTTCGGAGCACCGTACGGGTTGTAATTTTTGAGCAGTGCGAGGCCCATCATGATGTTCGAGAACCACTTGCCGCGGTTTGTATCGGTGATGTGCTGCATGTCGGTGACCAGCCCCTGAATGTCGAGGAACTGCGGCACCGGCGCCATTTCTTTTGTTTCTTTATTGACCATCACCGCCGTGCCGACACCGCAATTCGGGTGGCAGCCGCAGCTGACCTGTCCCCAATCGCTCTCAGGCCCGTGAACAACGTCAGCAAAATCTGCGAATGCCCCCATCAGCGAAAGCGGGAACCAGTCGCGTGTCGGTTCCGTGATGCCTACCTGTCCTTTAACGTCGTGGGCGAGGTGGGCCAGCGTGTAACGCTGCTGCAGACGACGCTGTTCCGTGATCAGCTCGTCGCGGCCGGTGAACGACACAGGCTGGAACGCGATGAACGAGATCTTTTTCGGATTCTCGAGTGCGAAACGGATGATCGTGCCTACCTGATCATTATTAACTCCATTTACGAGCGTTGTGACGAGGATGATATCGACGCCGGCCTCGTGCAGGTTGTTGATCGCACGGAGCTTGACGTCAAACAGATTGCCGATCTGGCGGTGCGAGTTGGCGTCGTTGCCGATGTCGTCGAACTGCAAATACACAAAGCGAAGTCCGGCTTCGGCTGCCTCGCGGCAGAATTCTTTTGATTTTGCGAACTCGATACCGTTGGTCGCGGCCTGCACAGAGTTGTACCCGACCTTTCGTGCATAACGCACCGCATCGAGGAAGTGGGGCGACAATGTCGGCTCACCACCCGAATACTGCACCGACATCTGACGACGCGGCTTGATCTGTATGGCGTTGTCGAGGATCTCCTGGACATCTTCCATCGACAGCTCGTGGACAAAGCCGACCTGGTTCGCATCCATGAAGCACGGGTCACACATCATGTTGCAGCGGTTGGTCAGATCGACCGTCAAAACCGCTCCGCGGCCAAACTTGACGGACGACGTGCCGTGATTGTGAAGTTTTTCGTCATTGTGAGACTCGATGTCGCGGCCGGGAAAGAGCGATTCGATATGCTGGAGAAATTTCGAGTCGATCGCCATCATGTCTTCAAAATGGCCGTGCTCGGGACAATCTTTGATCATCCAAACTGACCGTCTCGCTCAATGATCTGCGCTTTGATCTCGCCGACCTTTTCATTGATCAGCATGCCGACTTCTTTTTCACCGCTCAGGATCGATTCACGCGCCTCGATAACGCAGTTAGGACAAAGTGAATCAGTCATACGCGGAAAACCTAGCGTCGGCTTTGACTTTTGCCAAGATTTTAACAGGGGTTTATCCGACCACTTCGGGGTAAAAGAGGGATTCGGTTTGAACTGGTTCACAGATCTTATGGCATTGAACGCTCCCTTCGCAACATATGTCAAGCCTTTCTCAAAATATTTAACAGGTCTCATAATTACAGATACTCCAATAACAACTGATCTAATTGATCGATTTGATAATCCCAAATGGCCTTTCCGTTATCCGACTTAGTGTACTGAAGTTAATGGGGCAAAAAGGCAATTGATTGTCATATCTTTCTGTGCAATGATTGTGCCACCCATTCTAGGGCCTACCTATTCTCGCAAACTATTGTTTATATTATATTTACGACCTCGCCCATAATCCAGTGGCGGAATGGGCTATGTATCACGTTGACACATTAATAACTGATTTATCGGCTCGGTACTATTTTGACACATCCGATGTGAACCACTTTCTTGGTTTCTGCGAGGAAATTGAAGATCTGGTTCAATCCTAAAATGAAACTCAAGTAAATAATTTGAGGTCTTTAAGCGCCAACCTCCGCAATATCTCCCCACTTTGACGCATTTGATCCACTTTCTTAAGCACCACAATCATCTATAACATGAATAATTACAAGCAAAAGTATTACAAATAGACGACTTAGAAGAAATTATTATTATTATGCAAAATAGCCTTTACAAGTGCATAAGTCTTATGCTAATGTTCAAGGATTCAGGGAAATTCGCAACTTAATTTCGCAGCACGGAAAGTGCCGAGTCTGCTTTCGAAGCATTGTTTGGAAAGAACTGGTCAATTTGCTGATCGTCCGATATGTCAATTAGATTTGGAACATCCGGTTGGCGGGCGATCATCGCAGATGACTTTACCTTTGAAAAGGTAAGGCGAGTTACCGAAGCAATTTGCGGTTATTTGACAACCAAAGATGAGCGAACCTTGATCATCGGAAATGATTCGCGATTCATGGGTGAAAAATTCGTCGCGGTTGCCGCCGAGATCGCTGCTGCAAAAGGATTTCGCGTGTTGCGGTGCACTACGCCAACGCCAACGCCAACCATTTCGCACGCGATACGGTCACAAGGGGCGGCCGGCGGGATAAATTTCACCGCGTCGCATAATCCGCCGGAATATCAGGGCATCAAGTTCTCGACCGCCGACGGTGCTCCGGCTTTGCCTGAGGTCACGAAGCAGATCGAAGACGGCATCGCGAACAAGGTCAACGCAGCCGACGCGACAGGAGGTTCGATTGAAGATCTTGATCCATGCCCGGCGTATTTAGACGATTTGAAAACCAAGATCCGGTTCGACGTGATCGCCGAGGCCAAAGGCCGTTACGCATACGACGCAATATACGGAACGGGCCGCGGATATTTGGACAAATGCCTTCGCGACCACGACGTCGAGGTCGAAACGATCCACGATTGGCGAGATGTGACCTTTGGAGGGCAGCCGCCCGAGCCCGGCGAAGATCATCTCGACGAGCTCCGTGAAAAAGTAAGGGCAAACGGCCTGACGCTGGGCCTCGCGACCGATGGAGACGGTGACAGATTTGGAGTAATTGACAGTAATGGCGGGTTCATAACGCCAAATAGCCTGGTTGCGTTATTGGCAGATTATCTTGCAGAAACCCGAGGCTGGACGAACGGTGTGGCACGGAGCGTAGCGACCTCGCATCAGGTCGACAGAGTCGCACATGCAAGAGGAATAAAGCTTTATGAGACGCCGGTGGGTTTCAAATACATCGGTGAATTGATAAATAAGGACGAGATCATCCTTGGTGGCGAAGAATCTGCCGGACTCTCGATTCGCGGGCATTATCCCGAGAAAGACGGGATCCTCGCATGCCTTCTGGCCGCCGAAGCGGTCGCCGAACGGCAAACAACATTGACAGAGCAGCTAAACGAGCTTTACCGCCGCGACGGCAAACTCGAAGCGGGGCGCATCGGGGTCAAACTAACGCCCGACGTCGCCACCAAACTGAAAGACAAACTCGCACAAGAGCCGACCGAAATTGCGGGTCGCCGAATTGAAAACATAAACCGTCTCGACGGCGTCAAGTTCCTCTTCGAGAACAACGCCTGGATGCTGATGAGGCCGTCGGGCACCGAGCCGATGGTGAGGATATACGCAGAGACCGAAGACAAGAAGGATCTGGAGGTGCTACTTGAGCAAGGCAGCCGATATTTACTGGGATAATTCACAGCAAACGGGCCGGGTGAAACGCCCCATGGCGGTGAGACGGACACGCAGCGCGGCAAAGGCCGAGCGCCGCAATGCTCCTTGGTGGCTATCTTTTATTATCGTAACCATGATCTTTGGGATGATGGTCATTTCGCTCAATTTTCATGCCCTCACAGAGGTGCGTGAGGAAGTAGACCAAAACGCTAGGCTGGCCGGACAGATACAGAACCTGCTGGACGAGAACCTGGCCCTTCAAGAAGAGATATATTCTTTGAAAACAAATCCCGATGTAATACAGCGCGAAGCCCGCCGTATAGGGATCAATCTCAAAGATGTGAAAGAACCTGTGCCATCGAACTAACGAACGCGGAGGAGTTTGTTCGCCAGCACATTGCCCTGCCAATTGACAATCCGCCTTTTGCCTTCTACTCCGCGAGGCCTACAGTTCAGCCTATCCGATAGAATAGCGGCTCTGAGATTCCCGATCTCAGGGCCGCACTTCATTTTGGCTTGTCTGCACGTGTGACCAGCTTATTGCTAGCCAATGCGCTGTTTGCTTGCGAGTCTTCTATAGAGTTCGATGTATTCGGCGGCGACGCGTTCGGCTGTGAAATCGGCGGCGAGGCTGCGGTTGTTTTCAGCCATGGAGTGGCGGAGTTCGACATCGTCGATGATCCGAGCTATGCAATGTGCAAGATGCCGAGGATCGCGGGGTTCAGTCCAGAGGCAGTTTTCCGGCTCGCTCATATAATCGGCTGCCGCCCTGATACGTGTAGTCACGATCGGCATTCCGGCAGCGAGAGATTTGAGCAAAACAAGCGGGAAGCCTTCGTCATGATAGGTCGGAAGGATAAAAATATCTGCGTTAGCGTGGAAGTCGGCAGTTTCAGATTCGGGAATGTAACCCGTAAAACGGACGCGGCCGGCGATGCCCTTGCTTTGTGCCATAGCCTCAGCCTCGGCGCACTGCGGACCGTCGCCCAGACAAAAGAGGACAACCTCTCGCCCCTCGTTCGATAGCATTGCGAAAGCTTTGATCGCGTCGAGCAACCCTTTCGCCGGAATGAACCTCGCGCTAAAGAGCAGGATCATCGTGTCGGCAGCGATCCCGTGCTTTTCGCGAAAGCCATCGCTTTTAACAAAATCGCTCGACGATACCGGGTATTTTGCGGCTGAGAGTTTTGACTCCGGACACCCGGCACGCAAGAAGCTTTCGCGCTCATCCGACGAAAGGACGCCAATATCCGCCGCCATCGTAAAAACCCTCCGCTGAAGCATTCGCCAAAATGGACCCTCATTCGTAAGGAACGAAGCAAAAGAGCCATGCATTTTGAGGTGGACCGGCACGCCTGACGACCGCAATGCCGTAAGCGTAACGAGGTCGCGCATAACGCTTCGCCGATCAAAAGAGGTGTTTAGGTGGACGACGTCATATTTATTGGTTCGGAGGCGGCGGCGAAGACGCCTGGCGGCCTTCAATACGCGTACTACCCGTTCGAGAACAGTTGGCGGCACATCGGTCTCGCCGTAAATAAAATCTTCTGTATCAACGGCGACGCCATGCCCGCGGAGCCCCTCTATTAACAGGGGTTCGCAATATATCGGGCCGCCCCATGACCCGGGTGCCGGCATACCAGCCAAAACTCTCATATCTTAGTCTGCCGCCTCCAGGCTTTCATATATCTCGATCACCCTCTCGATATGAGCCGCGATTCCGAATCGCTTCTGCGTTTCGACACTCGCCTTGCGGCCAAGCTCCGTTCGACGTGGTTCATCTGCCAGCAGAGCGAGGATCTTAGAAGCAAGGGCATTCTCATCGCCTGTTGCAAAGATCGCGGCGCACGCCCCCTCAGGCATTTCGGCACCTGCGACCTCCAGCAGCGGCGGTATGTCGGAAACGATCATCGGCACGCCCATCATCAAGGCTTCGACGGCCGCGACCGGCAGCCCTTCCTGAACCGATGAAAACACGAAAAGTGTCAGCTCAGCGAGTATATCGGGAATGTCGCTTCGTTTGCCGACGAAGTGAACCCGCTCGGAGATCGCGCTTTGTCGGCAGCTCTCAATGCACTGTGCCAGATAGTCTTCCGCACCGTGATGTACTGACCCGATAAACACAAAATGGGCATTCGACTCTACCGCGAACACTCTTCCGAGCGCCCGGCATACGGTCATTTGATCCTTTCGCCGATCCGGGTAGAAATTACCGACCATCCCGATAAGCGAAGCATCCGGTGAAATACCGAGTTCCTCGCGAAGCGTTGCGGAACCCAACGGACGGACCGGCCTCAGCCGTTTGTAATCGACGCCGTTGTGAAGTACAAAAAAGCGCTCAGTAATGCCAATTCCCTCGGCGGTCCGAAACCATTCCTGCATGGCATTACTAACCGGACAAACACCGTCCAATCGCGGGACTATCCATTTCGTTGCGATGCGGTTCTTTCCATCCAGAATATAGTTTTGCAGGCTCATAACACATTTCACGCCGGTACCACGTGTCGCAAGATAGGCATGGATGGCCTCGACGGCCTGCTGGGCATGGACGACTGTGATCCCGTTGTCCTTTATTATCCGACGGAGAGCCCGGATCAAAAAAGGATCGATCGGAAAGCGGCGTCGGAGGCGGTGGAACGGTACACCGCTTTCCTCGAATTCCATTTCGAGATCGCCACCGCCAGTTGCAGCTAACATCACGTTGAGCTCGCATGCAGCCGAATTTCGGCAAAGATCGAGCACCAGCGTTTCGGCACCGCCCCTATTTAGCGAATCAAGAATATAGAGAGCTTTGATGGTCATCCTCGAGGAGCCGGATCAAGGCCGGGCTCCGCCTTTTTCGAACAAATGAACACTACGGACGTCGAAAACCTCTTCAACCGCATCATCGGAAACAGCGGCGGATAATCGGGCCAAGGGTATAGGCAAGGCAGTAAGATCTCATCGACCTCAAAGCAATCACCGATCAAAGTTCGCCAGCGTTTGATGCTGAATTTTTTCACCTCTCCGATCGCAAACGACGCTTCGGTTCCGTGCGGTTCGCCAAGAAAGATTTGTAAAAACCCTTTGAGCGAGCGCGTACGAATGATGAACTTAGCGATCGCCCTGTGTGTGTAAAACAGCCATCTCGAAACGACAAGGATCGCCGCCATCGTACCAGTCGGAACCATCAGAACTGCCCTTCCCTTGGGCCTTAGAATACGTGCCATTTCGGCGACGCCAGCTTTCGGATCCGCAAAATGTTCGATCGCGTGCGACGAATAAACCAGATCGAATCTGGCATTTTCGAATGGTAGTCTTTCCGCTGCCGCCGTAACCATTCGATCTGCGACCGCGTTTACCGACTCGTCACGGACCCCAAATTTTGACAACTCCGGATCGACGCCGAAAACTTCGAAGCCGAGCCCCTTTCCCTGCACCATCGCATACCCTGTTCCGCAACCAACGTCCAGAAAAGTACCGGGCGCCAGTTCGGCGAGAAACGGCACGAATGCCTCCCACTCCGCGTCACGCCCACGTTTTTGGCGGCGATTAAATCTCTCCGCATTCGTCATATTTCGCCTTAGGTAGATGGCTTTCGCCGAGCAACAAAAAACAGCCCGGGTTGACACTGTGGCCGGGTCAAGATGCGTCGTGCGAGCCTCTTTACACGCCAATACCAACGGCCGATACCTGTTATACTCGAATCCAACTGGAAGCTGTTTTCAAAGTAGTGCTCAGCTCGGGTGATTTCATATCCGCAGCGTTCGAGCAGTTTCGTCAGCGTCATCATCGAATACCATGCGACGTGTTCCGGATTTGCCCACTCTGTCTCAAGCTTGCCTGCTTTCATATTGGCTGCCCATTTACGATCCCACGGATTCGGCGTGGTAATGATGACATCGGTCGCTTCATGACAATGCCCTTTAATACCGTCGAGTAGATCGCGGGCACTCTCAACATGTTCGATCAACTCGCCGCAAACGATAACGTCGAATTTATCTTTCAACCCAAGGTCGCCGAGTCGCATGACATCGCCGGTATAACATTCGCAGCCGACTGTCGCCTTGATCGCTTCGACCTCGCTCTCAAGATAGTCTATTCCTACAACGGTCTCAGCAGCCGCCAAAATCTGCGAATGAAGCCAATTACCCTCGGCGAGCCGCTCCCGCCATTGATCGTGCAAAATAAAGCCCAGGTGCAGAACGGACTTTCCCTTGCACATCCGGACGATCTCATCCTGCCTGTATAAAGGTTCTGTGATCATGGGTCGCGGTGCTAGATCCGATTATGGTTTCGATCTTTTATCCAATATGCCTGTGTGTGACCAAAGCGTTCGAGCAGAGGTTTGATCCTCCTCTCGGCCGCGAAATCATAAAAAGCTTCGCGGCAACCTTCCCAGTGGCCGAAGTCGTCAAGTATTATCACACCGCCGGCAAAGACCCGGTCATAAAAGGTCTCAAGCGCCAATTGAACACTCTCGTACCAATCAGCGTCGATATGCAGGAACGCAATGGCCTCGGGCAGCGGCTCTGTCGTGAAAGTGTCCTGAAACCATCCTTTTCGGATTATATACCTTTCACCGGGAAACCTAGCGAGACGCAATGCGGCGTGAACCTTCGATTCGTCGCCGACGCACGCACCGACAAAATCAGACGCTGCGGGCCCGTCTGCTTCCGTTGTTTTAGGCATCCCTTCGAACGAATCGTACAGCCACAGCTTTCGATCGGTCGAACGGATCGCGCAAGCCGCGGCGGCAGCCGAACCGCCATTGAAAACCCCGCATTCGACAAGATCACCCGGGATGCCACGTTTCACGACGTCGAGAGCCAGAGCGTTCAGGTTTTCGAGTGTAAGGAACGACCCCATCGAATAAGCGCTGATCGCCTTTAGCTCGCTTGAAGCGAGAAGACGCCTCGCCCTGTAGGCTTTGTCGATGGCTTTTCGAAGAATCTTTCGGCTCATTAGACGATCGTATGCGGTCAAGATACTTTATCAATTCTCAAGATGCCTCGTAAATTACGCAGATCTTCGGCATGAAAGATCAAAACTTCACGCAGGCCGCTTCCGGTATCTTTCCGAAAACAAATGAAAACTGCGACAAAGATCAGGAAATAGCAAATGGTCGATGCAGCCGCTGCAGCCTCAGCCCCAAAATGTGGAATAAACACCAAGTTTAGAACAATATTAATCAAGAGAGTTGCGACCCAAAGTGCGGGAATCAAGATCGGCAAGCCGGTCCCGACAAAGTACTGGATCAAAGTGAGCTGAACTCCCCAGAAAAAAACACCCGGCAGCAATATCCAAACAAGTGCAGGGGCACCCGCAAATCCAGGCCCGTACGCCAGCGGCAGCAAATATGCCACTAGAATACTGCCCAAACAAGCGAAAAAAAGTGCGAGTGCGACATGGCGGGAGGCAGTTTTAGAAAATTCGCCCGCTTTCTCACGTGACGAAGCAACGCGCTGCAACATTAAATTTGCAACGACGTTTGGCAGCAGCATCAGGAACAAAGTGTATTGAGTAGCGACGCCGTAAACTGCGGCCTCAACGGGGCCGCGAATGCTGTTTAATATGATCACATCGACGCGAAGCATTACCATCGTCGCCGACCAGAAGATATGACCCTTGACAGCATAGCGGAGCATTTTTTTGAGCAGAACCAGATCGCCTCGCAATTGAGCATTTGAGCCGTCTGCCGCAATGTATCGATAAAGCAATGCGGAAGTAGCAATGCTAACAGCGGCAGCGGCGATCAGATTCATGGACAAAAGCAGCACGAGGCCGCCGCCCAAGATTAATAGAGAAATGACAGGGTTGATGAGCACAAACGACTGATTAAGCAGGTCGATCGAATTTGAGCGCTTTATCTCACCCTGAGCCAAAAAGAGGTTCGACACAACCAATGTCGCAAGTTGAAACGGGATACTAAATAGAGCGATCGCCGCGATCGAAAGCGGCACCCCTGGTAGAAAGTACGTTGAACATGCCCAGATCGCAACCGCAAACGCCGAACTTGCAATTAGTGCAAATAAAAGGCTGTTGAAAGCCGCCGGGGCGAGCATTTCGCGATTGCCCGCAGTGAAATATGTGTTTGCGGTGGGCAGTCCCAGGGTGCTTAACTGGACCGCAGTGGAGACTGTAACATTGAGTACGACGAGTATGCCAAAGCTTTCCGGGCCCAGAAGACGAGCAACAAGAATACCGGCGATCACACTGTTTGCCGCCATCAGTATCCTTACGGCGAGCGTAAGGGTAACGCCGAATGAAAATCTGCCGTTCGTTGCCAAAATTCGTGGTTGCCTGATCAGGTAGTTGAGGGGCTTTCGGTTTGTTGCCGGCCTAAACCGCAGATCGATATGCTCAAGCCCATCAATAAATAGAATAGCATCGCGACCTCAGAATCACCCCAGTTATAATGCACAAGGCCGCAAGCCAAAAACCCGAATGACCCGCCGAATGCACCGAGAATGAGTCCCCGCTCCGGCCATTGGAGCGAATTCCCGCGGAGCTTTCTCCAGAGCATTCTAAGATAGAAAAACATCCATGCGATCCATGCAATGAGAGCCGGCACGCCCCGCTCGAAAGCGATCTGGAGCGGTGTCGAGTGTAGATGCCCAAGCGGCAAATTGCCATTATCGAACATATGCCAATCGGCCCAACGCGATTTGATCGAGTCCATCCCGACGCCCACGGCCAAATTTCTCGGGCTCGATGCCAGAATGTCTACCGCTTCGCCCCAAACTGTAATTCGCCACGTGGTCGAATAGTCTTTTGTATCTATAAATCCTACGTTACGCTTTTGCTGCAAATATATGAGGCCGGCGGCGGCAAGAGGAATCGCCGCAAGCAAGCAGATAATTACGGTCTTGCGGCTAGTTCCGATCATGATCATGACCGCTGCGGATACGAGAAATCCTGCCCAGGATGCACGCGTAACTGTCAAAAAAAGTGCAAAGGAAAAGGTCGCGGCAACTATCGCAAGAAGAATGCGCTTTCGTGCAAAAAGTCCGCCAGGAATAGCTATTAGCAAACCGAATGCAACTGACAGCAGCAATTGAACCGATTCGGCATAGGTGGTGTAATGCCCAAAAAATCCGCTCGCTCGCGTGTCGCGGCCGCGAGACCAGTGTTCGATGCCCAATTTTGTTTCGCTGCTGCCCGCTCCATCGAGTGCGGCCGTATTTAGTTCGTAGTCAAAGATCACTTGAAAGCGATAGACTCTGAGTTTTGCGACACCGTCCGAGCTATTACTTTTGGCGGCCGACACCAACTGGTCGGGCGAAGCTACGCCGGTGCCGTTCGCTGAAAGGATCGTGTCGTTTTCGAGTATTCCGGCGGCGCGAAGCGGACTGTCGGCTGTGAGCCGCGTCACCTTGAGATCCTTCCCGATAGCAAATGTGCCAACCGCATATAACGCGGCAGCCAGTCCCGAGAGCATTACTATGGCAACAATACGGCGGGCCGTCTTAACATCTTTTACCGTCTGAGTGACAAGGAAAACGATCGTAACAAGCGACACTGCAACCAGCTTTTTGAGTGATACTTCGGGTTCGTAAGAGAAGATCGACGAAATGATCGATAACCCGACAAACGCGATGACCGCGAGACTGATCCCTGATGCCTCGAAGCGAGGCCTGACAAAGATCGAACGGAGCAGCCAAAAAAGCAAAGCAAATGCCCATGCGGTTTGCGTCGCAGCGATCGAGACCGGAGCTGACACGGCGAGTAATAACAGCGAAACATTGAGGGCGATGGTCAAATATCTTACCGGGCCCGACAACGATTCTGTCGATGAACTTATCTCTTTCACTCTCATAAAATACGGTAATAGTGCCTAAAAGCCAATCTACCGGTCATCGGTGCATTCGACAACAACTCCATTTCCTTGAACTCCCCTCCTTACTTCCGAAACTCCCCTACTTACAAAGGAGGGGAGTTGCATATTCATCACCCGCAGTATGTAAACCTGATAAACTTTATGCATCGCGTCTCTTATTTTTATTGAAATCCGAGCGATCAGGCGTATAATCGCATCAAATAACTTTGGTTCACCAGCCGGTAACATATTCGGGTGTTTCGAGATCGGCGAAAAAGCGGAGGCGGGGCGGCAGCTTTGTAAAAATAGGATGAAAAGAACGGTTTCGGCGCTGATTTTTTGTTCTTTGCTTTTGCTGTTTCTGACAGTATTTCTGTTTCCGCCGATCGATTCGTTTTCATTTCGATCCGCCAAGGCAAAAGACAACGTTCTTTTGATGCTGTTGAACCTGCCGGCACCGCCGCCGCCAAACCCGGACATACGCCCGTCACAAATACTAAACAAGAAATTTTACGACAAGACCAAACCGCCGCCGGATAACGCTCCGATCGCCGACATCATGGCCTATTGGCTCAATATGGCGGGCGAACGTGCGGATCTTAGTTTCAATCCGGAACCGAGCGAAACTACGCTGCGGCGAATCATGGCCGAGATCGAAAAGAAACCCTCACTTCTTACCCAATATCTCGAAATATTCCCGGGGGATGAACGTTCAGCTTCATTTATTAGAGGTTTTTATGAACGCGGACGCGCCGATGGTTCGATCGAAAAGGCAGAACGTACCGTTCTCAAAAAGTGGCTGACTACAAAAACGGACACTTTTAGCGACGAACTTGCCCGCCGTGCCGAACAGGCCGGGAACAGCGGCGAATACGTCACCGGCCATGACGATCTGCTTGCCCTCACCCGCGTCGATTATGAAAAGGCACGTCCGATCATCGATCGCCTAAGCGGCGAGGGGAAAGCCGGCGAAGTGCTTGCGAAATGGGCACGTTACCATCACGCACTCGACTCAAATTCGCTCGGCGACATTGAACGTTACCGCGACGAATTGAAGGCCGTCGTCGAGGATAAAACCGCAACAGCGGGGATGCGTGACCTTGCTTTCGATGCTCTATGCAAAGAAAAAGAGTGGAGCGGACGCGACGACTGGTATTTCTCGCTGTTGGGCGATGAGACGCTCGCCGACCTCAAGGTGAACGGCCAAAGTTACACCGGACTTACAACACTTATAATGGTCTCGCCGGACGATAAATATACGGCAAAAATGCTCGAACTGCTCCGAAGCAGTAATTCGACGATACGCTCGGCGGCCATCAAGAACCTCGTCCTTAAATTAAATGCAAACAGTGACCCGGAAGTTATCAGGGCCTTGCTGCCATGGCTCGAAGACCCGAAATGGGCGGTCGATACCGGTAATTCCAGATACGCCATCATCAGTCAGCTAACTGATATGGAGATGCCGGAAAGTGTACCGGGGCTCATCAAGGTACTCGATGAAAAACAGGTTCGGCTAACACCCGAATCTAATATGGTCTCCAACGCCTCTAAGCCCGCCAACAGCACGTCTTGGAATTCGAACTCGATGGCAAACGCCATGGCGACCGCGGTAAACTCCGCTCGAGGAGGAATGTTTAAGGACCGGATCGCTGCCATTGAGGAATATTATCCGCATCGGGATCTGGCAGTCGTTGCTCTCGGAAAGCAAAAGGACATGCGTGCAGTTTCACCGCTTCGGCGGATATTACCTGAAGGCGAGATCTATCAGCAGACGACAGTTGTCAGGGCACTTCTTGCGTGCGGCGGTTTCACCGTTGCCGAACAGCTTACGGCTCTCGAAAGATCGGCGAAAGGATTAGCAGGTGACGTCTATGCGACGGCAAACCTCCCTGCTAACTATGCTGCGACAAATACCGCACCTCGTAAAGGCCCGCCTACTGCCGCTCAGATCAGCGACATGCTTGCAAACGAACTCGCGAACACCAATGAGATCTCGGATGATCTTGCACGCGCGATAGTCGATAGGATCGAGGTGCTAGATAAACGTGACAAGGACCTTGCCGCTTCCCTGCGAAGAATGATCCTGAAATGGGGCAACGAAGCGATAAACCTGTTGTTGTTGCGCGATCTGAAATTAGGCAATACATCGTCTGATGCGGTTATAAGGCTTCTCGCTCAGAGAAAAATGATCCGCGAAAAGCAAGCGAACGACGTCTTCGATATCAAAACCGGCGTGCCGCTGGCCGTAGGTACAGCACCCTGTTTGCTCGATGACCATGCGGACGCTATTGCACTTCTCGAAAGTGGTGAGGCAGAGGCGAGAGCATCTTTGTTCGCCTGCGCACGGATGATCCGAATGCCGCTCCCGGTACCGCTTTCGATCGAGAGTCTAAAGTCGAATGTCCCGATACTTGTAACCGCAGCTGAACTATATCTCGAGTCGGAAGACTCAATAGAGGCTCGTTCTGCTGTACTCACTAATCATCCAAACGAAGCCCGAATAATGGGAGCCTCATCGGCATTTTTCACTGAGGGAGCACCCGATGCTGCCAGCGATACGCTTTGGCTGCTCTATCAAAGCCTCGGCGACGAATCTCTATACAACGGCTGGTATGGAAGCGGGAACGACGAAGATCTGAAAGCCGTCGAGAAACAACTCAGGAAAGAGGTTCTCGGCGACGAAAATTTGGCAGGAGTATATTCTTACAAGGGGAACTATGTTCGCATTTACAAAGACCGCGTCATTTTTAGTTGGGACGAAGATGGTTCGAGGTACCGCGAAAGGCCGCTTACCAAAGAAGAATTTGACGAGATAAAGGCATATATTGCCGGTACTAAGCTGGATGACATGCCGCCGCTTCTTGCCTGCGGCGGAGAGTATTGCGTTGCCGAAGAGCTCCTGATGCTTGGAAAGAACGGTGGGCGGCGACTGTACGCAAACGGGGGGCCGCATGACGTTTTGGAGGATCTCGAAAAACATTTTAAAGACCTTCGGCAAGCCCCTGCAACGCTTAAATACGCTCTCAGCCGGGAAATTCCCGGCCTCGAGATCGTGATCGCCTCCGACGACCTGCACATAGAAACGGTCTGGGGCGGCGAAGGGGACCTCCGTGTAGCGGCAAGCATGACGGCGGTCCGAAAGAAAGTGAGATCCGAACTTGAAAAGATAGACGAGGACGCAGATGAAAACGCCGATTACGAAGCAATTGCCGAAAAGAAAAGGCTTGTTATTGAGAAACGCAAGTACGACGGCTATCTCTGGTATTCGGTAAAGCAGGATCAGGCTGAACCGGGGGCTGCTCAGCCCCCCGATGTCGAATTTATCCCGCCAGTTGATGGCCTCGCGGTAAAGGCAACAAGAGAACGCTGGAAGGCACGTACCGCCGAGGTTGAAATTCGGGCATCCGACGACGGCTTGTTCAAGGTCGTTCGAGGAAAGCTGATCAAGATCAAAAGCGGCCATTATGAATCGCCGGTCATCACAGCGAATGGACGATGGGTATTCGCGACGAAATTCCCCGACAACTCATCTCCAAATTTAGTTCGCGTCGACCTCATGACAAATAAGGAGTACGGTATCGAGTTCGATAGTTACGGACAATGGTACCCGTCGGTTTTTGTAGCGTCACTCAATAAGGTTTTAGTCGCTCGGGATGAGAGTTATGACTACGACGAATTCGCCGAATCAAGCGAAGAAGATGTCACGCCCGACGATGCTAGCCCTGAGTCAATGCTGCTCGTCGATCCGGCAACCGGCGTGACATCGCCTCTTTTTGCCGAATTCAGGCCGCTGGATCAGCAGAGTTTTCGGCCCCTGCAAAAATCGGCTCGGCCGGGTGAATTTTGGGTGGCAATGCCCGACCTCGAAAACAAAGAAACGCGGATCGGCATACTCGAAACGAGATTTTTCACCTTCAAGCAAGTGATGTCAGTTCCTAAGATCCGGTTTAACAGCATGGATATGTGGGTGGACGAAGCGGGTGCAAAGGTCTATTTTGTCTATCGGGGACACCTGCTGGCTCTGCCGCTTAATAGGTAAAATGAAGTGGTTCAGGGTTGCGATTTGGGCTCAAAACGTGTCTAATAGTTGTTTGCCTTAACAGGCAGAATTTTAGCCGAGAGGAGGTGAGCAAACAAAATGGCATATATTTCAGTAAATAATAACGAATCTATTGAATCAGCACTTCGCAGATTTAAGAGAAAGGTTATCAGTGAAGAGATCATCAAAGATCTCAAAAAGCACGCTCACTTTATACCTCCGGGTCAAAAGGCAAAGCTCAAATCGGTTAACGCGCGTAAGCGCAACCGCAGGCGTTTTCGTCAGCAGCGTCCGATGGGCGGCGGCACCGGCACAGGTCCGGGAGCTTCGCGTCCGCCGATGGGACAGAACAGGTAATGACTATCAGAGTTACGGAGTATCGGAGTTGCAGAGTTTCAAATACTAGGCAGTTCGGTACTCCGTACTAGTTTAGAACCCCCATTCCCCTGCTCAGGCACCTTGTTAACTCCGTAACTTTCCTATGGATAGACCACGAATACTAATAACAAACGATGACGGATATCACGCCGACGGCATACTCGCACTCGAACAGGCGATGAATGACATTGGCGAGGTTTACGTCGTCGCTCCGGAATCGGAACAGAGCGGTGCCGCGCATAGCCTGACGCTTGCCAGGCCGCTGAGGATCCGGCAACGGAGCCCAAGGCACTGGACGGTTGACGGAACCCCGACCGACTGTGTAACGCTTGCCATTAATCAGATATTACCATCAGCGGAGCGGCCGCATATTTGTGTTTCCGGCATAAACCATGGGGCCAATTTGGGCGACGACGCGACCTACTCCGGCACGGTCGCCGGTGCTCTCGAATCGACCATTCTTGGCGTTCCCGGCCTGGCGTTCAGCCTTGCGGCATATCGGGACCATGATTTCTCTGAGTCGGCCCGCGTCGCGGCTGAAATCACACGCAAAGCTCTGGCCGATGGATTGCCAGTATGGACGTTGCTTAACGTAAATGTCCCAAAGGGCGTGCCAGCCGGCATTAAAATCACAAAACAGGGTTTCAAAGATGCACACCCTGTCATTACCGAACACCTCGACCCGAGAGGCAAACACTATTACTGGATCGGTGAAGAGCGCAGCGGCTTTAGAGCTGAAGGGGGAACCGATTTTGAAGCGATCGACGAGGGTTATGTGTCGGTTACGCCGATGCGCAGCGATCTGACCAGCTACAGCGGTATCGAGAAATTAAAGGATTGGAATACGAATTGATGAACGCGGTTTCGCGACAAAATATTCCGCCGGTGATCACCGATGCTATGACCATGCAGCGGCACGCGATGGTCCATCAACTTCGTAACGAGTATAAGATCAGAGATGAACGAGTACTCGGGGCGATGGAAGCGGTCCCCAGACAACTGTTCGTGCCGGAAGCGATCCGATCGCAGGCGTACAAGAATAACGCGCTGCCGATCTCAGGCGGGCAAACTATCTCGCAGCCATTCATAGTTGCCCGAATGACCGAACTCCTGGAACTCACCGGCATTGAGAAGATACTCGAAATCGGTGCTGGCTCAGGATACCAAACGGCTGTTCTGGCTTTGCTGGGCCGAAAGGTATTTGCTATTGAGAGGTTGCCGGGTCTTGCCGGTGAAGCAAACCGGCGACTTAATTCGTTGGGCGTCAGGAATTTCACGCTGAAAGAGGGCGACGGAACTGTCGGTTGGGACGCCTATTCGCCTTTCGACTCGATACTCGTCGCCGCCGGCGGACCGAACATACCCGAGCCCCTTATTCAACAATTAAAGGTGGGCGGCCGGCTGGTGATGCCTGTCGGTACTGATGATAGATCGCAAGAGCTGATCCGTGTCACAAAGACGACGGACCGCTGCACAACAGAGAATTTCGGCCCATGTGCTTTCGTGCCCTTGATCGGAACCCATGGTTGGTAAGTAATTATGGAACTTTTACATCAGATCAGAGAGTTTCTGAATCCGGCACATTTGATCAACTACATGCTTGATCTTATGGGCGTTTATGTATATTTCGGGTTGTTCTTTATCATTTTTGCCGAGACCGGTCTCGCGGTCGGTTTTGGTCGGTTTTTTCCTGCCGGGCGACTCACTACTTGTCGTTTCGGGCCTAATGGCAAAAACCTTGCCTGACAAACTCAATGTCGTTTGGGTAATGGTGGCCTTTTTTGCGGGTTCTGTTATCGGCGACAATACGGGTTACTGGACCGGGCGATTAATGGGAAAGAAGCTCTTCAATCGTGAGGAATCGCGAATATTCAAGCCGAGCCGCGTGAAAAAAGCACATGACTTTTTTGAGAAATACGGCGTCAAAACCGTCGTCCTCGCCCGATTTGTGCCGATCGTTCGCACATTTGCACCCATCGTCGTCGGTGCGGCCGAAATGCCTTATTCCAAGTTTCTTCCGTTCAGTATCTTTGGCGGAGCGCTTTGGATCTCGAGTATGGTGCTCTCTGGGTATTTTGTCGGCGGGATGATCGAAGAATATTTTCACATTAGCCTGCAGGATCATATTGAAAAAGTTGTGATCGTGGTCGTTTTCCTTTCGTTGCTTCCGCCGATAATCGAATATCTGAAACACAGATTCGGAAGCCATCCGGATGCGGTTGATAACAGCGGAGCCGCGCTCGACGACGACGTTAATGCGGCCTAATAGCAATTTGAACCGATATGGTTGACTAAATGCTGTCGGTGACCTACACTCAATAGCTTGACTCAACGGGGCGTAGCGCAGTCTGGTAGCGCGCACGGTTCGGGACCGTGAGGTCGGAGGTTCGAATCCTCTCGCCCCGACCATTTTACATAAGGAAAGCGTGAATTTTTTTCATGCTTTCCTTTTTTTGTCTTCCAAATTATTTTTATCAAATGTGACGTGCGTCACATCTACGTGGTCAGATGGGTGATAAAGAGTGTCTATTGAAACAAAGGGGGCTGTTCGAGGTGTTCGAATTAATTGATCTCTCCCCCGAAGTGTCGTAGGAGGAATTGAACGATGAAACACTTAAAACTGCAAACATGGCTCACCGCCGTGGTGCCCGTCATTTTGGCGGCGGCCTTGTCATTCAGCGGCCAAGATCTCAAGCCCGGCGACTCTGCCGTGTCGACGAATGGAGGCCTTACGACCGTTACATTCGCGACAGATGCGGGAAAGCTAAAGCTCTATCTACCTGAGGACATGGCGGCAGGCGATACCATCAGCGGAACCGTTTCCGCCGAACCGAACGGTACAAATGCAACGAAAGGTCTGCAAATCAGGGAATATTCAGTGGAATCGTCATCGACCTCGGTGACGGAACACGGGTGAATGCAAACAAGCCATCTTTCGCCTGGACGCCAAAGATACCGCCGGGGACACCGTCTGTCCGATATTTGACACGGATGATCGAAATATTCGACAGCGGCGGCAAGACTCTCGGATCAGCAAAGGTAACGTTCTCAGCCCCGGCTACAGCGGCGGTGAACTTCGAACTCCCTCAAATTGCTCAGATAACCAGGCTGGCGAGAATAATCGGGCCATTTGACGGCGACGCGACGAATACGCGTTGCAGTGTTGGCGGGCAGACAGCCGCCATCATTGCCGAGTCGCCGCGGCAGGCTTTCATTCGCACACCGTCCGGATTAATTGGAATGACGGGGGTCACTCTGAATGAGCGCGGACAGCAGACATCGGCTCCGATCCGGATCGTAGGTGTGAACCTTTCGGCCCCAAAGACCACTCTTCTCAAAGGCGAGAAAACGACCGTTTCCGTAACCGTTTCCGGCCTCGAAGGCATCACAAACGCCGTGCCTCTCGAGATCGTCACGACCGGTACCGTAAATATGCAGGGCGGGAACATCCAGAACATTCGCATTGAACCCGCACAGGTTTCGACAACGGGGACGTTTACTAAGTCGATGGGTCTCACCGGAACATCGGCGGGCGGCTTTAATGTGACCGGAACCGTACTAGTCGCCGGCCCAGCCGCAGCTAATGACGGATGCAAATGTGTGTGTGAATTCGCCGATCCGCCGATCGTTTCGTCTGGAAAGGGCCGGAAAAAGGGTGTGGCATGGTATTCTTTCGAACCGAATACGAAGAACACCGCGTGCAACGGCAACCAATGCTCGGTCAGCCGGATCGAATATTCTTGGTCTATCGGTGCTGGAAGTACCGCGAGCTACACGGTTCGCGGAAACGACAAAGCATCAAAAGCGATCACTCTCGAAATAACAAAGACCGGCACGGTAGAACTGATTGTAACCGTGACGGTCGTTTGTAGTGATGGTTCGAAATGCTCAGCAACCGGGGCCAAGACGTTCACACTAAAGTCTTAAAACCGGTATCTGAATTGAGCGGTAAAGCTGCGGCCGGGGCCGTCGATCCCCCAACTCGCGTTGCGGTAATAGTGGTCAAAGATATTCTCTACGGCCCAGTAAATGTTCGCCTTTTCGTTGATCATTATGCCGCCACGCACATTGACGAGCCCGTAACCCGGCAGCGACGTGAACATCGGTGCCGTCGCAAATGACGGGCCCAGAACACGTGTCAGGACTTGAGTTATATTCTCGCCTGTCGAACGCAGCGTGTAAGTATTGACAGCGGCGTTGCAGGTACCGGCGGCGTTAAAGGTTAGGCCCTGGACACATGCCCCGCGGCGGAAATAGTTTTCGATCTGCGCACGCGACCGCGTTGCACCCGTTCGACGATCGGAAAGATCCAGACTAGAAAGCCTGTCCTGCTTGTAGGCAAGCGTCGAGTATCCCTCGACCCAATACCGTCCGCGGTTGTACCGCAGGCTGATAAAGCCGGTCGCCGGGGGCGTTCCCCCTTCGATATTGGGCGGCAGTCCCGTCGCCTTATCGGCGGCTCGAATATATGTGAAATTTCCTTTGAGGACGAGATCGCTCCGCAGACGGGCTTCGGTCTCATACTCGACACCCCAGATCTTCGCATCCGAAAAATTAGCCCGGACCAACACGGGTGCCGTTGACGCCGCAACAAACACAACCCCGCTTGGCAACTGGCTGGTGATCGTCTGGCCGGCGAGCGATTGGCCGACCGCACCTGACGGCAGGATCAATGCCTGCTTTACGATCGAATCGAGAATATCCATTCGAAAGACGGTCAGCTCTGTATCAAATCGTTTGTGCTGGTACCGTAGGCTCACGTCAAAACTATTGCTCGCCTCGGAACGCTGCTTTTCGACATTCAACCCGGTCGAAACCGCATCGCTGCCGGCGGTCGTGCCGATCTTTCCGCCAAGCGCTCCGGCGGTGATATGATCGACCTCAAAACCGTCGCCCGTCAGCCCAAGCGTGCCAAGATCGGTCATATTCGGGTATCTAAAACCACGGCCGTAGTTGAACGCGACGCGAAAATGCTCGTTCGCCCTGATGACGGCGCCGATCCTGCCTGAGAGGCCGCCGGTCGTGAGCTCATCATTGCTCCAAAGACGCTGACCGCTGACGATCGGCGAATCTGAAGCCCGAACATGGTATTTCATACCGCCGTATCTCAGGGCGCCGGTGATCCGCAAGCGATCGGGGATCGCGTCCCACTGGTCCTGGACAAAGACGCCGCCCGAGCGGAAACTCGCTTCGTCGGGAACACGCGGACGCGATAATGTCACAACATTTGTGACCGGATTGTGGATATACGCCGGTGAATTGAGTCCCTCGTCATAATAATCGCCACCTATGAGGAACGAATTATTGCGGCCGATGCGTTTGTCGAGGAAGAAACTGCCGCCCCAGGTGCTCGTGCGTTCGTATTGATGTGTGATGTCGCCAAAGGGGTTACCTTGTCCGCCTTGATTGACACGCTCTTCGCGTTGGCTGTTGTAAGAAACGGTGAACGAAGCACTGTCAAAGACACCAAAGCCCTGCTTTACATACCGAAGATAGCCAAAGTCGAGCATCAGGTTTCTAAGGTCGGCGATCAGGTTTCCGTCACCGCCCAGCATTTGGTCAAAACGCTGCCCGCCGTCCTGCTGGCCTCTTTGATAGTGAAAGATGAGCTGCTGATCGGTTCGAGGAGCATAATTCAAACGAACCGCCCCGCCGTATTGTTTGAAGCCGGTATCCGGGCTGCGGTCGTAAAGTACTGTCGATGGCAGGCCAAGGAAACGCGTCACTGCCGAATGAGAATCGACGCCCTTTGCAGTGCGGAGATCGCCGATCCGACGGCCGGCAAAACTGACATATCCGCCAAACTTCCTCGTGCCGTAACTCACCAGCCCGGATGTCCCAATACCGTTATCGGCACTGCTGTAGCCGGGTGTGAATTCGCCGTGCCACTCCGGCGAGGTATATCCGAAGGTCGGGTTCTTTGTGATCAGATTGACCGTTCCCGCGAGCGAATCAGAACCATACTGTGCGCCATTAGGCCCGCGAAGCACTTCGACCGCCTGAAGATTTGTAGGTTCGTTAAGGTTAAAAAATGTATTGATGCCGCCCCTTTGTCCGGCATGGGTAAACCTAACCCCATCGACAAAATTCACTACGTTCTTGCCCGTCAACCCTCGAACAACGACAGCCCCGATCGTCGGGCTTGTGCGCTGAAGGTTAAGCCCGGCTTCCTCTTCGCCAACCTGAGCGAGGACGGATGTCGCCCGCTCCGCGATCGCTTCGGAGCTAATGACACTGACCGCCTGCGGCACATCGCGGGCGTCAGCAGCACTGCCGATCTCGGCGGTTACGGACACGCGGCTCTCACCGACCGCGAGCGAAATATCGACGCCATCGATCGCGCCACCGTTTGCTTCGACCGCACGTTTTGCTTCGGCAAAGCCGTTTGCGATAACCCGGATCTCATATTTCCCGCTAGCGACCATACGGAAAGTAAATCCACCCTGCACACCGGTCGTAGTCGTCTGACTTGCTGAAGTGTCGGTACCTCTTAGCACGACGGCGGCACCGGCAACGGCGTCGCCGTTCTGATCCTTTACGACACCCGAGATGCGTGTCTGGGCACTAATAGAGACCGTCATTATCGTCAGAAAAAGTGCGACGAAGGCGAGATTAATAGTTGGGTTTTTCATATCTTCTATCTGTCCTTATTGTTCTATTTGGTACGTGGCAACACTCGTGGGCGTTTCAAAACATCTTACTTTATAGACCTTTACGCGGTCATCGGCAACGCGGGTGTTCAAATATTCGAGAAAATATCTGGCAAGGTTCTCGGCGGACGGATTGAGCTCCTCATCAAATGGCGGCAGCTCATTTATGTTGCGATGGTCGAGATATTTTACGATCTCGTCAGCCGCCGTCTTAAGGTCGCCGAAATCAATGAGCAATCCGATATTGTTCAGTTCCTCGCCGCGGGCAAAGATCTCGATCTTATAGTTGTGGCCGTGGAGGTTCTCGCACTTCCCTTTGTAACCGCGCAGCTGGTGCGCGGACGAGAAATTGCGTTCGATCATTACTTCATAAAATCCGGGCATATTTAGAAATTATACCTCACCGCCGGCGCTTTGGATCATCATTTGCGAAACGTCGTCGAGTTCGCCGGTAATGCGCATTCTCGGCAGGCTGTTGAGGAAATCGCGTCCATACGATTTCGACCGGAGCCGGGGATCGAGAATGGCGATGACACCTCGGTCGGACCTGCTTCTTATCAGTCTGCCGATACCTTGCTTTAGCGAGATCACTGCTTGCGGAACGGTGTAATCAAAGAACGATCTGCCGCCGTTGTCATCGATAAATCGTGACCGGGCCTGGACGATCGGGTCGGTCGGTACGGCAAATGGCAGTTTGTCGATGATCACGCACGAGAGCTGATCGCCACGGACATCGACGCCCTGCCAAAAGCTGGAAGTAGCGAAAAGCACCGCATTTCTGGTCGATCGAAATTGTTCGAGAAGCCCCGTCTTTGACATTGTTCCCTGCAAAAAGCACGGGTAGCCGATACGCGACGACACGAGTTCATACAACGCTGCCATCGACTGATTGCTCGTGCAAAGAACGAAAGCGTGTCCCCTGGTGACTTGAAGGATCCTGATGATCTCCGCCGCCGCCATTTGCGAAAATTCGGGCGAACGTGGGTCGGGCATCCCTTTTGGCAAGTAAACGATCGCCTGGGTTTCGTAATCGAACGACGAGGGTGCCGTGAGCGTGTTGGTTTTTGCGGCACCGAGGCCAAGCCGGTCGCGAATGAAATTGAAGCTTCCGTTCGCCGACAATGTCGCAGAGGTCAGGATGCATGAATCGACCTTGTCAAAAAGCTTTTCGTGCAGCAGCGACGAAACATCGACCGGCGATGCCTGAAGGAAAACACCCCGGCCCCGGCGTTCGAGCCAGTAAACGAAATTGCGGTCAGCCTGCTTTACGATAAACCCGAGGTCAAACCGCGTTTGCCGTATGCGGCGAACGACACTTTCGGCTTCGGGGATCTTTTCTGAAAAAATATCTACTTCAGCCTCTAGCCGGCCGAGTGCTTCATCCAGAGCGTGGTATGTCTCACCGAGGGATGTCAGGTCGGTGTCGCCATCGCTGCCCATAACCGAAAACGCGTCGGGCAATAGCGGGAACCGGCCTTCGGCTCCGCGGGCCTGTGTAAATCTTGACCAGAATTGCTCAGAAAATCCGATGATCCGGGCGTTGCTCCGCATAATACCGGCGGTTGCGATCGCGTCGGCGATCGGCAGTTCGCCGGCATCCCGGACAAGCTCGTCGATGCGGAAATTCGACACTTGAAAGCCAAAATAGTCCGCGGCGATATCCTCGATCAAGTGAGCCTCATCAAAAATGACGGCTCCGTAATCCGGAATGACCTTGCCAAACTGATTTCCGCGGACATTCAGATCAGCAAAAAACAGGTGATGATTAACTATCACGATATCGGCATTCTCCGCCGACGTTCGCATCCGGGTGATAAAACAAGGCTCGTAATCAGGGCATTTTTGCCCGATACAAGTCTCGCTTTTCGCATTGACGCGATTCCAGAAAGAAAGATTTTCCGGTAGGTAGGTCAATTCTGCCCGGTCTCCGGTTGCTGTATCCCTCGCCCATTCGCGAACGGCTCTAAAATGATCGATCTCGCCGATGCCGTCGAGTATCGGCTGATCGTCGGATTTGTGGATGCGGTAGAGGCAGGCGTAATTCGACCGGCCTTTCATATAGGCGGCGGAGAATTTCTTTGGAAAGATCTTTTGAAGGAAAGGTATGTCCTTGTCCATCAACTGTTCCTGCAGATTTTTTGTCCCGGTCGAGATGATGATCCGCTTTTTGGTTCGAAGCGATTCGTTTATCGCCGGTATGAGATAAGCGAGCGTCTTGCCGGTTCCGGTGCCCGCCTCGACGATCAGGTGCTTTTTCTCAACAAATGACTCGGCGATGCGTTTCGCCATTCGCACCTGGCCTTCGCGATATTCGTAATTATCGTGAAATTGTGAGATCAGTCCGCTCTCGCCAAAAACCCTTTCCAGCAGATCGCCGCCATTTTCTTGAGTATTTTTGCCGCCCATTTTTATTGACTGCTGGCCACTGTTTGCTACAATTGAGTTTTGCAGCACAATTCCGGAACCGAAGCATTATCCGTATGTCGAACCTTTATCTTAATGGTTTTATTTGAAGATTTCGACGCAGGGGCGGGATTTTTGTGTTTTTGATCTTTTTGCGATCTAACTTGTAGTAACCAAGCGGGAGTCATATTAATGCCGATCATTGTTAACCACTATTCACTTCGAAAAACACTACTGTGTCTATTTTCGCTTGCCGCTGCGACCTTGATATTCGCATTGCCTTTCCAGATGCGTTCAAAGGCCGCAAACGGTTTGATCGAAAGGACTTCGAGCCACGATGACGGCATTGAAAATTACGATATCAGAACCGACAAGAATGCATGGAGCACGATCGTCGAGTTCAGATCAACGGCAGGTAAGAACGCTTCGGAAGTCGCCGATGTCCGCGACGCTTTTGTCAGAGGCGAACAGGCTCTAAGGCAAAAGGTCCCAACCCTTAAGATCGAATATAACAGCGATATCCGCATCCCGGAGATCATCGCCCCAGAAGCACGCCTCGGCAGAGCGACCCTGACAGGCCCTTCGGCACAAAAACGCTCTGAGACACTAAAGGCATTTCTTGACGAGAATGCCGAGCTGATCGGTGCGCGTAATTCGCAGATCAGCGATCTAAAGGTCTTTTCCGATTATACGAATCCCGACGGAAATCTCTCATTTGTCGAATTGAACCAGGAGATCAACGGCGTGCCTGTATTTCGCGGCGAGATAAAGGCAGGATTTACAAAACGCGGCGAGATGTTTCGCGTTGTGAATAATTTTGCTCCGGGCCTCGACTACGCTTCGCTTTCCGCCGATTTTGGCGACCCTGCTGCGGCAGTTAAGGTCGCAGCCGGATATATCAATAACGATCTCGCAAAGACCGGTGTCACTAAGAACGTTGGCCTCTCAACCGATACAAGGGCCGTTTTCGGCAGTGGAGACTCGGCGACGACTGCGGAAAAAATGTACTTCCCGACTGAGCCCGGCGTTGCCCTTCCGGCCTGGCGTGTCCTGATCTGGCAGCCTGTCAATGCATATTACGTCATTGTTGATTCCCGCACCGGAACCCTGCTGTGGCGAAAGAATATCACAGAGGACCAGACGCAGAGTGCGACCTACAGTGTTTACACAAATCCAAATGCGATGATCAATGTCGCGGACAATCCGTTTCCGATGACTCCGGGACCGAACTCACCGAACGGACAACAGGGGCCGGCGATCTCGCGAACAGCGATCACTCGTGTCGGCAACGAAGCACCTTACACCTTTAATAATCTCGGCTGGATACCCGACGGCGGGACCGTGACGGACGGCAACAACATACAGGCTGGCCTCGACCGTGATGGTAGCGATGGTGTCGACACGAATAGCGAAGCGGTGAGCGCGTCTCGCAATTTTACATTCGCGTATAACCCATATAATCCTAATACCAATACCGGCGACGCTCCCGTTCCTTCCCCGCAGACCTATCCGGGCAGTGTCTTTCAGCAAGGCGGTATAACGCAGCTGTTTTATATCTGTAACTGGTATCACGATGAGACTTACCGGCTCGGCTTTACAGAAGCAGCTCGTAATTTTCAGAATGTGAACTTCACCGGCCAGGGTGTTGGCGGCGACCGCGTTCGCGGCGAAGGCCAGGACTCTTCGGGTACGAACAATGCCAATTTTTCGACGCCGGCTGACGGCGGGCGCGGCCGGATGCAAATGTATATCTGGACGGCCCCGAACCCCGACATTGACGGTAATCTCGATGCCGACGTAGTTATCCATGAGCATACACACGGCCTTTCAAACAGGCTTCACGGCAACGGAAGCGGACTCGCTCTGGATATCGCGCGCGGAATGGGCGAAGGCTGGTCCGACTTTTACGGTCACGCCCTGCTGAGCGAACCAACCGATCCGATAAATGCGATCTACACCACCGGGGCCTATGATACATACCTTGCGGGGCCGGGCGTCAACAATTACTACTACGGGATCCGGCGATTTCCAAAAGCGGTTATGGCCTTTACCGGCCCGAACGGCAAACCCCACAATCCGCTGACCTTTCAGGACATAGATGCTTCAAAGATGAATCTGACGGACGGCGCCTTTGCTCCCAGGTTCACTGGAACAGCCGACCAGGTACACAACATTGGCGAAGTTTGGAGTATCGCCTTGTGGGAGATCCGAGCGCGGATGATACAGCGTCTTGGGTGGGCCGATGGCAATCGCCGTGTGCTCCAGATAGTTACAGATGGAATGAAGCTTGCTCCGCTCGGGCCGACCCCTTTGACGGAACGTGACGCCATTGTCGCCGGTGCCCTTGCCAGCGGAACTGACGCAGACGTTTCGGATATTTGGGCGGGTTTTGCCCTTCGCGGCTTCGGTGCGAGTGCGAGCATCCAAAACGCCGGGGGTACTAGCACGGGCGGACTCGGCACCGTGCGAGTGACTGAGGCATTCGACCTGCCAAATCTCTATCAATTACCCGACATAACGATCTCTGACGATGCGGGCAACAATAACGGATTCCCGGAACCGGGTGAAACTCTTTCGATCACGATCCCGTTGACCAATCAAACAGGGGTCACAGCAACGGGCACGTCTTTGCAGATAGCCGGAGGGAACTCCGCAAATTACGGTACGGTGACCAGTGGCGCAATTGTCAGCCGAATAATTAATTACACAGTTCCGACCGGTACAGCCTGCGGAAGTGTGGTTACGCTTACGCTAAACGTGACGAGCAGCCTTGGCCCTGTCAGCTTCACCCGAAAGATCGGCATCGGACAACCCGTCACCACATTCACCGAGAATTTTGACGGCTCGGCGATACCCGCTTTTCCGGCCGGTTGGACAGCATCTCCGGTTTCGGGCGGCATCAATTTTGTGACCAACCCGGCCGCTCCTGATTCCGCTCCGATCGCCGCATTCGCACAGGATCCGACCACGGTCGGCGGCGGAACGGACCTTACCTCGCCGCAGATCCCTATCACGGCACCCGGAGCCACAGTGGCTTTTCGACAAAAATACGACACCGAACCGGGATGGGACGGCGGAGTGCTTGAACTCAGCATCGGAGGCGGTGCCTTTCAGGACGTCATCACTGCCGGGGGAGCATTTTTGCAAGGCGGCTATGACGGTTCCCTGGGCGCCGGAACGAACAACCCATTGGGTAATCGAGCCGCCTGGTCCGGAAATTCCGGGGCATATTTTACGACGATCGTCAGGCTCCCGCCGGCGGCTGCGGGCCAGAACGTCCAGTTAAGATGGCGCTTTGGCGCAGATGATAATACCGCCGGCTCCGGCCCTAACCCGGGCTGGTTTGTAGATTCGATCCAAGTCAGCGGCAGTTTTAGCTGTGCCGCGATCTCGTCCCCCCGCTCGCGTGCGGATTTTGACGGCGACGGCAAGACCGACGTCTCCGTTTATCGCCCCGTCGGCGGCAATTGGTTTATCGACCGATCTTCTCAGGGCTTGATCGTTACCCAGTTCGGCTTGATCGATGACGTTCCGACACCGGGCGATTTTGACGGCGACGGCAAGGCTGACATTGCGGTTTGGCGCCCGTCAAATGGGATCTGGTACCGGATCAACAGTTCGAACGGCAGTACTTTCGCGATAAACTTTGGAATTGCGGAGGATATTCCGCAGGCCGGCGATTACGACGGCGACGGCAAAGACGATATTGCCGTTTTTCGCCCATCGACCGGGGTATGGTATTGGATAGAGAGTGGGACCGGACTAACAAAGGTTATCCAGTTCGGCTCAAATGGCGATATTCCCGCCGCAGGCGACTTTGACGGGAATAGCAAGGACGACCTTATGGTCTTTAGGCCATCAAACGGCCTCTGGTACCTCTATAACATGCAAACCGGAAACTATTCGGTCACAACCTTTGGTATAGCCGGCGACCGTCCCGTCCAAGCCGATTACGATGGCGACGGGAAAGAAGACATAGCCGTTTTCCGCCCGTCAAACGGCATATGGTATTGGCTTAAGAGTTCGAACGGAATTATGTCCGCAGTTCAATTTGGACAAAACGGCGATGTCACGGTTCCCGGCGATTACGATGGCGACGGGACCGACGATCAGGGTATCTACCGAAATGGTGTGTGGTACCTGAATCGTTCGGCCTCCGGTTCGACCGTCGTGGTCTTCGGCCTGCCGACAGACATTCCGGTACCAAACAAATATGTTAATTAATTGACGCCCGGCAAAGACTTTTTGCGAGTATCGATCGTCTAAACTTTTGTATTTGCAGTATTTTACACGGGGTTTTGCAGTATGAGGATCGTTTCGGACAAAGTCGTTCTTGTAAAGTCTGTCGCGGCAGCGGCTGTTGTTTCAGCGGTTGCCCTGGTATGGTGCTTTGGCCTCGAGACCGGGGCGATCGCGTCGGCAAACGGGCCTAGCCCTTCCTATACGGGAGCGCCGGGAGAGGGTAACTGCACCGCCTGCCACATCTCTTACCCTGTAAATTCCGGTGAAGGCTCGGTAACCATTTCCGGGCTGCCGCTAAATTACTTGCCGGGCCAGCAGATCCCGGTCACTGTCACTACAAGCCAATCAGACGGTACGATCTACGGCTTTCAACTGACGGCGCTTGACGGCCTGGGCCGTCCGGCCGGCACGTTCACCCCCGTGACGCAAACACCGATGCAGACCCAGGTCAAAAATGGTTTCGTGGGTGGTGTATCGCGCAGCTATATCGAGCATACGATCGACGGCATCCTACCAACTCAGTTTGGTTCAAAATCCTGGACATTTACCTGGACAGCACCGGCACAACGCGTTGGCAAGATCGATCTTTATGCCGCCGGAAACGCCGCGAACAGTGACGGGACGACTAGCGGCGATTTTATCTATACCCAAAAAGCCTCGACCCTTTCCGGGTCGGCGATATCCAATTTTGACGGCGACACGCAGAGCGAGATCGCGGTCTTTCGCCCGTCTAACGGCATCTGGTATAGCTATAACCTAGAGACAGGTGCCGTTATAGCGGATCAATTCGGGTCAGCGGGCGACCGCATCCAACCCGGCGATTATGACGGCGACGGCAAAACCGACTTTGCGGTTTTTCGTCCCTCAACCGGTGTTTGGTACATCTGGAAAAGCTCGCAGGGGATCTCGGTCATCAATTTTGGTTTGAATGGCGACATTCCGGCCGCCGGCGATTACGATGGCGACGGCAAGACCGATATCGCGGTATTTCGACCCACCGACGGCACATGGTATCTGGATCGCTCGAGCGCGGGACTTGCCGTTTTCCTGTTCGGGCTTGCGGGTGACAAGCCGGTACCCGGCGATTATGACGCCGACGGAACGACCGATATTGCACTATACCGCCCGACAAATGGAATTTGGTATATGATGCAGAGCACCGCCGGCTCCACCGCGGTCCAGTTCGGAGCTCTTGGTGATAAACCGGTTCATAGTGACTACGACGGCGACGGCAGGACCGACGTCGCGGTTTACCGGCCTTCAACAGGGGCGTGGTATCAGCTGTTATCATCCGGAGGGTCACTAGTGAGCTTATTCGGTTTGGCCGCTGACATTCCGACACCTGCCGATTACGACGCAGACGGAAAGGCTGATATTGCCGTCTTTCGCCCTGCTAATGGCCTGTGGTATCTGCTTCGCAGCAGCGATGCCGCCGTCTCTGTATGGTTTTTTGGGTCAAGCGGAGACGTTCCCGTCGGCGCCGGCTACCTGCCTGAATAGTAAAATGCCCGTCAGCTATTCGCCGACGGGCATTCCGGAAGAAACAATCTGAATGAGATGCGGGCGAGCCTTACGGCTTGCCCGGCGTTTGTATTGCTTCCGGCCTGGAAACTGTAGGAGCCTGAAGCACGACCGGCTGGACATTTTCAACGACCGGCGTCGAATTTGACGAGGGGTTACCCATCGGCACCGGCTGAAGGATCGTTCCCGGACGCGGAGCGGTTCCACTCTGTGCCGAAGCTGTATAGTCGGGACGCGTGATCCGCGGTGTGATGAAAAAGAGGATCTCGTTCGTATTTCGCTGAACGCCCTTTCGCTTGAACAAATTGCCAAGCAGCGGGATGCTCGCGAGGCCCGGCGTGCGATCCTGACTTTCGCGTTCGTCATCAAAGAGAACTCCGCCAACAACCGTTGTTCCGCCATCGGGGACGGTGACCTCGGTCGTCATGCTCTGGGTATTGATCGCGGGCGACGCACCGCCAACGACGGATGCTGTTGAGCTGTTCTCAGCAACGACCTTAAGAATGACCGTTCCCAGATCGGTGATCTGCGGGGTGATCGCGAGTCGAAGCGGAACGTCAACATAAGTTGTGGTCGCGACGACAGCTCCGCCGGCTGCGCTTCCCGGCTGGATCGTCGTGATCGGGATCTTGGTACCCGACTTGATCTCGGCAGGACGATTGTTAAGAGCCGTAACTCGCGGTGTCGCGATGACCTTTGCCTGGCCACGCTGTTCGCCGGCTGAGATCAATGCACTGATCTGTGCCGTACCAAAAACGCCGGTCGTCAGGCCGATCGCCGTATTGGCGATCTTTGAAAAAAGGTCGTTGTTGACCGGAGGAACCGGTAAAGAATCGGGCACCGGCAAGGTTGTGGTCGCCCCCGGCAAAGTTCCGCCGGTGATGCCGCTATTGCGGGCACCGAGAACAATACCGGCGAGTTGGACACCAATGTCACGGCTAAAATTCCTCGAAGCGACGACAATGCGTGCCTCGATCTCAACCTGCGGTTCTGGCTGGTCAAGTATTGAAATAAGCTGCTTGATAGCGGCAATATTGGTCGCTACATCGGTGATGATGAGCGAATTGCTGCGGGCATCGATCTCGATCGAACCGCGACGCGAGAGGCGGCGCTTGATGATCGGAAGCAGTCCGCTGCCGCCAGCCGATGCGGAAGCACCGCCTCCGCTGCTAGCCGAGCTCGAGCCCTCAGAACTCGTAGTGCCTGCAGTAGTACCACCGGGTGAGGCCGATCCGGAAGCGGTCGCGTAATTCAAACGGACAAGTTCCGTGTAAAGCGGCGATGTATCAAGCTGGTTGTTCATCCGTTCGCGGTAAAGTTCGCCTTCGGTCGCCAGCGTTTTATTGTCGGCGACCCGGAGAATGTTGCCGTTCACCTGCACACCGAGTTCCTGCGCCTGCAGCACTGAGTCAAGAGCGACATTCCATGGAACCTCATTGACCTTGACCGTCACCGAAACATCTTTTACAGATTTGTCGATGACAAAATTGATTCCGTATTGATCGGTGATATATGAAAGAATGTCGCGAATATCAGCATTGACGACGTTCAGATTGATCGACTCGCCGCGAAATCCCGGCTCGCCGTAGTGCTTGCCCTGCCCCATCGGTTCGACCTTTTGGGCCGCAACCGAAACCGCAAGGCTGCTAACAATTGTCAATGCGATCGCTATCTGCCTGACCGCTTTGCTTAATTTGGTAAGAGAATTCATGTTTCCTCCGTAACTATCTAACTAACATCCCTCTCGGGGACTAATAATACTTAAACCAATTTGCAGCTAGTTCTTAGCCACCTTGACGGGCTTTTTGCTTCCCTTTTTGGGGGCTTCCTCTGCCGGACTGGCAGGCTGTTTGTTCATCTCATCAAGCGGCGAGAGAAATGGATTTGAAGCAGGCTTGGCGTTCTTTGCGTCAACAGTTCCGGTACTTGCCGTCTGAACGGGACGATCGGCAGGCTGTGCCGGAGCGGTACCTTCGATCTGCGCCTTGGTGGTGTACTTCTGCAGCGGTTTATTCTCGACCGATGCCACGAATTTGCCTTCGCCGACCTTTGTGACTTTCTTGAATACAAGCCGGTTCTCTTCGACCGCAACAAGCTGTCCGTCAAAAAATTTCTCGCCCGGATAGATCGTGTAAGAAAGTTTGATCGGCGTTGCCTCGACCATTGCGGCATAGCCGCGCGGCGTCTTGAAAATTCCGGTGACTGCCATTTCATTGAGCGTCAGAACACTTGTCACTTTAGGGAGCGGAGCACCGCTGGCGGCGGCGTTCTCACGAAGGCGCTTGAAATATTCAATGCGGGACTCGATCGCCGGCGGACCGTAGTTCACCGGGATCACCGGACCTGATTTCGCAGCCTTAGCGGCGGCCGCGGCGGGTGAAACCTGTGGTTTCGGCTTCATATAGCCCGGTTTTTGAAAGGGGTCACGTTGGGCATTTGCCTCAGAAAAGGCACCACCGATCAGGACGATCGCAAGGGCCAGGACGGTAAAGCAGGCAAAGCGTTTTAATATCGATGTGTTCATCATGGCTTTTTCTCTCGGTTACGTGAACGTGATTTCGGTAAATGCTATTTTGCGGGCGGCACGGCTGCGACCGGGGCGGGTGCGGCTCCGGGTGCCGGGGCGGCGCCGGGTGCCGGTGCTCCCGGTTGTGCGGGCTTCGCGTTGAGATCGGTCGGTGCCGCGTAATAGGCTGTCAGCAGGAACTGCGCGTGAAGCGTCTTAGCCTCGGTCTGTTTGTCGAGCTGGTTGATCTTGAAATCGGTGATCGAGACGATACGAGGAAGCTTTGCCATGCTTTCGAAGAAAGCTCGGAGGTTCGTAAAGTTACTGTCAACCTCGACCTCGACCGGCTTCGCCATGATCGATTCCTGCTGCGTATCGTCACGCGGCGAAAACCGCATAACCATCATTCGGCTGTTGTTGGCGGTATCCTGGAGACCGGCAAGAACATTCGTGATCTCTCTCTGTTCGGGCAAAAGAACCTTCAGTTCTTCGTATTCTTCGGATTTGCTAACGAACAAAGCGCGAAACTCATTGATACGCTGCGTGGCGACGCGGGCAGTCTCATTCTTTGCCTGCAGCTGCGACACCTGATCGTTGAGAGCAGCGACCTCGGCTCGTGTCTCGCTCGTCACGAAATACCAGACACTTGCGTAAAGCAGTGCTGCGATCGTGACCATAAGCATCAGTTGAAAGTGCCACTTAAGATTTTTTATTTTCTCTAACATGTTCTTTACCTTCTATTTAGCTCCGATCAAAAGCTTTAGTTTTTGGCCACCTGAATTGGCTTCGCCGACTGTACCGGTACCGTCGTCCCAGGTGCCTGTCCGGGCGTTTGGGTTGAAGCAGTCGTCGGATTGCCGTTGTTTGCACCTGCGGCTTTTGATGGCGTGTAGGCCGTTTTGATGGTGAAATTAACGATCTGAACCTTGGGAACCTCACCGCCTTCGGCAGACGCCTTGGTGGGTGCATTTTGATTCTGTACTTCGGCGCGTGTGGTTTCGATGTTCAGATTCGAAAAGAGCCCGTTCGAGAACTCAAGGCTTCGGCCGAATTGGGTCACTTGCGATTCGTCCGGCGAATTGCCCTTGAATACGAGTGTTTCACCAGCCTGTTCTACGCTCTCGAGATAAAGCCCCGGAACCATTGCGATCCGTTCGCGCATGGCGTCAAGCACTGCACTTGGGCCGGCTTGTGACGCCCTAAGTTTTTTGATCGCTTCGATGCGGCCGTCGATGGCCGCGATCTTTTGCTCCAGCTCTTTCTGTTCGTTCATCACGACCTCAAGTTCAGCGGCGATCTGCTTCTGTTCATCGAGTTGACGCTCGGCTTCAGTCTTTGCCATCTGGGTACTAATGACATCCCACCCGACAACAGCGCTAAGCAATACTGCGACGACGATCGACATCAGTATCAAACGCGATGTCGCGCTCGAAACCTTTCGCTCGACTGCGACGACAGCGCCGCCCTGTCTCTCTGTAACGGAATTAAGTAGATTGATCTTGATCATCTTGGTTACACTCCCCTTACTGCCAATCCGACAGCCACTGCCATTTCGGGCACGATCTCGCTGAGGTAATCGGGGTCAAATTTCTTTGGGTCGACTTTTATATTGCGGAACGGGTTCAGAACCTCAACCGGAAGCTCGAGCCGCTGCGAGAGTTCCTGCGCCAGACCCGTTAGTTTCGAGCCTCCGCCGGAGATGAGGATCTTTTGTACCATGGTCTCATTGTCCTCCGTCGTCGCTCTATAAAAATCAAATGTTTTCTGGATCTCCATCGCGACGATCTCAGTTACATTGTTCATCAGCGGTTCGATCGATTTTTCTTCGAGGCCATCGACTGCATCCACGACACCGCGTTTGACGGCTTCGGCCTGCTGGAAGTTAAGCCCGAGGCTCCGCTGCAGCACATCGGTGAACTGGCTGCCGCCCACGGTGATATCGCGTGTAAATAATGATCGGGTGCCTTTGACGATGTTAACGTTCATCGTCGATGCACCAATATTGAGTAGGGTTACAACATCGTCTTCGGCCGGAGTGTAATTTACTTCGTAGCAATTCTGGAGTGCGAACGTGTCAACGTCGATGACAACTGGGGTTTTCCCGGCGAGCTGGATCGCCTGTTTGATATTGTCGATGCGTTCACGCTTGCAAGCTGCAA
Source organism: Pyrinomonadaceae bacterium (assembly GCA_044228165.1). Lineage (GTDB taxonomy): Bacteria > Acidobacteriota > Blastocatellia > Pyrinomonadales > Pyrinomonadaceae > OLB17. The sequence continues at coordinate 41,251 of JBGAVK010000007.1, read as the reverse complement.
TAAGAACGTTGGTTGCCTCTTCGCTCTCTGCTGTCACCTGATAATCCAGGCTGACATCGGCAAGATCATAAGGGATATGTTCTTCGGCATGCCAGTCGATCGACTCTTCGAGTTCTTCCCGGCTCATCGGCGGCAACACGATGTTCTTTAAGATGACAGAATGTCCGCTGACGCCTGTTACGACGTTCGTTGCATTTACTTGATGGTTTGAACAAACGCTCTGTATCACATCCGAAACCACGTTGAGTTCCATGATCTGGCCGTCGATGATAGTGTCGCCGGGGAGGTTCTCAAAACCGAGGCTTACGAGGTTGAGGCTATTCAGCTTACCGTCAAGCTCGACCATCTTTATCGAACTCGAACCGATGTCTAACCCGGCTATGCTTTTCTTTTTACCGAACATTATTTTTCTTGCTCCTTATTAGCAGCTCTTTCTACTTTTCCCCGAAAAAGTTTTCTATAGTTCCCATCCGAATCTGCGAGTCTCATTTGGCGAGATAATGGTGCCACCCTTTGATAGATCGGAAAGTGAGGGTCATTTTGACAGGTCAACTCTGAGATGTTCTGACAACCCACATTTTTCGGATGTTTTGATCACGGTACGTGACCATTGGAACGTGACTTTCAAGAAAACTTTGCCGCATCTGGTGGCGATAGGTTCACGACCTAAGTAGTCGTTACTCTTAAAAGTTACAGGATTGATTAATATCTGTCAACAATTTTTTGCATTGTTGAACGTATATTGAAAGAAATTGAATCATAGTGACAAATTGGTTCGGTCAGAATGATATGAACGCAAATGAGAACACTAGCGGCCACTAATTCAAATTGATGATTTTCTTTAAATTGTGACGCTCGTCACTGCTATCCCTGAGTAGTTAGTACATTATTAGTAAAATCACCACGTTTTCTGCTAATTGGACAAAGTGTTAACACCAAAGGAGTACATATGGAAAGGGCCGAATACTCACCGCATAAGATCGTTCACCACCCTGAGATAATCAGGCAGTTCAAGCAAAACGAGCATATTTTTCCTCTTCAGGTTCATCTTGTTCCCTCCAATAGGTGCAATCAGTCTTGCAGTTTCTGCGCTTATCGGATGCACGGTTACTCGTCATCACAGAATTTCGGGATCCAGGATCAGATTGAAACCTCTAAACTACTCGAAACGATAAACGACCTCGCTGACGGAGGGTGCAAAGCGGTTCAATTCACGGGCGGCGGCGAACCACTCTTTCACCGCAATATCGATAAAGCGATCGAATTGACCTTTGCCCGCGGAATGGACGTTGGGATGGTAACGAACGGGGTTCTTTTCAGCGACCGGACGATAGACTTGATGGCGAATAGTTCCTGGGTGCGGGTAAGTGTTGATTGTTTCGAAAAAGAAACATATATCAACGTCCGAGGCGTGACCGAAAAGCAATATGACCTAATGCTTGCAAACGTGACCAAACTCGCGAAGCAAAGGGCGGCGAGTATGATCCTCGGTGTCGGCTTTGTAATGACAAAGGAAAATTTTAGGGAGGTCTATCCCGCGGCACGATTGTTCAAGGAGATAGGCGTTGACAACATCCGGATATCGGCTGCATTTACGAACCACGGGTTTGCATATTTTGACGGCTGGTTTGACGAAGCCCGAAATGAGGCAGCCAAAACATACGCCGATTTTCATGATGATACATTTACGGTCTTCAACCTTTTCAACGATCGTGTAGGTGATCTGTTTGACGGCGTACAGGATTATGATTTCTGTCCGATGAAGAACCTTGTTCCGTACATCGGCGCCGATTGCAATGTTTACACTTGCTGCACGCTCGCCTATAACGATAAGGGGCTGATCGGTTCGATCGCGGACCGAAGATTTTCGGAAATGTGGTATGACGACGACGTTGTGCAGCGAATGCGGGATCATACGCCGCGGGAGGTTTGCCGGCTTCCCTGTATGTTCGAGTCAAAGAATAAATTTATCAACTACTGTATTTCAGATAACGCGGTGCATACGAATTTCATATAGCAGAGCGGCTCCGTCATTTCTTGAGTTCCATCTTTGCGATCGATTCGAGATGCACTTCGTCCGGGCCGTCCGCGAGTCTTAATGTCCGCGCATAGATCCAAAACTGGGCGAGAGGAAAGTCCGGCGAAACGCCTCCGCCGCCGTGAATCTGTATCGCGCGGTCTATCACCTGTAATGCCATCTGCGGGACGACAGCTTTGATCATTGCGATCTCGCGGCGAGCGGCCTTGTTTCCGACTGTGTCCATCATCCACGCCGCTCTAAGGACCAAAAGGCGAGCCTGTTCGATCGCACAACGAGCTTCGGCGATCCACTGACGCACAACGCCCTGTTCGGCGATCGACTTGCCAAATGCTACACGCGACTTTGCACGAGCGCACATCAATTCGAGCGAACGCTCGGCAATTCCGATCAGCCGCATACAATGATGAACCCTCCCGGGTCCGAGCCGCCCCTGAGCGATCTCAAAACCGCGCCCCTCGCCAAGTAATAAATTTTCTTTCGGAACACGGACGTTAATAAATGAGATCTCGGAATGCCCGTTGGGCGCATCGTCGTAACCAAAAACATCCACTTGACGCTCGATGATCACGCCCGGCGTGTCCATTGGAACCAGGATCATAGATTGCTGCAGGTGTTTAGGGGCGGACTCATCAGTCTTGCCCATAAATATCGAAAGCTTGCAACGGGCATCGCCGCCGCCGGTGGACCACCACTTCTGGCCATTCAGGACATAATCATCGCCGTCAGCGACGATCGAAGCTTGAATATTTGTCGCATCGCTCGATGCGACATCTGGCTCGGTCATCGAAAAACACGAGCGGATCTCACCTGCCAGAAGTGGTGCCAGCCATTTCAATTTCTGCTCCGGAGTTCCGTAAAGGTGCAGAACCTCCATATTGCCGGTGTCAGGAGCAGAGCAATTGAAAACTTCACTCGACCATACGACCCTGCCCATCATTTCGGCGAGCGGCGCGTATTCCAGATTTGTGAGGCCCGAGACATCAGGCAAAAACAGATTCCACAGCCCAGCGGACTTCGCCTTGGGTTTGAGGGACTCGATCAGTTCGCTCGGCTGCCAGCGGTCACCATCGTTGACCTCGGCAGTGAATGCCGCCTCGTTAGGATAAACATGCTCATCCATAAAGCCTGAGAGTTCTTTTTGCAGTTCAATTGTTTTTGCTGAATAATCGAAATTCATAAGGCAAATTTAGCCACAGATTAGCACAGATACAGACCGATAAAAGAATGGCGGAAACAACTGCGGTAAGGCCAGGCGAAGAATTGGACATCGAGCGTTTGAAGGAGTATCTCACCTCATCTGGAATCGTCGAGGAAACCGATATCAGGGTAGAACAGTTCCCTGCCGGCAGCTCTAACCTGACCTATCTTATCCACCTCGGCGACTCGGAGTTTGTTCTTCGCCGGCCGCCTTTTGGCAACACGGTCAAATCCGCTCACGACATGGGCCGTGAGTTTCGTGTGCTTTCGAAACTTTCCGCAGTTTATCCGCCCGCGCCCAAGCCATTGCTATTTTGTGATGACGAAGTCGTTATCGGCTTTGAGTTTTACCTGATGGAACGGCGCCGCGGGTTGATCCTTCGCGGGTCAATGCCACCCGAACACACTTACTCTGGCAGCCTGCTGTCCGACGACATCTGCCGCAATTTTATCCAGAACCTAGCCGACCTGCACGCTCTCGACTACAATGCTGCAGGGCTCGGCGACCTCGGCAAACCCGAAGGCTACGCCCGCCGTCAGGTCGAAGGCTGGTCAGAACGCTACTTTGCGGCAAAGACCGACGAGCACACGGAACTTGAAACGGCTATCGCTTGGATAACTGACAATATTCCGGCCGACTCCGGCGCATCGCTCGTTCATAACGATTACAAATTCGACAACGTAATGCTCGATCCGAACGATCTGACAAAGATAACGGCTGTTTTGGATTGGGAAATGGTCACCATTGGCGACCCGCTAATGGACCTCGGCACTACCCTCGGTTACTTGATTTCAGGCGATGTGGGAGAAGAGATATTGAACATGACGTTCAACCCACGTGTTTTAATGGAAAATGTCACCCGTTCGCAGCTTGTTGAGATGTACGCCGCGTCGTCGGGCCGAGACGTCTCGAACATTCTCTTCTATTACGTCTTCGGCACATTCAAGATCGCCGTCATCGCGCAGCAGATCTATGCAAGGTTTGTTAGGGGATCTACTAAAGACCAGCGATTTGCCGGATTCGACAAATTCGTTTCCGCACTCGGATCAATTGCTCAACGGGCGATCAATACCGAAAGATCCCAGGTTTCGGACAGATATCGCCTGCAGACAATCCGCCCCGTCAAGCGGCATACCGCCGATCTGACGGCCGAGCATTCCGGCGTTGTGAAACTCGATTCGGTCGTTCTCAAAAGCCTGCGGCGGATTTGCGATCGGTTTCGATGTGCCAAACCCCACGGCGATCAAGCGTTTACAATCCACTCCGTTTTTGACGAGCCAGTTCGCGATGGCCAACGCCCGCTTTTCAGACAATGCCTGGGCATTCCCGGTTCCGACCTTAAAATGGACCTCTATTCGAAGCGTACTGATCGCCCGTTTATCGGCAAGATAATCTTTGACGAATTTCAGTGCGTCATCAGATGCGGATTCGAGTTTATCGGTCGCGCCGACAAAGGTAATGGGCTTTTCGACCTTAAGGCGGTTTCCTTCGATCTCGTAAGTGTTCTGCGCCGCCGCCGAAATCGAAGCACACAAAAGAAAAATCACGCCAGTAGCAAAATTCTTAAATCTCATAACCGTAAAACCCCTAAGGCGGAAAATTTATGTGCCTGTACGCTCACGCCAACTCTGCGTCGGGCCGCCAGCATCGCGACGCTCCATCGTAATAGCTCCGGGTGAAGGGCAAACGAGAGCGCATAGATTACAGCCGACACACTCGTTTTCGATCACGCGGGGATAGCGTTTGCCATTCGATTCGACAAATTCAAAGCTTTGATGAGCACCGTCCTCGCAGGCGACATAGCAAAGATTGCATTGGATACACTTGTCTTCGTTGACGTGGGCTTTGACGACGTAATTGAGGTCGAGATTGCCCCAGTCCGTCACACGGCCGACACTTTTGCCGACGATTTCATTGACCGACCCGTAGCCCTTACTGTCGAGGTAGCTATTGAGGCCGTCGATCATGTCCTCGACGATGCGATAGCCGTAATGCATCACCGCCGTGCAGACCTGCACGTTGCCGGCTCCGAGCAGCATAAACTCGACCGCGTCACGCCAGGTGTTGATGCCGCCGATGCCCGAAATGGGAATGGTAAATTCCGGGTCGCGGGCAAGCTCCGACACCATATTGAGAGCGATCGGCTTGACCGCCGTGCCGCAATAACCGCCGTGAGCCGCCATGCCATTTACGTTTGGGTACGGAATGAGCGTATCAACATCGACACCCATGACCGAATTGATCGTATTTATCAGCGAAACCGCATCGGCACCGCCATTTTGCGCGGCCCGGCCCGGCGGAACGATGTGCGTGACGTTGGGCGTGAGTTTGACGATCACCGGGATGTCCGAAACCTCTTTGACCCACTCGGTGACCATGCAGGTATATTCCGGCACCTGGCCCATCGCGGCTCCCATGCCGCGTTCACTCATGCCGTGCGGACAGCCAAAATTAAGTTCAAAGCCGTCGCAGCCCGTATCCTGGGTCCGCTTGGTGATCTCCTGCCAAGCCTCTTTCTTTGACTCGACCATCAGACTGGCGATCACCGCGTGGTCCGGATATTTCCTTTTACACTCGGCCATCTCCTTTAGATTGACCTCAAGCGGCCGGTCCGTTATTAACTCTATATTATTAAGCCCGATCAGTCGCAAAGGCCCCTGGTCGAGTCCCGCCAAGCGCGACGAAACGTTTGTGATAGGCTCGCCGAGCGTCTTCCAAACTGCGCCGCCCCAACCGGCGTCGAAAGCACGCTCGATCATTGAACCCATATTCGTCGGCGGCGCCGAGGCGAGCCAAAACGGATTTGGAGACTTAATACCTGCAAAATTTGTAGTTAGATCTGCCATATTTTAATGCGGATTAGGGTCGACCGGAGCCTTTGGCGGATCGCGGAGGACCGCCCCCGCAAATTCCACTTTCTCACCGGTCAGGGTCTCATGTATGCCCATCGCCGCATGCTTACCCATTTGCGATGCGTCGACGGCTTCGGCTCCGCCGTTGGCACAATCGCCGCCCGCGAAGATCTTTGTATCGGACGTTTGCATGATCTCGTTGACGATAACGCGGCCCTTTTCATCAATGCTAACGCCTGCGACCTCAGTAAAGAACGACGCCATCTTTTGCTGACCGATCGCCTTGATCACCTGATCGCATTCGATCTCGCTAACGAGCCCGGCCGCATCGGCGACCCGCAAACCTGATACACGATGTTCACCGATGATCTCGACAGGAGATGTCTGCCACATAAATTCGATACCGTCTTTGCGGGCGAGCTCCATCTCGTATTCGTATGCCGGAGCGTCCCTTTCGGTGCGTCGATAAACTAGCGTTACCTTTTTGGCACCGAGGCGTTTCGCCTGTGTGACGGCGTCGATCGCCGTATTGCCAGCGCCCAGAACAACTACGTTTCGACCGAGCGGCACCGACTTCCAATCGCGGGTTTTGACCTGTTCGATAAAAGCCAATGCGTCGATCACGCCTTCGACGTCTTCGCCGGGGATGTTGAGCCGATTGGTTTCACCGAGTCCGACCGCAAGAAAGATCGCGTCGTGCCACTCACGCAGCCGCTCAACGCCGACTTGATTGACCGGGCCGAGAGTTTCGCCAGAGCCGGCAACGATCTCTGTATTTAGCCGGAACTCGACGCCCATTGCGGCGATATGCTCTACCTCTGACAACGAAACGGCCTTTGGCATTTTATATTCCGCCATTCCGTAGGTATCGAGGCCGCCTGCCTGTTCACGGCGTTCGTAAACAGTCACATCATAACCAAGGCGAGTTAGATAAGCCGCACAGGATGATCCCGCAGGCCCTGAACCGACGATGCCGACGGACTTGCCGTTAGACGCTCCTTTCGTAAAGATCTGCTTACCATTGTCGAGCGCGAAGTCGGTCGCGTAACGCTGAAGCCGCCCGATCTCGATCGGCTTCTTGATCAACGTTTTCTCGACACAAGCACCTTCACAAAGAACTTCGACAGGACAAACTCGCGCGCACGACGCACCGATCGGGTTCGCATCGAAAATGACGCGTGCCGAGCCGGTGACGTTGCCGCTTGCGATCTTCTTGATAAATGAAGGCACATCGATGTGCGTGGGGCACGCGTGCATACACGGTGCGTCAAAGCAATACAAGCAGCGGTTCGCCTCTTGGATCGCCTCTGCCGTACTCATCGCCGGATTGATCTCGGCAAAATTTTGCTCGATCTGAGTGACGTCGAGCGGTGAGCAATATGTTTTTTCCATAAAGCCTTAGTTGATCCTTACAAAGTACTTGCCGTCAAAGCGGTATGTAATAAAACGATTCGTAACTCTGCCTTGTGGCGTTCGACGGTCTTGGATGACTATCGGAAAACGAAAGCTCTTTTTTGTATCGTCGTATGAGAAAAGACGGATCGGCCGCTCCGGTCGGTCGACGACCGAAAAGAAGTCGTATTGAAAGCTGATCGAATCTGTAACTCCTTTTGTGGTCCGGATGACTTTTGGGTTTCGGTTAAGTCGTTCTCCGTCGATCATAACGGCCGAGATCGTCGCTCCGGACAGCGACGTTGAGCCAATAAATGTCGAGACCGCGAGGTAAATTGGCCCTAACGGCGTATCAGTTTGAAAGATCTGATGGACAAAAGCTCCGGCATCGCGATCTTCGAGGCTTTGCGTGTAACCGTCGGCCACGGCATGGACTTTGCCGCTTTTCCCGCGAAATTGATAGACCGTACGATAATCATGCATCGTTCCGCCCTCATTGCTGTCCCACGAATATGTGCGAAAATTGCCGTCTTTGGAGGTAGTCAGAAATAGCTTTTTGCTCAGCTTCGAAAACGAGTATCTCAAAACGTCCGACCGTGAGCCATATTTAAGCAATGCGGTTCTTAACGCCTCGTTTTCCTTGCCCAAAACCTCGTAGTCGGCGTGACTGCCGTAGTTCGAAGCTTTTTCGAGCTTATTGAGATGACCTAATAATTCCGCCTCGACCTTGCCCAGTGATTGCGCCGGGGAGCACACCACGGCTACCAAGATCATCAAAATCAACTCGGGTATCCTCTTCATAATCGACTAGTCTGCAACGATGGGGCTATAAGCATCCGGGCGACGGTCACGGAAGAATTGCCAGGTATTTCGCACTTCTTTTATCTTATCCATATCGAGATCGGCGACGACGAGTTCGTCCTGATCGCGGCTTCCAACGGCAAGCATTTGGCCGCGCGGGTCACAAAAATATGATTGACCGTAAAATTCGCCAATGTTCCACGGAGCCTCGGTGCCAACGCGGTTTATCGCTCCTACAAAGTAACCGTTCGCGACCGCGTGAGCCGGCTGCTCCAGTTTCCACAGATACTCGCTTAAACCCGCAACGGTAGCCGACGGATTAAAGATGATCTCCGCACCATTCAGGCCGAGGCACCTCGCCCCTTCGGGAAAATGGCGGTCATAGCAAATATAAACACCGATTCGGCCGACCGCGGTATCAAAACAAGGATAGCCGAGATTTCCCGGCCGAAAGTAGAACTTCTCCCAGAAACCGGGAGCGACGTGGGGTATGTGCGTCTTGCGATATTTGCCGAGATACTTGCCGTCGGCGTCTATGACGGCAGCGGAATTGTAGTAGATGCCGGTCTGCTCTTCCTCATAGATCGGAACTACAAGCACCATCGAAAACTGTTTCGCAACATCCTGCATCAATTTGACGGTCGGCCCGTCAGGAATACGTTCAACGGCATCGTACCACCGTGTCGTCTGTTCGGCACAGAAATAAGGCGTCGTAAATATCTCCTGGAAACAGAGCACTTGGACGCCCTGCCGAGCGGCTTCCTCGACATATTTCATCTGATGGTCGATGTTTGCTTTTTTGATCTCGTCGATCGGGGCTTCTGCCGGAGCCTGATTGTGGGCCTGAATGAGCCCGCCTTTGACTATTCTTGACATCTATTTTCGTCTCCTATTTATTTGACCGGTGCCGCAAACACCGCATCGTCAACCGCCGCGTTGTTCTTGACTTCGACGATCTTTCGCGACCAATGGATATGCGGCATCGCGTAGCTTGCCAATACGGGCAATTTGACCCCGCCAAAGTCTTTGTATTCAGTGTAATCCACCTGATAAACGAAGTTACCAAAAACCGTTTGCGATGAAGCGCGACGTCGGACGAGAAGCCCAGATGCGACATCAAAGAAAAGGCTCTCGCGTGACCCGGCTGCCGTAGTAGCGGTAATGACATAAACCTCTTTTCCGTCGATGCGGTCTATGAATCGGTAATCGAGTTTCGCATAAGCCGCTTTGAGATTCGCGGGCAAAAACATCTCAACTTCACGTTTGATCTGTTCTGCCTCGTCGGCTCTTAAGTCAACCACATTTTTGCCGGCAAATTTGAGGGCAGTGCTTCCGTCGAACACCTCGCGGAGGACAACCTTACCATACAAAATATCCGAAGCGTACTTATTGCCCTTTTGCCAGATAGTCTGGCTCTCACTGGTCTTACCATCCGGTTCGAGCCGCATTGCTTTGATCTGCCGCGACGTTATTTTGGCGAGATTTGCCTTGCCTCCCACCGCCGTCTCATATTTGGCAAAGATCTCATCTACGGTCGGCTTCTTTTCGGGCTGGATGGGCCTTGGAATCTGGGCCACAGGTGGGGTCAGCGGAAAACTTGGCTGTGGGTGCGACTTACCGTTGTGACAAGAGTTGCAGTTGATCTCGGGACGGCCGTTGAACTGAGACTTATTCAGATCGAACACCATCTTCATCATCTTGCGGGCCGTTTCTTTGTTCTCGTTGCCCTCTTTATCATAGTCGCCATCATTCGAAGCATGACAAAATTTGCAGTCGACGCCGAGCGATGCCGAGATCATATTCATGACCTTGCCCATCTGATCCGCAGGCATATCGTTAAGAACTTTTATGTTCTTAAATTTCTGTCCGGCGGTCTCGACCTGAGTTTTTTGAGCTAGGGACGCCCCTCCGCCGATCAATGCCGCAAGGCCGAAACACGCGATTATTGCTAACTTAAGCCAGTATATTCTTTTCATATATCACGCCGCTTCAACAGCATGTTCGCACGGCAATGCCGCGACGTACGCCCGTACTTCCTGCCAATTAGATATTTTCGACGGGATCAGCCAGAGGCTCGTGCCGTCATTGAACTGTATCTCAGTTCTCCAAAGCATCGGTTTGCCATTATCATTCGTCGCCATCTTATCAACAGTTCGACTTAGCTGCGACCAAGGCAACTCCGCACCATCATTTCGCCCAATGCCCCTGGCAGAAAAGTAACCAACGCTCCGCCGGAACGCCCTAACGAGGATAAACAGCAGCACTGCGAATAGGACTAGCAGCATCGCGCCGATCCCGAGTGGAACCATTTTTCCGCCACTCAATCCCGAAACCAGCATCCAGATCCCGACCGGCACAAAAAAGACGCCGAGTCCCGCAACTAGGACAATTTGTAATTTACTCGTTACAACCTTCAGTTCATTCATAGGAGTTTGTTATTCTGATCAGCTCATCCAATTGACGCCGGCCTCGGGATTCCATTTGGTAGTTGTCTTTTTGAGCTTTGTCCAAAATTCGATAGAGCTTTTTCCAGTAATGTCGTTCGCTCCAAAACGCGAATCGTTCCAACCGCCAAATGAGAACGGTTCTCGCGGAACCGGTACGCCAATATTAACGCCAATCATACCCGCACTTGCGTGTTCCATCACATATCGGGCAAGCCCGCCGCTCTGGGTAAATACAGCCGCCGCGTTGCCGTAGGGATTGGCATTTTCGATCTTGATCGCTTCGTCGAGCGTATTAGTCCGCATGATCGAGATCACGGGCCCAAATATCTCTTCGGTCGCGACAGACATATCAGGGGTCACATAGTCAATAACCGTAGCTCCGACGTAAGTTCCACCTTCTTTGCCCTCAACCACGGCCCCGCGGCCGTCGACGAGAATTTTCGCTCCGTCGCGTTCGGCTTCGGTTATGAAGCCCTCGATCCGCTCTTTAGCTGCCTGCGAGATAACGGCTCCGAGATTCTTGCCCGGAATGATCTTGCGTGCCTCGTCGCAGATCTGCGCGATGATCGGATCGACGTCACCCACTGCAAGCATTGCCGAGGCAGCCATACATCTCTGGCCGGCGCAACCCGACATCGATGCCGTGACATTGGTCGCGGTCATTGACGGATTCGCGTCCGGCAGCACGAACAAGTGATTTTTGGCACCGCCCAATGCTATGCACCGCTTCAGAGCATTTGTGCTTTGCTGATAAACAAGCTTTGCGACTTTGGTCGAGCCGACAAAACTGACCGCTTCGATATCGGGATGAGCACAGATGCCCTCAACGATCTCTTTGCCGCCGTTAATGATGTTGAAAACACCGTCCGGCAACCCAGCATCTTTTAGCAACTGAGCCATGCGAATGACCGAAAGCGGCACGAGTTCGGATGGTTTCATTACCATCGTATTACCCAGTACAAGAGCATTCGGCATCGACCAGTTCGGTACCATCAGCGGGAAATTGAAAGGAGCGATAGAGGCGACAACCCCGACCGGGAAATGCTCGACGCGGCATTCGACCCCGCGGCTGACTTCAAGCACTTCATTTGAAACAAGCTGCGGCATCGAGCATGCAAACTCGGTCAACTCAATGCTCTTATCAACCTCAGCCTTTGCCTCGTCCCATGTCTTACCGTTCTCCTCGGAGATGAGTGAGGTCAATTCGTCCGAGTTTTGCTCGAGCAGATTCCGGTAGCGGAAAAAGACCTGAACGCGTTCTTTGATCGGCTGATGCCCCCATGATTCCAACGCGGCTTTTGCCGAAGCTACCGCCTTATTTAGCTCCTCAACGGTCGACATCGGAACGGTCGACAATAAATTGCCATCGAGCGGTGATGTGACATCAAGGTCGTTCGTCGAACTGCTGTCGACAAACTCGCCGTTGTAAAAATTATTAACTCTTTGATACTTCATAAGATGAAATTTTAACGCAGAGGCCGCAAAGTTCGCAGAGATAAGCTCTTCTCGAACGAAACCACCTGCTTTTTTTATGAAACCTCTGCGTCTTCCGCGACCTCTACGTTTAAATCAGATTTTGGCGGCAAGCCAGCCATCAACACCCAATGCAAAACAAAAGCGACGCCAAAACCGACGAACCATGCGTAGTCAAACATAATTTTGGCGTACGGTTCAAGATTTTTCAGCCAGTCTGGACTTGCAAACCCCAATTGGAGCAAAGACCAGTCAATCCCTAGTATTATCCACCAACTCCAAGCTAAAACACAGCCCAAAAGCGTCGCTGCGACCGCCCGCCAATTCCAGCCCCCATAAATTCCCTTGCTGCGGTAAAGATCGCCCAGGTATAGGTTCTTGTTGCGAATGAGCCAATAATCGGCGATCAGTACACCCGCGATCGAGCCCAACCCGCCAGAATATCCAACGAGCCATCCAAAAATGTACCCCGACGGATCGGCAAGCAGTTTCCAAGGCTGCATGAGAATGCCGATAATTCCGGTGATCATGCCGCCGGTGCGAAACGAGATGAGTTTTGGAAACGCGTTGGCAAAATCGTTCGCGGGCGAGACGACGTTGGCTGCGATATTGACCGAAAGCGTCGCGACGACGACAGTGAACATCGAGATCGCAACAACGAGCGGTTGCGAAAATTGCCCGACGAGCTTTACAGGATCCCAAGCGTCCGCCTTATTCATAGCGGGAAATACAATGATCGCAGCTGATGTGATGACCACACCCATGGCAGCGAAAACCGTCATTGTCGTGGGCAGCGCGACAACCTGGCCGACCGCTTGCTCACGTTGGCTGCGGCCAAATCGCGTAAAGTCTGGCATATTAAGCGACAGTGTCGCCCAAAAACCGATCATGGCGGTCAAGCTGGGTATGAACACCGGCCAAAACTCGCTCAGAGAGGTGAATTTGCCCGGTTCTTTCAGCAAAAATCCGACGCCTCCGGCCTGATAGACGATCCAGCCAAGCAGCAACGCCGTCATTATCAATACGTACGGAGCCGCCCAATTCTCAACGATCCGCAGCAGGTCCATGCCTTTTTAAATAATGGCGATATTCATTCCCCAAAATATGAAAAACGACAGCCATGTAGTGACTGTATGCCCGCCGATCGGCCCGCCGAGCAGCGTGTCCCAACCTGGAATGAATGCCTTAAAGAAAGTGTTCAGAGCCTCGCCGCCGATCCATGCTTGAATACCGAACCATCCACAAGCGACGATCGCTCGCATCAACGCCGGCAGATTCGAACCCATCGTTCCATAGGCGGCGCGAGCAAACACAGGAAACGGAATACCGTACTTTGTTCCCGGATGCGAATTGAGCAATATCGGGGCAAGCACGATGATATTGCCAAGCAAGATCGTCAGCAGCGCCTGCCACCAGTTCATACCCGCCGAGATCAGCCCCGACGCCATCATATACGTCGGAATGCAATGCGCCATCGAGATCCACAGCGCGGCATAGTTGTAGGTTGTCCAATCCCGTTTCGCTACCGGTACAGGCGCGAGGTCTTCGTTATACAGGGCCGAGCCCTCTATCTCTTTGAGAGACCTTTCGTCAAGCTCGACGCGTCCGTCTGCATGTTGGATTGTCTCGATCATATTTTCTTTGACCCATCAATTTAAGTTATCGTTTCATTCGGTATCTATTTTCATTCCCGCTTTTTTGAGGCCGTCGAGCAAGCGTTCGGTCAGGTCGGCGTCGAGCCATTTGCTATAGACAGTTTTTGCCACGGAAGCAAAATTCGGCATCAGGCCAGCCAATTCCCTCAGAGCCGCCGCGGCGCGTTCCTTTTCGCCCAACTGTCCATAGACCGCCGCAAGCGTCGAGTATGTCGCAAAATATCCGGGCATACTGATCTTTAGGCCAATCGCCACCGCGGACCTGTAGTCGCCCTCGCGGTAAGCGTTGTAAAAGGACGGGAAATAATACCAGCCCGGGTGATGCGGGTTGAGCTCGATCGCACGGTCAGTAAGTTTCAACCCATAGTCCCAGTCACCGGCATACGCGATCAGTATTCCAAGGAACGCAGTGGTCGAAGCGTCCATTGGATTTAACTGCAGCGACCGCTCAACCGCCTGGCGGCTCGCTCCGAAGTCCTTCTGCAAAAACAGAACCGTTGCGAGAATTGCGTACGCCAGATGATTGGTCGGCGCCGTAGCGACCGCCCGTTGTGCGGCAGAAAGTGCCCGTTCCAGTGACTCCGGCTCAGTATTATAGCCGTAGGCGTATTCATGCCAATACATTACCGACAACATAGCCAGGCAGTTGCTATGATTTGGAGCCGAGACTAATGCAAGTTCGAGTGCTCTACGAACGACTTTGTGTTCCTCAGGTGTCGCCCTTTCTTGATAACCAAAGGCACGGAGCATCGCTTCGTGCGGTGAGAACCCCTCCGCATCAAGGTCGCGGATCGACTCGCTCATGCTGTGAACAAGAGCTCCATACTGATCAGCCACCGTTGAAACGACCGTCGGTATCAGCTTTTCGTGGATCGTGAGTATATTGTCTTTTTCGAGTGATTGATCGTACGATTCAGCCCAAACAAGGGCGCCAGACTCGGTTTCGACCAGTTTCACAATAACTCGCAACCGTGTCCCTGCCTCGCGCAAGCTGCCGGTCAGGAAATAACTTACGTCATTTAGGTTACCGACCTCAGGCAAATCAGAAGTTTGGCCAGCTGGATCCGTGGATAACCGGCGAGCCACAACTCGCAAATACGAAAACCGCGACAGGCCGGTAACGATCTCTTCTGACAGCCCTTCGGCAAGGTCTTTTATTTCGATCGATGAACCGGAATATTTAAACGGCAAAACGGCTATCCAAAAACTTCCACTTCTGGCCGATGCCGTCGGGTGCAATTTCACATCAATAGCCTTAGGTATACCTCTGAGATCGGAGTCTCGGAACAGTTCGGTCCTGACCTCGTTCCCGTTTGGCCCGAAAAGCAGCTTACTGCCATCGTCGAGACAATACAGCAGCGTGTCGTCGTAATAATCCCGCTTGCATTCAGGGCATCTTTTCATAACTTCCTAGCTCCGAATCCGCAGCGTTCCAGCAATTCCTGAAAGCGCGGATGGGAACGAATCGAGTCAAACTTAACATCCACCCTTAAAAATGGGATCCAGATCGCCCGTTCCTCGCAGGCTTTGTCAAGCCAGGTTAATGCCTCGTCTTGTTCACCAAGAGCTGCATAGATCTGAGCCAAATTAAGAGACGAAACGTTTCCCTGCTCTGTTCGTCGCTCGAATTCCTTCAGGATCCCGGCCGCTTTTTCACTGTCGCCGGCCCGCGCATAAACGTATCCTGCAACCGCTAGTGCCTGAGGGTCCATCGCTGCGGGAGCCAATCTTCCGATCGTAGAAACCGCCGACAGCATATCACCCGCCTGCACGTATGCCTCAGCCAGGAAACTCACTGAGACCGGGTAATTCGGATTCAGTTCTAGAACGTCCAGGATCTGAGCGATCGCACGCTCAGGCTGACGCGACCAATGGAAATTAACACCGATCGCATTATTATTCGGCGGCGACAATGGGTCGAGCTCGTGTCCGCGGCGAAGCTCGACCAGGCTCTCATCAAATCGCCCCATAAGCGCAAGGAACCAACCGTACCACATATGCACGGTTGCACTGCCCGGATTCAGCTCGATCGCTCGCAGGAACTCAGCCTCTGCCGCAGAAAAGTCCCAATCAAGGTACATCTTTATGAGTGCCATCGAGTTATGAGCTTCGGCGAGACTTTCATCAAGCTCGAGAGCCTTTCTTGCTGCTTCGCGTGCCTTTGGCCTCACATCGCCGGCCGAAAATGAGAAGAACAAAAGCTCAGTGTATGCGTCGGCAAGTGCGGCATAAGCCGAAGCGTAGTTCACATCGATCTCGATCGCCCGCTCAAAGTTCTCGATCGCCTTCTCGAAATCGTGCGGTGTCCATTTATTGAAGTGCGAGAGTCCGCGAAGATAGTATTCGTGTGCTTCGGGGCTTTGCGTATGTCGTTTTAGCACCGCGGTCTTTTCGTCGCCAAGGAGCTTTATCTTCAACGCATCAGTGACCGCCACCGCGATCTCGTCCTGCACGTCGAAGATGTCCCGCATCTCACGGTCATATCTTTCCGACCAAAGTTGATAGCCGTCGGCCGCGCTGACGAGCTGCACATTGATGCGGATGCGATTGCCCGCTTTGCGGACGCTGCCCTCGAGCACCGTATTGACGCCGAGGGCCTTGCCGATCTCGCGAGCTTCCACGTTCTTGCCCTTGAAAGAAAAGGCCGAGGTCCGTGCAGCTACTTTCAGGTCCTCGATCTTTGCCAGCGCATTGAGCAGTTCTTCCGCCAACCCGTCACAGAAATATTCGTTCTCTTCGTCCGCACTGATATTGGCAAACGGCAGGACAGCGATCGAATTATTCGCAGCCGCTTTCACCGGATCAGTCCCGCCGGTGATCGCGACCCGATCTTCACCTCCCTCTCGTCGGTGCGGAAACAGCATGGTTTGCGGTTCGTTATCAAGGGAACTGCCGCTCGCCGGGCCATAGAGCAACTTTGCTCCATCATCCAGACAGAACATCATCGTGTTGTCGTACTCGCGTCCGCATTCAGGGCATCGTTTCATAGAATTCTATTCCGCCGGATCCATCCGTTTCACTGTCTTTTGCTTTCGAATGGCCGGCGGACAGCCTTGCCGGGCTTAGCCCCCTCGACGATCTTTTCATCCCGCACGACGAATACGCCGCCCACCAGCACGTACCGGATGCCCTCGGAATACAGCGCAGGCTGTTCAAAGGTGGCACGATCGATGACCGTCGCGGGGTCGAAGATCGTGAGATCGGCATCGGCTCCTACCTTGATCCGTCCCTTGGATCGCATGGCGGGAACGGCCTTTTCCAATCGCTGTGCGGGCAGCAGCGACATTTTGCGGATGGCGTCCATCAGCGATAGAGCATGCTGCTCACGGACATAAACGCCCAATACACGTGCGAACGCACCCGTACCTCTCGGATGGCCCTTGCCGTTTTCGATCAACCCATCGCTCGCCACCATCACCTGCGGATCGGCCGCGGCCAGCCGTGCGATCTCTTCCGGAATAGCGTGGCCGATGACGGATCCTCCCTCTTTTCGGTAACGCGCGAAAGTTTCCGCTGTTAGTCTTTCACCGGTCGCTACCCATTGCAGGTCCTTGAACGTAATACCAAACCTCTCTTGCCAACCCTCATCGTAAATGGCCGATTCGAGGCGTGTTTGCGTCGCGGTGTAAGGGTAGGCTTCTGTCGTCACGTCCACGCCTCGCTTGCGGGCACCGTCGATCATTTTCAGGCAGGTGGCCGTTTCCCGAAGGCACATGCTGGTGATGTGAACGACATGCAGCGAGGCTCCGGTTCCCGCGGCGTCTGCCAGCACCTCCTGCAACGCTCCGACGCCGCTGCCTGGTTCAATGGCTCCCGGATACCGGATGTGAACATAGTTCGCCACGCCGCGGTCGGCCGCGAGTGCAAACAGATCGAATACCTCGGCCCGCGTCGTCGTCGGCACATAGTTGATGCCAAAGCCGATGCCGAGACCGCCTTCGTCCAGGCCTTTTCTGATAAGGTCGGTGATCTGTCGGACCTCGTCGGCTGTGGCGACGCGGTTAATAGCATTATCACGCGGTAGAATAGCCCCTGTGTCTTTCATGACGGCCATCTTCGCCGGAATGTGGCCGACAGTTGCGCCGAAATTGATAAGTGATCTGCCTTCTCGCTGGGCGTACCAAGCGGCCACGGGTGAAACTCCTACCTCCATTTCCAGCGCCGTCGTCACACCGTCGCGAGCTTTGTAGCGATAGTTTTCGTCGTCCTGCCCGTGGGAGTGAAGATCGATAAAACCGGGAGCGATGACCAGGCCTTTTACGTCGATCACCATTTTTCCGCGCAGCGGGCTGGCTGAGATGGCAGCGATCTTGTTACCGCGGATGCCGACATAGCGAACCGCGTCCATATTCGATTCCGGGTCCATTACCCGCCCATTGGCCAGCACAATGTCAAAATCGGCGGCACCCTGCGCAGCTACCGAGGGTAACGATACGGTTGACAGTGTAAGCAACGTGATCAAAATCGCTACAGTTGCGGGGAACGAAACGGCGCGGGTGCGAAAATAACGGTTCATTAATTTTTCTCCTTTTATGTGACTACAAGATGGTTCAATGAGCGATCCGATTGCTCGACCTTAACAGTGCGGGCAGCAAACCGGTAATTGTCGCGAAGGCCGTCCAACATCATTCGACTGGAAACCGCGCCCGGTGCGATCAGCTCGTCTATCGACGCCGGGCCGTAGAGCAATTCCGCTCCGTCATCCAGACAGAACATCAGCGTATTGTCATACTCACGTCTGCATTCAGGGCATCGTTTAATAACGGTTCACTTACCCACGCCGGCGTTCCAGTTCAAGATCACATTGATCGGTGGCAATAAACCGTCGGTGCCGCGACTGATGAACATCAGTCGTTGCCCGTCGTTTGACACCGCGTAATCGTCACCGCGGGGAACTCTTAACAAAGAGATATCATACAAAGGCTGCGGTACGCCTGCCTCGAATGTAATGTCGGCCTTTACGGAAACGGACATTAACTTTCCGTCAGTTTGAACATAGATCACTTCGCGTCCCTTCTGGCTCCAACGCGGATTAAAGCCGCCTTTTGTTGACACCGGCCACTTATCCGCAGACGCCGGAAAGGTCTGAACATAGATATCATCCTTACCGGATTCTTCGGACGTGTAAACGATGAACTTGCCGTTTGGCGAAAAGAAGGCGTCCCGATCATCTAAGGGTGACTTAAAAAAGACGTACGGCTTTCGGTCGCCATCGAGCGGAAGCACCCAGATATCACGCTTGCTTGCATTATCCACCATCGTATACAGAATGTTGCGGCCATCCGGCGACCAGCTTGTCGGATAGACACGAACGGGCGACTCTAGCAGCACCTCGGCCTCGCCGGCACCGCTAGCCAGTTTCTTTAGTAGGCGAAATTTGCCATCGCTAAAGTCATTCCAAACGACAAATTTGCTGTCCGGCGACCAGATAGATTGCGGAGTGTCACCGGAAGTTGTCGCAAGCCGCGACATTGCTCCACGCATGATGTCAAAGATCATCACATCATTTGGAACCGCACCTATCGGCCGGCGGGTGATCGCGAGGGATCTCTCGTCGGGCGAAAGCTCAATGTTTTGGATCGGCCCGGGCTGCCCGACGTTACCCAATGCTTTTCCGGACCTGTCATACCAACTGATCTGCCGCGACTCTTCGGTGTCCGAACTGGGATCGTAAACGAGATTTCCGTTATCGGAAACCGCAAAGAATGCCCGGCTGTTAAAATTTACCCGGATCCGCTCGGCTACTCGAAATGGCTCGCCGATAAGCTGATGGGAATTGGGATCGAAACCCTGAGCAAGCAGTGCTCCGCCGCGTGCAAAGAGGATGTGGCCCGAATTTCCATCCGCCGAGGGCGAATAGATCGCATTTGAATCGGACTCAAACAACAATTTGCGATTCGTATTGCTGATCGAGCCAACATAAACCTCCGACTTTACCTGATCAGAACCAGTGCTGAGAAACAGGAAATGCTTGCCGTCGGGCAGGAAACGCGGCCAGCGGTCGATGCCGTCGGGGTGCTGTTCGTAACCCGGAACGAATGATGGTTTTCCACCTGAAGCGGCGATCTGGAATAGACCACTGCCGCCCATAAAATAAACAATTGTCCCGTCCCGGTTCCATGTGCCGTCAAATCCGCGAACATCCGATGGCAGATCCGTTAGCGCGCGAACCGTTCCGTCCGCTAGATCCAAACGCTTTAGCTTGCCCGAAGCCTGAAATCCAATAGAACGGCCGTCCGGCGACCAGAACGGAAAGCCCGCCGCGCCCTCGGTGCCGGGCAGAGCGCGTCCCTCAACCGAATCGATCGACCGCATCCAGATCAAGCTAGTGGTGTCGACCGTGACAAGCGCGGCAATATTTCTGCCGTCGGGTGAAATAGCGATCTGGCCTTGACCTGCCCATCGCCCGGGTGGCTGGACCGTGAATGCCGCCTTTGCGAACTCGGTCGGGCCTGAAACTCGATATGATCTGAATGACCGGACCGTCACGACGACCAGCGCCACCAACAGCAATGCGGCCAAAAGCCAGGGAAGCCGCTCCCACGACAAAAATCCCGGCAGCCGAACCGTGATCGGCCCGCTATTCGCGGTTGTTCCATCGCCCTTTAGAAGCGCCGTAACGCCCTCATTGTTGGCTCGTTCACCCGATAAGATCGCCGTCATCGGCTCATCCACGACAGTACCCTGCATGAGACCAGTGCCGTCATCTAGACAGTAGAGCAGACTGTCGTCAAGGTAGTCTTTTCTGCATTCAGGGCATCGTTTCATAACGTTCTATTCCGGCAACCTCATCCGTTTCAGCAGGTCCTTAAATCGCGGATCGTCGCGAAGGTCGTCGAACAGCGGATCGACCTTCATTCGAGCCATCTCCTCTTTTCTGGCAAAACCTTTCTCCAAAGCGGCAAATGCCTTGTCCTTGTCGCCGAGTGCTCCATAGATGACGGCGGCATTAGCGCCGTCGAACGCCGGGTCTAAACTGTACTTTGCAAGGACGGCTTCTGCCTCACTACGGCGTTCGGTTTTTGCGTAAGCGTATCCGAGAAAACGAGTCAACAATCGCTGATTAGTTTCGTCGCTGGGCCCCTTTTCTATAAGCTCGATCGCCTCTTTGTATTTCTTATTCGCACAATAAGCGTACACGAGCCAGAAGCGGCCCGAAATAAAGTTAGGATCGAGATCGAAAGTCTTTTTGGCCTGGTCTAGTCCCAATTCGCTTTGCCTGTCAAATAGATAAGCTCCGGCTAAGTTGGCGTTCATTATCAGGGCCAGCGGTTCCAGTTCCACCGCGGTTTTGATCTCTCGAACCGAATCGCCCGTACGGCCGACAGACTGCAGGAAAAGTCCGTAATAATAATGTGCTTTTGAATTATTTGGATCGAGCTCTAGAGCTTTCTTAAACTCCCGCTCAGCTTCCGCCCATTTCCAATTCAATCGAAGAGCCATTCCCATCGCTGTATGAGCTTCGGCAAGATTCGGATCTATCTCGACGGCCCTGACAGCCGCATTCTTTGATCTGGAATAACCCTCTTCGTAGGAAAACGAAAAGAAAGAGTTGCCGGTACCGGTATTATACGCATAGCTCATACCAACGTATGCCAGGGCAAAGGTGGGATCGAGCTTAATAGCTTGTTCGAAATAATCAACGGCCTTTTCAAGGTCCTCTTTTGATCGTCTGGCGAGGTGATACTGTCCCCTAAGGTAAAGTTGGTAGGCTTCGTCATTATTTGTGAATTTTTTCGCCAGCTTTTGTTCGCTTTCGCCCGACAGTTTTAACTGCAGTTTGCCCGCGATCTCGGCGACGATCTCGCGTTGGGTGGTCAGTAGTTCCGAAAGTTTCCGTTCATATTGCTCGCCCCACAAAGACTTGTTGGTGCGGGCATCGACGAGTTCGACCGTGATGTTCAGATTGTCGCCCCGCTTGGTAAGGCGTCCGGTCATCACCGCATCTACGCCAAGTTCGGCGGCGATCTTGGCAACATCAGTCGATGCTCCTTTGTAACGCATCACCGAACTCGTCGGGCTGACCTTCAGATCAGGGATCTGCGTCAGCCGAAAGATCACCGATTCCGCCAAACCATCGGACAGGTAATCGGTATCAGCATCCGAATTCCTATTCTCAAACGGCATCACGGCGATGGAGTTGATCGCCGTTGATCCGCCATTGCCGAAATATCGATAGCCAAAGAAACCGCCGACAAGAATTAAAACAACAACTACCAACGCCGCCAGCAGTTGTACTCGCCGAGCGGCGAAGCTTTGCTTAGCCGTCGAGTCACCTAAATTGTATTGAGGCTCCGCCTCCGCTCCTGAATGAAGTATGGCGGTCTGGTCAGTAGTATTGATCTGTGCGCGAGTCGGAGCCTCGCCCGGAGCCGCGGCCGAGTGCAAGATCGCGGTTTGCGGTTCGTCAGCCGGGAACCCGGTCGCTATCGATCCCGGTTCAAACAGGATGGCAGTCGCCGGCTCGTCGGGTGATGGCACCGAGCCTTGAACAAGTGCGGTTCCGTCCTCGAGACAATAAAGCAGCGTCTCGTCGAAATAATCGCGTCGGCATTCAGGACAGCGTTTCATAGGTTCTAGAGAATGAAATTAGCAACACATTCTAACCTATTTTTTGCCATTTTGTGCGAGTATATGCGATCTGGAATCCGTTCTTCTGAGCGTTTCTCTGCGACTGACTCCCAGGGGCCGCACCCATGATCGCCAGCGTGCAGCCATGCTTGGCGGCAAAACCGAGCCGCGCGGCGAGCAGTGCATTTTGCGCCCCTTGATTTCGGCCTTCCGGTATCGTGCTGGCACCCGCGAGCATCGCGACCTCGCCGTAAATAAACTGCATCCCGGTTGAGATCGCATTGCCGTCAAATTCGGCGATCCAAGGGTAGGCACCCGAACATTGCGCGCTGATACGGCCAAATCCGAGCATGAATTCCGCCAAACCCTCATGCTCGGTCGCCCAGCCGCCTGCAGAGGTCCGCGCCCACAATTCGACCTCGTCGGCGGCGATCACTCGTGTTGTGATATCAGGATTTACAGTTTCGTCGTGATCAGTTTCACGACCGGTCTCACGAAACAAAACGCTCGTGAGTTCTATCGGCCGGTAACCGCGGTCACTAAGCAATGACATCAATGACGGATCCGCCATCGGACTGACCTCGTGAAAGACAGGTGCCGCGCGAGTCTCAAAAAAATCCTCGATGTCGTGGAGTTGTTCAGGAGTCGTTTCTTCGAATAGGCCGAGCCCAAATGTTTGCGTACAAGGCGATTCCGGCCCGTCAAACATCGCATAGACTCCGCCAACCTCGATCCACGCAGCTCCACTATCCGGCTGAAGCCGGGCCCGCGTTTCAACGAAATCCGCGTTAGCACGGGCTTCTGTTCGTTCAAGTTTTTGTGAAAGAGAAATGTCGGAAAATATCATTCGAGGATTTTCGCACAATATTTACCGTTCATGAACAGGCAGCCGCAAAGTCACGTGTACCGGCGACGTTGATGGAGGCTCGGCGGAGATCATCCGCTTTGCCTGGATTACCTGTAAGAAGTATTACGGATCTAACTCCGAGTTCGGTCAATATTTCGGCGGCCGGGCGAAAATCCCGGGCATCGGCCTCAAAACCAGCCTTAATATAGGCGTCGGCCTGGCTCATACCCGCCTTTTTTAATGGAATGCTCTTCATCAGGGCGAGATGGCCGTTGCCCTTACCTTCCTGATCTAGGTAAATGATCACGCCGCGTCCCGCCTTTTGGATCACAGCCTGAGCCGCAGCCATCTCGTCGGCACATTCGCATTCTACGCTGTTGAAAACATGCCCGCCGATGCATGCCGAATGGATACGGCAAAGGACTTCTTCCCCGGCCGAGACCTCCCCCATAACAAGTGCAATAGACTCAGCTTGGCCATCGTAAAACAAAACCTCGTTAAACGCCCCGTATTTTGTCTCCAGTTCTCTTTCTGCTATCCGAATATTCATTCTATTGCGAAGTATTTTGTCTCAACCACTTCAGAGCCGGTTCCCGATCGGTGAAGAACTTTACGCGCACACCGCGCGAGGCCGCGATGGTCTCGTAAAGTTCGGTCTGCGCTGTTGGTTGAAAATCGGGGATCGCGAACGCGAGCCAAAGCTTTGGGACGGTTGCTGTCTTTTGCCCCGCATCGATGATGTCAGAGACTTCACGCTCACCCTCAGGGAGAAAGCCCTCGACCAGAACACGGCGAGTATTATGGCGGGCGCATGCGTCCCCGATCACATTCCACAGATCCTGCCGGTTATGGGGTTCTACCTTGAAATCCTTGCCGAGCTCAACATGGACATGATCGTCGCGAAACTGCACGCCAAAGCCCCGATCGAGAACGAGCGGTGAGAGCCATAAGGTTGTGTCTGCGTCGTTTTCCATTCTTATCCGTAGCCTACATGTGTCTGTAAACCACGATACGCGTTCTATCGGTCATCCTCTAAACTTGACCACTGGTTCCTCACCACCGAGCAGTATCGTTTCATCATCGGTCCGGTTGCCGACTTGAGCCCATACTCATGTGCGGGTTACGGACACGGATCACTTCTTCAGCGTCGAGGTCCAGTTCAGGATCACGTTGAACGGGGCCTCCTGGCCCGACTGGAGGGGCGAGTTGATCAGGAACCGCTGTCCGTCAGGCGCGACGGCGTATCGATTAGGGCTGCCGACAGTTATCTCAGTTTGAAACAAAGCGGTCGCCGACCCGATCTCGACGCTTCCATCCAGTTTTACAGGGACCGCCATCAGTTTCTTGTCGATGGCCTCGTAATAAAGCTCCTTGCCGTCACGCCGCCATTTAGGCACCCAACCGCCGTTGGTCGAGACTCGCCATTTGCCAGCGCCGACCGGGAAGCTCTGGATGTAGATCTCCTCGCGGCCGCTCTCGCTAGACACATAGGCAAAGTAACGGCCGTCAGGCGAAAAATGTGCCTGGCTTTCATTAAATTCAGACTTTAGCAGCGGATATGGTTTTGCCTCGCCGTTCATGGGTAATACCCAAATATCGTTGCCCGACTTCTCCCCAATGCTTGCAAAAAGGATATTCTTGCCGTCTGGCGACCAATCCATCCCGCTCGTCTGAACGCTAACGGCATCGCTCAACAACTCCTCATTCCCAGCACCGTTTGCTAATTTTCGAAAGATCGACTGCTTGTCGCCATATCCGTTCGAACTAAAAGCAAGATACGTGCCGTCGGGTGACCACGCCGGGTCGTCTTCCCGGAGGGCACCAAATGTAAATCTCGTCGGCAAGCCGCGCTCCAGATCGATCATCCAAATATCACGATTGCTGTTATCGAGACGCTCAACCACGGCCCGCTTGCCGTCAGGCGAAAGGACCACATCAGAATATTCGCCCGGCGGGCCGACCTTTGCGATCTCTTTTCCCTGCCGGTCGAACCATCTCAACTGGTTAACAGTGCCGCCCCCCGTCTTATAGACCAATGTCCCGTTCTCGGAAACCGAGAATTGCGAGCGGCCGGTGGAAGTTACCATTGCCACATTCTCGAGGACAGGAACAGGATCGCCGGTGAACTGGAGCTTTGAGGCATCAAACGGCTGCGCCATTACCGTTGTGTCGCGGGCAAACAGTAAATATCCAGGCTCGATATAGTAAACGTCCGAAGAATTCTTGAATAGTGACTTTCGCTCTTTCCCGTCGATCGAGGCGATAAATATCTCCGGTGGATCGTTCGGGCTGCTGTTGTGGCTCCTGTAGAAAAAGTGCCGCCCGTCCGGGAGAAAGCGGGGAAATAGATGCCGCGTTTCCTTACGCGACTCATCAAGAGGCAGTAGTTCGGAAACCTCGCCTCCGGACGCGGACACGCTCCGAATACCCCGATCGCCGCTGCCGAATACGATCACTCCATCACGGCTCCAGGCCCCCGAAAATCCCTTTGGAGCATCGCAAATTACTTGAACAGCCCCACCGCCGACATCGACCTTTTTTAGTTTATCGTTCGCAGTAAATGCAATAGATCTGCTGTCAGGCGACCAAAACGCGGCCTGAACTCCGTCAGTCCCGTTAAGGCGACGCTCTGTAAACGACCCAAGTTCACGAAGGTAGAGATGCGATTTGCCGTCGACCGCCATCGTAAATGCGATCGTGCGGCCATCGGGAGAAATGGCCGGCGAGCCGACATTAGAACCGGATTCAGGCGGTGGTACAACGAAGCTCACTGGCCGCTCATCCGGCACCGGCCGCCGAATGTACATCACGCCGAGCACAACGCAGCCTATCAGCAAAAGCAAAGCAGCAGCCCACGGAATGCGGTTGAACCAAGGTGACCGTTCAGTTTCGGGCCCGATCGCACTGACCGCCGTTGTCATATTTGTGCCGGATGAACTCGTAGGAGCGGAGAGCGACTCGATAGCGAAACCCAGATCGTGCGCGGAATGAAAGCGGCGTTCAGGTTTCTTTTCGAGACAACGGCGAACTATCCGCTCCAATGCCGGGCTGATATTCGGATTCGTCTCCGTCATCTCCGGAGGCTCTTCTTTAACGATCGCCGACATTGTCTCAGCCAGGGATTCCTCCTGAAACGCCCGCCGGCCGGTGATCATTTCGTAAAGGATCAAGCCAAAGCTGAATATGTCGGAGCGGTGATCGGTGATTCCCCCTCGAACCTGCTCCGGCGACATATAGCCGACCGTGCCCATTACCACGCCGGGATTCGTTAGTGCTTTGCGCGTTGCGTCTTCGTTGCCGCTCGTGCCGCCCGCTGACGCCTCCCGGTCTGACAGTTTAGCCAGTCCGAAATCGAGGATCTTCACGCGATCGTCTTTCGTGATGAACAGATTCTCCGGTTTCAGATCCCGATGAACGATCCCTTTCTCATGCGCCGCCGAAAGCCCGCTGACGATCTGCTGGGCGAAATCTGTCACCTTTCTGAGCGGTATCGAGCCTTCGTCAAGACGCTCGCGAAGCTCTTCGCCGTCGAGCAGTTCGGCGACGATGAACGGCGAGCCGTCGTGTTCGCCTATATCGAAAACGGTTAGGATGTTTGGGTGGTTGAGCGCGGACGTGGCCTTTGCTTCCTGCTCGAAACGCCGCAGACGGTCTTCGTCGCTCGACATTTCTGACGGCAACACCTTGATCGCGACCTCACGGTCAAGCCGCGAATCGTGGGCCTTGTAAACCTCGCCCATGCCGCCGGCGCCGATCTTGGAGACGATACGGTAATGCCCGATTGACGAGCCGATGTCTATACTTTCGCCCATGTTGTTTGTAGATCTTTTTTGATGCTACAAGTTAACACAGGTTCCCCTTTTGATGAACTGCCCATCGCCCTGTTTGCCGGTGTGTTGGCCGTTTTGGATGACGACGCGGCCGCGTGAGAGCACGGTCTCGACCTTACCTTTAACCTTCCAGCCTTCGTAGGACGAGTAATCGACGTTCATGTGTTCGGCTGCGACACCGAAGGTATGTTCTGTGTCCGGATTGAAGATGACGATGTCGGCATCTGAGCCGACGGCGATCGTCCCCTTCTTTGGAAAGAGGCCGAACATCTTAGCGGCAGCTGTCGATGTCAGCTCGACAAAACGGTTCAAAGAAATTCGCTGCTCGGCCACGCCGCCATTGTAGATGAGGTTCATGCGGTTCTCGACGCCGGGAGCTCCGTTCGGGATCTTTGAGAAATCATCGACACCAAGTTCTTTTTGCTCCTTCATACAGAATGGGCAGTGGTCGGTGGAGATGACCTGTAGGTCGTCCATCTTGAGGCCTTTCCACAGCTCGGCACAATTGTGTTTCTCACGCAAAGGCGGCGTCATAACGTACTTTGCGCCTTCCCAGCCGTCGCCGTAATCGTCGATCGAGTGGAAAAGATACTGCGGACAAGTCTCGGCAAACGCCGGAATGCCGCGATCTCTCGCTTGCCTTACTTGATTCAAAGCGTCAGTACACGAAAGGTGAACGATATAAACCGGCGACTCTGCCATCTCGGCTATCGCGATCGCACGATGAACTCCCTCGGCCTCGGCTATAGTCGGACGGGTGAGAGCGTGGTATTTCGGAGCGGTGCGTCCGTCGGCGAGAAAGCGTTTGATTATCTCGTTGATGACGATGCCGTTCTCGGCGTGCATGCAGATGAGGCCGCCGCGTTTGCCGGCCGCCGACATCGCGCGAAAGATCGTCGCGTCGTCCGCCAAAAACACGCCCGGATACGCCATGAACAGCTTGAACGACGTAATGCCCTCGTCCATCAGCTTGTACATTTCTTTCTCATCGCCGTCCTCAAACTCGGTCGTGATGAGATGAAACCCGTAGTCGATCGCCGTCTTGCCCTCGGCCTTTTTGTGCCACGCATCGACGCCCGCGGTCATCGATTCGCCCTTCGTCTGCACCGCAAAATCAATGATCGTCGTCGTCCCCCCAAACGCCGCCGCCCGCGTCCCGGTAAAGAAATCATCTGACGCATACGTCCCGCCAAACGGCAGTTCCATATGCGTATGCGGATCGATCCCGCCCGGGATCACCAGCCTCCCCGACGCGTCCAGCACAACATCCGCCTCCATATCCAACCGCTTGCCGATAGTCGTCACCGTCTCGCCGTCAACAAAAATGTCTGCTTTGTAATCATCCACCGCGGTTACGACGCGGCCGTTCTTAATTAGTGTTTTCATTTTATTTTATTGCGACGTTTTTTTGAATTAGGCTCATCTTCAAAAATGATCGGAATTATCCTGAAGTAAGGCTGCAAAACGAACCGGACATGCAGGCCGGGCGAATAAATCAGCTTGTAATATCGAAAAGGATTGAGGTTGATTTTAGTACTGGCAGTTAAGATATTCCCCAACTACCACACCGAAATATTTCCATTTCCCCGACCGTTTGATCTTAATGCTTGTCCATTTATCGCCAGAGGCTTCCGGCGCCATGACCCGTGTTCCATTTTTCAATTTCCCGATTATTCGACCATTGGGCGAGGCTCGAACATTCAGTGGCGTTCCCGTTGGATCACTAACTGTACAAGGGACATCTCTAGCCTGAATAAAGCTCCACCCTCTGCTCGATTCATCGAACCACACGAAATGAACTGAATTGATGTTGGCGGAAAGCGGCAGAGCCGGAATCAAAACAAACATTAACAGAAGGAACAAACTGCCTTGTCTCATATTTACCATTATTTTTTCTCCGATTACTTACCAGATGATAGTCAGTTTCTCGGCCGGGATTAAAGCCAACCCGCATGCCTTGCCGCGTAAGATTCAGCCGGTATGGCGTTACCGGATCGATACGGTAAGTGAAAAAGTGGAAGCTCTAAATAGATTTTCGATGCAAATCTCATTGTTTCCGTTTTCTGCTTCCTTGCTCAAACTAGTTTCCCCTCTTAAAGGATCCGCTCCAGACATTAGCCCAGACCAAAACGATACTTGGCCATTTCCTGAGCTTAAACTGGCGTTGATCCATTGCCCTGCCCTTGCACCCAAAACAAAACATCGCCCACTTCGCCCTTTTGGAAGCTTGCCTGTAACAGTTGCCGAGCTGTGACCTCGCGCAAATCGAATCCTCGTTTGAGCTGTCAAACTATTGCTTCCCAGCAATAAGATAATAGATATAAGTAAAAACTGAACCAGTCCTTTTCTCAGCATATTTTTTCCTCGAGTAGAATTTTAATCAGCACCTGACGCGAAATGTCACGACTTCTTTTTTCTTGTCAACCCGGACTTCTTCTCAGATTTATGGACGAAGCCCATGGCTCCTTAGAGCGGGCTGTCGTTGCCGTAGGCCGGATCGCCGGCGACGCCGAGGCCGACCTTTGAGCGTTTGTCGTTGAGGGCGAAGTATTTGTCGTCCCGAACGTCGCGTTTCATCTTGAGTTCCGATTCGAGATCGGCTATCGCCGCGTCATCAGCCGTCGCTGCTTAGAACTCAGCCATCGTCACTTATGCAGTCCAACTACATCAAAGCCGGCATCGCTTGCGGCTTCGCCCAACCGCCTATCTGCGCATACGAATGGCCGGTTTCGCGGACGTTCGCTGCACCAGATCAGAGCGGAAGCGAGTTGGAGAGAATCCAGCGCCCGCAGTCCGAATTTTGCTGGTATTTCTTCCGCAAGTGCGATCGTTTTTTCAAATAGCACCACCGAGTGCGAATTTCCTCGAAATCTCTCCCATAGTCCAAAGGCATTTATCGTTTGTCTATTGGTCAAGAAACCAGTTTGATTCAGTTTCCTCAACGCACTTTGCATCTCGACAGGTGTTCCCCACCAAATAATAGGTTTCTTGAACTTTCGATAGGCTCGCCGTGCCTTGGCACTGAATTCCTGAACACAACAAACCGGGACGATCGCGCTTGAATCCCAAAATGCAGCTTCAGTCTTCATCACGCTCCTCGCGAATTATCTCCAAAATCTTGCTTAGCGGAATATTTGGCCGATCTTCTTCCCAGAACGAATCCGGCAAAGGCCGAACATTAGTCGGTGCAGCCAAAATACCTTCTGCGACCAGTTTTTCTTCCTCCGTTTCGTATTCTTCTATCTCAACAAACGGAACTATTTTAGCAAACGGCACATTTCGCTCGCTGACTATAACTTCGCCACCGTTTTTTACATCTTTGAGGTAAACACTCAAGTTATTTTTTAACTCGGCGATGTTTGCCCCTCTCGAAACTCTTGATCTTGAAATCCTTATACTCATACCTAGCCACAATAGCCTAGTTGGCCAACTTGGTCAAGTTTTTTTTTCCCTAACAAAGAGCCAGCCCCGCATCCAACGCCTCGATGACTTTGTCGATAGAATCGGTGGTTGAATTGAGCATGACGCCGGTGCGGATGACGTTGCCGTAGAGGCCGCCTTTGCCGATGAGGACGCCCTGGCGTTTGGTTTCTTCGAAGATCTTGAGCACAGACTGCGGGTCCGGCTCTTTGGTTTGGCGGTCCTTGACGAGCTCGATGCCCTGCATCAAGCCCATGCCGCGAACGTCGCCGATGCAGGCGTATTTTTCCTGCAATCGGAGCAGCTCATTATGAAAATAATCGCCGACGACGCGGGCGTTTGTGCGGAGGTCGTCTTCTTCGATGACGTTGATGACCGCGAGGCCGACTGCCGACGAGACCGGATTGCCGCCGAATGTCGAGAAGGTCAACCCCGGGAACGCATCAGCGACCTCGGGCGTTGCGATCGTCCAGCCGATCGGCACACCGTTGCCCATGCCTTTGGCCGAAGTGATGATGTCCGGCTCGACGCCCCAATGCTCGATGCCAAACCATTTGTCGCCCGTACGGCCCCAAGCGGCCTGGACCTCGTCGGAAATAAACAACCCGCCGTGGCTGCGTGCGATCTCAGCGACACGCGGGAAATACTCTTTGGGCGGAATGATAAATCCACCGACGCCAAGAACCGTCTCCGCCATAAACGCCGCGATGTTGCCGGTCGTCGTTGTATTGATCAATTCCTCGACATCATCCGCACAAGCGACACCGCACGAAGGGTATTCGAGCTTGAACGGACACCGATAACAATACGGCGCCGCCGCATGAACAATACCCGCAACCTGCGAAGCGATCGGCTTCCACGTCTTATGCCCGATCGTGGACAATGCTGTGGCCGAACGCCCTGCGTAACTGTGCCGAAGCACAACGATCTCGTTATTCCCCGTCGCGATCTTTGCCGCGAGTATGGCGGTGTCGTCAGCCTCGGTGCCGCTGTTCGAGAAGAACGACTTCTTCAAATTCCCCGGCGTGATCTCAGCTAACTTCTCGGCCAGATCACCCTGCGGCCCGTTGGCGTAAAGCGTCGACATATGCGCGATCTTATCGACTTGATCCTTCCACGCCGCATTTACACGCGGATTCGCATGCCCCACGCTCACCGTCAGCACACCGCCAAACGCGTCGAGATACTTATTACCCTGATCATCCCAGACGTACTCGCCCTCACCTTTTACAAGAGCCAGCGGCTCCTGATAATAAGTGGCAACAGCCGGGAAAAGAAATTCCTTATGCTTTTCGATAGCACTCTTTAACGGTGATGTTTGTTCTGCTTGTGTCATATAGATTTTGTGTGCGAGATCAACTTGAATTACGAAATTAGTAGCATAATTTTACTCTACTTTCGCCAGGTTTTGTAATGAATATCAGTTGTGTCAACTATCACTCGATACCCGGATTTCTTATCGGTACGATGACACCTTCACTTCCACTTTTCAAAAGTGATATCTGCTCATCGATCAGATCGTAGATGCTGTCAGTCCGCGGGGCCTTGCTGAGCGACATCTCATATGCCGCTAGTGCCATTGTCCGGTCGCCGATGGCGAGATACTGATTTCCGAGCTCGAGACTGACAAAAAGGCGATCATCCAGAGCAGCGATTCTTCGATACCCTTGATCGCTCCGGGCAGATCGGGCTCACGCGCATAGACCTTGGTATAGATCGTTCTATAGAAGACGTCACGCGCGACGATGGCTGTCGGCCGATCAAAGGTGCCCTGAAAGATAAACAAATTACCAAATCTCCGAACCGGCTCGTGCCCGCGAAAAGGCTTTCCGACGTCCCAATACATGCCTTGACTGAGCTCATTTGCTCCGATCATGACGGTACCGGTGATCGTGGGAGATTCGAATTTCGCTTTGTCGCGCTCGTCGTCCCGCCCGACATAATCCATGCCACGCGACTTGCGGTCGCGTGAGTTTGAAAAATATGAGAGGTACGGTATCTCGCCGTTTGGCTCGAGTTCTTCGTGATAAAATTTGGCCGCCTCGCCGATCCGCTGACTTAGATCGACACCCTCGTCGTTGAAATACAGATGTCCATTCTTTGCACCTCCGGCAAGTTCGTTAAAGTATTCCCACGGGCGCATCTGCGGCACTGCCGACACGATCGCGAACAAAACGCATGCGGCGGCAAATATCCTCAGCGCCTTTGATCTAAATTCGACGGCACCGTATACACCCATGCCAAAGAAAATGACCATGATCGGAAGCAAAGGAGTTGCATGACGCATGCCCGCATAGGTCGAGCCACGCATTAAAAAGATCAGAAAAATTCCGGTCGAAACGACGAAGCACATTGCCGGCAGAAAAAACTCAGCCGGCAGGCGACGTAAGATAAACACTACGGCACCGACAAGTGCCAACAACGAGAGCCCGATAGGCAGCTTGGCCAATACGATGCCCGGGAAAAAATAGAAAGGTGCCTTTGCGTAATACGACTGGCCGAACGCAAGCACCTGTATAGCACGCCCCTCGACCCCCGCACGTACCGTATCTGCCATTCCCCAAATGTAGGCTCGCGGGAATGCATGCATTGCGGTAGCTGTGGAAAGCGCTGCACGGTAGGCCGGTGATCTGATATCCGAGATCTTGTCAGCCAGCGGGCGGTTAAAGGTCTCTTCGGCTGAACCAGGCGTCTCGCGATATTGAAATCCGTACAGGCTCCACAGAACGATGACGCCGCCAAGCACGATCGCGGACACCTTCGCAAACCGCAAAAGCCTAACCTGTGCCGTCGCACCTTTAGCAAACAAAAGTGCCGCACCTATGCCGATCACACTAACAGCGATCAGTACGATTATTCCGGAGTGTTTTGCCCCGAGGGCGAGACCTAACCCAAGTGCGGCGAGTATGACATCCCGCAGTTTCCATGTTTGAAAGGCTTTGGCAGCTGTCAAAATCGCAATCCCGGAGGTTAGAGCGATCGAAAGATCAGTCATCACGACCGTCATATAAGCGGCGATAGTCGGATCTATCGCAAAGAAAAGCGCACATCCCATTGCAACCGTGTCGCCAAAGATCCGTCGTGCCGCAATCGAAAACAAAAGCATCAGCAGGCCGCTAAATGCAAGCATAGCCGTCCTGGCGCGTGCCTGCAGCAGCAGTGGATCGTTATTAAAGTACGCGTCTTCTTCAACATAACCGCGTTCGTCCGCTTTGTCCGAAAATGTGCGGTAGGGTGATAGTTGATACCCGCGAAGTGCGACATACGACCCGACCCAAAGTTTGACCAGCGGCGGATGTTCGGGATTTAGCCTGAAATCACCGGTTTTTACATACGCAGCACCGGCTCCGATGTGATAAGCCTCATCGAATGTAAAACTGTCGAGGCCCGTCGCGATACTCGACCGCACGACCGCCGCCGCGATCAGTGCGATCACGATCGTGAAAAAGACGATATGGCTGTAAGTCCGCGAAACTTTGGGTTTGTTGATTTCGTCGGGCATAAGTTTTGGACAAAATGTTCGGGTAACGTATTCTACCCTAAATTTCTGCCCTATTCCTTATGGTCGCTAAAGTTTTCGCTACACAAACGGAGGCCTGCGCCTAAGCGAAACATTTGCCGGGATAGATGTTAATCGGTTCTATGGTATATCGTCGTCGCTGATGTTTGTGATCTGAGTTGGCGAATCGAGAGCTTTAATACGCTGTTGAGCGTAGCCGTAATATTGCGCGTCAGCTTTTGTGACTAGCGTAAATGCCTTGCGAGCCTCGGTGTAATTTTTCGCAATTCGAATAGTTTCACCGGTATGATATTGCGCGATCGCTTTCGCTTTTTCTGTCGCTTTTGGGACAGCCAAAGCCGCCCTTAATTGTTCGTGAGCGAGCGAAAAATACGAGTCTTCTTTGAAGCGTCGAATATAGACCGCATTCCCCACACAGAGAGCTGACTTTTCGTCAGGCGATAGCTTTGGTTGGTTGACCGCTTTAGCAAATTCCGCACGGGCTGTTGCGATCATTTTGTCGGCGGCGGCCTTTTCCGGTTTTGACGTTTGGATCTCAGCGAAATATGTACCGCCGATCTGGCGGTATAAAACCGCCCTTTCCTCGGTCGAAAGGCCAGCAATCTTTAGGCCGTCGTTTAAGAACTGCCGCGCGGGCTCGAACCGGTTGTTCAATACCAAAAGGCTTCCTAAGCCTGAAAACGCTTTGAACTTCTGCGTCGGTTCGGCCTTTGGCAGCAAAGTTATTCGCTCATATGCAGAGGCGTAAACATTCGCGTCATTTGCCTTAGTCGCGATCTCGACTATTTTGAACAATGCCTCAGCTTTGATGGGATCTGCCGCTCCGGCGGTATCTGCAGCCGCTGCGAGTGCGTCGAACGCCCATTTCATATCTGATGATGAAACATAGGCTCCTGACGAGATCTCATAGGTTCGCGCCTTTAGGATCTGCGCTCTTGCCTTGATATCCGGCGGTGTCGCGGTGGCGGACGTCAATGCCGCTATCTCGGTATAGATCAGATCTTTTATCCCTTTCTTATACTGCTTTTCGAGGTCCGTGGCCAGCGAATTGTAAGTGTTGCGATTTCGCATCGCCCGTTCATAAACGTCGGCCCTCAACAGCTTGATCTCGGCACGTTTTGCGTCGGTGATCGCGGCCAGCTCCAAAGCAGAATTCAGCGCCTTCACCGCCATCGCGTGATGGTACACAGTATAGTTTGTCCCCTTAAATTTCCCGCCGGTGGTGCCGGTATGAAAATTTTCCATCTCGACCTTTGCAACCTCGATCAATGCGTCAGCCTTTTGTGGATCGCCGGCGGCGAGGTCAGAAGCCTGCCGGAACGCATCAACCGCGACGTCCCTTTTATTCGCTGCCGCCGCTGTATTACCCGCAGACATTGCAGTTGCATATGTCTTGTAAACCGGTACGGGTGTAGGCGTCTGCGAATAACCGACCAGCGATACTCCCAAAGCTGTCGATATCACCAGTAAACAGGTGTACGCTTTTTTCATATTCTTCGAAATTATGATCTTCCTCTAAAAGGCTGCAGGAACCTAGCGGATAGCTGTCCAACCTCGATCGGCCTACAATTTGCTATTTCTTCTTAGCACCGGCAGGCTTTTTGAACGAAGGCCCAACGTTGTCGTCTTCCTCCATCTTACCGATCGATAATTTCCACTGGCCATCTTCCTTTACAAAATCCATCGTGGTCCAACCGCCTTTTTCGTCGAGATATTGGGCCGTGGCTTTGTCGCCGGTGATCTTCTCGTTTCTAACTTCGGCAGTTGGAGCCTGCGGCTTTTCGCATAGTTCCAGCAGCATCTGGTCAAGCGTCTTTTTATCCTTCTCTTCGAGATTGCCCAACATTGTAAAGAAATCGAGAATATCTTTGGCAAAGAGGCGTTTCAGAGCAGCAACATCCTTTGATTTTCGCGCCTGATAGGCGGCCTTATAGGCATCGGCCGGTGTCGCCGGGGCGGCGGCCGGAGACGTCGTATTATCGGCGGCAGTCGGAACTTTAGTATTTGCGGGAGCCTGGTTTGCGTTGACTGATGTCTTATTTTCGTTTGACGCAGGCGCCGCACTTTTTATCTCACCCTTACTACAAGACATGGAAAGGGCAGTTGCGATCGCCACGACCAAAGCAATGAAAACTCTATTAATGAAATACACGTGATCTCCTCTTAGATCTTATTGCACGTTGAATTGTCCGATATTGGCCCAAAGCTGCCCGGAAACGAACTGCCGGGACCCGCTTATTTTAATACTTTGTGCGAGGCAAACCAAAGCCTTAAAGGCCTTTGGTGTGGTTTCGAACGTCCATGTTCGGGGCACAAAATTTGACACTTTGATGCGTTTTGCTCAAGATGTTGCCATGCTCAACACAATGAAATATTCGCTCGCCCCCCGGATGAAAACTGATCTGGAAAGTGCCCTTGACGAATGGACAGCAGCAAATAATACTGCCCGTATCTGGGCAAAGGATGCCACTGTCTGGACGGGGGATGACGAGGATAGGTGGCTCGGCTGGCTCACGATCGTCGATGAGGAACTGGGAGAGTTGTCGAAATATGAAAGTCTCACAAAAGACCTAACTACGGCCGGTTTTGACGATGTTTTGCTAATGGGAATGGGCGGTTCGTCGCTCTGTCCCGAAGTATTGGCGATGACATTTGGTAAGGCAAGTTTTCACGTCCTCGACTCGACCGTTCCGGCGCAGGTCAAGGCGGTCGAGGAAAAGATCGATCTCGAGAGGACGTTATTTATCGTTGCAAGTAAATCGGGCTCGACCCTCGAACCAAACTGTTTCAAGCAGTATTTCTTTGAGCGGGTGAGCGAGACCGTCGGACGTGAAAATACGGGGCTGCAATTTTTAGCGATAACTGACCCGGGTTCAAGAATGGAACAGGTCGCAAAGGAAGACAGTTTTCGACACATCTTATACGGCAAACCGAAGATCGGCGGAAGGTTTTCGGCTTTGTCGGCATTTGGAATGACTGCAGCAGCCTCGATGGGGCTTGATGTCAAAGGCATTTTGACGAATGCAAAAGAGATGGTCGATGCCTGCCGCGCGGAAGATGTTTCCGCAAATCCCGGTGCCTTACTCGGACTCATTCTTGGCGTTTGCCACAACCACGGACGCGATAAACTAACGATCTTTACCTCGCCTGAAATTCACGATCTCGGTGCGTGGATGGAGCAGCTTGTTGCCGAATCAACCGGAAAAAATGGTGTTTCGATAATTCCCGTTGACCGCGAACCGATCCAACCGGCAGAACAATATAGCGACGACCGCGTCTTTGCTTTTCTGACTCTGAAAGGTGACACATCGTTTGAGGATACTTTTGATGGGCTCACCGCTGCCGGTCATCCGGCAGTTAAGATAGAGCTTGATAGCATCGACAAACTCGGTCAGGAGTTTTTCCGCTGGGAATTTGCAACGGCGGTGGCCGGATCGATCATGAAGATAAACCCGTTCAACCAGCCCGACGTCGAATCGGCAAAGATCGAGGCCCGAAAGATCACTGATGAGTACGAACGGACGGGTTCGCTCCCAGTCGAAAACGCATTTTTCGAAAGCGACGGCCTCTCACTTTTCTCGAGCGAAGAATACGCGGCGAAATTAAGATCTACAGTGGAAAATGACATCTCGCTGCGAGCGATACTCGACGCCCATCTTGCAAATATTGTCGATGGCGACTATTTTGCCGTCCTCGGATTCATCGAGATGAACGCCCGGACAGAAATGTTGATACAGGCGATCCGTGAAAAAGTGCTTGCGAGAAACGGACCTGCGACTTGTCTTGGCTTTGGCCCACGTTTCCTTCATTCGACGGGCCAGGCTTACAAAGGCGGTGCGAACAATGGTGTGTTTTTGCAGATCACCTCAGACGACGCGTGCGATCTGACCGTTCCGGGACAGAAATATACCTTTGGCGTCGTCAAAGCCGCACAAGCACGCGGAGACTTTCAGGTACTTGTCGATCGCGGCCGTCGTGCGCTGAGAGTGCATCTTGGCGCCGATGTCGAAGGGGGCTTACGCAAGTTATCTGAGCTTATTTGACCGCCCCGCGTCTGAGATCTTTAGCAAATGGGTCTGTATCTGCTGCTGGTTTATGGCTGCTCTGAGTTGGCCATTTGAAACAGTGGCAGGGCCTATAGCAGTCTCGATATGCGTCAGACGATCGGCAGCCGAAATCGGTTGAAAAAGACCGAGCGAATAGTTACCCGGGAAGTTAGACTGATTCCACACCCTTGCCACGATACCGCGATCGATGCCGTCCTCCGCCGGTTTTAACGCCCACAGAAGCACGTTCGGATCTGAGATCGTGAGAAACGAGAAATTATTAGCCGGAAAGGCCCGCGATTGGGTCCCGGTTCCGTCGACATATCCCGTGGCGAATGGGTTTTGATGCTCGAGCGAGAATTTCATCGCTGCGGTCTGATCAAATTGACCGTGAGTGCCGAGAGCAAATCTCTGCAGAAAATACCGGTCGCCCCCCTGGTCGGGAATTCCGAGTTCGATACCGTCCGTTTGCCCACCCGCGAGTACATTTATCTGCGGAGTCGCCGTATCGAGATTCGAGATCGTACTATTACCGAGCCGCATAAATTGGTCATCCCAATTGGAGAGTGTCACACCAAAATTTCCCGTGGCACCATCCGTGAGATCCGCAAAGTGGTTCATCGACAACCAATCATAACGTGCGTTTCGAGGGCTATAGTGGCCGCCGTTTGTGACCAGTTTTCCACGAATGACGGCCCCAACCTCTTCGTGCCACAGGTCGGGAGAATTAATATCGAAGGAATAACTCCAGGTCTTTACATCTCCAAAGTTTTCGGTGATCTCGTTTGAGATATCGATGCGGTTGACGCCGTTGTAAAGCGTGATTCGTGTCGTATGAGCAACAGGGATCGCCGATTCCGCACGTAGCGTAACGCTGACCGGGCCCGCATTTTCGACCGTAACGCGTCCGCTGCGGTTCCCGCCGAGGTCATTTAACACCTTGCCGCCGACGGCCCTGACCGTCTCGCGATCACCGCGAGTTTTATCGATAAGACTTGTGATCGCGCCATCAGGAGTAACCGTCAACCGATAGGCTGTATTTTCGATCGTAGTTTGAGACGCCGTTGCTGCATTCGGCAGGACCGACGCTGCACCTTCGCGAAGTTCGAAAACTTTATATCCGGCAGAGGGTACGTTTGAAGCCAAGACGCGAAGCTTGGCCGAATTGCCAAAACGCATTATTTGCGAGGGCACTTCTGCCCCGGTCGAAACGTCGATGACACGCATTTTCCGGTTGTAGAGTTTTACTGGAATGTCTGCAAAATCCGTCCGATTCCAACTCAGTGGATTGAAGACATAAAATCGTTGTTGGCTCCCGTTGCGTGATATCTGACGTGCAAGTTCAGCCTTAGCATCATCAAATAGCTTATCGACATACGCCACTCGGCACGTGTCGTTCGTGTGATAAATGGGCCATCGGCGGTCCAGTCATGTTCGAAGTAAAGCCCCATATTCAGCATCGCGCGGTCCCGCTCAGCGATACGTGACGACATAAACGCCGGGTTATTGATCGAAACAAGTGTCGCCATCGCTTCGGCACTGCGAAGCTTTTCGGTGCTTCGTTTTAGACGCGCCGAGACCTCAGCGAGTGAAGCCGTCAGCGTGTCCCATTCGTTACCGTAAGAAGCGGCATAAGTCTCAAGTGTATTGCCGTAGAGGCTCTCGAAATCGCGAAAGAAATCTTCCTGGTTCGAGACGATTATGCGGCGGTTGGCATTAGAATTTTGCTGTGCGACGGTGACAAATTCGTCGCTGGTATATTCCACCTCATCACCACCGCGGCCAAAAGCACCGATAACCGGAAAAGGATATCGCGTTTGAAACGCGAGGTCTTGTTCGGCGAACAGGATCGAATTCATCGGGATATAGGCCTCGTAATAACCGCCGAACATGCGGTTAGTGGTAAGCTGCGATTGCCATTTCATCAGCACTTTGCTGCCGTCGCGGCCCGCACAATAGTAGATCTCGCGATCCCGGTCATTTAGCTGGGGCACCTGGCTCGCACAATTGCAGACTCCTTTCCAACTCCATTTCGCACCCGAACCGGCCCAAAGCGAAGCGAGACCATATGGATGCGTCTGATTTTCCATCGCGATCGCAACCGGAAATTTAACATTATGGCGACGCTCGATAAGACCCGGGTAATACATCCCTCTTAATACCGACTCGGCCGGTGCACCGCCTTGAACCAAAACAAGCGGATTTAGGGCTACGCTCATATGGCCGTCGCGCATCCTGGACAAAAATCGCTCGAACTGCTGGGGGTTCCGGTTCTTTTCGTACTCCCACATCCACAAACTGCCGTCACAATTCCACCGCATCTGCGTGTCTGACGGGTTCGTCTGCGTTTCGTCCATTTTGTCTAGATAGAAGTCGATCATCGTCAGAAATGCCTGACGATAGGTGACATCATCGGCGGCCCAAAAATAATCGGTATGGTCGTCCGGCGCTATATAAAATCGCCTTTGGGCCGACGCCGAAAAGGTCAAAACAATTAATGCGATTAGAGTTGCAGTGATTCTTTCGCCCCTGCTAAATCGAGATCTGATCATAATATATGACGAGTATTGCCCCGAATGTACGGCTAAGTAAATGCCGAAAATCGTAGTAATTCCATCATTGACGATCGCTTGCCCGGCATGCGGCGTTTCATTTAGCAAATTTCTCCGATTATGTATCGACCGCCAAACTCGCTATACTTTAGAATTACCGCGCGCCGTCGGGTATCCGTTGTCAGTATGCAGAGTGAGACCATTTTAGAGCCCGAAATTGAACCCGGTGACCCCGCTGTCGAGCGCTCGGGTTCGAGAAACAAGACCTTGCTGATATGGGGCCATGCTATAACATTTGCCTTCGGCGTCGCTCTCCTCATTTACGTCATATACAGGATCGGCTATCAGAGCACTCTCGACTCGGTCTCAAAAGTCGGTTGGGGCTTTGTGATCATCGTCGCTCTTAATTTGCTTCGACACTGTTTGCGCTCGGCGAGTATGTATCTGGCGATCTCGCCGGAGGTGCGGACGTTTAAATACAGAAGCGCCGTCGCGGCTCGTTT
The DNA here is from genome assembly GCA_044228165.1 of Pyrinomonadaceae bacterium. Taxonomy (GTDB): domain Bacteria; phylum Acidobacteriota; class Blastocatellia; order Pyrinomonadales; family Pyrinomonadaceae; genus OLB17. The sequence goes on along the minus strand of JBGAVK010000007.1, from coordinate 103 downwards.
TGGCGGCGAAGCAGTGACCTTCTTCTCATTTACGGGCCCGTTCCTCGGCGACGCAATGAAAGCTGTCCTGCTGAAAAAGAACCTTTCGTTAACCCACGGAGCC
>JBGAVK010000085.1:0-14102 GCA_044228165.1 Pyrinomonadaceae bacterium | reverse complement strand
AACCGGGAGCTCCGCCGTTTCGTCCGGCGATCGACGTAACGTTGATGATCACGCCCGAGCCTTTTTCGAGCATCTTCGGAATAACGGCCTGTGCGGCAAAAAATGAACTGGTGGCATTTAGGTTCATCACTTCGTTCCAACGCTGCTCGGTCATTTCGAGCGTTTTGAGGCGTTCGATGAGCGAACCGGCGTTGTTGACGAGAATATCGACAGGCCCGAGGCCGCTCTCGACCTCGCTTATCATTTGTCCGATCGCCGCGTGTTCGGTAACGTCCGCCTTGATCGCGATCGCCTTGGCGCCGCTTGCCTCAATTGCCGCGACCGCAGCATCGGCACCCGAACTATTGTTGTTATATGTGATCGCAACGGACGCACCGCAGCTTCCAAATAGCTCGGCCGTCGCGCGTCCGATGCCGCTTGAGGCACCTGTAACGAGGACGACCTTGCCTGTAAAATCAAAAAAATTATGCATATTTTGCTCCTGAGAAAACTATCTAGAAATTGCTACTTTTTTAATATTGCCGGCTAGTGCAAACAGGACCAACGTCCCGATCGGAGCCAGCAATCCCGCCGTAACCAGCACCGGCGTGTAAGAAAAATTATCGACGACCCAACCGGTCGAAAAGATAAATATCATCGAACCAATGCCCGCCCCGGTTCCGCCTAAGCCCGCGACCGAACCGACTGCTTTCGACGAGTAAAAATCGCTCGGAAGTGTCTGAACGTTGTTGATCCAAACCTGAAATCCAAACAGAACAACGCCTATCAGCGCGAGAGCAGTCATCGAATCGGGCGTGAACGCCGCCGCAATTCCCGCCGGCATCAGCAACGCTCCGAAGCCGATCACGGTTTTCCGCGCCGAATTCACCGACCAGCCGCGGCCGATCAAGAAACCGGACAGCCAACCGCCAAACAAACTGCCCGCGTCTGCCGCAACGTACGGCACCCACGCGAACAGCCCGATCTGCTTGAGGTCAAATCCGTGAACCTGATACAGAAACAACGGCAGCCACGTGATGTAGAGCCACCAGATCGGATCGACCAGAAAACGAGCGACGACGATCGCCCAGGTTTGTCGGTATTTGAGCAGTTCGAACCAGCCCATCGGGGCCTCATCGATCGTCTCCGGCGTCACCGTCTCGTCCTCTTTGATCAACGCTAATTCATTTGCGGTCAACCATTTGTGAGTTTCCGGCTTGTCATAGACCAACCACCAGACGGCAAGCCACGCGAATCCAAGTGCGCCCGTGACGACAAAAACCTCTTGCCAATGCCCAAAATACGCATAAAGCCCGACGATCACCGGCGGTGCGACGATCGAACCGATGGCGGCGCCGCTGTTGAATATCGCCATGCCAAAGGCTCGCTGCCGGGCCGGAAACCATTCGGCGACGGTCTTCGCGGCTCCGGGCCAGTTGCCGGCTTCGCCGAGGCCGAGGACAAATCGAAACGCACTCAGGCTGCGAATACCGACCGAAAACGCATGTGCCATCGCCGCCAGCGACCAAACAACGATCGAGATCGTAAATCCTTTCTTAATTCCAACGCGATCATACAGCTTTCCCGACAGCGACTGGCTGATCGTATACGCCAGCAAAAACCACGTCGCAATGCCGCCAAATTCGGTGTTGGAGAGGTTGAGATCCTTCGTGATGATCGGCGCGAGCACCGAGATCGTCAGCCGGTCGATATAGTTGATCAGCGTCGCAAAAAAGATCAGGCCGACAATGATCCAACGCAGGCCATTGATCTTCAGGCCGCCGCTGTTTGTAGTTTCCTCGCTCATAGCTTTCCCTCAGATCACTAGCTCTAACCAAATTTTGACCAAATGTATGTTAAGGTTAACAGACACGCACAAAGTAAATCTCCAAGCTCGTGACGCTCCCCTACTTTCGTTTCGATCCGGACGATTCCCGCACTATCAGTTCGCAGTCTAATATTCGTTCGCGTCGAGCGATGTTCGCTCGGCCCGTAATGCGTTCGAGCAGCATCTCGGCCGCGATCTGTCCCTCGGCACGCATCGGTTGCCGCACGGTCGTGAGCGACGGCGACATTCTGGCCGCCAGCGGAATGTCGTCGAACCCGACGATCGCGATGTCATCAGGAATTCGCAGCCCCGCGTCATTGATCGCGCTCATCGCCCCGATCGCCGTAAAATCGTTGCGGGCAAAAACAGCCGTCGGCGGATCGGGAAGCGCGAGCAAACGCTTCATCCCTTCGAAACCGATCTCCTCGGTCGAGTACCCCGACACATCGGTCACGCCTTCGCTGCGGCCGGTTATGAGCCGTTCATCGACCGGAATTCCGTGATGTTCGAGAGCCTTGAGATAGCCTTGCAAACGTTTGAGATGCCCTCCGCTGCCGAGATTTGCACCGATAAATGCTATTCGTTTGTGCCCGAGGTCGATCAGATGCTGCGTCGCCTCAAAGCCGCCTTTCAGATTATCAGGCGAGACGAGATCTATATTCTTATGCTGAAAATCGCGGCCGATCGCAACCACAGGAATGTTCGTTTCGACTAACCCGCGAAGATACAGGTCGCCGCCCTCATTCGACCGGGTCGCAACGATAATTCCGTCAACACTATGATTCGCCAGCGATTCGAACGCGATCACGTCTTCCTTCGCACCATATTCGCTGATACAAATGAACAGATTAAAGCCCTGATCCAAAAGCGTTTCGCGCACGGCCCGAGCCAGCTCGGTCGAGTACGGATTCGAAATATCACCCAGCACAAGCCCGACCGTTTCCGTAAACTGCCGTTTTAGACTGCGGGCCAAACCGTTGCGGCGATAGTTCAGATCCTTGACGGCTTTCAACACTTTCTGCCGCGTATCTTCGCTAACATACCCATCGCCGCTCACGACCCGCGAAACCGTCATCGTCGCAACACCGACCGCCTCAGCAATGTCGCTAAGCGTTGTTTTTCTTTTTCGAGTTTGTGGTTTCTTTACAGCGTTCATCTGCCAAGCTCTGTTAACGTTAACATAAGCAATAATGCAAATACAAGTCTGCATCAAAAAGCAACATCATCTAACAAAACAAAAACGGACGCCATTGCAGTGTCCGTTTTTGTCTTAAATTGGCTCCGCAGGTAAGACTCGAACTTACAACCCTTCGGTTAACAGCCAGATTACGAGTGGAACATACGATATCACCGAGTATCATAAAGCGTTTTTTGCCCCCATAACCCATGTAATTATAGATATTTACACTCTTTCAGCTTCCAAGTTGGTATCATACGTTATCATGAATTATCATTGCAATGCTAGATAACTTTTTAGATAACTGTTTCAGATAAATAAGGCAAACGGAATACACGGAATGGAACAAAAGCGATCGTCGCCAAGATACTGGGTTCTAATAAAGGGACGGCTATACGCTCGGCTGCAATATAAGAACGAGGTCGGTAAGTACCAAGTTAAGTACAGACCTATCTCGGATAAACGAACGGCCCGAACGGTCGTTGAAGAGATGAGGCAGGAGCTGAATCTTTATGGCGAGGAATCGTTCAAATCTGACAAAATTGAGTTTGATCAGTTACTCGATATCTACGAAAAAGGGGAACTAACCGAAGCGACTTTTCAATCCGGTATAAAAGTTAAAGGCAGGCGGTCGATCCCGGCCGTTCTGTCGGCGATAAAACCGTTACGCGAGTATTTTGGGAAGAGACGGATCCGCTCGATAAGGGCAAACGACATAAAGAATTATAAGGATCATCGCCTCAATGCTCCTGTCGAGGTTGAAGTGAATGAAAGAACCACGGTCTTTGATAAGAAGACTGGAAAAGAAAAGACGGTGGTTAAAAAAGTTATTCGCTCACACCAACGAAAAATTGCGTCGGTCAATCGCGAACTCGAGCTGCTTAGGGCAATCCTGAATTATGCAGTTCAAAATGAGTGGCTAATAAAGAACCCGTTTGCTCTAACGAAGGGAATCATTTCTAAGGCAGCGGAGGCCCAACGGGACCGCGTACTTTCAAATGAAGAAGAGCTAAGGTTGCTCGATCTCTGTGTGGAAAGAAAAGCACATTTGAGGCCATTGCTCATCTGTGCCCTCGATACAGCAATGCGTCGGGGGGAGATCTTCAAAATGCGATGGGAAGATATCGACCTTCGCAAGAATGAGATCCACATACCACAGACAAACACAAAGACCGAGGTGGCCAGGACGGTTGGAGTAACAACACGGCTTCGAGACGAATTCGAGGCTCTATGGGAAGCATCCTCCGAAGATTTGAACAAAACCGTGTTCGGAATCACAAATACGATAAAAACTTCATTCAAATCTGCTTGTGAGGAGGCAGGAATAACTGACTTCCGGTTTCACGACTGTCGCCATACCGCCACGACCCGGATGATCGCGTCTGCATCTCCTCATACCGAAGTAATGAAAATCACGGGACATTCACAATTAAAGACTTTCCTGAGATACCTCAACGTTACTACGGAAACAACGAATAGGGTTGCCTCAAACCTGGATCGCTATTTGAACGACAAATAGGTTTATGCCGATGCTGTTTCAGAAACGGTAAACTGAATAGAGCCATTACACGAGACGACATTCTCGACACCTTCACGCTCTACTGGTTAACGAACACCCAGAATTCTTCGGCCTACTGATTCGCTCGTCGCGAGTCATCATCTCTGAGTTTACTTGAATTAGGATTACCGACGATTGGATAATTGCTTCTTCACATCAACCGATTTTCCAGATTTGGGCGTTGGCCGTGGCGCGGAGAGCGACCGGCGGTTCGGCGCGAGAAATCACTTCAGTCGTGTCGTTAGACGATTTTGAGTTACTCGGGGACTTAATTATCTGCTGTTTATGTATAGAACCAACAGACGGTACTAAACGAGAATAGCTGACCTCAAAAACCGAGCTAGGGCGACCATTGGTCTGTTTAACTATGGCCTTAATAGTTCCCTCGAAACCGGGGGGACCATAAAGAATCCAGCACCGTAATAACCTGCAGAAGTAGTGTTTGGGATAGATCCGTTGGTCGTGAAGTAGATCGTACTATCCGAATCGGCAAAAATAATTCGATCGCGGCAGGAGCATCTCTTGTCACCACGTGGTTGGCGAGGTCGAAAGGCTCGGGTATCCGGTAGTTCACCTTACGCTCTGCTGGCAGGCGGTCGAGCCGGGCAAATTCGTTAAATAACCGGTTAGTGATAAATCCCTTGAAATCCTTGCTTTGGCCAGTCCAGAGCACATCCGCTAAGGCGATCAAACGCGGAACGCCATATATCGGCGTGATCGGGCGTGTCGATAAACTCGGTCCAGACGCAGCCTTCGCCACCGATTATATTTCGCCTTTCCTGGGCGTCGGCTGGCGCGACAATACGCTGAAATTGAAAACACTCTTTAGCGTGACAACTGGGCCAAAGCTTTTGTCCTCTTCGGCGGCGGTACTCTGCGGGTGATCGAAATACAGCCTCTCGTATGGCGAAATGATGACCTCGCGATTGGCGAACGCCGCAAGTCTAGCCGTCCCGGAGCCTTTCCACGACATTATCGTGGCATTTGGCATCTGTCCCTTCTCGATCATATCGTCCCAGCAGATGATCTTTTTACCACGAGATTCGACGTGACTACCGATCCGGTCGATGAACCACTTGAGTACCTCATACTCGTCCATGAACCCCTCGCGTGCCTTGATGTCCTGGACCACCTTAGATGATTTCCATTGGGACAGATTTGTCTCATCCCCTCCGACGTGGATGTATGGCGAATTGGGAAACATTTCCATCACCTCGTCAAGCACATCCGTCAAGAACGTGATCGTCTCTTCGGATGGGCAAAGAATCTCGGGAAATCCGGCAGGCGGGTTACCCCAAGTCGTTTTAACCTTATAATTCGCAGTTGGGGTGCACCCATATTGGGGATAGGCAGCGAGGGCGGCGGAAGAATGGCCGGGCATCTCGATCTCCGGGATGATGGTGACGGAACGAGCTTTGGCATAGGCGACTATGTCTGTTATCTGCTCGCGTATGTAAAAGCCTCGACCGGCTTGCCGTCGCCGGCGGTTGTTTCTTTAGGTAAGCCTCGGCCCTGACTGATTCGGGTCGCGTCGAGCCGACCCTCGGTCAAAAGCGGATATTTTTCGATTGCGATCCGCCAGCCCTGATCGTCCGTCGGGTGCCAGTGAAAATAGTTGAGCTTATACCGGGCGGCGAGGGCAATGTACTTCTTTACAAAGTCAGCGCCCATGAAATGTCGGGCCTCGTCAAGATGAAACCCGCGATAGCGGAACCTGGAGCGTCCCTAATCGAAGCAGCAGGTATTCGGATGCCGTTATTAACGTCGTTCGGAATCATCTGGATCAGAGATTGAGCAAAACAGCCCGCTCGCCGTTCCCTTGATATGAATACTGGTCGGCCCTAGGTTTAGTTCGTATGATTCGTCCTTCACTTTCTGGTCGTCTGGCTGTTGCCGCGAGGTCAGCACACCGAATTTGTCGGCCCGTTAACGCCGCTGATATTTAACGTAAGGCCGTAACTTACACTCAGAACATCGTTTATCGCATTAGCGCCTAGAAGTCCGGCTTCATCAGTCGCAACGAGCGTCGTCTCCTTAGTCAACTCGAATTCGCCGCCGCTGCGCTATTTCGATCGGCTGAGGGATGATATTCACCTCGCCGGTCGGCAGCACGGTGGACTTTTCCGGCAGACTACAACTGCCGACGAGCAAGACAAGAAGTAGGGTGAACGTTCTCATTTGGAATATGCTTGAAACCTTAAGTAATCCATTCGAATGTGTCAACTTTCAATGACTGAAAGGAAGGTTGTTCTAGGCTTACGTTATTGTTAAAGAGAATTCTCAAGGCGATGCTCGATAAGTTGCCTATTTGCCATATTTCCGTTATATTTCCGGTTGTAATTCAGCCAAAATTTTGCGATGCGCAGTTCCGGAATCGTCGATTCGTCTAGCGATGGAATGCCATTTAATGCTAACCGTCGCTCGATAATATGAAAAGTTGCCCTCGATGCAATCAGACTTTTGACGGCGCTACCGACTTTTGCGTCGATGACGGAACGCCGCTTGAAGTGGACCGTTCGTTCGTTTCAGCCGATGTCCCGACGCAAGTATTTACGCCTGTACCAACGAAAACAGATTCGAGAACTGAAACCGGTAAGTTGATCTATGTTGCCGTTGGGGTAATGGCCACGGCAATTATCGCTCTAGTCGCCTTCCTCATGTATTTGCCGTCCGATGAAAAGAACCGACCAACCAACCAGAACCCGGCACTGCATACAAGCTTAAAGCCTGAATGGATATCGACTTCGCAGGCGAATATACAGACGGCTTCCGAGACACCTTCGATTTCGACAATCACTGAAACCGTCGCCACCGATTTAGTTATCCGTTGGAAAAATGCACAGAATTGGAAAAGTTTCTCAGAATATCGCGCGTGTTACGCCCCGACGACTGAATTTGTCGGAATCAAACGAACGCCTACCGGTGGACGCGAACAGTTGAGTTTCAATAGTTGGATGAACGATCGGGGAAGAATGCTTCGAAATGTTGTCGATGTTCAGGCCGACATTCGGAACATCGCTATTGACGGTGACACGGCGGTAGCGGTATTCACTCAGAAATGGCGATCTGTAAACCATTGCGATATTGGCGAGAAAACCTTGCGTATCAAGATGTTTGCAGATGGGCCTAAAATAGTTTTTGAAGAGTTGAAAGATCCAGTTTCGTGCGGTTGATACTGATTATGAAACAGTGTTCCCAGTGTCTACAACGGTATGACGACGATAGCGAATTCTGCATATCTGACGGGAGTTCGCTTGTGTCACCGGGCGAAAAGAGTCAAAGCCGGGTTGTAGTTTCTTGGGACGACCAGCAGCTAGGCAACGAGACTCCAACCCAATTTGTCTCTATTCCTCAAAACGCGTCGAATCCACAAACCTCATCAAATAATACCAACTTGCTTTACGCGGTGATCGGCGGTCTCGTCGCGGTCATCTTGATTGGAGGGGCGTATTTGTTTCTTGCCAGCTTCGGTGAAAAAGACAAAGACAAAGCCCGTGTTGAGGCTTCAAATATCCCGTCTGATTCGAATCCCGCCAACGTCTCAAATATCGGTAATAGCGCATCCAGCAGAGACCAAGATCAGGCCGCAACAAATTCTGCTGGTGAGCCAACGAATGTCGACGAATCGGGAAAGAATAATAAAGCCGATAGAGGAAATGCGGAGAAGGATAGAGAAACGTCTAAATCCGATGAAAACGCACGAGGGAAACTACTAAGAAAAGGTTACAACGGAAGAGTAATTATGCTGAACGCGATAGTTAGATCGTCACCGTCAATTTACGCTCCGGAGATTTACGTGGTTTCATTTGATGAACCTATAAAAATTGGAAAGTCAGCAGGCGGAAATAATCCTTGGTTTCGAGTTACAGCGACGGGCGGTAGAAGCGGGTGGATGCATGGAAATACGATTGAGTTTGTAAGGTGACCGCGGGAAACCACAGGACTAACGAGGTGAGCAAAATGAAGAGATGCCCTCAATGCAATCAGACTTTTGACGACGGCACAGACTTTTGCGTCGATGACGGAACGCGGCTCGTATCACCGGTCAATCAGGGCCAAAGTCGTGTTGTGGTCTCTTGGGATGAGCAATCGGCCATCGGCGAGATTCCAACACAATACGTTTCCATTCCTCAGCAGTTCGCAACTCCACAAACGACAGCAGGTAATCCCAATTGGCTATATGCCGTGCTCGGTTGTCTAGTCGCGGTCATCGTAATGGGCGGAGCATATTTGGTTTTCGTCGGGCCGCAAGAAAAGGACATCGAAAAGACGCGTGTGGAGAATTCTCCGGCAGCAAGTAATGTCGTTGATGGATCGTTGAATAACTTTGGTGCGAACCGGCATAGTTTCGCAACAAATGCACCATCGAATGCTTCGAACACCGCACCAAGCTCGGCGGCAAACACAGCTCCTAACCGTGCAAGCTTCCCCATTTCGCCCGCGGGAAGGTGGGCCGGTAACTGGTCGTCGCCGTCAGGGGCATATCTTAAGTATGACCTCACGCTTAGTGAATCCGGCGGACGCGTGGACGGATATATCCGGTGGACACTTCTTCGGACAAACAGGCCCGACAAAATCAACAAAGTCGGACTGTCGGCGACCGAGAGTATGTAAACGGCAGTTTTGAACCCGCCACGCGCCAGGTCAATATGCGAGGCGGCAACAAGGATGACCCCAACAATATACTCGTGATGCTCGACCAATATCGCCTCAACCTGGCGGCTGACGGACGTACGCTAAACGGCGTCGCCCGTAATGGCGGGAAATGGAACGGAAGGGTAAGCCTCGGCCGATAGACATCAGAGTGTCGCAAGTATCTTATTATGACTCGAAAATGCACGCATCTTTTTGCCGGGACTGACGGCGGTGTCTGGACACGACGGTTGTCGGAGATAGTTCCATGAGGGGCCGCGGGCTTACTATTGATGGATTCGTTATACGCTAACGACGATCGACTACCGATATAACAAGGCTATGAAAAGATGCCCAAAATGCAATCAGGGCTTTAGTGACGACAACGATTTCTGTCCTGATGATGGAACCGTTCTTGTCTCGGATGGTGTGCCTTTTCAACCGTCCGGCGAAATGCCGACTCAGGTTATCCAATCACCGCACGCACACGTTTCCGCTCCGGACGGTGCACCATCGAATAATATTTTGTACCTAATCATCGGCGTATTGGCGACGGCCCTTGTTGGGTCCGGGATATTTTTGTTTGTGCTGCGTGATACAGATAAAGGAGAGTATGCAGCAAATACGAATGCGATGCAGGCAAATACGTCCATAATCGCCACGCCGTCCCCTGGGCCAACGACGGCGATGCCGAATGCGATCGCACCACGCGGCGGCATTCCGGGCCTGACGCCGAGCGGAAACTGGACCGGCGATTGGACATCGAACAGTGCCAATTTCACCGCCGCGGCCAATTTTGCCGAAAGCGGCGGCAAAGTCAGCGGCCAAATCATCTGGACGCTAAGAAGGACAAGTAAACCGGATAAGGCTTATAAAGTCGGCCTTAGCGCGACTGAATTTGTGCAGGGCACTTTTGATCCGACAACTAGAATGGTCAAGATGCGTGGTTTCCGTAAGGATGATCCGAATAACATCGTTATTTTGGACAGCTATAGTCTTTCGCTCGCTGAGAATGGTCAGATGATGAGCGGCAAGACTAAGAACGGCACATTTATTTTGCGCCGATAGTATGTTCTCTGAAAAACAAAGACAATGCCGAACTTGGTTAGCCCAAATAATACGATTCTAACCCTCCCGATTGGAAGTACAGTCATCGGACGCGACGCAGTGCAGTGCCAAATTGTACTCGATCATCCGTTTATTTCACGCCTTCAAGCGGTGATCGAGGTCCGCGACGATGGAATAATAGCGATCAAGAATCTGAGCAGCCGGCAGACAACCTTCGTCAATGGTCAGGCGATTGACGTTTGTGCGTTGAACGATGGCGACAAGCTCGAAATGGGGGCGGGACAAACATTAACATTCACTTTTCATAACGCTGATCTGGAAGCCATCCTATGAGCCGCAATTTTCGTTCAGTTCTATTCCTTAGAGTCCTCCTCGCAAGACAAAACGGTCGCCTGGAGCAACGTGGAAAGTGACGAGCGTATTTCGCGTTGATCTATCGGCAGTCCTCCGGGATCGGCAGGGCGCCTGACAACGAGATCGTTTTGATGCTCCGAGCGTCTCACGTTATCATGCACAGCTTCATTACGATTCAGGCCCACAGCCGATAATTACCGATCTAGGCAGTACGAACGGGATATTCGTCAATGGAAATATTCTGCGATCGGCATATCAGCTTACAACCGCAGATTGGGTAACAATTGGCGGCTACCTGATCAATGTAAACGGCCGCGAAATTAAGAAACAGGATCTGAGTGCAAGCCGTATCGTTGCGTATAACGTCGGAAAAAGCTACGGGGAGAAAACAGTGCTTCAGGATGTTTCCGTAGCTCTGTATCCGCGTGAGTTCGTTGGGTTAATGGGTGCATCTGGCTGCGGAAAATCGACCCTGATGGACGCCTTAAACGGGATGCGGCCGGCGAATGCCGGACACGTATTTATCAATGATCTTGATCTTTACCAGAATTTCGATCTGCTTCGACGGTCGATCGGATATGTGCCGCAACGTGATATTTTGCATGAGGCATTGACGGTCGAACGCACTTTATTCTACGCGGCCAAAATGCGTTTGCCCGGTGGCACGACGCTTCACCAGATAGGTGAGGTAATCCACGAAGTTATCCAAACTGTTGGGCTAGAGGATCAGCGGCACAACGCCTTCCGACAGCTTTCGGGCGGTCAGCAAAAGCGCTTGAGCCTTGGTATCGAACTTATCACGAAGCCGAATTTTCTATTTCTCGACGAGCCGACCTCGCCGCTCGATCCGGAGACGACCGAGAACATGATGCTCCTGTTTCGCAAATTAGCGGACGAAGGCAGGATCGTCGTTATGGTCACGCACAAATTCGAGAAATTTAATTCGATGCATAATATTGTTTTGTTGACAAAGGGCGGCCGCCTTGCATTCTTCGGCCCGCCGCAGGAAGCTTTGCAATATTTTAACTGTCAGGAACCGAGCGAAATTTATCGCCGATTGCACGAGAAAACACCCGAAGAGTCAAACCGTGCGTTTCTGAGTTCGCCGCAATTTCAAAAGTATGTGGCTTCGCGTTTTGGTGAAATACAGGCGCAAACGAGCGGCGGATTAGCGATAGGCGCCGGCGTCGATAATACAGGTGCGGAGAGAAAACCCGGCGTCGGACAATGGTGGACATTGACCCAGAGATTTTTGGAGATCAAGCTCAAGGATTATCGCAACACGCTTATTCTGCTAGCACAGGCTCCGATCGTAGCGTTTATCCTCGCGTTTATTACTGACAAGACCCCGAACGACGGACGGACGATCTTTATCGCAGCAGTCATCGCGATGTGGCTGGGTGCGAACAATGCCATCCGCGAGATCGTCTCCGAAACGTCAGTCTACGAACGCGAGCGGCTCGTAAATCTAAAGATCCCGTCTTATGTGATGTCGAAGTTTACGATCCTTGCCGGAGTCGGGCTGATTCAGTGTTTTTTGTTTGTTGTGATAATGACGGCCTTTGGCAGATTCGAGTCCGTTGATTTCGCGATGTTGACGCTAATTCTCTATCTGACGCTGTTGGCAGGTGCGACGATCGGTTTGTTCTTTTCAGCACTCGTTTCCTCGACAGAAAAGGCAATGAGCATACTACCGCTTATCCTAATCCCGCAGCTTCTGCTCAGCGGCTTCTTAAAGCCGCTTGACGATCTCTATGTAAACCTTAAAGAGAGCAAACCTGCAGTCGTAGCGGACCATGACAAGTACGAGCGGGATAAGAACAAGGAGATCAAGATCGACCCCAATAAGCCGACCGAAATACCAAGAATTCCAGACCCCGTTCAGAAATCCGAAGGTCTGGGCAGCGCTAAATTTCTCGCTGATCTTATGACCGCACGCTGGACGATTGACGCCCTGGCACATCAGGTCTCCGTCAGCGACCTAAAGGCCCGCGACAAACTTGCCGCGAGAATGACCGTCAAAGAGTATGAAAATGTCTTGGACAAAAACAGTGACAGCGTTATAATCGACGCATACCACTCAAGAGTCAGGAAAGATCTGCTGATATTGGCGCTGTTTAGCCTTATTTTTCTCGGCCTGACGATGCTGGCTCTGAAACAAAAGGATAAGTTATAAGCGATATGAAGAAGCTCTCACTCGCCGCGACGGTAATACTCTTTGGCTGTGTTTTCACTTTTGGCCAGCGAGGCCTATCTGCGATTTCGCTTGTTCCGGCGAAATCTGTAGCCGTCGTTCGAGTCGATTGGACAAAAGTGCGGGGCGATAAGCAACTAAGGCAGGCTGTAAAAGGTGATGAATTTTCGGAAATAATCGGCCAAACTGGCACGAACGAAGCGAATGTAAAAGAGTTTGTGATTTTTATGGATGCCAATCCAACGTCTTCCGGGAAAATGGGAGTGATCGTGAGTGGCAGCTTCTCGTCGGTGGGGATCATCAAGACTCTGGAATCGATGGGTTGGAAGACCGAAAGGATCGGGCCCCGTACCGGTTATGTAAACCCATCGGATGATTCGTATTTACTTCCCTTAAATAACACTACGTTCGTCGCCGGAACCAAAACCGCAGTCGAACAGACAAGTGAAACATTCGCTAGACCCCAAACGGCCCTGATTCACAAGTCTGCTTTTCGGTCGATTATGTCAACGCTCGGTCCATCGGCTCCGATCAGGTTCTTTATGGGTGTGCCGCAGGAATTTCAGGGCGTCGCAAATTTTGCGTTCAAGATATTTACAAAAGTACTTTCGTTTACCGGCCTTGGCATTATTGGCACGATTTTGGATCACATAGGCTTGATTCAAAGCGTCGGATTTTCCATCGACTCCGGACGAAACTCTAATCCGGTTCACTGTATTTTCGCAATGCCCGGAAAAACGGAAGCCGGCCTCGCATCCGGCGCCCTTAATTTGCTCAAACGCGGAGCCTCGATGCTCAACCATTCGGAGACAGACAAAGCCGTCTTGAAGTTAATGGTCTTTGTAAACACCCGCAATTTATTGTCGATCAAAATGGACATGCCTAAGAGTGTGTTGGCGGGTAAATAGTAAGAATATGAAGAAAGCATTCCGTCTATTTGTTTGCATGCTGGTCGTATCAGGTTTTGTTGCGATCTCGACCGAAGGCCAAACGAAATCGAAAAACCATAAAAAGCCGGTCGTTAAGAAGGTTGATCCGTTAATCCGAGAAGCCGAAAAGGCTTGGCCACAGTTTTGGGAAAGTTTCCGTAAAGCGGTTCTTAACCATGACCATGCATCGCTTCGAAAAGTAATGTCCGATAACTTTAACTGTGGTTTTGGTGATGATATCAAGGACCAGAGAGACGCCTGTCTGGAGGATTGGGAAAAGTCGTCTGATACCAATCAAACGTACGATGACTGGAGTGATTTGATAGATATTGTAAGGACCGGCAAAGATGCTGTGAAAGTGCGGAAGGAAAAAAACTATGAAG
>JBGAVK010000084.1:0-11155 GCA_044228165.1 Pyrinomonadaceae bacterium | reverse complement strand
TTTTGATACTCGGCAGCGGTTTTGGGGGCCTCTATACTGCGTTGAATCTCGAGAAGACCCTTGCTCGAGACAAAGACGTCGAGATCACTCTCATCAATCGCGAGAACTTTTTCCTATTTACACCGATGCTCCATGAGGTAGCAGCCAGCGATCTCGACATAACTCATATTGTTAGCCCGGTTAGAAAGCTGCTAAAGCGCGTAAGGATATTTAACGGCAACGTTGAGAAAATCGATCTGGACAACAAAACAGTCGGCGTTTCTCATGGGAAAGAGCACCACCATCACGAACTCCAATACGATCATCTGGTACTTTCACTTGGCTCGATAACTAATTTTTACGGTAACAAGGGACTTGAGGAAAACGCCTTGACGATGAAGTCACTTGGTGATGCGATCTATCTCCGAAACCACATGATCTCAAACCTGGAAGAAGCCGATTTCGAATGCTGTCCGAAAGTCCGCGCTCCGCTTATCAATTTTGTCGTGGCCGGCGGAGGTTTTGCCGGCGTCGAGACGATCGCCGGGATGAATGATTTCTTGCGCGAGGCTCTAAGATTCTATCCGAATCTCACCGAAGACATGCTGCGTGTCGTTCTCGTCCACGCCGGCGACACGATCTTGCCCGAATTGAGCAACAAGCTTGGGAAATATGCGCAGAATCTGCTTTCCAAACGAGGCGTCGAAATCCATCTGAATACAAAGGTCGACGATATTAATTGCAATCTCGTCACGTTGAGCGACGGGACGCAGATCGTGTCTAACACTATGGTCTGGACCGCAGGAACTGCTCCGAACCCGATGCTCGATTCGCTACCGTGCGACAAAGATCGCGGCAGGATCTGTGCCGACGAATACATGCGTGTTGCCGGCTATGATGGTGTTTGGGCGGTGGGCGACTGTTCGTCGATCGTCGATCAAAAGACTGGCAAACCGCATCCGCCGACTGCCCAACACGCGATCCGTCAGGGGCGAGTTCTCGCTCACAACATCCGTGCATCGATACGTGGCGGTAAAATGAAGCCTTTCGTCTTCGAAACCATCGGCCAACTAGCCGCATTGGGTCGTCGGACGGGCGTTGCTCAGATCTTCGGGTATAACTTCTCAGGCTTTATCGCCTGGTGGCTGTGGCGGACGATCTATTTAATGAAGTTGCCGCGATTCGAGAAGAAGCTTCGTGTCGCGCTCGACTGGACGCTTGATCTGCTCTTTACCAAAGACCCCGTGCAATTTCTCACCTTGCGTTCGCCAACGGTCTCAAACGAAGAAATGCCCGCACCGGCTCGCACATACACCGCTACCGCTCGATAGATCTAAGAGACCCCACGAACATTGTCAGGGATGAAACAGCGCGTTTCATCCCATTTTTATTGCCCGAAAAAATATTTGAGAAATATTGTAAGGATTCTTTTGCTCGTTCGACTAATGGTAGTGAGCAGCATTTTATCACAAATATTAAGGAGCAATCATATGACAGAGATCACGCCTGAAATTTTCGAAGCTGAAGCGATGCACCACATCGACGACCTTTATCGCACCGCCAAACGCCTGACGCGTAACGAGACCGAAGCCGACGACCTGGTACAGGAAACCTATATGCAGGCTTGGAAATCATTTGACCGCTATGAACTCGGCACTAACTGTCGTGCGTGGCTTTATAAGATATTGTTCAACAAGTACGACCATCACCGTCGCAAGCAACACATACAGTCGAAGTACTTTCAGGATGCCGACGAATTTCTCTTCGAGGTCTCAGCGGCGAAAACTCCCGTACCCGAACACCTGACCGACCGCGAAGTCATCTCAGCCCTCGACAAGCTGCCCGAGCATTATCGCTCAGTCGTTCTGCTGGCCGACGTCCACGAATTTGACTACAAAGAAGTCGCTCAGATCCTCGACGTGCCCATCGGCACTGTCATGTCACGTCTCAACCGCGCGAGAACACAGCTCAAAAAGTCTCTTTCCGGAGTCGCCCGTTCATACGGCATCAAATCCGCAAACCTCGCAGCAGCCGCATAATTTCCGCTTTCATTCCTGCTTACTCCTCAAAGAGATTAAGCGTTGGGATCCGATGATCTCGACGCTATTTTTTTTTGCGGGCATATTTGCCTGCTCTTAAAGTCCGTTGAATCTACGGCCGCATTGAAATTTCCATTGCCTTGATCCGCGAAACAAGCGTTGTTGGCTTGATGCCGAGCAGTTGGGCGGCTCCGTCGGTTCCGTATATCTTGTAATTGGTTTCGCGCAGTGCCGCGATCAGATTGCGGCGTTCTTCGTCCTTTAATTCCACATAACTTTTAACCCTGTCGCGGCGTTCGCCAAGTGCTTCTGCTTGCGGCTCGTCCATGTCAATAAGCCGGTCGATGATCTGCGGCATGGTGAAATTCAGGCGATGGCTCTGGGCCATTATGACGGCACGTTCGATGATATTTTGCAGTTCGCGGACGTTGCCGGGGAATGAGTATTTTCGGAGCATATTCACATCGTCCGCGGACAATTTTGGCGGAGCATTTTGAGATCTTGCGGCGAGAATGTTGAGAAAATGCCTTGCGAGTGGCTCGATGTCCTCGGGGCGTTCACGGAGCGGCGGCAGATGGATCGGAAAGACACTTAGGCGATAATAGAGATCCTGACGAAAATTTCCGTTTTCGACCTCAGCCCAAAGGTCGCGGTTGGTGGCCGCAATAACGCGGACATCGACTGTGCGAGTGCGGTCTTCGCCAACTCGTTCGAACTGCCTTTCCTGCAGCACTCTCAGTAGTTTTCCCTGCAACGCGAGCGGGAGTTCGCCCATTTCGTCTAGAAAGATTGTGCCGCCATCGGCGAGTTGGAACCGCCCGACCCGATCTTTGAACGCCCCTGTGAAAGCTCCTTTGGCGTGACCGAAGAACTCGCTTTCAAACAGTTCAGGCGAGATCGCTGCGCAATTAACACGCACGAGCGGCTTGTCACGTCTCGGCCCGGCTTCGTGTAGAGCACGGGCGACCATTTCCTTGCCAGTCCCACTCTCGCCCGTCAGCAAAACGGTCGCATCCGACGGACCGACGAGATCGATCTGCTGAACGATCTTTGTCCATACCGGGCTTTCACCGATTAGGAATTTGTGCGGGACAGCATCGCTTATTTCTTCGCGAAGATACTCGTTCTCGTCCTTTAACTGGCTCCGGAGCCGGTCGATCTCCTCAAAAGCCCGAGCATTTGCGATCGCGATCGAAGCCTGTTCGGCAAATGATCTAAGCCACTGAAAGCTTTCCTGACTTATGTTGCTGCGAGAAAAAACGGCAACGACGCCGAGGATATCGTTTTTGAACTTAAGCGGATGCGCGGCAAAGCCCTCAATTTGTTCTTCGACAACCCAATCCTGCTCGGCTATCCATGAGTTTTTAGTCTTGCTAAGATCGCTCAGCCAGATCGATTCGCCTGTGGCGGCGACGTGTCCGACCTTTCGCACGCCGATCGGGAACCGCTGAAATTTGCCGTGAATGTTTGACCAGATGTTCTTACCGGCAATGTCACGGCCGGAGCTTGCCGTTAGGTGTAAACAGCGTTCCTGATCCGGACATATCGGCCGCATTACACATGAATCGCAAATATCTCCTTTGTCGATCAGCCATATTCGAGCCAGGGCGACGCCTTCGTGAGCAAACATCTGCGAGGCAATGGCCTGCAGCGTTTCGTCGACAGGGCTGTTGCGGACGATCAAATCGTTTATCGAGTCGAATGCGATCTCTGATCTCATAAGTCAATTTTCTCAACTCAGGCAGAAGCGGCGTCGTTAATATTCGAATCAAACGCAAGTATCAGTGCATTGACATCGGCAAGCGTCTTTTCATCGACTATCTTGTATCGTTACTGACCTTTAATTTTGCCGGGATCAAAAGCTGAGTCTCGTCAGTGATACTCGCATCTATGACCTTCAGGGTTTCGAGCAGCGACGCATGGCCTTTCTCACCCGACGACGAGGCGGTGATCAATGCTGTCGGCTTGCGGTAAAAATCGGCGGACGAAACTGTCCAGTCGATCGCATTCTTAAGCGTCCCGGGAACGCCCATGGCGTACTCAGGAGTGCAGATCAAGACGCCATCGGCATGCTTGATCTGAGTTCGGAGATCGGCAACGGCTTCGCCGGCCTGCTCGTTGTCATTGTCGGGATTGAAAGGCGGCAGGTGCATAAGGCCACGATACACGGTCACGTCAAAGATCTCTGCGCAAAGATCGGCGATCGCGAAAATCAGGTTTAGGTTAGTCGATCGCTCTCGCGTGCTTCCGGGTATTGCCAGGATCTTCTTTTTGATGATCATCTATTTCCTCGTTTGATCCAACGGCCAACGATATTTCGTTATATCAGTAACGAGAAATCAGTATATCACGATATTTCGTTTAGCAGTTGTTTTTTGAGTTTTGCTGCTAACATATTGTAAATATTAGGGTTAACGTAGTTTTGTGGTTCTGGCACGATACATGCACTAATGTATGGTGTAACGAACATCGTTAACAATAATAGTCAGAATACAGGAGACGAAATATCATGCAGAGAATAACAGCAATCAACCACGAAACAGCAACCGGTAAAGCAAAGGACCTACTCGACGGCGTAAAGGCGAAGATCGGTTTTGCACCGAATATGATGAAGACAATGGCGAGTTCGCCGGCGGTTTTGGAGGCCTATCTGAACTTCAGCGGTTCGTTAGGCACGACTTTGAACGCCAAGTTACGCGAACAGATCGCTTTGACGACGGCGGAGATCAATGGATGTCAGTATTGTGCATCGGCACATTCGGCGATCGGCAAAATGTCCGGCCTTGACGACACGGCGATCGTCGATGCCCGTCGAGCAGCGTCGAATGACGCAAAAGCAGACGCGGCTTTGAAGTTCGCGAGTGCTTTGGTCGTCAGCCGGGGAAAGGTTTCCGAGACCGACATCGCGTCAGTGAAAGCAGCCGGCTATGGCGAACAAGAGATCGCTGAGATCGTCGCCAACGTCGCGTTGAACATTTTCACCAACTACTTTAACGAGACCGCCGGAACGGTCGTTGACTTCCCGGCGATCGAATTCCCGCTAGCAAGCCGTGCGGCAACTGCATAAATTCAGCGGCCGCGGATCGAATATGTCGGTCCGCGGCCCATTTGCTTAAAAGGAGCTGAAATGTCACATAAATTTTACGACATGACATTTACGCCGAGCGTCAAAGCCGCCCAGGAACATTACGGAACGCGTCAAAATTACGCGAGATTTGAGGCGGTTTCCGATTTTCACGGGCTGCTTGACGTGAAAATGACTTTATCGAGGCTCCGCGATGGTTTTTACACGGCGACCGCCTTCAACGAGACGGCCAGCCATATATCCAGTTTCGCGGCGGGCCGCAGGGGTTTTTGAAAGTCATTGACGACCGCACTCTTGGCTACGCCGACTTTCGAGGTAACCTGCAATACATTAGCGTCGGTAATCTAAGAGCCAACGACAAGGCCGCTTTTTCCTAATCGGATTATGCCAATCAGCAAGGCTGTGCTGATCGTCCGCGTCGAAGGAAAGGACGCGAAAGATGCTCCGGAGATCATCGAAAAATTGACGATGCCAGGCTACAAGGCAAAGATCGAACGGGCGATGATATTGCATGTCGAGGCTTTTGACTGGAACTGCCCACAGCACATCACGCCGCGTTACACTATCGATGAGATACGGATGATGACTGCGCCGATGACTGAACATATCGAGAAGCTTGAGAAAGAGATCGAGGAGCTGAAACGGAAATGACTAATGCTTTGTGCAACGGTCTAGAATTAGCATCTCCCGGTTAGGGCATAGCTCAAATTACGCATACTAATTGACAGTGAAAATTCTTCAAGGAACGAACCGATGGATGATCTGACCAAAGAAGAACATTTTCCTGCATCGGAAGAGCCTATCGTTTAACCAGCGTCCTATCAACAGAGTCCTTCAAAGAGAGTGCGACGAAGGATGGGCAGATAAAACAGAGAATTCTCCTGGCCGACATGGCTCTCCATTTGTTGCAAACTTCCTTCGAAATGGCGAGATTCAACAGAAGATCTAAAGAGAAATCTGTTTTCTATCCTAACTATTTCGGATCAGTTCATGCCCGGCCACGATCTGCAGGCTGTAGCTGATGATTTGTATTCTTCCTAGACTATTACGAACCACAAAATGACAATGCAAATGATAAAGCCCTCTTTTACAATGGAAACCGCCCTGGCTAAGGTCGAAGCGGCTCAAAATGCCTGGAACACCAAGGATCCTGGAAAGGTCTGTTTAGCGTATTCGGTCGACACTGAATGGCGAAACCGGGCAGAATTTATCAACGGCCGCGAAGCAGTAAAACAGTTCCTGAAAGGCAAATGGGAACGCGAGCTCGAGTACGTTCTAAAGAAAGAACTGTGGGGATTTCGCGAGAACCGCATGGCCGTTCGCTTCGAGTACGAATGGCACGACGCCACGGGGCAATGGTTCCGCAGCTACGGCAACGAGCTGTGGCAATTCAATGACGAAGGCCTAATGACGCACCGCTACGCGAGCATCAACGATCTTGAGATCGATGAAACTGATCGAACCTTAAACAAATGAAAAGCGGCCGGAAGGCCGCCTTTCGTCTCTTAGTCTATTTACTGATGTTTAACGATGGGCCTGACGCCCGATATCTGTGCTTATCCTGTACAAACCGGTCCGGATAGATAGAGAGTTTGAAGGTGTCGTCGCCCAGGCCACGTTGTGGACATGTTGCGGAGTGACGATCACGCCGAGGTGTTTGCCCTCGGGCGAGAGAATATGCAATCCGCCGGGCGCCGAAACGTACACATTTCCTGCGGTATCGACCTTTACGCCGTCGATCGCATCCTCGCCTTTGATCGACGTGAAGTCGAAAAACAGCTTACCGTTTTTTACGGTGCCGTCCGCCTGCAGCTCATAACGATAGACGACCTTGCGGTTATCATCCCAGTTGCCGATGTACAGGTACTTTTCGTCCGGGCTGAGCGCGATACCGTTCGGGCCCGTAAATTCCTTTGTTACGAGCTGCAGTTTGCCTTTGTAAAGCGAGTAAACGCCCGTGTGCGGCACTTCTTTACGCGGGTCGTCGCCGAACTTTGGCAGGCCAAAATTCGGGTCGGTAAAGAACAGCGTGCCGTCCGAGCGATAGACGAGATCGTTCGGTGAATTTAGCCGCTGTCCTTCAAATTTGTCCGCAAGCACGGTTTCACTGCCGTCTTTTTCGAGCCGGACGACGCGGCGATTACCGTGCTGATCGAAGACGATGTTGCCTGACGGATCGAGTGTAATGCCGTTCGACCCCGGCTGGCGATATTCGGCGATGTTGGCTCCGCTGTAGCCGCTCGGAGTTCGAAACACTGAGTTTACCTTCGGTCGAGTATTTGTAGATCGTGTTCGCGTTCGGGTCGCTAAAGAGCAATCCGTCGCGTGTCCACACCGGACCCTCGGTAAATTTGAATCCTTCGGCGAGCTTGAAAACTTTTTGGGTTTGAACGACGACCTTATTGATCGCTTCGTCGTGACGAATGACCTCGACGTTGACCTCGCTCGGCGTGATCGCAAGCGGGCCGTTCGTCTCCGGCTTGTAAAACTCAAGCTTTGCCTCGCGGATAAAGATAAAATTTGTGGGCGAATTCGAGATCGGGCCGTTGATGCCAAAAATAGCCAACTGGATCTTTTGTCCGGCCTTGCATTGCGTCCGATGATGAGGCGATTCGGTGCGTTCCAACCCGCAACAACGACCCACCCATTTGACCAGGATAGCGGGTCAGTTCGCCGTTTACCCAGATCTCGGCGTAATCGTCGAGAGCCGTCTGAAACACGACGGTCGAACCTGACGGATCGAAATCACCAACCTTTTCGGCACGGTTATGGTGACGCGATACCAATTGAAAGACAATTTGCCATTGCCACGGCGTTTCCCGAGGTCGGTCGCAGCTATCTTTTCCCAGGCCGAATCGTCAAAATCCGTGCCGCCTGCATGCGGCGTGTAATCGTAAGTTTTTACAGATGGCCCCGATGGCTGATTGTCCGCTCCGGCTGATCGGAAATCAGTTTCGACAATGCGGGTGTCGCTGTATTTCCATTCGCCGCTGACCAGTTTGGCTCCGTCAACTGACGCAAGGTCGATCGATGCCGCAGGCTTGCCGGTCGGTACCTCTTGGGCCAGTAAATGAACTGAAAAAAGTAATGTAAATATAAGTGCTGAAATGAGTTTTTGCATTTTGCGACTCCTAATAAAGAATTTCACCACATAGGCACGGAGTTCACGGAGAACCGAAAGATCGTATTAATTATTTTCTCGGTGTGCTCCGTGGCTTTGTGGTGAATAAACTAGCGAACCTTTACAACGTAATACTGAAAGACGCCGTCGACCTGCTTGAACCAATGCGGCGTGCCCTTTGGCACGATCACAACATCGCCTTTTTTTAGCTGACGTGCCTCGCCGCCATCGATCATGCTGCCGCGAAATTCGTTCGGTGCGACCATTTTAGGCTCAACCGACTTTCCGCCCGTGACAAAAACGGCAGTTCCGTCGAGCACGTATATGATGTCGGTGTCGAGTTCGTGCACCTCGCTCATTCCGGGCTTTTCGCGGCGGCTGGCGTGGACCATATAGTTCTCGCCGTTCGAACCGTCTTCAAGAACTGCACCTTTTGCGAACGCGTCGGAAACGGTTTTGCTGTCGAAGAACGTGACCGGCAGCATCTTTGAATTGCTCAATGCTTCAGCTCCGGCAATTGCCAGTTCCTCGTCCTGTGCCGCCGAGGCCGCACCTGAAACGCCGACCGCTCCGACGATCTGGCCATCGACCATGATCGCGACGCCGCCCTGAAGGGGCGTAAAGTCTGGCAGAGCGACCATCGCTGTGCGGCCATTTTTGATGACGTCCTCAAAAAACTTTGTCGGCTTTTTGAACATCGCTGCTGTCCGCGCTTTTCCGATCGAAATATTTGCACCTGCCGTGAATGCCGTCGAGGCGTTCGAGGGCAACGAGATTACCGCCGTCATCCACGACCGCGATGACACCGCCAGGAGCTTGTTTGCAGCTGCGTATGTCTTTGCTGCGGCAATGACGATGCGGGCACCTTCAAGCGTGATCGATCGCTCTCGGCCGTTTGAGACATTGCAGCTGTGAGCAAAATGGTAAGTAGTCCAATAATTGCGAATAAATGTTTCATTTGTTGATCTCTGGTTTGGGGTTCCAACCTAGGTTAGAACCGATCTGCTTACTGAGCTGTAATGGTAATGCGAAGAACGTCCTTTGTATTTGGATACCGAAAAGCCGTCTTTGACGAGCCGGACGACACCATTTTCGGCCGTTCCCATGTTCGGGCCTTGACGAGCTCGATCGGCACCGAGACCCGGTGCCTGGTTGACCTCGGTTCCGGCATCCCACAACAGGAATCTTGTCGGGCAGACATCTCCCGTTATGGGTTACCGTTGGCATCGAAGAGATCGATAGCCTTCTCCGCCGTAAAAGAGGTCGTTCGACTGGCCGTACATCGTCGCAAGATCGAGCTTTTGTTCCTTCCATCGCCGAAAACTCAAACTCGAACACACCGCCCGAAAGATCGGTGACGCCATATCTGACCCTACCGGCTTATTAAAAATGCCGATATTGATGCCGCCCAAAACAGTGAGGAACTTGTTCTTGAACAGTTCAGGATTGCCGTCTTCGGCTTGTGCCTCGAGTGCTGGCGACGCCTTTTTGCCGACCTTAAAAAGGTCCATTTTGTGATTGCTCAGGGTGTAAAAACCGGGCGACAGAGCGAATGGATATTTCGTACCATCCTGGGCGACGACGCCGTCTTTGTCCGAGATGTTTTCAACACGGACCAAATGAAGCCCGTTTCTGACCTTATGGTCGTTCGCAAAAGTTGCACTGAAAGTTCCGCAAACCAATGTCGCGATAGCCGCAACACTAAGAATGAATTTCTGATCAAACATATAATTTTTCTCCGAGATATTTAGTAATAATGTCACCCATTGGCGTATCTGCCGCCGACGGGATTCAGCCACATAAATCCCGCCCCTCACGACCCTTATTCCAAAAAAAGTTTTACTGGAATATTCCGACGTCAATAAGGAATCTCAACACCGGATAACGAATTATTTTGAACAAATGAAATACGATCTCGAACCATCTTGTTCCGGCCGACTCAACCGGTTGCCGGTACTGCGACACCTAAACGACGAACTGCTGAATGGGCATCAAGGTAATCGTCTCCATTGACGATCTCAGTATACCGTCGGCCGGCGAATGGCAGCGGCAGCATCGGCGGACAGTTCTGCCACAATCTTGATTTTGTAAGCAGTCTGCTTAACGGTATCGACGAGGGGCGGATCGACTACAACAAGCGGGAACGCGACTTCCGTGTCGAGGAGGACCGCCAATACGCCATCGAACGGTTTCGTATAGTGATCCGTCGGCTCGATGAGCTGTCGCCGAGCCAGTTCGCAAAAAGCGTCCTTGTCAGATCGGAGGTCGATCAGGCGACGTGGCTGCCGTCGAGCTTTGTCCGCGAGGCCGAGTTCGTCCATAGCCATACGGTTCACCATCACGCGTTGATCGCCGAAAAACTTGCAGGATATGGAATAACGGCGGCGGAAAGTAAATTTGGCGTCGCACCATCGACTCTAAATATTGGGAAGAACGGGCCGCCTAACGGCCGTAAAGGAGAAAGTTATGTCATCAAAACTAAACATCATTAGCTGGATTCCGCCGCATCGTCGTGGCGATCATTCTGTTTCAAACGCTCTTTTTCAAATTTATAAATAAGAGTCGAAATATATCTTTTCGACGCTGATGGGCCCAGAGCTTGAGGCATACGGCCGGATCGGTTCCGGTGTCGTCGAACTCATCGCTTTGTTATCCTCTTGCTCATACCAGGCACGGTGTGGCTCGGAGCATTGCTTCGCTCTCGGGGACGATCACCGGGGCGATCATGATTACCTGACGATGCTCGGGATCGTTGTAAAGGACGACGGCGGGCTGCTTTTCATACTCGCGGTTACGGTATTCGTTCTCAAAGCTGATCATCTGCTCGATCCATCGCCGCGACATTCCTGTACTAGGCAGCGTTTCGCTAAACTCTGAATGCTTGAATACATCTATCAAATCAACCCCGGTCTGGCTGAGGTCTCAGCCGCC
>JBGAVK010000083.1:0-11365 GCA_044228165.1 Pyrinomonadaceae bacterium | reverse complement strand
GACCTTCACTCTGCTTCCGCTAGGAGCTTTATCGGAGCGATCTGTAACGGACCTCGTGATCGAACCCGGCAACCCGGCACATTTATATGTCGGCGTTCTCGGCGTAACGGCCGGTGACGGAGGCGTTTATTACTCGGCGAACGCGCTGGATGCAAACCCCACCTTCAATTCGCTGCTGCTTACTCAATTGACGGGCAATAACTCCCGCGTTGAGCTCGCAGCCAACAAGGTCGGAAACGTGACCACCGTTTACGCCGCATCCGGCGACGGGACAGGTTCGCTTTATAAATCCGTAGATGCCGCACCCTTCACGTTCGTGATCGACAATAATTTCTGTAATCCGCAGTGTTTTTATGACATCGCGGTCGCTGTCGATCCGACGGATGCGAACAAAGTTTATCTCGGCGGATCACCGACCCTTGCATTTGGTAAATCTACCAATGGCGGCACGAGTTTTACGAGTTCGTCGTCGGGGTTGCACGTCGATACGCAGGCATTTGGCGTCGCCCCGTCAAATCCGAACATTGTCTATTTCGGCAGCGACGGAGGCATTTGGCGAACGACGAATGTCAGTGCGACGCCTATCGTTTGGACGACGCTAAATAATACGTCGATGTTCGCGACCCAATTCATGGGGCTCGCGATCCACCCGACCGACCGCAATTACTCGCTGGGCGGCACGCAGGACAACGGGACACAGTTCCTGGCGCCGGACGGTGTCGAGTGGGTCCGTTCAGACGGCGGCGACGGCGGCTTTGCGGTCATTGACCAGACCTCGCCGAATACGACCAATGTGACCGCCTACCACACCTACTATAACCAGACGTCGACGCAGATCGGCTTTACAAGGGCGACGACTACGGTGCCGCCGGGCGACCCGAACTGGGGAACGTTCTTTGGCTGCGGCGGAACCGCGAACGGCATCAACTGTGCCGACTCAGTGCATTTCTATGCGCCGATGGTCGGAGGGCCGAATGCTCCGGGAAGCACAGGAAATACGCTTTATTTCGGGACGAACAGGCTTTACCGGTCGATAAATCAGGGCACGACGATGACCGACGTCAGCGGTACTCTTCCCGAACGCGTGAGTGCGATCGCGATCGCTCCGCAGGATGATGCGATCAGATTGGTGGGTCTCCGAACAGGCGCGGTCTATCTCTCAACGACGATAGACGCGACCACGATGACAAATGTGACCGGCTCGATACCGGCGCGTTACGTCGGGCGTATTGCCATCGATCCGACAAATTCGAACGTTGCGTATGTTGGGCTTAACGGCTTTGGCCTCGCGGCCGGCCAGCATATATGGAAAACAACCAATCTGCTGAGCGGCACACCGACCTGGACAGCGGCAGGCAGCGGTATCCCTGACGTTCCCGTAAATGCCCTCGCTATCGATCCGGCGGCGCCGCAGATAGTTTATGCCGGAACGGACATCGGCGTTTTCAAATCAACCGACGGCGGCGCGAGTTGGACACCGTTCAGCAACGGACTGCCCCGCGTAGCTGTTTTCGGGATGGAGATCCAAAAGGTTCATCGCGTTCTCAGAATTGCGACCCACGGACGCGGAATGTACGACATCGATATCGCCGCTCCGCGTAAGGCACAGGCTGATTTCGACGGCGATGGAAAGTCGGACCTTTCGGTTTTCCGTGAGTCGAACGGCGTCTGGTTCCGTCAAACCAGCTCGGATGGTGCGTTCCGTGCTGATCAATTCGGAGCGGTCGGCGACAAGATCGTGCCCGGTGACTATGATGGTGACGGCAAAACTGATTTCGCAGTATTTCGCCCGGCAACCGGCGTCTGGTACATAATGGGCAGCACCACAGGGCTTTCGGTTGTGCAATTTGGCCTTGCGACCGATCTTCCGGTCCAGGGTGACTATGACAATGACGGCAAGACCGACATCGCCATCTACCGGCCCTTGACCGGGCAATGGTGGCTGCGTCGCAGCACTGCGGGCGTCACAGTCGTCCAATTTGGATTAAATGGCGACAAGCCCGTGCAGGGCGATTATGACGCTGACGGTAATACGGACATCGCGGTCTTTAGGCCTTCGAACGGCGTTTGGTTCATTCAGAGGAGTTCGGCAGGCCTGGTTGTCACCCAATACGGAGCGAGCGGCGACCGGGTCGTACCGGCTGACTATGATGGTGACGGCAAGACCGACCTGGCGGTTTATCGCGATTCGACCGGAGTTTGGTATATCACCAAATCGACCGGCGGCGAATCGATCTTGCAGTTCGGCTTGAGTAACGACGTGCCGACGCCGGGTGATTTCGATGGCGATGGCAAGGCCGACATCGGCGTGTTCCGTCCTTCGAATGGCGTCTGGTATCGCATCAATAGCGTTAACAGCTCGTCAACTATCATTCAGTACGGCATAAACGGTGACAAGCCGGTGCCGTCGGGTTATGTGCCGCTGCAGTAACGGGAACGGCACTTAAAAGAAAAAGAAGCGGCCTCGTTGCCGCTTCTTTTTTGTTTTCAAGTCATTTTATTTCTTTTTCATATTTGCATCAAGAAAATCTGCAACGAGCGGGTATAACTCGAGCCGGTTCTTTAGTTTAGATATACCGTGGCCTTCGTCATCATAGAGTTTATATTGGACGATGCCGCCGCGTTTTTTGACCGCAGATACAATTTGTTCCGACTCAGTATAGGGAACTCGCGGGTCATTTTTTCCTTGAATGACAAATAGCGGACATTTGATGCGGTCAACTTTTGCAAGCGGTGAGATCGACCTTAAGAAGTCCAAGTCGCGGTCGAGCCGACCGTATTCGACCTCGCGTTGACGGCGGCGATAGCCGCTCGTATTCTTAAGAAAACTTTCCCAATTCGCGATACCGACGGTATCGACCGCCGCGGACCACAGATCCGGGTAAAGAGTGATCGCTGCGAGTGTCATATACCCGCCATAACTGCCGCCCATGACCGCGATGCGGTTCGCGTCCGCACCACCCGAGGTCTTTAACCATGCTGCTGCCCACGCGAGATCTTTCACGGAATCTTCTCGCTTTTTAACATCGTCGAGATGCGTGAACGTCTTGCCGTAACCGGTCGAACCGCGGACATTTGTCGCGAGTATCGCATAACCACGGGATAGAAAATATTGATAAAGCGGATTAAAGCCCGGACGCTCCTGGCTTTCGGGTCCGCCGTGGACCGAGACGATCACCGGCAAGAGTTCCTTCGTGGCTTTTGGGGTGGACTTTGTGTCGCCGCCCAGCGTTATCGAAATATTTCGTTTGCGCGAAGGTTCGTAATACCATGCAGAGATCTCGCGTCCGTCGAACGATCTATATTTTATCAATCTGGGCTCGACGAATGTTTGCGGCGAAATGCCTGACGTTCCACTGTGGGTCGCCTGGAGAAGAGTCTTTGACGCAAGGTCATATATCCAAATGTCAGGATTTCTGGCTGCCGAAGCGAATGTGAAAGCGAGCTTTGTCTGATCATGGTTGAACTCAAGGCCGGAGACGATGCCTTTCCCGGGAAGTGGTATTTGTGAGGCTTTGCCCTTAAAAAAAGTGACCAGGGGCTTCCCGTCCGTTTCGATCTCGCCAATGAAAACCTCGGAAAAGCCCTCGCGGTTAATTGCATAGGCATATTTCGAGGTGTTCGAAGGCAGTTCGACATCGGAGACATCCCAGGCGACCGGATCGAGGATGTGGATCTCGCGGTTGGCATCGCTCCAATCAGAAGAGTTAGCCGCGTTCTTTAGCCTTAGATTAGCAAGGCTGTAAAATTCGCGGCCGTCATTGTGTGCAAGTAGAAGCGATTTGCCGTCCGGCAGAAACTTTGCCGCTCCAAACTGAGCGGGGTCTTTATGTGGTGTGAGCAGCGTCTCTTTCTTAGCCTTAAGATCATAGAGTATTAAGTCGTTATCGAGGCTGAATTCCGTACGGTCCCGCGAAATGATGATGCGGCTGCCGTCAGGGTGAAGCGCCGTGATCGCGTTGTTGCCATCTTGCTGGTAGAGCAGCGTTTCCTGGCCGCTAGCGACATCCATCGCATAAATGTCAAAGAAATTACGGTTCCGTTTATTCGACGCATAGGCGATGACATCGCCGTCTTCCGAAAGTACCCCGAAATTATGCCGCACACCCGGTTCGTCGGTCAGCGATTTGAGGCCCGTGCCATCAGGTTTGATCCAAAAGAACTGCGTATTCTCATCGCCGCCCTTCGCCTTTCCGAATATGATGCCGCTGCCATCAGGCAGCCAGCGAAAAAAGCTGACATTGTCGTCAAAGTCGGTGACTTTTTTAGGCGTTCCGGACGGGAGTTTCTTTATCCAGATCTGGCTGGTGCCGGACGAATTCGACAAATAAGCGAGATGGCTGCCGTCGGGCGAGAATCCGGGTGAGGTCGATGAGCTGATACTCAAATACTGTTGTATCGAATACGACTGGGCATCGACGCTGCGGCATATCGCGGTGGCAGTAAGCAAAATAGCGCTAAGAACTACAATGGCCTTCTTCATAAATGACTCCTTGTGTGGTCGGTGTGGAGACATTATAGACCATTTGCCTATTTGTATTTCAATAGAAATGCTCTGATCTCGTCCCGCATGAGCGGCGTAACTGTATGGGGCACGTCCGCGTAGGTCTTGAATTCGGCATTAAGTCCGGCCTGCCTGTAAAGAGACTCAGAGATCGCCCAACGAGCGACAGGCGTCGTTCCAAACAACGGATTTATCAGATCGCGGTCTTCGTCATCATACGAATCCCCGAACGGCACAGAGTCATTAGTGTCTTTGTCTCCGATAAAAACGAAAAGAGGGACCTTTCGCAGGGCTTTGAGATCGAGCTTACTGCCGGCGACCGTTTTGAGATCCGCAACGCCGATAGGATAGCGAAGCAGTTTGTCGTGATACTTTTCGACCGGCGCGATCGGCCAGCCGCCGGGGCTTCCGATCGCAGCCGCTTTTACTCGATCGGGATGAAGGAAGGTGTACCGGTTGGCAAACATACCTGACGCCGAAAATCCGTTGATCAGCACACGCCGGTCAAACTTGATGCCCTCTTTTCCAAGCCGATCTATGGCGTCGTCGATCATTGCGATGAGCTGCAGATCCACACGGCGGTAGGCAAGCTTTACCGTCAACATCGAGTCACGGTCGAGAGCATGCATATAGATCTGCCAGTCACTTTCGGGACGGGGAAACACCGGCATCAGTATCGCGACCTTTAGGGCCGACGCTATCGCACCGGCTGTCGACATCCGCTTTATCACATCAGCTTCGTGGACGGCCGGGTCGTCACTGACTTTGCCCGTATTGTTCGGCAGAACGAGGATCGTTTGCTTTTGTTTCTTCGCCTCAGCGGTTTTAAGCTCAGGCGGAACGTAATAGAAGTACGAATACCCAAACCCGGCACGGGCATCGGCGTTGACACGGGAATAGTCCTTATCAGTAAGAACATTTGACTGAGCGGGAAGGGACCCTGTGACAAACGCGATCGTAAATAATGCGAAGAAGGCAGATCTCATATCGCTATTAATAACGTCACGCCGCCCTAAAAGTTCGATAAGCCCTACGAGGTATGATCGAGAATAATTCGCCAGCCCTCTTTGAATTTGCGGAATGTGAGCGTAAATTTGCCGCCCGGGCTGTCCTTTTCACGTTTCAGCGACCATGAACCAAGGACGACCGCCGAGTCTTTGCCGAGCATTGTGATCTCGAGATCTGAAAACGTAAGCACTCCCATCCTGGCTCTGGAATCATAACTTTTCTTGTAATTATCGAGGGTTTGTTGCCAGCCGCGGGTGACCTTGGTCCCCGAGACGAACGTCAAATTTTCAGACCTCCAATAGCCTATCGACATGAATGCCTCCAGGTCGCCGCGATTCCACGCCGCCGCCTGATCGTCCATCACTTTACGGATGGCATTTGACGATCGATCAGTCTGAGCGGAGACGGTTGCGAACCCTGACAACAGAATTATGAGTGCGAAAAGAGTTTTCATATCGTTATTGATCAAAAACGACGCATTACGCCGTCGCAAGTTTTGGACTCGACGGGCGGAAATAGAGATTTGTCCAGACGAACGAAAAAACCGAAACAGCAATGGCGGCTATAAGCATCGGTGACGGTTGATAGAGCTGAGCAAAAGCGAAAACGGCATAAAAGGTCGCGATTATGCGCAGATTCTCTGAGATCCACAGCCACGGCTTTGCTTCGAGAATTCCGCTCCAGTTTATTACGTGCCACCACAACAGGCCGGCGCCGAGCCAACGCTGGGCAGTGTTCCATCCCATCAGGTTCGAGATCACGCCCATCATCAGGAAAACACCTACAACAAGCTGTACGATCAGGTAGAAACGGGAATTATCGAACATCGACGGCCGAAATTTGACCTGATTTTCAGTTGTGATCTCAACCATTTCTTTTTCAGGCAGGCCCCGCGGCCGCCATCCGGCGGGCATGAACCACACGCGGATCTTGTCCCACCAAAATGGAGCCGCCACTGCATACCGCCACAGCACGATAAAGAAATGAAAGTTGATGCGGACCGGGTTCCAGCTTTTGGGATGGTCGTAAATGCCGTAAACGACCTTTTCGCGTTCCTCGGCGAACGAACCGAACATTTTGTCCCAAATGATCAGGAATTCGCCAAAATTTTTGTCCAGGTAACGCAGATTTACGCCGTGGTGCACGCGGTGGTGCGATGGCGTCGTGAAGTATTTTTCAAACCAACCGAGCTTGCCGATGAACTCTGTGTGGTGCAGAAACGCTATAAACAGGTGAATGCCCGCCATCATATAGATATGCAGCGGCTGAAAGCCGATAAGTGCGAGCGGCCAGAAGAACAGGAATGAGCAAAAACGCTGCGTCACGCTCGCCCGCAGAGCGACCATAAAATTCATCTCTTCGGCGCTGTGGTGAGGCGAATGCGCGGCCCACATAATATTGATCGCGTGGCCCCAGCGATGTACCCAATAAAAGATAAAATCAACACCGAGCAGCAACAGTATGAACGTCCACCAGTTCAGATCGATCGTGAATAAGCGAAAGTTTTCCCAAAGGTATCCATAGACCAAATACACTCCGGCGGCGACCAGCACGTTGACCGTTTGATTGGCGAGAGCCGTTCCGAAATTGGCGACCGCCTCAGGAAACGACATATAGTCGCGTTTGTAAATGAGTATAAGGGCGATCTCGAGCAGCACGAAAAAGATCGCGATCGGCGTCAGATATGTGTATATGTTCGTGTCCTGCATCGCGAGATGTCTGTGAAGGTCGGCAAAAAGTAAGCCTAATATAATACAATTCTAAAATGCTGCAAAGGACGATCACTCGGCGGGAAATGTTGTCGGCAATGGCGGCTGGCTCCGGGGCTGCGATGATGGGTCTGATCGGATGCAGGTCGCAGGGGATCGACGAGGCCGGCTATGCAGGCGACCTGACAAACCTCGATCTGACCGGGGCAGTCGCGGCGGTAAAAAATCGAAAGATATCGCCTGTGGAATTGACCAAAGCCTGTTTAGAGAGGATCGATAAACTCGATCCTAAACTGAATTCGTTCATAACTGTCACACCCGATATCGCACTTGAACAAGCAAGAGCGGCCGAGGCTGCAATAATGAGTGGCCGGCCGTTGGGCGAGCTTCACGGAATTCCCATCGCCGTGAAGGACAACGTAGATACGGCCGGGATATTAACGACCGCGGCAAGCGGTGTTTTTGCGAACCGCAAACCCGCCGAGGACGCCGAAGTGATAAAACGGCTGAGATCGTCCGGAGCCATTATTCTCGGGAAGTTGAACATGCACGAATTCGCCTTGGGCACGACGTCGGCGATCAGTCATTACGGCCCCGTTCACAATCCATGGTCGGCCGACCATGTGGCAGGAGGTTCATCGGGAGGGTCGGGTGCGGCAGTCGCCGCCGGATTTTGTTTCGGAGCGGTCGGCACAGACACCGGCGGATCGGTCAGAATTCCGTCCTCGTGCTGCGGAATAGTCGGGCTCAAGCCGTCGTTCGGCGTCGTTAGCACCGCCGGAACGATACCGATCTCAACGACCTTTGACCATGTAGGGCCGATGTGCCGTACCGTTCCCGACGCCGGGTTGATGTTTCGAGCTATGTCAGATCACACTGCGGCCCGCGAATTTGATTCTAACTTGCCCGCAAAGATATCCGGCCTAAGGCTAGGTGTTCTAAACGCAACCGGCGAAGTTTGCGATTCCACGATCGTACCTGAGGTTCAGGCGGCCTTTGACGAGGCAGTTAAGGTTTTGAGGGGATTGGGAGTCGTGATCACAGAAGCCGAGATGCCCGTGCCCGATCTCGGCGGCATCATCGACTACGAATCCTATGCTTATCACGCGGAGTTCTTGAAAGCTACGCCGGAGCTTTACGACAAACGCACCCGCGCAACGTTATTATCGGGAAGCGGGATCCCAAAAGACCAGTACGACAAGTTGATACGGCAGATCAACGAACATCGACTTTCCGTTGCCTCAGTTTTCTCTACGGTCGATGCGGTGATCGTCCCGACGCTGCCGTGCCTGCCGATCGCGATCAAGGATGCGGCCGAGCCATTTGCGCTCGACGCGTGTACGTTCAGTTTTTCGATCGCGGGGCTTCCGTCAATTTCAGTGCCGGCCGGCTTCTCAACTACAGGATTGCCCATCGGCATTCTGATCAGCGGGCCGATGTTTTCCGACGGCCGGTTGTTGGGAATAGCCGCTGCGTATGAAAAGGCCGCCGGTTGGGGAACGCGGCGGCCAATGATCTAACAGGAATTTGAGAAGCCTCAGTTCTTTGGTGCTTTCGCGGCGTCGTATGCTGCCTGCGCCGCAACCTGTTCTTTTTGCTTGTCCGTAAGGGCGATGCCCGCTTTTTCGAGCGTTGCGGCATTTATGCCGCCTGTTTCCTTCAGGCTGTTCGCTTTCTGATAGGCTTTTACCGCGTCTTTGAGTGCATCACTTCTCTCGCCATTTGCCTCGCCGGCGAACATCTTGCCCGCGATCAGCACCTTTTGCAGAGCGGTTATCTGGTCTTTGTTTGCCGTGAACGGAGCGGGCCTTTTGGGGCCGTCCGTGGTGGCTGTCGTGGTTTTTGACGGCTTGGTATCTTTTGACGGCGTCACCGATGTAGCCAAAATGGGAGTCTGAACTCCACCGCCTAGTCCGGCGGTTTCTTTTTGCTTATCGGTAAGGGCGATACCCATTTTTTCGAGGGTTGCGCGGTCAAATTTGCCATTCACATCGAGCCCGTTCGCTTTCTGATAGGCCTTGATGGCGGTTCGCGATTCGCCATAAACGCCCGTTGCCTCGCCGGTATACAGCTTCTCCTTGATCAAGACCTCCTGCCCCAGTCTTATCTGTTCTTTTGTAGGGCGAAATGCGGCCGGTTTGGCCGGTGTCTCAGTCGCGGCCGCCGGGGCCGTCGTCGTCGCGGTGCCGGTTCCTTGGGAAAAGGCCGTTGCCCCAAACAAAAATATTGCAAGCACTAAGATGAAAGATCTTTTCATATATTGTCTCCAAAGTATTGATTAACTTGTGTCAATGTCGGAACGCATAACGTCGGCAAACATGTTGTTCGCTCGCCGCCGTATCAGAAACTGCTTATTCCTTAGTGGAAAAAGTATCCGATTATTCGATTTCGCTGTCAAGGATTTCTATCGCAATATTGAAATTTACCCTTGCTGAATGAATGTTCATTCAGTTATAATTTCGGCATCTTATAAAGCCATTTTATTTAGGCCGGGAATCAGATTATGAACATCACAAAAGCCGCCGTACTCGGGGCGGGAACAATGGGAGCGGGTATCGCCGCACATTTAGCAAACGCCGGTATTCCGACGCTGCTGCTCGACATAGCACCGCAGGACGAGAGCGTCACGGACAAAAATCAGATCGTTAATTCGCTGTTTGACGCGGCTAAGAAGTTAAAGCCCGCGCCGTTCATGCTGGCAGATAATGCCAAACTGATCACGACCGGCAATTTTACCGACGATCTGGCAAAGATAAAAGATTGCGATTTTGTCATCGAGGCCGTTGTCGAAAATCTCGAGATAAAGCACAAGCTGTTTGCTCAGGTCGATGCGAACCGCAAGCCGGGAGCAGTGATCGCTTCGAATACGAGCGGCATTCCGATCGATTCGATCGCCGAACCGTTCTCTGACGATTTCAAGGCACATTTTGTCGGTATTCACTTTTTCAATCCGCCGCGATATATGAAGCTCGTCGAGGTAATTCCGGGCTCGAAAACGAGCGGCGAGATCGCATGTGCCATCTCCGGATTTCTCGACCAGCGGCTCGGCAAGGGCGTCGTTCCGGCAAATGACCGGCCAAATTTTATCGCCAACCGCATCGGTGTTTTCGGCATGATGGCGACGATCCATGAGATGATCGCGATGGGCTTTACGCCGACCGAGGTAGATCAGATGACCGGCAAAGCCATCGGCCACGCGTCGTCGGCGACCTTCCGCACCTCGGATCTCGTCGGCCTCGATGTTACAGCTCACGTTACCAATAATCTTTATCCCGCGGTGCCCGATGACGAGGACCGCGATGTTTTTGTGCTGCCGGAACTCATCCAAACCTTGCTCGACAAAAAATTGCTTGGCGACAAGACCGGGGGCGGATTTTTCAAAAAATCCAAAGACGCCGAGGGCAAACGTGTCATTCTCGAACTCGATCTCAACACGTTTGAATACAAGCCGCAAGAAAAAACAAAATTCCCGTCGCTCGATGCCGCAAAGGCGATCGAGGACAAGGCAAAACGCGTAAAAACACTTGTCTGGGGCGACGACCGCGTTGGCGAATTTCTCTGGAAAACGACCTCGCGGGTCTCGCGTTATGCTGCCAACCGCATCCCCGAGATAGCCGACACGATCGTCGAGATCGACAACGCGATCAAGTGGGGCTTTGGCTGGGAGATCGGTGTTTTTGAGGCTTGGGACGCGATCGGCGTTGCCGAGTCAGTCGAGCGGATGCGAGCCGAAGGCCAGGCAATTCCGGCAAATGTCGAGAAAATGCTCGCTTCGGGTGCGACGAGTTTTTATAAGAACGAAGGCGGCAACCATTCGTTTTATGACCTTGTTGCCGGTGAGTACAAGCCGATGCCCGCACGGCCCGGCGTTCTAATTCTCAAAGACGTTAAAGAACGCACCGGCGTTATCAAATCCAATCCGGGTGCGTCGCTCATCGATATCGGCGACGGCGTTGCCTGTCTCGAATTTCACTCAAAAATGAATTCGATCGGCGGCGACACGGTGCCGATGATGAATTTTGCCATCGATGAGGTCGAAAAGAATTTCAAAGGGCTCGTTGTCGGCAATCAGGGAGGCAATTTCTCGGCCGGGGCAAACATCATGATGCTCCTGCTTGCCGCTCAGGAAGAGGAGTGGGACGAC
>JBGAVK010000082.1:0-11612 GCA_044228165.1 Pyrinomonadaceae bacterium | reverse complement strand
GGGCTATACTGATAAGACTACGATAGAGAATGCCGAGTTGCCTGCGGCAATGATTATCTATGAAGTGTCAATGCCCGGGCGACGTCGGATTTGAACAAGTGGGAGCGAGTTCGTCCGCAGGTAAGACCCAACCATTTTTCGACTTTTTTGTTAATATCCCGATCGGAACAAAAGTAAAGATCCTGCTGACGGATGCAGCATTGGCGTCCAACTTCCCGGATCAGGACTTCACTATGGGCTGATTTTCGGCTTTATTCGACGACGACTCAGCAATTTTACAATCTGCAAATATCAACATACTTTCGCCCGGCTCGGAAAATGCGATAAACAACGTCGTACAAAGCTTCAGGATCACAACGGGCCTGGACGTCCGTATTTTGCCCGAAGTAAGGTTTGTCGATTATTTGCTTAAAGGGCGAAGTTCCCTATCCTGGATCGTCGGCGGCGGTGTGACCAGTCCGTTGACGGGCGGGCGGACGGGCCAAACTGAGATATTTAGGATCCCTAAGGACGGCGGGGTAATTATCAAAGAATTCTCAAATCTCTTTCCACATATCTCAAACGATAAAGAGAATGTGGCATTTTCGACGCCTGAACGCGATCGGTTTCTTCGCAGGTGGTTCACTGGCTTTCGAGTAAAGCATCGATTCTATGATACCGAAACCCAGGAATTACCGAATTCGATGAGCCCGTTGATGATCGATATCACCAGCCACAAGATGAGGGGAATTTCGAGAATATTTCGCGGAGGCGTTCTAAATTTTGAGGGATTTACACAATTCGGGTACGCGACGTGGATTATCTATATTTATTTGGTGGGGCAACAACAAGACTCACACGTAAAATTCGAAGCGGGACACCTTCGTTCTTTTTGGAGAATGCCAATCTTTCTGATCTGAGTAATCCGCTTAAAACAGTTGTTATTCCATCGGATCAAAACCCGCTGACGATCTCGAATCGGGACACTTTCTATTTCGGTGTTGGCATCGACCTCTTTAGGTTGTTTGGCGATCGTCCGAACCATAGCGAAAAGCTGATGCTCACAAATATCAAAAACCGAAAAAGGAGCTCGCCATCATGGCGGGCTTCTCTTATTTCGAAAAGACATCGTTGAGAACTATTAGGTTCGTACTTTAGAAAGCAGGAAAACTCCGACGAGGGCGAAGATCACCAATGGTGACCAGATCGCTACGCGTGGGTCAAGGCCACCATTGAGCGATAGCTGCTCAGGCTTTGCTGCTGACCGCCAAAAAACGCCAGCCCGATGGCGTATGAGTTTACGGTAAGCACCTTTTCCCTTACGGCTTAAGCTAAGCGAGAAAGGCGCTGCGAACATTGCCAGTACAAACGGCAATAATAGTGTTATCCGCTTTTTCTCAATATTGAGATGCGCGCTGTTCGGACCCGGCCTCGGCGCGAGCCAGTTCCGCCTTTCAACTCTGCGGAATTAAGATGTGAAGTTTTTAAGGTGCCGGGACGGAAAGGATCACTGATTCCGGGATATTTACGCCGCTGGGAAATGCAAGGACAATTTCCCTCTATATCCACCATCTCGGCATTTCCGATCAGTGAAACCTGCCCGTTGCGAAAAACGGCATAATCCGAACGGTATAGGGTTTGCAGATCCGTTCCGCCTGGTGCAAAAACATACACTGACACATCGCGAACGCAAACACGGGAGCAGTCCTCAGCCCTCATTTCCGCTATCAGACGCGAATATCGGAAGAAGAAACGCAGGAGCCGCCGTTAATAGATGCGGCGAACCCATCTCGCATCATTGATTCGTCGTGCCGCAATTCGTTATCAGACGCTGGTTTTCTCCCACTGCACTTTCGGGAAAAGCTTCGATTCGCGTATTCGTTATCAGACGCCTGGTTTCCCTCACGGCGCACTTTCGGAAAAGATTGATACCGTGTATTCGTTATCAGACGCATCGCCGATGCCACCTGCCCTTCCCAGGCGAACCATCCATTCGCTCTCGTTATCAGACGCATGGCCGAGGCGGCCTGCCCTTCCCGGGCGAACCATCCATTCGCTCTCGTTATCAGACGCATCGCCGATGCCACCTGCCCTTCCCGAGCGACTCGCACCGCCACACTCGTTATCAGACGCAGAGACTGCCACGCTCGGCTCTTGATACGCGAGAGCCTGGGCACTTTCGTTATCAGACGCAAGCGGGCGTTTGAAGGAATAAATGCTTGTTTCAGATTCCGCCCATTGGATCGTGTCGCGATCCTGGCTGGCTCCGCGGCTCCTGATCAACGAACGCGTCGAATCCTGCAAACGATTGGTCACCGGCAGCACAGACTCCTGGAGCAGCCAGTTCCCCGCCCCGAGAACAAACGCTGCCACAAATGCCGGCGCAAGCAGGCGGAAAACGCTCTGCCCGGCCGATGCCCACGTCACGATCTCATTCTCTCGTGATTTGATCACATAGGTTGCGATCAGCGATATCATTGCGGCCGATGGTGCGATCTGCAGATAAACATAAGGCAGCAAATAGACGAGATATTTAAGCAGCAAGGCCACACCGCCATCCATCGTTCCCGCGAATTTCCACAGCTCGAAAGCCGTAAAGATCATAAAGATCGCAACCAAAAACCCCATCGTCAAAGCGAAGTTTTTAACGAGGTTTCGGATCAGATCGAAATCTCGCAGCCCGGTCGTCAGATCTACAAAAAAATTGCGGACCTGGATCTTTTCCGGCGCCGAACGAAGCCGTGAAAAAATAACGGTGAGGTAGTTCCCGATATAACGCCAAAAGTCGGTACCTGTCTTGATCGAAAACCAAAAAAACGCCGCTAGGCTGCCAACGATCGGGATCAATGCGCTGATCAGCGAACTCACTGCGCCAACGCGTGAGAGTTGCTCGCCAAGAAATGTAAGGAGGTAAAAACCGATCAAAACGGCGAGAGCAAGGGCGCTGCCAAACCCGCGACCACCGCGGTTAAATCGCAAAACGATCGCGGTACCGAGCATACAAAATATCAGCGGCGAGATCGAAAGGACGATTCGCCGGTACCACAGGATCAAAGCTTCCGTCCTCTCTCGGCCCTCTTTTGCATCCGCATATTCGGAAAGCTGTTCGAGCCCCAATTCTTCCGGAGTGATCTGAGCCGCTGTCATCTTTTGGATCATCTCGCCCCGACGCGTACGGATTGCTAACCGCACCTCGCCGATCGTTTCTGAGATGTATTTACCGGCACCGGGTTCCAATGGGATCGTCGAAACTGATGCATTTTCGAGCACAAGTTCCGACGCTTGCCCCGATTGGTCGATACGGCCGCTTTCAGATGTGATCAGACGAATGTTTCCGGTCGCCGTGTCTTCATTGTAGATAAATATACTTTTCCAACGGCCGGTCTCGATATCCCCGGATTTGGCGTAAACCGTGTAGCCGTTTAGATCAGTGTTAAAAGCGCCGGGCTCCACGGGCGATTCCAGTTTTTTGATCGCAGTTTGAAGAGCGGCCGTTCGAACAAAGGTCGCGGCGATCGGAACGCCTTTTAGATTTACTACAAAAGCAAACGCGGAAAGCACGATGCCAAACAGCATGATCGGGGCAGCGATCTGCAGATTTCCGACGCCGGCCGCCCTGATAGCGGCAAGTTCGCTGTCTCCTTGCATTTTTGAAAGGCCGATAATAGTTCCGACCAGGATCGCCATTGGGCACGTAAACGCGACAACATTCGGGATCAAAGCGATCGTCAATTGCCAGGCGAGATTTGTGGGAATATTGATATCGAAAAATGTGTCAGAAAAACGGCTCGCCTGTTGAACAAAAAGGATTACGCTCAATAACAGCCACGAAAAAAGAAAATAGGGTATGATCGTGGTGAGAAAATACTTGGAAATTAGCCATCCGGTCCGTTTCATCGGTTAAATCGTCATAGCAAGCGATGTTTCTGACATCACTTCACGCCCAATAGCCTGCGAGACCATTTGTTTCAAAAGACCTGAAAGCCGTGCGATCTCGTTCGCTGATGCTCTATAGCGGGCAGAGAATTCTTCGGGTGCGAGTTTACGGGCCGATGAGGCTATCTCGAGTTCGAGTTTGCTCAATACCCTGCCACCGGTCGATCGTCTGCACTTTGCGCACAAAAGATGGAAATTCGAGGTGACCGCCATTTCAACCTCTTCCTCCAGGTTCCGGCCGCAAACGTCGCAGTTTCTCCAGTCGGGCATATATCCGGACAGTCTTACCATCCACAATTCGAAATAAAGGCCTACCGCATTGATATTTTCGGCTTCGGCCGCAGCCGCCTCGATACACGCCCTGACCATCCGGTAAAGGGTCTCATTTGGGTCCCGCGGAGGCGAAAGCGTGATCAAAAGGTCGCCGAGGTACGAGAATTTCTGCAGAAAATCCGGGTTGCTGGCAGCCGCAAAATTTGAACGAATGAGTTCTGCCTTTTGAATTGCGACCAATTCTATCGCTTCTTTTTCAAAATAGGTGGCCTTTACGATAGAAAACAGTTCGAGCCCGCTTCCAAACCGGCTTTTGAGCTTTTTCGCCCCTTTTGCAACGCCCCGGACAACGCCGTGATCTTTGGTCATGAAAACAACGATACGATCCGCTTCGGCCAGATTGTAGCTTTTGATCACGAGGCTTTCCGTTTCGATAAGTGCCATCGAATTACCACGGAATAAAGTACAGCAACCATGCGAGAACAAGGCTCACCACCACAAATTGAGCAAATGTCTTGAGGCCGTACAGCACGCGGTCCTTTGTCGAACCGGACGAAAGTACCGCAAATGCGATCGAGACGAAAAAACCAAATCCGACAAGATATAGAAAATGGATCATTTCTTCCTCCCGAGTGCGATGTCGACGGCGTCCATCGCTGCAAGATAATTGAGCAATCCGGCGACCTCTAAGAAGCGGCCGCCGTATTCAAATGTGGCGAGTGCGGCGACCTGGGGCGACGGCGTGCCCGCCATGATAAAACTAACAAGTGCCCCGAGCCCGTTGCCAAACCTTGCAAATACATTTAAGAGGTAGAGCAGAGCTCCGTCTTTGAATTCAAATCCGGGATAGTGTGCCCCACCGCTTACGATCGCGACAACGAACATAAGCCAAACAACCGCGGCGATGACCGCCCCTCTTATCGGACGTTTCTGAAATATATGGCCGGCTCCGGGAAAGAACCACGACATAAGACCGATGATTATTGGATTATCCATTTTTTTGATTTTATGTGATCCAGAACCTTATAGAATATCTGCTAAATACTGTAATAACGCCGCTTAAGAAACCGTCACGCAACACCTACAGTATTACTTTAACTATTTGTTTCGTCGAATCCATGCCTCGATCCGCTTAATTTGAACAGACGCCGACGAACATTTCGAAGATCTCCACCGACAGATCGTCATGGCCCGACGTCAATTCAGGATGCCATTGTACACCGAGGTTAAATCGATCTTTCCTGGTATCCTGAACGGCCTCGATCACACCATCTTTGGACCATGCGATCGCTTTCAAGTCCTTTCCGACTCTTGCAACGGCTTGGTGATGGGACGAATTTACCCTGACCTTGCCTTTTGTGACCTTACTGGCTTCTAACCCGCCGAGCACACTTGCTTTGTCGATCTTCACGCTATGCGAATTACGTGTCGCCGGCATCCCCTGTTCGTGTTTATGGCTACCTTTTACCTGAGCTTCGATATCTTGTATCAGTGAACCGCCTCTCGCCACATTTAACGCCTGCATACCGTAGCAAATGCCAAGTAACGGCAAATTGAGCCTCTCAGCCTCGGCTATGACCAGTCTATCCGTCTCATCTTTTACCGGGATCACGGTACCGAGACGATGATGCGGCTCTTCGCCGTAAAAATGCGGGTCGATGTCGGTATTACTACCCGGAAGCAGAATACCATCGAGTTCCGACAACACTTCGCGTATATATTCGGCTTTCGGGATCAAAGCAATATGTATCGGCACCGCTCCTGCGGCTTCTAAAGCCTCGCTATAGTCCCGGCCCAGATAGAAACGGTGCGTTGGCATCTCGAGCCGCATTGTCATTCCTATCCGTGGACGCTTTCCCATAAACCCCTTAATGTTCAGACATTTCGCCTATTGATGTCAATTTGAGCATTTGAAATTAAAGTCCTATCATTAGTTTCAATGGAACTTAACGGCAAAAGCCTCAAAATAAGGTCGACGACCGTCCTGCTGGTCAAGCGTGACGGAAAAGTTGCGATGGCCGGCGACGGGCAGGTAACGCTTGGCGAAACGGTTATCAAAAGCAATGCTCGAAAGGTCCGGCGTATCTCTAACAATAAGATCCTGGCTGGTTTTGCGGGTTCTACAGCGGACGCCTTTTCGCTTCTAACCCGATTCGAGACAAAACTCGAACAGTTTCAGGGACAGCTCGAAAGAGCTGCCATAGAACTAAGCAAAGATTGGCGAACTGATAAATATCTTCGCAATCTAGAGGCGTTGTTAATTGTCTCGGACGGAACGGACGCCTTTCTCATTTCGGGAAAGGGTGATGTCATATCGTCGGATGATGGTTTGCTTGCCGTTGGTTCCGGCAGTATGTACGCGCTCGCGGCCGCCCGGGCACTTATGAAACATACTGATCTTTCGGCTAGAGAGATCGCGGAAGAAGCTTTGCGGATCGCGGGTGAGATCTGCATTTACACAAATAGCGATATCGTGGTCGAGGAATTATAGGGCGAGGCTGCGTTCTTTTCGCTATTTCAATAAATAAATAAGCGGCCGATCGCTGATGCAAATAAACGCATTTCAAACCGAAATACATTGAATAAATGGCTATTTATTTAGGTGGTGTAACCGCCCCAGAAAGACCGGATCTCGATGACCTCACGCCGCGACAGATCGTGGCTGAGCTCGATCGGTATGTCGTCGGCCAGAATGCCGCAAAAAAGGCGGTTGCTGTCGCTTTGCGCAATCGAGTCCGCCGGCAAAAATTGCCTGCCGAGATCGCCGAAGACGTCTTGCCTAAGAACATCTTGATGATCGGCTCGACCGGAGTCGGTAAGACCGAGATCGCCCGCCGCCTTGCGAAGCTCGCAAATTCCCCGTTCATAAAGATCGAAGCCTCCAAGTTTACTGAGGTGGGCTACGTCGGACGAGATGTTGAGAGCATGGTTCGCGAACTCGCCGAGGTCGGCGTTGATATGGCGAAACAAGCGGCTTTCGAGGACGTCCGCCCGCGTGCGGAGCAAAATGTCGAGGAACGGCTGCTCGACATCCTTCTGCCGCCGCCGTCGGATCTTCATTTCGAACATCAAAATGCCGATGGCGATGAAAAACCATCGGAACCGCCCTACGCAAGGACCCGCGAGAAGCTACGCGATCAACTCCGGCGTGGTGATCTCGACGATCGGCTGATAGATATCGAGACAACTGATAGAGGCGGAGCAACGATAGATTTCATAGGCGGCCAGGGGATGGAAGAAATGGGCGTCAATCTGCGCGATATGATGGGAAATATGTTCCCGTCAAAAACGGTTACGCGCAAATTGACGATCGCCG
The DNA here is from genome assembly GCA_044228165.1 of Pyrinomonadaceae bacterium. Taxonomy (GTDB): domain Bacteria; phylum Acidobacteriota; class Blastocatellia; order Pyrinomonadales; family Pyrinomonadaceae; genus OLB17. The sequence goes on along the minus strand of JBGAVK010000082.1, from coordinate 4,108 downwards.
AGGCTCGCACCTATTTGATCAGAGATGAACAGGAATCACTGGTCGATATGGAACAGATCACCCGCAAAGCGATCGACCGAACCCAGAACGCCGGTATCATCTTCCTCGACGAACTCGATAAGATCGCCGGGCGAGAATCCGGTGGCAATCCCGACGTATCGCGTGAGGGCGTCCAGCGTGACCTGTTGCCGATCGTCGAAGGCACAAATGTCAATACGAAATATGGAATGGTTTCGACCGATCACATACTTTTTATTGCCGCCGGTGCATTTCATGTGTCTAAACCGTCGGATCTGATACCCGAACTCCAGGGCCGCTTCCCGATCCGCGTCGAACTCGAATCTTTGACCATCGATGACCTCAAACGCATTCTCGTACAGCCTAAGAATTCCTTGATAAAACAGTATCAGGCCTTGCTCGCGACCGAGGGGATCGAACTGGAATTTACGGACGATGCGATCGACCAACTCGCGGAAATGACCGAAGAGATCAACAAGAACACCGAAAATATCGGTGCCCGCAGGCTTCATACGTTAGTCGAGAAATTGCTCGAAGAGATCAGTTTCGAAGGGAGCGACCTTGACGTTAAGCACCAGAGGATAGACGCCCATTATGTTAGAGAACGCCTTTCGGTTCTCATCGAAAACCGGGATCTGAGGCAATATATTTTGTAGTTTTTTAAGCTGAATCGAGACCGTTGCCGCATAGCCGGAAATTTTGAACCAGAGAATTTTGAGATCAATGCCAATTTCGCAAAACAAAAAACGATATCCCGGATTCTCAGTGTCTTTGATGGTCAAGGCACTTTTTATTGGCATCCTGATCTTTTCTTTCGGCTGCGGCAAACGCGGAGCGCCCGTGCCGCCAAAAGAGCGTGTTCTGCAGCGGGTCGAGATCTCAGGTTTTCAACGCGGCAACCAGGTTGTGATCTCGTGGAAAATGCCGGCTCGCAACGCCGCCAAAGGCGACGTTTTGAACATTAGCCGTGCCGATATTTATCGCCTTTCCGAACCGGCGTCGGCCCCGCAGCAGATATCTGAAGAGGAATTTGCGAACCGCAGCACTCTGATCGCTGCATTAAAAATAACGGATGCTGACTTTGGAGCTAAAACACTCTCATTCCGTGACACTCTCCAATTTGCCGGTCAGGCCGCCAGGCTTCGATATGCCATAAGGTTTGTTAACGCCGAAGGACAAAAGGCAGCATTTTCTAACGCGTTCTTATTAGAGCCCACTTCCAAAGTGGCAGAATCGCCGTCCTCACTCACCGCACAGGCGTCGCAAGAGGCGGTAAGGCTAACTTGGCAGCCGTCACAGTCGAACATTGACGGCTCAAAGCCGGTTAGCCTCATGGGCTACAACATTTACCGGTCAACATCCGAAAAGGAGCCCGGTAAGCTGCTCAACAGAGCTCCCGTTACAGCAGCGTCGTTTGACGATGAATTCTTTGAATTTGGAAAGGATTATTACTATTTCGTCCGCGCCGTTTCTGTTGGGGTTCAGGCAGAGCCTGTCGAAAGCACCGAATCTAATATCCTTAAATTCAAAGCTGTCGACACGTTCGCTCCGTCAGCCCCCGATGCGATAACACTGGCGGCTTCGCCGACGATGATCTCGATCTTCTTCGCCGTCAATCCCGAAAAGGATGTCGTAGGCTATAAGATCTATAGATCTCTCGACCGCGAGACACCGTTGGATAAATGGGAGATCCTTACGCCGGAACTCATAAAGACCAATACCTTCCAGGACAGCAAGGTCGAATCCGGAAAGACTTATTTTTACTACCTGACCGCAACTGACAAATACGGAAACGTCAGTCCGCCGTCAGATATCGTAAGCGAAACACTGCCGTAGGGCATGACTATCTCACAAACGGGCTTACAGGGCTCGACGTGCCCACCAAGCCTTTCAAAACGCTGTAGGGCACAAGCACCTCTTTTGGCCCGTCAGCGTACGAGGCAACCTGATATGAGTCAAATGACACTAGGATACCGTTTCGCTTGATAAGCCAGCTCCTGTAGTTTTTGAGGTTGGGGCCGGCCCCTTCATCGACCCATTCACGATCGAGTCCCTCCTTCATCAGCTGACCGATGCAATAGTTGGAAATTACCCGCAAATAGTTCGAATTCGGCTTGAAAAGGTCTGAAAGAGCCAGCTCACGGCCGCTCGCGAGATCAAAATTGAGCACGAATGAGTCTGAATTCGGATGAGCCCCGCCTGTATCCCAACCGGCTCCGAAACCGATACTTATGAGGTCATTGGTCACAAGAGCGACAGTGTAGCCAATGTCTAACTCGCGCATACGATCGCCCCTGGCGGCAGGGCCGATATCCTTTTTAAACTCGGCGACACGCTGTTTCGCTATCTGTTCGGCCCGTCGGTTAAAAACTACGGAGTTAGCAGAGCCTGAGATCTGTGGATACCGGAAAGTAATACTTAATTTCTGACGGGCGTTTTTTTCTGTAACCACCTTTTTAACTATCTTTGGCAATGAGTTACCCGCAGCCCCGGTCACCGCCAAGGCTGACAAAAAGAACAATACCGAAAGTGTCACTACTGAGGTCGATCGCAAATTGGTTATCGGTTTCATTTTGGTTCTCTCCATATGGGACGGCATTTGACTTGGAAATTATCAGAAAACGCCGGTAGCCGCAACCTGCCGAATATGCCGAAACTCGGCTCGTAATTTACTAAACTGTCCGCAAGTTTTACTATCGTACTGATGAAGATCGAAATTCCGTCTGATTTTTACCCGTCAAAGATCGTTTGTGTCGGCCGAAATTATGCCGAACATGCCGCAGAACTCGGCAATGAGGTTCCAAAAGAGCCTTTATTGTTTCTCAAGGCACCATCGGCTCTGATCCGAAATGGCGAAGCTATTGTACTACCTCAACGATCATCTCAGGTTGAGCATGAAGGTGAGCTTGCCGTCGTTATCTCTAAGATCTGTAAGGATTTAGATGCCGAGGATAATGTGGAGGATCATATTCTAGGTTACACGTGTTTGAACGACGTCACGGCCCGTGATCTACAGAAAAAAGACGGGCAGTTCGCACGCGCAAAGTCATTCGATACATTTTGCCCGATCGGGCCGCACCTCGTTTCAAATATAGACGTCAGAGACATCCGCGTCATTTGCCGGGTCAATGGTGAGATCCGTCAGGACGGACGCACGGCGCAAATGGTCTTCCCGGTGGATTTTCTGATACGATATATTTCGAACCAAATGACTTTGCTTCCCGGTGATGTGATAGCAACGGGAACCCCTTCAGGAGTTTCGAAACTCGATCCGGGCGACGTCTGCGAGGTCGAGATCGAGGGCATCGGAACATTAACAAATTCAGTAACTTAACGCTCTAACTTATGAAATTTTTTATTGACACAGCAAATCTGGACGAGATCAGAGAGGCGAACGAACTTGGTATGATCGACGGCGTTACAACTAACCCCAGCCTGACGTTGATTTCAAAGAGCATATCGCAAAGATCTGCTCGATAGTCACAGGTGATGTTTCAGCCGAAGTTACCGCCCTTGACACCGCCGGAATGCTCTCAGAGGGCCGCGAACTGGCAAAGATCGCTCCGAATGTAGTCATAAAAGTGCCGCTCACGCTCGATGGGCTAAAGGCATGCCGTACATTTCGAGCAGAAGGTACGAAAGTGAATGTCACGTTGTGCTTTTCAGCCGCACAAGCTTTGCTTGCGGCCAAGGCCGGTGCCTCTTATATTTCCCCGTTCATAGGCAGGCTCGACGATATCGCGCAGGACGGCATGCAGCTCATCCGTGATATTGTTCAGATCTACGATAATTACGGCTTTGCGACCGAGGTACTTGCCGCGTCAATCAGGCACCCGATGCACATCGTCGATTGTGCCCTTGCCGGTGCCGATGTGGCGACGATCCCTTTCAAAGTGATCACCCAGCTCGTTAAGCACCCTTTGACGGATAAAGGCCTGGAAGGATTTCTAACCGATTGGAAAAAAAGCGGACGTGGTTGATCAGCGGAAAGGTATCTTTGGTCCGGTCTGCGATAGACGTACGCATTAACCGGCCATTATCAGACGTAGTTTTTAGTCAAATAGGGACTTTAATTCACTGTGCAGGCTCG
>JBGAVK010000081.1:0-11588 GCA_044228165.1 Pyrinomonadaceae bacterium | reverse complement strand
GTCTGAAACCAAGTTGGTGCTCCTCGAGCCAAAGTTGTTTCCATCCCGATCTCAGTGCGGAAAGAGACAAGCAGAGTATTGGGCTTATCAGGCCGCGGATGTAGAAAGGAGATATGAATTACGATGGCCATAATTGCGGTCAACGCAAAGACCTCGAAAGATCGACCGTAAGGATCTGGTCGACATGACCGCAAAGATGAAGCGAGAAAGCTTTGTTAGGAATTTTATCGCAGTAATGTTAACCCATTGAAGTTCAGAACAAATGTTAGGAAGTCGCGATCGGGGATATTTATTTACTTCCTAATTGCTCGAGATGGCGTTTTGCCACTTCGGATATTTGTTCCTGCGGTCCGACCTCGACCGCCCAGCGAAAGCTTGCGATCGCACCGTCCTTTTGTCCCAGACACTCATAGCTGAGGCCGAGCATTACATGGGCACGAGCTGAATTCGGAAGCGAGCTCGTCAATGCCAGAGAAGGTTCGACAGCTTTGTCACATTGCTTTAACTGCAAATAGGCACCAGCAAGCGAAAAAAGGACGTCGGTATTTTCAGGCGCCAGTGCCCTTACCGCACTGATCTGTTCAAATGCCTGCTGCATCCGGTTCTGACGCACCAAAATGCCCGCAAGCGCGACACGTGGATCTACGTAAGAAGGATCTTTTGATATCGCTTTCAGATAATATTGTTCGGCTGCATCTAGTTTTGATTCCTTTTCATTTAGCAAACCGGCATTATAATTGACGATCGGATTCTCCGGGCTCTGGGCAAGTGCTTTCGTAAGTACTTCTTTTGCCTCGGCGATCTTACCCTCCTGAATATAACTCGCAGCCATATTGTTCTGAGTAGTAAGATCTTTCTGGCCATGGCGGACAGCTTCCTTAAATAGTGCTTCAGCCTCTTTGGACCGGCCCTGCTTGGCTAGTAAATGCCCAAGAGTCGAATAGGCAACTCCCCAATCCGGTTCGAGCTCGATGGCTCGCTTCATTTCACTTTCCGCCTCTGCCATCCTGCCGTTTTCGGCATAAACTTCGCCGAGGTGAATGTGCAGGAAAGCCCAATCGGGCGAGAGAGAGATCGCATGCTCGGTCAATACCGTGTCACTGATCCAGACCTTATTTTGATTGAAGGTAAGCGCCCCATAAGTGACAATCAAAGCTAACGCTGCAGTACCGGCGATTCGCCGTTGAGATCCATTTATTCGGCTCAGAAGGCTCTCAAACATCATGGCCGCGAGCAAAATAAACCCTGCTGACGGAAGGTAGAGATAGCGGTCATGGGCAAGGGATTCGGCGGGACTAAATGCTCTCAGATTAAAGACCGGCAATAAGAAAATCACAAACAGTGCAGCGGCTTTGAGGGCGACGGGACGCGATGCGGCATATTTGTAAACCAGCCAACAGAAAATACCCGCGATGATCAAGCTTCCCCAAAATCTGATCTCTGTTGGTGTATTCAAAAATCTGTAATCATAAATGTAAGACAGGGGATAGCCCACTATAATTGTTCGCAAATACTGGACAAAGATATAGGGGATCGTCAGCAGCGACTGGGCCTGAGTATATTTTTCGGCGAGGGGGTTTGTTTTTGTAATAAAGCCAACAACGGCGTATCTGGCAGCGATATAGAGGGCCGCAACCGAAATGTAGATCCCCAAGCGAAAAGCGTTACGCCTTAAATTGACGGCGATCGCTTCCTTAGGTTCACGATCAATAACCTCGCGCACAAGGATGAATAGCGGTAGCACGACACCTGTTTCCTTAACGCCGGCGGCAAGAAGCGCTAATAAAATACTGGCCCAAAACAAAACTGGCCCCTTTGCCGGATCGCGACGATATTTTTCGTAGAGCACCAGGCTGGCGAGCACAAAGACGCCCAGCATAAGGTCCGGCAGGGCTGATGCCCAAGCGACCGCCTCAACGTGTATCGGGTGAAGGCCGAAGATGATCGCGGCAAACGCAGCCGTTTCGCGGGTCAATGTCCACAAACGGGCCAGCTTGAAGACCATTGCAGTCGCGACCAGATGGAATACGATCGAAACCATATGCCAGCCAACTACGCCAAGCCCGAAAAGTTGATAATTGATCAGCAGCGTAAGGTTAAAGATGGGGCGATAGTATAGGCCGCCAACCACATTTGTATCAGAATTCGCAAATTCCCATACATGTTGTGAGAAAACAGACGATAGGAATGACCATGACCTGATCGATGGGTTTCGTTCGATCTGGTACCAATCGTCATAGAGGAACTGGCCTGACACCGAATTTAGAAAAATGAGGAACGTTATGGTCAGAATAATGGCGATCAGAACGCCATCTGATTGGCTCCGGATCAAGCCGCCTTCCTTTGGGAGGGCGTTCTGTGTGATGGTTTCCGCTTCCTCAACGGGTCGGGTATTTTTTTGTCGTTTTGCCACAGAGAGAGTATACAATCGCTTGTTGCGTCAACTCAAAATGTCAACGGGTATCAAATGATCGCCGGGACTCACAAATGAGGAGTTTTTTTGCCGCCGAGAACTATTTTTTGCTAATAAATTAGAAAAAACTTCGAATTTGGGTGTATGCTAATAGGTTAGACGTTTTGGGTGACGGCAACCTGATCTGGCGTTGCAGATGGCGATCAACTGTGACAAAGTTCCTTCCGTTTATCACGATCTCTAAGAAAAGATATTAAGAAGTTCTTACGATTTTACAATGGCATTTAAGTCTTTATTCAGTCTATTTTCAAGCGATCTGGCGATCGACCTCGGCACAGCCAACACACTCGTATATGCGAAGGGCCGCGGTATCGTTGTCTCTGAGCCGTCGATCGTCGCTATTAACAAAGTAACCAATCAGGTCGAGGCCGTAGGTCGCGATGCAAAGGAAATGCTCGGCCGCACGCCCGGCAATATCGTCGCTATCCGGCCCATGAAAGACGGCGTTATCGCCAATTTCGAGGTGACGGAAAAGATGCTGCAGCATTTTATCCGCAAGGCACACAATGGCAAATCGTGGGTCCGCCCGCGGGTTGTTATCGGCATTCCATCTGAGATCACGCAGGTCGAGAGGCGTGCCGTCGAGGATAGTGCATATCGTGCAAAGGCGTCCGAAGTGTATTTGGTCGAGGAGGCGATGGCGGCCGCCATCGGCGCCGGGTTGCCCATTACGGAACCTCACGGCAACATGGTCGTTGATATCGGCGGCGGCACGACAGATATCGCTGTGATTTCGCTTTCGGGTATCGTTTACTCGCGAGCGGTGCGGGTCGCCGGAAATGAAATGGATGACGCGATCACGCAGTACATCAAGCGTAAATATAACCTGCTGATCGGCGAACGCACTGCCGAAGCGATAAAGATCGCCCTTGGCAGCGCATTCCCACTCGAAGAACCTCTTTCGATGGACGTTCGCGGACGTAACCTTATCGAAGGTATTCCAAAAACGATCACAATGACGGACGAGGAGATCCGCGAAGCTCTCTCGGACGCGATCTCGACCATCATCAACGCCGTCCGGGTCGCTCTCGAACGCACGCCTCCCGAATTGTCCGCCGACATTGTCGAACGCGGCATCGTTTTGACGGGCGGCGGCGCCCTTCTCAAAAATTTCGATAAACGCTTGATGATCGAAACCGGACTGCCGGTCGTCATCGCCGACGACCCCCTTTCGTCGGTGGTGCTGGGTACCGGTAAGATGCTTTCGGATTTTGAACTCCTCAAGCGGGTCAAGTGGGACAATTCATTGATGACAGGCAGTTAAGCGAGTCCAAAGTTCAAGGTCCAAAGTCGAAGGTAGATCCTGCGACGTTGGACTTTGGACGTGGGACATTGAACTTTTCCGATGGTTGAGCGTAGTCAAAAAGATGTGTGGCGGCTGACCCCGTGGCTGATGATCGCACTTCTTTTGGTGAATTTCATCGTGATGGCATTTGATGCGCGTGAGATAACGTCCGGGCAGCGAGTGATCCGCGCATGGACTCAAACTGTTGCTGATTTTTTTCAATCACCCGCGACTACCTTTACTGCGTCGATCTCGAACTACTTTACATCGATATCTAATCTCCGTTCAGCCCAGGATGAGAATGGCCAATTGAAGCAAAGGGTTCAGGAACTCCAGGTCGAACTGAAACAAAAAGAAGACCTCGCCAGTGAGAACACCCGGCTCAAATCTCTGCTCGATCTAAAGGAACAAAGCAAATACAAAGTATTGACGGCCCGCATCATCGGGCGCGACCCGTCGATATGGTTCGACTCGTCGATCGTTGATCGAGGTAGTCTGGACGGGGTGACGCTCAATATGCCGGTGGTCACCGATGGCGGTTTAGTCGGGAGAGTGACGGCGGTGAGCCCTCTGACGGCACAGGTTGACCTTATCACGCGTGATAAATCGGGTGTTGGAGCCGTGGTCGGCGAGATCGGCGCTTCAAATGCCCTCGGCGTTGTCAGCGGAACCAGCAAAAAGGACCTACTGGAGATGAGGTATGTCTCCGGGAGTATCGGCGTTCAGGTCGGACAGGTTGTTTTTACTACAGGCCAGGACGGCATTTTTCCTGCCGGGTTAAAGATCGGCGAGATCGTCAGCGTCGTAACGGGTTCGGCCACAACCCCACATCAGATACAGATCCGGCCGGCAGCGCGGCTCGATTCGATGCAGGAGGTCGGTATCCTGCTTTATGAGCCGCAGGTGAAGACCGAGTTCGAGCAAAAGCTGCCAAATGCGGTGAAGAAAAAATGACAAGCCGCAACCGCGCGATGGAATGACATCGCCGGCAGCTTTGGATCCGGGGATAGAGATCGGTTTTTATGGAAGGCGTTAGGCTCACAATTGCAATGGTCATCGCGATCGTCCTTCAGTGGACGCTTCGCAATGTATTTGAACCGTTCGCCTATATCGACTTCCCCCTGATCATTGTCGTGTACGCCGCACTGCAGCGTAACTCGATCCGCGCGATCATTTTTGGGACTGTTTCGGGTATCACAATTGACGCTCTCAGCGGCGGATTACTGGGTGCGAGCGGCTTTTCAAAGACCCTTGTCGCCTACGTTGTATCTGAGATGGCGAGACGGGTCTATCTGGACAACCTTCTTCTCAGGATACCCGTCATAGCCGGTGCATGTATATTGGACGATGCCATTTATTATGGCCTCCACAGGCTGTTTGGCCAGCCGCCGGTCGGAGACGTTCTGGTAACTGCCGCCTATAGCCTGATCGGGACGACGGTCGCCGGCACTCTAATATATTTGCTGCTCCAAAACCTTTCGGCGGACAAGGTGAGGGGCAGAAAGCGGGACATGTTTTCATCGAGGCGGCAGACGCGTCGGCGAAACCCTATTCGACTCAATAAATAAGTGAGCTCGGGAGGATTCTGAATGCCATGAAGATCGGAGATCAAACTCAAAACCTCGGTATTAGAGTGGGCGTTGTGCAGATCCTTGCCTTTGTACTGCTCGCTTTGCTTGGTGTACGGTTATATTTCCTCCAGATCGTAAAAGGCGAGTACTACAGTGACCGTGCTGAGAGCCAGCGAGTCCGTTTGATCCCGATCCCAGCACCGCGGGGTGCGATCTTTGACCGGAATGGGCATCTTTTAGTCGATTCGCGGCCCACCTATAATGTCGTCCTCTCAAACGAACCGCTCAAGTCGATCAATGTAAACGAGCGTGTAGATGATTATTCAAAAGGGCTCGGCATCGATCGTCAGTTTGTCGTCGAACGGTTGAATCTGATCAAAAAGCAGAATGAGTTCGAATCGCTTGTACTTAAAGAAAATGTCGATATGCGCGACATTACCTGGGTTGAATCTCACTCACTTGAGTTTCCCGAGCTTCGCGTTGAGCTGCAGCCGCAGCGGTTCTATCCGCTTGGCACCACTCTGGCGCATGTTCTCGGCTATGTTGGAGAGATCAGTCCAAAGCAACTCGAAGACCCGGAGGTGCAGGAAAAAGGATTTCGCCCCGGCGACATCGTAGGCAAAGGCGGTCTGGAACAGTACTACGATGAGTATTTGCGTGGACGCCCGGGTTACAGGAAGGTGCTTGTGGACAGTCGCGGGCGGGTTCAAAGCGAGCTGGACGTAGTTCAGCCGCAATCCGGCCAAGATCTCGTGACGACTATTGATCTCGACCTTCAGTTAGAGGCGGAAAAACGTCTTGCCGAATCGCCCACCAAACGCGGCACTATTATGGCGATGGACCCGAACAACGGCGAAATGCTCGCCATGGCCTCAGCGCCGTCATTCGATCCGAATATATTCGTCCGCGGCAGTTCGACGCCTGAGGGGCGAAAGCAGATCGCCGAATATTGGCAGGACGAAAAAAGGCCGCTCTATAACCGGGCGATACAAGGCCGGTATCCGCCGGGCTCAACTTGGAAGATCCCCGAGTCTGTGGCCGGTCTGCAACAGGGTGCGATCTCGGTCGAACACTCAAATCTGACCTGTGGCGGCGGTATCAAGATCGGCAGCAAATTCACTCGCTGTATGGGCAGCCACGGGGCCCCGCCGCTGAGCTTTGCGATAACTAAATCATGTGACGGGTACTATTACCGCCTCGCTCTAAAGATGAAGATCGAGGGCGTGATACAAATGGTCGAGACCTTTGGTTATGACAAAAGGTCCGGTATTGACCTGCCGAACGAAAAGGTTCCGCAGACGCCCAAATCGTGGATGCCTTGGGTGGTAAAGAATGAGGGTAAGTGGAGCGATATCAGGACCGTCTATTCAGGGATCGGCCAGGACACTGTTGTAGTGACGCCGATCTCAATGCTTCGTGCGGTTGCAAGCGTTGGAATGCGCGGCAAGATGTTCGTGCCGCATTTCCTGAAAGAGTTCAAGTCGATCGGGGCTGTCGGCGAGGAAAACGACCGGAACTATTTCCCGGCAAGGACCGGCTTTGGATTTCAGCACCCTGAGCCGAAGATAATCGAGGCGACCCCTGAGCAATGGGACGTCGTGATCAAAGGTATGTGGGGCGTGGTGAACGGCGGCGGAACCGCCGGTGCTATCAGAATGCCAGGGTTCGAGATCGCCGGAAAGACCGGAACCGCTCAGGTCGCTGCGCTTGGCCAAGACGTGGGAGCCAAAAAGGACCACGCCTGGTTTGTAAGTTATGCCCCGGCATATAAGCCCGAGATCGCTGTAATCGCCCTTATCGAAAACGTCGGATTTGGCGGCAGTTTTGCCGCCCCTGCGGTACGCGGAATGTACGAGGAATATGTCTCAAAACGCGGTTCGCAGCCACCCGCCGGCCAGGAGGTTGCGGCCCGCTAAACTATGGTTGCAATACTCGAAAAGCGCGACCTGCGGGATTTTGACTGGCAGACGGCTGCCTTGGCGATCGTCATCGCCGCGTTCGGCGTTTGGCAGATACACAACGCACTTCCTACCGAAAGTTACTGGACCAAACAGATCATCGGGATCGGAATCGCTCTCGTTGCATTCGTCATTGTCTGCGGAACAGATTACCGGCGCCTGATCGACTCGGCACCGGTGTTTTATGTTGGCGGCCTGATCCTGCTTTTTCTCGTTCTAACACCGCTCGGCGTACAGGTGAACGGGCAAAAAGCGTGGGTCCGTTTGCCATTGATCGGTCAGTTTCAGCCGTCGGAATTTGTCAAGATCCCGACCGTATTGATGCTCGCAAAATACTACGGAGCGAAAAAGGGCGGGGTTTTGACCTTCAAAGAAATGATGGTCGGCGGAGCGATCTTTGCGGGACCGGTCGGTTTGATCCTGCTCGAGCCTGACGCCGGACAGGCGATCACCTATTTCCCGATCCTCGCCGCGATGTTTTTTCTTTCGGGTATCAAGATCCGGTACGTCATTCTCGCGACGGTTGCGGCGGCGGTCATGATACCGGCGGCATGGTATGTCGGTGTTTCGACAGGAAAGATCAAAAGATATCAGCAGGAGCGAATACTTGCGATAACAAATCCGGATCAGGTCGATCCGCGCGGATATGGTTACCACACTATCCAGTCAACCATTACGGTCGGTAAGGGCGGGCTTTCCGGAATACAAGGGGAAACAGAAACGTCGCAAAGCGTCTTAAAATTTCTTCCCGAGCCGCAAACGGATTTCATTTTTGCCGTAACGGCAGAAAATACGGGATTTATAGGGTGTGTTTCGCTTTTGCTCGCGTACGCGCTTTTATTATCGAGAATGATCGCCGGGGCTCGCGAGGCTTCTGACCGGGCAGGGATGCTTGTTATAATGTCGATCGTATGCGGCATGGTCTTTCAGATATTTATGAATGTCGGAATGGCTCTCGGGATTTTGCCCGTGATCGGCGTGCCGTTGCCTCTGATGAGCGCGGGCCTTTCAGCTCTGCTTTCGACATTTGTAGCGATCGGGTTTGTTGTCAGTGTAAAATTACGTCGATTCGTCAACTAGGAGGTTGAAAAGGTGGCGGTAGATAAAAGGAAATTTCAAACTGCGGAAGCAGTATCGACTGGGTCAAAGCGGAGCTTCCTCGCTAGTGCATCTTTCATGTTCGCGGCGTTGTTGCTGGCGTTGTCGGCGGGTGCGCTGACCGGCGTGATAGCGTCGTACTACCTGAATAATTCGCGCTACTCGGTCGAGGTATCGGCACTTGCGACCTATCGCCCGCCACAGGTCACCACTATCTACGCCGACGACGGCGAAACGATCCTTGCCGAATTTGCGATCGAAAAACGAATTCCGCTCAAGATACAGGAAGTCCCCGACAAAGTTACCGACGCACTGCTTGCGATCGAGGATTACAGGTTTCGTGATCACATCGGCATCGACCCTTACCGCATTGCCGGAGCGATCCTTAAGAATATTACCTCGGGCAAGACCGAAGGCGCATCCACAATAACACAACAGCTCGCAAAGAACCTGTTCCTTTACAAGGATCAGACCTATACACGAAAGGTAAATGAATGGGCCGTGGCATTGCAGATCGAGCGGCTTTATACAAAAGACCAGATCCTCGAGATGTATATGAATTACGTCTTTCTAGGTGCCGGCGCTTACGGTTTTGAGGCAGGTTCGAGAACCTATTTTGGTAAATCCGTTAAGGACCTGAATCTAGAAGAAGCCGCCCTGCTTGCAGCGATCCCAAAGTCGCCGGAATACTCGCCGACGCGCAATATGGAAAAGGCGCGAATGCGCCGGGACATCGTTCTCGACCAAATGGCGAAATATTTTCCGGACAAGTATTCTCAGTCTGAGGTTGATGCTGCCAAATCAAAGCCCATCAATCTGGCGAGCACTGCCTATTACCAGTCACAGCCAAAATCGACCGCCTGGGATTATCCGGTCGAAGAGATCCGCAGATATCTGGAAGAAAAGTACACTACCCGCGTTGCTCAAGGTGGGCTAAAGGTCTATTCGACCATCAATGTCGAAGGCCAGAAGATAGCAACACGTGCGATCCGCGAAAGGCTTCGCGCTTTTGATAAAGGCAAAGCGTGGAGATCCGATTACCAGAACATACTCATCGACGAGAACGAGCAACCGCTTACCGATGAAAAGGAGATCGACAAGACACTTAACTCGTTCAAACACGCCGATTGGTATGGAGACGACTATAAGGAAGGCGAATACATCAAGGGTCTCGTGATGAAAGCTAACCCGTCTGCAGACGAGGTTTTGGTGAGGTTCGGTAAATATAAGGCGATCGTCCGCGCCGCCAATATGGGCCGCAGTGGCAAGCGTCCTGTAGCTGAACTGAAACCGGGCTTCCTGGCGGAATTTCAGATAAAGGGCGTCGATAAAGAAAAACAAACGCTCGACGTCGTTCTCGAGCAGGTGCCCGAGGTTCAAGCCGCTCTAACCTGCATCAATGCAAAGAACGGCGAGATCGTGACGATGGTTGGTGGGTATGATTTCCACACGAACAAATTCAACAACGCCACTCAGGGCTTGCGCCAGACCGGCTCGGCTTATAAACCGTTCATTTACACGGCGGCTGTCGAGGATGGCATGACGCCGGATATGATCGTCAGCGGTGCTCCGATCAAACGTGGAGGCTGGACGCCGCACAACTACGACGGCAGTCTAAGCCACGGAAACGTTCCGATGAAGATCGCGTTGGCAAAGTCATATAACATAGCTGCGGTCCATCTGCTCGAACAGGTCGGCATTCAGGCCGGTGGTCAGATGGTGCGTCGTTTCGGTATTTCGAACCCGATGGCGCCGAGCCTTCCGTCGGCACTCGGAGCCAGCGAGGCGTCGCTGCTGGAGATGACCGCGGCCTATTCGAGTTTTCCCAATAAGGGCATACGCATGGCACCGCATCTCATTCGAAAAGTTTATAACCGTGATGGCAGCCTGCTCGAGGAATTTGAAGGAACTAGTTCTAAGGTGACGAGCGAATATGTTGCTCTTACTATGGTTCAGATGATGCGCGGCGTTGTCGCCGGAGGCGGAACTGCGAGCGGGGCCAGCGCCGGTGGGCATCAACTCGCAGGCAAGACCGGAACCGTTAATGATCATACTGACGTTTGGTTCATCGGTTACACTCCTACGTATGTGACCGGTGTCTGGATGGGGAATCCGCTGAGAAAGGAATCGCTTGGTTCCGGTATGACCGGTGGACACGGAGCAGTGCCATATTTCAATGCGTTCATGATACCGTTCATGAAAGATAAACCGCGCGATACATTCCCGAGTCCGCCGCCGATGCCATCAGATATAAAACGCGAGATGGAATTGCGTAAACGTGAGGAACTCGAAAAACTCGAAGAGGCTGACGTCGAAGGACGAAAAACAGGCATAGTATTTACGCCGGGTACTAAGATAGATCCGAATGCACCGCTCCCGGGCGATAACGGCGGAGCCGACAAACCCGACGTGCCATCCACGACGAAACCCGTCGATACGACGCCCGACAAACCCCCTGTGGTAAGGCCTCCGGTGATACAGGTGCCGCCGCGGCAGGATCCGCCGGCTGACAAACCGGCCGACGGCACTAAGCGGAAAGGAAAGAAGGGAGACGGATAAAAAAGATCGGGGAACTTATCAAAGGTTCCCCGCCTTTTTGTATTTGTTTCGATAACATTAGGGAATACCGACGAGGTTAAGGATCGCTTTGCCTGTAAGGCTTACTATCAGGCATCCTGCGATCATCAGAACCATCCCGGGCGTGAATAGGTCGTTAAATTTAACACCACCCTCGCCATAAGCCATCGCATTTTGCGGTGTGCTAATAATGAACGGAATGCCAAATGACGCCGAGACAGCGATCAATATTGCGGTCGATGGGTAAGGAACCAATGCACTGGCGAGCGGTATCAAAAGAACTGCCGTTGCCGTATTGCTCATGATCGCAGCGAGAAGTGCGCTCGTGAGGCAAAGTACAAAAAGACTCAGTCTTGGATCAAATTCTGCAAACGGCACTCCTGCTGCGATCGACCTGATCAGGCCTGTCTGTTCAAATAATCGCCCGAGCGTGATTCCGCCGGCGATCAGCAAGAGAGTTGACCAATCCACCTTTGCAAGGTCCTTCTTCTTGAGCATACCGGTAAGAAAGATCAACCCTGCGGCCCCGAGAGCGACAACGGATGATGGTATCCCGTGCAGAGGTTCGCTGAGCCAGAGAGCGGCTGTGCCGGTCAAAACAACCAGAAACCACCGCCGTCCGGTCG
>JBGAVK010000080.1:0-13114 GCA_044228165.1 Pyrinomonadaceae bacterium | reverse complement strand
CTGCTCGATGAGGTCGAAAAAGCATCGCCGTACCTGATGAACATCTTTCTTCAGGCATTCGACGAAGGCTGGATCACCGACGGCCGCGGCAAGAAGGTTTATCTTTCGGATGCGATCGTCATCATGACCTCAAATCTCGGCAGCGAGAACTTCAAGCGGTACGAAAAGCCGCTCGGATTCGGCCAAAAGACACTCGGAGACGTGACGCAGATAAAGGGCGAAGCGATGAAGGCTGCCGAGGCACGGTTCACGCCTGAGTTTCGCAACCGTATCGACGAGATCATTGTGTTCTCGCCTCTCGTCCTTGACGAAGTTCGCGAGATCGCCAAACTTTACCTCGCCAAACTCCAGAAAAATATGGAACGGCAAGGCAAGGTCGTTGAGGTAACTGAGGCAGCTCTTGACCTATTGACCGAGAAAGGATTCTCACCGGCATACGGTGCCCGATTCCTAAAACGTCACATAGATCAAAAGGTAAAGCTGCCTATCACCAACGAGTGGAAACTGTCGACAAAGTTCGTCGTCGATGCCGCCGATGGTGAGATCACCGTCAAACCGGGCGAGGTTTTCAGCCTCAACTAGACTCAGCAAAAACTTTTTGCATCTAAGGCTTTGGTGATAATATCGTCAAGGCCTTTTTCCTTATGAACCGATCAATTTTCAGAACATTCTTTGCGCTTGTCAGCGTTGTTTTTGTTTCGGCGATTTTCGCTTCCGCTCAGCCCGATACACCAAAGCCGCCGCAAACCGAAAAGGCGGAGGCAGTTATTGCAAAGGCGGTAAAGGTGCTTGGCGGCGACCGTTATCTGCAAGTGAGATCGCAGATCGGACGGGGCAAATTCAGCGTCATCAAAGAAGGGGCGACGGTCTCGTTTCAAACGTTTGTCGATGTCATCGTATTCCCGGACAAGGAGCGGACGGAATTCAAGGAACGCGGAACTCTGACCGTTCAGACCAATTCCGGCGGAACCGGCTGGGTCTACGACGGTGAACAGGAAGTCGTCAAGGTTCAGAACGAAACACAGCTCGCGAATTTCAAACAGGGAATGCGTACGAGCCTCGACAATCTGCTTCGCGGCGCATGGCGTGGCGATGCCGAGCTTTCATATATCGGCCGCCGGCCCGCGGCTCTCGGCAAACGAAACGACGCCATAAAGCTCTCATTCAAGGACGGTTTCGTGATCGAGTTCGAATTCTCGGCCGACGACGGATTGCCCCAACGATCACTCTACAAAAAGACCACGCCCGAAGGCGAAGAGGTCAAAGAAGAAGACCGCTACGCCCAGTTCGTCGATATCGACGGCATCAAAACCCCATTCATCATCGACCACGTCACCAACGGAAAGCCGTCATCACGGATAAACTATATGACGGTCGAATTTAACAAGACCATCCCCGATTCCATCTTCACAAAACCCGCGACCCCAAAAGAAGCAAAAAAGAGTTCAAACTCTAAACCGGTCAGAACCGCCTGCGTGAGCGGGCGGCGGTACGCAAGGAAGAATTTAGCCGCAGATAAACGCAAATAACGCAGATAAGAGCCCAGATCTTATCTGCATTATCTTTGTTATCGGTGGCTGTTTTTCTTGGTTGTGTTGATTGCCGCCCGCTTACAGGCGGTTCTGACTTACCTTCACGAACGCGCGCTTCGGCACCGGCACATCGCCCGCGGCACCGAATTGCTGTATCAGCGTCCCGGCGGTCGAGCGGTTTGCGAACCACGTTGCCGACGAAGGCCTGAACACCGCAGCATCGAGCTTGCCGTCGCCGTCATAATCGCCCGGCGAAGCAATGTCTCCGTTCGCCCCGAACGGGAACGCATAGTATGAAAAATCTTCGCTACGCAGCACGTTCCAAAATCCTGTCGAAGGCCACCAAAACGCGACATCAGCCTTGCCGTCACCCGTAAAATCTCCCGGAACGGCCTTGTCAGTCGATGTGCCGAACTGCAGAGCGAAAACGCTCGCATTCGACGAACGCCGCACCCACCATTCCGCACCACCTACTCCGCTCGGCCTAAAGATCGCGATATCCGATTTCCCGTCGCCGTCGTAGTCCGCATTCACAGGCTTGTCGCCCACAGCACCAAACCCGACGATATCCGTCCCGCCCGACGATCTGCTGATGTACCACGTCGCCGTACTTTCACGAAACACCGCCGCATCCCCTTTGCCGTCCCCGTCATAATCGGCCGGAGCCGGAACATCGCCCGTCGCCCCGAACGGGAATGCATAGAACGAAAAGTCCTCACTCCTCAAAACAAACCAATTCCCCGTCTCAGGACGCCAGAACGCGATATCTGTTTTCCCGTCGCCCGTATAATCCGCTGGTACAAGATCATCCGACGGCGCCCCAAACTGCACCGCTCCATTCCCGCCGTTCGAAGAATTCGACCACCACCACTCAGCCCCATTCGGCCGAAAGATCGAGAGGTCGGTTTTGCCGTCACCGTCGAAGTCAAATGGGACTTTCCGCGAAAAATTGATCCCGGTGATTCGAGCAAGCCCGCTTCGAGGCTGAGAATCGACCTGCGTAAAAGTGCCTCCAACTAATGTTTGGCCGTCGATTTGCGTTTCAACATCGTAAATGTTGCTATTAAAACCTCGATTTGCCGGCAAGTCACTATACGTCGAACCATTCGCATTGAGAACCTTTAGAGTACGGTTATATCCGATCGTTAGTCCGTCCATCCGGCCGTTCGTCTGCATCGGAAATAGCCGGAGTCATTGTGGTTCCCGTATTAAATGAAACGTCGAGATCACCTGTTGGTAAAAGAATGGCGAGATTATTCCGAGGTGTCGAATTGATCGATGTGAATGTACCTCCCACTAAAATATTGCCATTTTGCAACTGTTCCAAAACATGAATAATGCCCGTAAAGGTCGGGTTAAATGCAACGTCCAAAGTGCCGTCAGAATTTAGAAGTGCGAAACTCTTGCGGTTTATTCCCCCTACCTGATCGAAATTGCCGGCAATCAAAACTTTCCCACTACTTTGAACGATTATCTCGGTTACCGACGGAGAGAAATTCTGGGAACTGAGTGAAGGTAGATATGAACTATCCACGCTGCCATTTGCATTCAGACGAGCAATTCCCGGTCGCGTCGCGGTGTTGAGTCCAGAGAAATTGCCACCAACGAGTATCTGTCCGTTCGGTAAGACCCTAACAACTTTCGGCGTGTCAGACATGAACGTTACGGGTGTAAACGAGGTATCTAGCGATCCGTTTGGGTTAAACCGAACGACCCCATAGTTTGTCGGACTCGATCCAATAAATATTGAACCGACTGCAAGTATTTTCCCATCAGGCGTAATTTCAAGATTCTCAAGCGAATCAAAGTAAACTAAAGAACCAGAAAAGTCCACAAACGTTGGATCAAGGGTACCGTCCGGCAAAAATCTTGTTAGTCCACCGGAACTGATTCCGTTGTTCCAAAAAAACCGCCCGCCAACGACGATCTTATTGTCCGACTGGATCTCAATGTCATGGATGACGCCATTTGAATTTAAGCGCGTCTGGTAAGTCACGTCGCGGTCTCCGTTCGAGTCCAGACGCGCAACCCGAAATGCCAAATCACTTCCTAATTTAGTAAAGTCTCCAACAATTATTGTTTTGCCGTTTCCATCATATTTCAACCCATACACCAAATTGTTAGGCCCGCTGGTTGCGGCAAATGTGGTGTCGGTCGAGCCATCGCCATTTAGACGTGCAACATTTTTTGTATTAGTCCCGTTTGCCGATGAGAAACTTCCTGCGATCAAGATCTGACCTTGCTCGTTAAAGTCGACGGATCGAACCTCCACTAGACTGCCGTCGACCAAGACCGGAATAAACGTGGAATCAATGCTTCCGTCTGAATTAAGGCGCCCGCATCCAGTGCGGAAACTTGTCCCGAGCTGAAAGAAATTACCCCCGACGATGATGCGCCCGTCAGGGTCAACTTTTAGTATTCGGGCGCGATAGTTCGAACCAGTGTTCGTGATGGTCGCAAATGAATTGTCCACATTGCCGTTCGAAGTTATTCTGGATATTTTAAAGGTAAATGTCGTATCGACATTCTGTGTGACCTCACTAATGACCAGTTTGTCATCAGACTGAACGGCAATGGAATCGATTTGCTGAGTATTATAGATGAAGGTCGAATCAAAAGTGCCGTTGGCATTCAGACGGGCGAGACGAAGTCGTGATTGGCCGTTGATAGTGGTAAAACTGCCTCCAAGAATGATCTTGCCGTCGCTTTGCAGTTTGATGTCCGTGACCGTACCATTTGCAGTCGTAGTAAAGCTTGGGTCAAAGGAGCCGTCTGCATTAAGACGCAGCAGACGGGAGTTTGTGAACGTTTGGGGGTGAAAAAAATTTCCGCCAATCATTATCTTTCCGTCGGGAAGGACAGCGATCGACCTTAGACCATTTCCGTAAACACCTATAATACTTGTAAAAGTGACATCCCGTGTCCCATCAAGGTTAAAGCGCGCAATATTGGTTGTGGGGGCCCCGTTTGCTGTTGAAAAATATCCGCCAACTAATGTTTTACCATCGGACTGCCTCGCGAGTGTGTAGGCGGTCGTCGGAAAATCATCAAGAACTGGAGCAAAACCCGCGTCGACAATAGACGATCCCTGACCAAAAATTGCGTTCGCGCAACAAAGTAATACGATGAATAAAAGTTGAAATGGGATTAGCTTCATAGTGGTAAAACAATAAATTCTCTTTTACGATACTCGATGATTCTATCAAATACTTCGCACACATTTCTACAAACATCCGACGCCGACAGCGTTGGCAACTTGGACCGAATGAGCCTTTTCCCGGTAGGTAAAGACGGAGAAAAACGATCATGGACCTAATCTTTCAAATCCGGGTTCCGAAGCTTAAGCAGCTCGATGGCTTGGAATTTTATCAGAAAGTATTTTCCTGGGGAGGTCAAGAATATCCCCAGGACCCGGTTACTTACCGTTGGGGCGATCACGTGCAGCTTATCCTGGCGGCGCACAACCTTGGGTAGTTGCACTGCTGCCGAAGGGATTGTTGGGCCAGGATGGGGAAGTCTTCGATATAGAAGGTACTGGACTCGACTTGCTAGAGAGTGAGATCAATGGAATCGAAGTGGAATGGAACGGTAAACGGCTGGACGACTTCCTATGCCTGTTACTCAGGCAATATGACCGTTGGGTGCTTGTCTTTGAGCTGTACGAAGACCACATTGATGGTGTTTACGAGCTAACGGTTGATGAATGTATCCGAAAACTGAAAATGAACTTGCGAAGGGATATCCGCCGAGAGGGATTTATAGCATATCGTTCTAATTCGCGAATATGAGAACGCGGGAAATCGGGTTACTTCATAGATGACCCTCTCCTTCCCAAAAGAGATTCTTTGAACACAAACATCGCTGACCAATAAGAACGAAGTCGCGTGAGACGTGGTACCAGGCCTGTTTTTTTGCGATTCCACTCGTCAGTGTGACTCGATTCGGTTGCAAAAATATTTTTCTCTTCTGCGACATTTTGCAGGGTGTATGTCACGGTACTTTGTCTTTGAGCACTCTATCGCGGTCGTCGGTGTTGTCAAAATCGTCGGATCCGCCGATCTCGTCAGTGGTCGGCGATTCGAAGTATCGGATTTAGCTCATTCTTCGCGGGAACGGCGAAGATTTGGCCTGTATCGTTGTCGTTGTCATCGGCTCAGTCGATCTCGTCGTCTTGCTCGGTTTCGTCCGAAGGCACAAAAAAGCTCTTTTGCTCGAACTCTGGCTCAGGCAAGGTCAGCGACAGTTCTGATCCGTCCAAAAACGGATTGTCGCTGGGCGTTATTTTACTGTCGCTGACCCCGTTTTGGACTGTAGCAAGCCTCCAAAACACTGTTGCTAGGCCCTGAAAAACTGTTGCAGAACAGCACTTTACGGCATTTTTTGCAATTTTGCTGATCAAATTGTGGTACGTACCACAATTTGAACGAAGCACATAAAAAAACACATTTGGTTCACCACAAAAACAAGCCAGCAAGTTCAAAAAGAGGCTGTGAATTTTCATTCACAGCCTCTAATGTACAAACACGAACAATCGCTGTTTAGATGAACGCAAAATCGAACTGTGCCTGATGTATTGATTTATCAGACGTGACATCTATATGGCCGAGGTAGGCTTCGATCTCTTCGAGAACCTCACGTTCGGTGCTGCGGAAGGCCTTTGAAACGTCCGGATGGACGCGGAGTGTTGTGTGATGAACGTCCGCGACGCTTCGCGACAGGCGGCGGGCTTCGGCCAGTATTTCGTAGCAAACGGTCGTCGGCGATTTGACCCAGCCTGCACCCTCGCAGTAATCGCATGGAGCACACATGGTGCGTTCGAGCGACTGTTTGACGCGTTTGCGGGTCATGATGATAAGGCCGAAATCGTTGAACGACAGCACCTTATTAGGGCTGCGATCGGAAGCCAGGGCCTCTTGCAAAGCCTGCGAGACCTTGTGCCGGTTGCGTCGGTCTTCCATGTCGATCAGGTCGAGCACGATAATGCCGCCGAGGTCGCGAAGCCGGATCTGCCGTGCGATCTCATCGACCGCTTCCATATTGGTGCGGGTGATCGTGTCCTCGAGACGGGCGTTGCCTTTGCCGACGAACTTGCCGGTATTGACGTCGATCGCGACGAGTGCTTCGGTCTGATTGAGCACGAGATAGCCGCCGGATTTCAACCAAACACGGGGTTTTAAGGCCTTGTCGATCTCTTCCTGAACGCCGAACGCTTCGAGGATCGGCTCGTCGCGGGTGTAGAGTTTGACGCGGTTGACCATCTTCGGCGCCATGCGGTTCATAAACTCGACGGTGCGTAGATATTCCTCTTCGCTGTCGACGCGGATGGCGGTAAAGTCTTCGGAAAGCTGATCGCGGAGCAGACGCTGGACCAGATCGAGGTCCTGATGGACGATCGCCGGTGATTTGCGTTTTTCCGAATCCTTTTTGGCGTCGGCCCATGTGCGGACGAGGAATTTGGCGTCGTTCCTCAGATCCTCTTCAGAAATGCCGATGCCGGCCGTGCGGACGATAAACCCGCCGGTCGTGATCGCGACATCCTGGCGGATACGCTGCAGCATGCCCCGCAGACGGCTGCGTTCGCTTGAGGATTCGATCTTTCGCGACACGCCGAGATGCTCGATCGTCGGCATATAGACGAGAAATCGGCCTGGCAGAGCGATGTGCGAAGTGATGCGTGCACCTTTCTTTGCGATCGGCTCTTTGGCGATCTGGACGAGAATTTCCTGGCCCTCTTTTAACAGGTCAGAGATCGTCGGCTGAGGCCCGCGATCACGTCCGCGGTCGTTACGTCCACGGCCTCCGCGGTCACGGTCACCGGATGGGCGATCGCCTGACGGACGGTCACCGGAAGGACGATCATTCGAAGGACGATCTTGTGAACGGTCACGCGACGGCCGGTCGTTTGACTGCCGATCCTGTGAACGGTCACGCGACGGACGATCATTTGACGGCCTGTCGTCAGAACGCGGTTCGTCATCTGACTTTTCCGCGGATTGGTCGTCTGCGGGTGACTCGTCGTTTGCGGCTTTATTACCTCGGCCGCGACCACCGCGTCCACGCCCGCCGCGGCTGCGGCCCTCACGTTCGGGGCGTTCGTCCTGACGAGGTTTATCTTCGTCAGAGGTTTCGTCCGATGCTTCGCTGCTTTCAGGAACGGTTTCCGGCTCAGCGTCAGGCTGGGTATCTATTTCAGTAGTTTCTTCAACTACTTCGTCGATCTCCGGCTGCTCGGCGTCGGCATCAACAATTTCTGCTGACTCCTCGCCTTCAACTGTCTCGACGGAATCGTCACCAGCTTCCTTTGCTTTTGGCTTGCCGCCCCGACGCCGGCCACGGCCACCGCGTCTGACGGCCATTTCGGCTGTTTCATCAGATTCTTTCAGGCTTGCCTCCGCATCCTCGAGAACCTCGTCAGCTTTAGCTTTTTTGCCTTTCGCAGTTTTACCTTTTGCGGCAGGCTTTTTTGCCGGAGCCTTTGCTTTTGCAGCCGGTTTCTTTGCTGCGGCTTTGCCTTTTTTGCCCTTGGCAGGTGCTTCGTCTTCCTCGTCGGCTATGCGTTCAAAGCCGCCGGCATCTCCCGCGACCTCGGCGAGCAACGTGCCGACCTCGGCAGTAGCGATACTTTCCATATCAAACTCGACGGCCCGGACGCGGTCAACGATCGCTTCCTGCATGTAGGCGTCCTTGAACATATCACCCGTCTCATCGTCGTCCGCGATCCGCTCAAAGCCCGAATTGTCATAATCGATCTCAAATACCGGTGCGGGCTCCGTTTCTACGGTCGTTTCCTCAACGCGGTCTTTGCGTCCGCGGCCGCCACGGGTGCGTTTGCCGCGTTCTGGTTTTCTTCATGTTGGGCAGGAGCAGTTCCAACAGCCGGTTCGTCGATTGCCGTTTCCTCATTACCGCTAGGTTCGATGAGCGGTTCGGCAAGCTCTTGGACCGATTCCATCTGTTTTTCACGCTCGATGCGGCTACGGTCGATACGTTCGTTGACTTCGCGCGTGGCCTCTTCGACCGAGGTTTTCTTGCCCTTTTCCATGACGATGCGTTCGATCTCTTCTTCTTCGTCGAAGAAATCCGAGACATACAAAAACGCATCGCGCTCTAATCCGATGTCGACAAACGCCGACTGCATACCGGGCAGGACACGCATCACGCGGCCCTTATAAACATTACCGACGACGCCCGAGTTTTCCTCGCCGCGTTCGATATAAAATTCTGTTACTTTACCGTTGTCGAGGATCGCGATCTTCTCGCGACCGTTACAACTTACGATCATCTCTTTAGACATAGATATATTATCCTTAAACCATTAAATTTCAACGGTTTACCGGCATTTGAAAGCAGAGACGGTCGGACGATTTGTTCTCGAGAAAAGACTAACGGGTTAGCTTGATCGGTAGAGAGGTCGCGCGCGGGTTGGTTTTATAGCTTGGGTTTGGAATTGGTTTCCAAATAGACAAGTATTGAAATTTGTTCACGCAGGAATCTCTGTTATGCGAATAGCGACATCGCTTTTTCGCCTCGGGGAGCACCTATGCCGACTTATCGGCACGTGCTCAGACCCGTAAAATCTTGATCTTGTTAACTCAGTGTCTCACTATGAGATCTATCTGACGGCTGCTGCTTTTCAAACCAGCGAACGAGCGCTGACGCGGCAAACTGTTGTAAGTATAAACAAACGAGCCGCTTAATGTAAACATAAATCCGAAATACTTTGCCGGACGAGAGCGATGATACAATTGAGATACGTATTAATTAACGCGAAATGGAAATATATTTTCAGCTTGCAAGCGATGCTGCGTCGCTGCAGAAAGCCTGTGACGAACTAAAAAACGAGCCGTATCTTGGCTTTGACGTTGAGACTACGGACCTTGATCCGTACAAGGGCGATTTGCGTCTGGTGCAGCTTAGCAACGGACAGAATACTAAGGTCATTGATCTCAAACCGTTCAAAGACAAGGGCGATCTGCGGACAAACGCGGACCTTGCGCCGCTGCGTGAGCTGCTCGCGTCAAGCAAACAGGTCAAGATCGCGCATAATGCAAAGTTTGACACCAAATGGGTGCGGCATCATTTGGGGTGCGAGGTCGGCAATGTTTATGACACTTACTTAGCGAGCTTGCTCGTGTCGGCGGGTGACGGTGACCGGCGGCATGGGCTGGCGGATGTGGTGCAGTTTTTCTTAGGGCAGACGCTGGATAAAAGTGAGCAGGTCAGTGATTGGTCGGCGGCGGAATTGTCACATTCGCAGGTCGAATACGCTGCCCGCGATGCGGCGATCATGCCTGAGGTTCGCGCCAAGCTCGACGAGCGTATCGCCACCGACGAACTTAAACGCGTACTCAAGCTTGAGAACGAATGCGTCGTGCCGATCGCCGAGATGGAACTTAACGGCATCTATCTCGATACTGCCCGTTGGCGTGAACAGCTCGACAAAAACAAGGCGGCGGCAGCAAAGTTTGGCGACGAGCTGCAGGATATGCTGTCGGCGGGCGTGGCTCAGGCGTCGCTGTTTGGCAGGCCTGAGATCAATCTTGACAGCCAGGCACAGGTGACGGACGCGCTCGTGGGGCTCGGGATACCGATGCCTGACACGACGCGGGCGTGGCAATTGCAGCCGCTCGCCGAAAAGTATCCGGCCGTTGCAAAGCTGCTCGAGTATCGCACGGTCGCCAAAGCGTCATCAAGCTTTGGCGAGAACATCCTCGAATTTATCGAGCCCGCGACGGGCCGCATCCACGCCGATTTTCGCCAGATCGGGGCGCCGACGGGGCGGTTTTCGTGCTCAAACCCAAACCTGCAGCAGATTCCGCACGAGTGCGGTGAATACCGCCGCTGTTTTGCTATCTCCGGCGGGCAAAAAGCTGGTAATTGCGGACTATTCGCAGATCGAGCTGAGGATATTGGCGGATTTTTCGGACGATAAAAATTTTATCGAGGCGTTCGAATCGGGCCAGGATTTCCACCGCGGCGACCGCCGCACAGGTTTTTGAATTAAAACTGACGATGTCACGCCGGACCAACGTTCGTTTGCTAAGCGGCTCAATTTTGGCGTCGTCTATGGCATCGGAGCGTCAAGGTTTGCATCGATGACCGGCCTCACGCAGACTCAGCCGGAGGACACCTGCGGAAGTATTTTGCGACCTATCCACAGATGGACGTGTCGCGGGACGGCGGCAAACAATGTAAGGTTCGAGCGTTCGACGCGTTCGTCTGGGGCGGCTGGCGAGGTTTAACTTTGACGAAAACGACCGTGCATCCTTAGGCTCGGCACAGCGTTACGCCAAAAATATGCCGATCCAAGGCACATCCGCCGACATCCTCAAACGTGCCCTGCGGCTACTCCATGATGACATACGCGACACGTCGGCAAAACTTGTAAACATCGTCCACGACGAGATCGTCGTCGAGTGCGACGCAGCCGAAGCTGACCAGACCGCCGCGACGCTCGAATCCGCAATGCTCCGTGCCGGTGCCGAATTTGTCTCAAAAGTCCCGGTCAAGGTCGATGTTCATACAGGCGACGAATGGACGAAGTAGCGGTCGACTAAAATTTACGTTTGGCAGATCCTCAAGGAACAAAGTTGTAATTAATAACACCTGAGACCTTAACAGGTTTTCCATCTAGGAGAGTCGGGAGAAATCGTGACCCACAAGCGGCTATTTCGGCGGACTGTCGTAATAACGGATGGCCTGAGATCGCCGCAGCGGAATGTACATTTCCAGTAACGTCGATAAGCACCTGTACAGCCACTTGCCCACCTGCTTTAACCGCCTTGGCGGCGGCCGGATACTTGGGCTTGCCGAGTTCCATGGCAGTTCCTTGGAGCACACCACCTGATACCAGACCTGGTGATGTGGACGGAGAGGTGCCGTCACCGCTCTTACTGACTTTGTCCGAAGTGTTTTCATCGACTAAACGTGCGCCCATTTCAGGATCTCCCAGTTTGGTGAGCCTGTCCTTGGATCCCGAACCGTCAGATTTGGGTCGCTCGGACATGAAATCGTAGGCGATGCGCCCGTTAGCCACGACGGATTTGTTGTCTATCATGGCAGGAGTAAAGGTCGCCTTTTTTGCGGCATTTATTGCTGCGTTTCGCAGGGCCAAGACTTCGGGGTCAATGACGGATTTGCAAACTGGATAGGGGCCGTTCGCATCATCAACTGACGGGTGCGAATAACTTCATGGGATGCTCCTATTATTTTGCTGTAGGATAGCACACAACAAAACCAGCAGCAGGAAAAAGAGGTGAGCTATTTATTGTCCGAAACCGCGATGATGTTTTTTAGCAGTGTGAGCTGTGACGCGGTGAAGGTGAAATTTGCCGTTCCGATGGTGATCTTGCCGGTGGAATTGGCGATCTTGGCTAGGTCTTCGCGGGAAAGTTTGAAGTTTAGATACTCCATATTCTCACCGGATTTGGCGACGTAGCGAGCGTCGCCAAGGTCGAGGGTTTCGGTGCCGATGGTTGCTTTCCATGCGTGGGCGTCAGCAAATTTTGGCTTTTTACTCATTACCCAAAACGTAAAATTTATGGTCTCGGGCGGTGTGGCGAGGTCTTTGCCGGCGTAAAAGAAAGCGATGCCGAAATTCATCGCTTGGATCCCGGCGGACTTGGCTTCGGAGTCGGCAAAGTTATCACCGATGGCCATGATCTTTGTGCTGCCACCGTCAAAGGTCAGCGTGATCTGTTTATCGGCCTTTAGCGACTTGATCTGTTTTTGGATCGCGTCGTTTGACCGCTGGGCAGAGACAGTGATGGCCGAGACGAGGGCCATGGTGATCAAAAAATATTTGTTCATAAAAGAAAAAATCTCCGGTGAACGCATAAAACGCGTCACCGGAGATATATTATGCTAGAACCACTCTTACCAGCGATAATTAAATCCGGTATTAAAACTGTGGAACGTAGTTTTCCAGTTATACATTACGGAAAACGCGCTGGTGGTCGGTGCCGAAGGTACAGTCAATGATTCGTTGCCAAAATCGAAATAGAGATAATCCGTTTTCCAGCTCCAGTGATCGTTAACTGCGACTTCGCCGCCAAAACCGGCGGCCCAGCCTGCCTTTGTTTTAGTGAAGGCAGCGGGATAGTGAAGTGTACCGGTTGGACGGAAATCGCTCTCGGCCGCATAATTTAAACGCCCAAATGCGAGACCCGCGGTTCCATAAAGGTACACACGGTTCCAAGCACCACCGGCACGGCCGCGAAATGTGCCGACATAATCGATGTCCTGAGTTGTGGACTGGAAACTGCCGGTGCCAAACGCCGTTCCATTATTTTGAATGATCGGCGATACGTTCGTGGTGCGTTTAATATTTGACCACGAGATGCTCGCTTCGGGGCCGGCGACAAAATGGCCGGATTGCCAATTATATCCACCGTGGCCGCCAACGGTAAATCCTCTAGGATCCGCCTTGATCGTGACCGGCAGCATGTTAATGAATGCCGTAGCATTCGGTAACGGCTCAAAGCGTGTGTCGCCACCGCCCCATCCGTAACCAAAATTACCGCCGACATATGCACCTGTCCAGGTGTAGGTTGTCGAAGTAGCCGCACGCTTTTTGACGATCG
>JBGAVK010000079.1:0-12524 GCA_044228165.1 Pyrinomonadaceae bacterium | reverse complement strand
AAACGATACACAAATTACAGACGGCATTTAATATTTTGGCAAAGAAAGCAAACACAAGTTCCCGTAAAGACAATACATTACCCCTGGTCATTGTGAACCCCCATTCGGCGTCCGGTTCGACTAGTGACAAATGGGCACAGATGGCCAGTGACCTGCGTGAACACTTCGGCCCATTCGCTGTCGAATTTACAAAAGGCCCCCGCGACGCAATGGCGATAGCCACGGAGGCGGCAAAGCAAGGCTATAGATTTATTATCGCTTGCGGCGGTGATGGCACCATCAATGAGGTCGCAAATGGGATCATCGATTCAGGAATTGATGCAGAGTTGGGGATATTGCCTTCCGGAACGGGTGGCGACTTTCGACGCTCGCTCGGGATCCCGCAGGGAAACCGTGAAGCTGCTGAAGCTTTGAGGACCGGCACAACGAAAACGATCGACGTGGGAAAAGTCGCTTTCATCGATCACGATGGAAATAAAGCGAGCCGCTATTTCTTGAACGTATCGTCGGTAGGGCTTGCAGCCGACGTTATCAAGCGGGTTAAATCGACTAAATTATTTGACTGGCTGCCCGTAGAATCGATCCGTGGAAAAGCAAACTTTGCCGTCTCAACACTGCAGGAGGTTCTCGACATTGAACCTGAAATGATCCGGATCAAGATAGACGATGGGGACGAAAAGCCGCTCGCCAGCATCGCTCTCTGCGTTGCAAATTCCCGCTACTTTGGCGGCGGAATGATGATCGCACCCAACGCCATGATGGCAGATGGATTGCTCGACGTCGTAAATGTCGGCGACATTGGCATGGCCAGGATCGTTCTCAACGGCCTCTCTTTATACCGCGGCAACCATCTCGAACTGGACGAAGTAAAAAGCACTCGTGCGCGAACGATCGAAGTTTCTGCAGAACACCCGTCCCACGAGATCTTGATCGAGGTAGACGGTGAGCTGCCTGGTAAACTACCCGCTCGTTTTGAGATATTACCGCAGGCACTCCTCGTCAGAGCCCCGCATACGCCTTAGCCCGTACTGTTAACAAAATGTTACTAATTTGTTACATTCCCATTTGATTTGAAACTCGGAATTTAACTACACTTAGTCCAATCTCGTCACCAAAAAAATGAGAAATTGGATGAAACTTCTTTTTGCGGCCGTTTTACTTAGCTTGTCTGTTATTGCAGCGGCCGCGCAGGATGACGAAGACGTTCAATCCTGGAACGACCTTCAGATCACGATCCCGGTAGCCAAACATGTTGACGCCCTTTTGCTTGCGACGTTTCGTTTTGGCAACAACATTTCGAAGCTATCAGAAGCTCGAGGCGGCGCCGGCCTTTCATTCAAAATCAACAAGGCCTTTTCCTTTTCGCCATCCTACCTTTATATTGAAACCAGAAATACCGCCGGCATTTACCGTACTGAACACCGGGTCAGTTTGAGGGGCGTTTACAAATTTCCTTTCAAGAAATTTGGGTTGTCACACAGAAGTATCTACGAATACCGCGTTCGACGTTTGGGAAATACCTGGCGTTACAGGCCGTCCTTAACGTTCGAAAAGGAACTTCCGAAATCGCTCATGCCGGAAGCAAAGTTCTTTATTACCGAAGAGCCCTTTTATGTCTCGACCACCGGAAAATTCTCTCGAAATCGCTTCAGCTTGGGCATTAGCAAGTCTATCAACCCGCACCTGACTCTTGATCTTTATTATCTACGGCAGAATGACGGATTTTTTCACCCGGGTGATCTCAACGTGATCGGCACCGCGTGGAAGGTTCATCTGTAAAAAAGGTATTGCATTTGCACTACTCTCTCTTGTAAACTCAATCAAATTTAGACGCCGAAGTTGTGTTACGACAACACGGGGGAACCAATGTTTTGCTCGATGCAAAACTGGGGCTTATCTGTAGAACAGAAGAAGACTTCTTCGCTTCTAGCCCGTCAGCTAACCTCGTAGGCGTAATCGAAGAAGGGCATTTTCCAGAGGTTGTGAAACTGTGCTTCACAACCTCGTTTTGTATTCAAAGCTATGAAAAAGATCACGATCATCGGGGGCGGCGCGAGCGGCACATTATTGGCCGTAAATCTGCTTAAACTCTCTCGCGAAAATGCCTTTCAATTAAATCTGGTTGAGCGTCAGAGCCGGATCGGACGCGGCGTGGCATTCGGGACGAGTTACGATACCCACCTCTTGAATGTGCCGGCGGGCCGGATGGGAGCCTTTCCGGACGATGTCGAGCATTTTTATCGCTGGCTCTGCGAGAAAGGACTCAACTTTGAAAAAAATGATTTCGTACCGAGAAAGATCTTTGGTGAATATCTTCGAACCCTTTTAGAGACACACGCACCGTCGGCAACCGATAACGTAAAGCTGACTTTTCTTGATGACGAAGCCGTTGATATGTCTGTCAACGGCGATTCTGCCGAGGTAATGCTGCGATCGGGCGAGATATTGGCCTCGCACAAAGTGGTTCTGGCATTCGGCAATTTCAAACCGCCGCACCCTAGCGTCGAAGATCTAGGTTTTACAAAATCCGATAGTTATTTTCAAGACCCGTGGAATTCCAATTTGTACCAAACGATCCAACCTGATGACAAATCGCCTCGTTTAGCTTATAACCTCTCGATGGTCGACGCCTTCATCATCAATAAAAACAATCATCGCGGCAAGATCTATGCTATCTCAACTCGCGGGCTTCTGCCGGCCGCCCATAAACTCGGGTACACTTATCCGTCGTTTTACGGCGAGATCGAGAATGCCGATCGTATAACGGATATCCTTAAGACAGTTCGACGGCACATAAAAATTGCCGAGTCGACCGGCAGCAATTGGCGGGCAGTGATCGACAGCCTGCGTCCTGCCACACAAAAGATCTGGCTAGACCTTCCGCTCGCCGAAAAGAGATATTTTATGCAGCATCTCAGCCGCTATTGGAACGTGGCTCGACATAGAATGCCGCCTGAGGCCTCCGTCGTGATCGACGAAATGCGTTCGCAAGACAAGCTCAATATTCTCAGAGGAAGGCTCAAAAGTATCAAACTAAAAGAAAGCGGACCGTTTGATGTGCAATATTCTCTTGCTGGCATCGAGCACCACGTCCGGGCAGATATCCTCGTTAATTGCATAGGTTCGCAAAGTAATTTTGAAAAGATCGATTCACCTTTTATTAAGAATCTGATCAAACGGAACCACATACGAAATGATGAGCTCGCCCTCGGCATTAAGGCCGATCCCAACTACATGGTGACAGATAGGACCGGGTCCCCTTCCCGTGTCGTCTATACCCTCGGCACTGCTCTTAAAGGTCTTTTTTGGGAGACAACCGCTGTCCCGGAGATCCGCGAACAGGCTCGCGACCTTGCACTCAGATTGCTCGCAGACTAAGATAATCGAACCCGCACCATCATTATGGCTAAATCCTTTTGTGAGAGATTGGTCGAGTCATTTGAGGCACGCCCTGAAATGACCGCGATGCGAATTGTCGGCAGCGACGAGGACACATACACTTACGGCAAATTACTCCGACAAACCCGGTCGATCGCTTACAGGCTCAGACAAGAGAATATCAATTTCGGCAATCGTGTCGTTTTGATAGGCGAAAACCACCCGAAATGGGCAGCGGCCTATCTCGGAACGGTTTACAACGGCTCTGTCGTTGTGCCGCTCGACCCGCACGGCGAGATCGAAACCATTACAAATTTCCTCGAAAATTCCGATGCAAAACTCGCGTTTCTCTCGCCCGATCAAACCGAAAGATTTTCACAAATAGAAGAAAAGCTCGGTCGTCATATTCCGGCAGTTGTCTGGAATATGGAGCAGTCATCGAATGGTTTTCAAAATTTCGACGACTGGGCCGCGACGGATTTCCCTGAGAGCTTTGCTAATGAAACCCCGCCTGCCAAGGGCGACGACATGGCGGTTTTGATGTACACCAGCGGAACGACCGGAACACCAAAGGGAGTGCCGCTCACTCATGCCAACATTATCGCAGAACTCGAGGGCGTCAATCTCGTCCTTAAGCTCTCGGACAAGGAAAGAATACTTTCGCTGCTCCCGTTGTTCCACGCCTATCTGCAGATCGTAAATCTCTGGATAGCAACAACTTACGGTTGCGAGGTAGGTTACCTCAAGGAACTCACTCCCGACGAGCTCAGCAAGGCGATGAAGGCCTTCAAACCGACCATTCTGACAACGGTTCCGCGGCTCTGGTATCTCTTTCACAAAAAGATCTTTGATGCCGTGGCAGCGAAGCCCAAAATGTTGCAAAGGCTCTTTCGAACGATGCTCTCCGCAAACGGCGTGCTCCGAAACACGCTTGGTATAAACCTCGGACCTAGATTTTTTGGCCAGGTGCACGAATCCTTCGGCGGAACCCTGCGCATAGCGATCTCGGCCGGCTCCCGGTTTGATGAGGACGTTGCGATCGACTTTCACAAACTCGGATTCACTATCCTGCAGGGCTACGGCTTAACTGAGACCAGCGGAGCGGCAACAGCCACCTACGAGGACGACAATCGGGTCGGCTCAGTGGGCAAACCGATGCATGGTGCAGAGATTAAGATCGCAGATCCAGATACAGAGGGCGTAGGTGAGGTTTTGATCAAAGGCCCGATGGTATTTAGCGGCTATTATCAAAACCCGACCGCTACGGCTGAGGCATTTACCGAAGACGGTTGGTTCCGTTCCGGCGACCTCGGGAAATTGGTAGACGGGCATCTCTATATCGTCGGCAGAGGCAAGGACGTGATCGTGCTGCCGTCCGGCAAAAATGTTCACCCCGAGGACCTTGAGGTCCATTATCTCAAATGCCCGCTTGTCGCTGAGCTCGCGATCATCGGCATTCAGGATGAAAGCGAAGCACGTGCCGGCGCTGAAAAACTCGCCGCGGTTGTCGTTCCTGATTTCGACTATCTGAAGCAGGCAAAGATCGCCAATTCTAAGGAAGCCGTCCGGCACGAGCTTGACAGTCTCGGACGGGAATTACCCGAATACCAGAGAGTTCGCGATTACATCATCAGGGCGGAACCGCTGCCGAGAACCGCGACCCGTAAGATCAAACGATTTCAGTTAAAGAAAGAGATAGAGTCGGGTGTTATCACTGCCGAGGCAAAAGAAGCGAATGCGTGGGAATTCACTAACGATGACAACCAGCTTCTGGACACCGGTGCTGCCCGGGCAGTCGTCGCTGCAATCAAGCAAAACGCAAAAGACCCCGACGTCATTCATCCGGCGATGAATCTAGAGATCGACCTTGGGCTCGACAGTTTGGCGCGAGCCGAGACCTTTGCCGCACTCGAGCAAGCTTTTGCCACCGAATTTGAGGGAGATGAGGCGGCAACTGCCCTTACGGTTGCAAACGTGATCGAACTCGTGAATAAGCACGGAGGCAGCGGTTCCGGCGAAGTGGCCGTCGATCTGAATTGGGGCAAGATAGTCCGTGAAGCGGATGATGATTTCCCTGAGATCCGAGGAGTTCTGAAAGACCGGCCCGCCTTTGCCGCCTTCGCATTTGTTGTTTATAAGTTCTTTAACCTTATTTTCCGTGTCTTTCTGTTGCTCGAGGTCAGAGGGAAAGAACATATCCGAACCCTCGATCGGCCATATTTGATCTGTCCAAATCACCAGAGCTTCCTCGACCCGTTCGTCCTTTGCTCGAATTATCCGTACTCCCTTTTCCGCAACATATTCCACGTCGGAGCAAGTGAATTCTTTGAGGGCAGTTTGTTGAAATTTGTCGCAAAAATGCTAAATGTCGTTCCCGTTAATCCTGATACGGAACTAATGCGTGCAATGAAAGCCGGAGCGATCGGACTAAAGCACGGCAAAGTGTTAAACATCTATCCCGAGGGCGAACGAGCCTTTGACGGAGAACTGCACATGTTCAAGAAAGGTGCGGCGATCCTTGCGACTGAGCTCGACCTCCCTATAATTCCCGTGGCCCTCGACGGCCTTCAAAACGTTTGGGCACGCAAATCCTGGAAGATCCGCCCGGCAAAGGTAAAGATCACGATCTGCCCTCCGCTTTATCCGAAGGACTTCCTCGCTTCGATCGACAACTCAGACTCGATGACCGATGATGAGCGATATGAAGCCGTAACCAACGAAATGAAACGAGTGATCTCGAACACCATCGACGAAATGCGGGCTTAGGAGCCAGGCACGACCTCCTACTATCGGTTCTCTTTGACGGACAATAGTGCTTTCTTTTTTATGGTTATTAAGCGAGAATATCCTTATAACGTTTCAGATCTCATACGCTCGGAGGCCGGATAATATCATGAAGATCAGACCAATCTTTTTTGCTCTCGTAATTATCGTAATGTCAGTCATCGGAGCTTTTGCTCAGGACGACGCCCAGTTGTGGGACCGCGCGATGAGCGAATTTAAGGCGAGGCAGTACGCAACTGCGATCGAAAGCTATAAGCAATATGCTGCTCGTATTCCGACAGAACCCGCTGCGCCATTTAACATCGGCCTTTCATATTACAATCTAGAGCAATACGAAAGTTCGATCTCTTATTTCACTCGTGCCCTTGAACTCAAGCCCGTTTGGCCGCAGGCGAATTATTATGTCGGAATGTCACATTATACTCTTAAGCGATATGCCGAATCGGTTCCTTTTTTAAAAAAGGCTGTAGAACAAAAGGCAGATTATACTGACGCCTATATTTACCTGGGTAACGGTCTGGATTACCTGGGACGTTACAACGAGGCAATCGCAGCATACGTAAAGGCAAGTGAACTAGACCCGACCAACGCTCAGGTCTTTTATGAGATCGGAGTCGCCCACGACCGGCAAAAAAACAACCCGGCGGCGATCGAGGCCTATGAGAAATGTATTAGGCTCGACGCTTCGTATGCCAGTGCATTCTACAATCTAGCCCTTGTTTATGAACGCGTCAACCGCTTTGATGACGCCATCACAATGCTCGATAAGGCGATCAAAGCAGGCCACAAATCGGGTGATTCTCATTGGGAGATCGGCAGGCTTTACAATAACAAGGCGAAATATACCGAGGCACTTCCCTTTCTACAGGAAGCAGTCCGCATTCGGTCTGACCATGTCGGATCGCTTTTGGAGCTCGGCATCGCCTTAAACGGTCTCGACAAATATGCCGAAGGCATTACGCTTACCTTCTAAAAGCAGGCGGACTCGATAGTCGAACGCGATGACCGTCAGCATTGTTGGGCAATTCTTATTACAATTCCGACCGTTATTCAGAAGCCATCCCGTTTTACAAAAAGGCGGGAGAACTTTCAGCCAAATGGCTCACACCACGGAAATATCTCGGCGATGCCTATCGTTCCTACTATCAGAACATGGCTCGCCCGCCATATAATATTCGCAACGTCGAACCTGGATGCTGACTCGATGCATAGTATCAGGTTAACGTATATCAATATGGGAAATCTTGCTCAGGCGCGGGAGCAAAGGCAAAACTCGATGTGCTAGATGCAAAAGCTCGCGACGACGGACAGGTCGAGCCATTCGTTGAAAGAACCGTCGTCATTTAATTAACTTTTTGAAAATTTAGAACATTTTATGCCAATTATCTCGATGTTGCAAAACGCACTCGCCGTTGTCGGCGTTGCGGATTTCATCTGGCTTCCTGGACGGTAAAGCAAGCTTCTCATGGCCCTTATACCCGCATTGGGTTCGTCATTATGAACCTGGGATCCTTTACCAGTTAAAGGACGTTTGGCGAAAGCACCTCATGCATGTTGCTGTCGTAGTGGCATTGATAGGATTTGTTCTTACGGCGGGCCGTTTGGTAATGAAGGTCGGATCGCTCGAATGGACACCGGCCGTCATGTCACAATTATCAATGGCGTTGATCTGTCTCGCACTTGTGATCTTTGGTGTGCGTTCGTTCGCAGCGGCTAGGCGCGGAGCGTGATAGAGCCCTCAACTAGAAGTATTGACGGCATTCAAAGTGATCTCGACCTCGAGCCCATCCCCGGCATTTCTCGCCGTTATGGATCCCTTATGAGCTTTTATGGCCCGCTCGGCGATCGCAAGGCCGAGCCCGATGCCACCCGTTTTTCTTTCGCGGGCCTCACCGACTCGATAAAAGGGCCGAAATAAATTTCCAAGTTCTTCCTCCGGCACTCCCCCACCGTGATCAACAACCTTGAGCGTCGCATGCCCGTCAACGGCTGTCAGCGAAACACCAATATTTGTCCCCGCGGCCGTATACCTAACAGCATTTCTTAGGACATTTTCGATTGCACTGCGAAGCAAATTTTCGCTTCCCATCACGGTGCACGAGTCCGCATTTGACACTGACACCGAACGCCCCTTTGCCTGAGCCTCAAAATGTGCATCGTCGGCGACGTCTCGGACCAATTCGTCGAGATCGATCCGCGTATTTTCGATTTCCTCGGCACCGCTTTCTAATTTAGCGAGTGTCAGGAGCCGCGAGATCATTTCGTTGAGCCGTGTGGATTCGGTCTCGATGCGCTCGAGTATCGGAGCTGTATCCGGATTCGACCTTTGTTTTGCGATTTCCAGTGCAACATTGAGCCTGGCGAGAGGTGAACGCAATTCATGCGAGATATCGCGATTGAGCCGCTGTTGGGTGGTAATGAGAGTTTCGATCCGTTCCGCCATCACGTCAAAATCACGTGCCAGATCGGCCAGTTCATCGCGGCGGCGGCCAACGCTAGTCTCGACCCTCGTTTGCAGATCGCCCTCAGCCAGCCGCTGGGTGGCAAAACGAAGTTTTCTGATCGGTGACGTCAAATATAGCGCGAGCAAATAGCACAAGATGACCGCCGTCAATAACAGTCCCGCGAGCCGTATATAGCCGGGAGTAGAGCCCCAAAACAATCCGGCCGGTGCCTGCCTGTCCCACTGGAGGATGAGCACAAACCTCCGCCCGTCCGGAAATTTGACCGGAGCAGCTCCCAGTGCTCTATCTTCAGACGAATAATCCGTCTCAGCGGTATCGCTTGCAAATGTCCTCGAGATCAGTTCTGTCGAATCGGCGATAGCTGATCGGTCACCGAACCACGCCGTGCCGTCCGGCGAAACCAGATTGACTTCACGAGGCGGCTCAAGGTCCCGGAGCCGTGCGAGATAAACCTTGAGCCCATTCTCACCTTCGGCATTCACGATCTGCGACGCGGTCCCGCCATAGATCGTCATTTGGTTTCGTGTTGACCGCTGAAAGCGGCTCATCATCGGTTCGGTCTGAAAGGTACGGGTGACAAATATCATCATGCCGACGATCAAAGCGATCGCTGCAAGAAACCACAAAAAGATCTTTATGAATAACTTCATTTGACCGTATAGATATAACCGACCGACCTGATCGTTTTGATCCGTTCGCTGCCGTCGCTTCTAACGCCGAGTTTTTTCCGCAGATTGCTGATGTGCATATCCAGGCTGCGGTCATACGGCGAGAGCTTTCTTTCCAAAACGTTTTCGCTAAGATCTTCTTTCTTGACCACCTTACCGGCTTCCCTTAAAAGCGCGTAGAGCAATCCGAATTCGACCGACGTTAGGTTCAGCTCCGTTCCGTCGCAGACCGTCGTTCTCGACGAAGGCGTGACCTGGATGCCGTCGATCTCGATCTTCTCATTTCCTTCTGTATCGCCGTCAACTGCTACAGAACGGCGAAGGATCGCCCGAAGCCGTGCCGCAAGTTCGCGCGGATTGAACGGCTTTGGAAGGTAATCGTCTGCTCCTATCTCGAGCCCGACAATGCGTTCCATATCGTCGCCCCGCGCTGTAAGCATTATCACGGGAAGTTTGGACTGTTCGCGAAGATTACGCAGAACGTCAAAACCATTCATTTTCGGCAGCATGACATCAAGGATAACAATGTCGTATTCGCCTGACAGGGCCCTTTTAAGGCCTGTTTCGCCATCATTGACCGATTCAATGGTGAAGCCTTCGACGGTGAGGTACTCTGAGACCAGCTCACACAATTCCTCGTCGTCATCAATTATCAGGATCTTGTCCATACCTAGAGCATTCTACGCCAAATCCCACAGCAATGGGTGCGGTTTTACAATTCTTTACACAATCGAACATATCGCTTACATTCCGAACAATTTCTGTTTCGTATTGCATATTGACGGCAGAATTTGCTGCCGAGATCTATACAGTATTTGTAGGGAGTTTGTCATGAAAAAGAAAGTGATTTTCGCAGTTGTCGCAGCAGCGTTGCTGGTAACCGGCACAATTTTCGTAGTTGCCCAAAGGGCCATGAGGCACGACGGGCAGGGGTTTGGGCACGGACGCGGAATGAATGGCGGTGTGGGGATGTTCCTTCGCGGCATCGATCTGACCGATGAGCAAAAGACAAAGGTCAAAGAAATAACGGACGGTACAAAAGCTGCCGTCGAGCCTCTGATGCAGCAGATGAAAGATAACCACGTCAAGATCGCCGATCTTGGCAAAGACGGCAAATTTGACCAGGCTCAGGTCGAAGCCATCGCTGCCGAACAAGGAAGCATCGTGTCGAAAATGATAGTCGAAAAAGAAAAGGCAAAGGCTCAGATCTTTGCGATCTTAACCGACGAGCAAAAAGCCAAAGCCGAAGAAATGCGAGCCAAATTTGGCGAGCGTATGAAGAATGGTAAAGGATTTGGCGGAAGGCACAAAGGGATGGAGTTCTAAGAAGAATTTGATTTCTGAAAATGGGGCCTCGCGATGCGAAGCCCTTTTTCTTAATTTGGTACGATCATTCCGCCGACCATCACGATTTTAATATCCCCATTTTTATTCAATGCGACCAGATCGGCTCGCTTCCCGACCTCGACCGAACCCATAGTTGATCCGACCCCAAGCAGTAGGGCAGGATTACCGGATGACATTGAGCCGATCTCAGCATCTGTAAATCCCAGCGACCTCATCATCATTACGCAGTCATGCATAGAGCAAACCGAACCGGCGATGCGTCCCCTTTCGTTTTGGGTCCGTCCATCCGTCACACGGATCGTTTCGCCCCACAGTTCAAATTCTCCGTCACAGAGCCCCGTCGGCGCTACCGAATCGCTGATTAGCGAGACTTTGTCCGGAGACTTTGACCGACATACCGACTCGAGTATTTTCCGATGCACGTGAACACCGTCGGCAATAATATCAAACGTAACGCCGCTGTTCGAGAGGCCCCATCCGGCGACACCGAGCTCGCGATGATGGATCCCGGTCATGGCGTTGAAAAAATGGGTCATATGACGCGCACCGGCGGCATACGCGGCATCCAAAATCGCCGTATCCGCTTTTGTGTGCCCAATCGAGACTATCCATCCGCGTCTTACGAGTTCAGCCGTAAGATCGACGCCGCCCTCTACCTCCGGGGCTAGCGTCATCATGTGAATACCGTTGGTCAGTCGAGGCAATTCGTCGATCTCAGTGCCGGTAAACTTCTTGAAATACTGCGGCCTCAGGGCACCGCACATCTGCTCGCTGGCAAAAACCCCTTCATAATGAACGCCAAGAGCCTGAGCGATGGGCAATTCACTTTGCCTCACCATTAGCTCGTCGACGGCTTTAATCACCCGGCGATAATTCTCGTCCGAATCAGGCACGAGAGTTGGTAGCCAGGCGGTTACGCCCTTGCTTGCAAGAAATTCACCGACGCGGATAAGCTCCTCGGCATTGGCGGTATTTACATCGACTCCTACCGCACCATGGCAATGAACATCTATGAACCCGCCAAAAAGCACAATTCCGACACAGTCAGACGCAGCCGCGCGATCAACGCTTTCGATCGTTGAGATCAAACCGTTCTCGATCTCGATCTCGAAGCTATCACCGTGATCTGGTCCCGCGA
The DNA here is from genome assembly GCA_044228165.1 of Pyrinomonadaceae bacterium. Taxonomy (GTDB): domain Bacteria; phylum Acidobacteriota; class Blastocatellia; order Pyrinomonadales; family Pyrinomonadaceae; genus OLB17. The sequence goes on along the minus strand of JBGAVK010000079.1, from coordinate 744 downwards.
TCCGCGAATCGGAAAATGATATCAACATATAAGAATTATCGTTTCACACGTCACTGCTGGCAAATAAAAAAACCGCGCCATCCTGTTTCCAAGACGACGCGGGTCAAAAATTATCCAAAGCGGCAACTAGAAGCTGAATTTAATGCCGATCTGAAGTGTTCGAGGATCACGGGTCCCTGTAACCATTCCAAAGCCGGAATGAACGCCCGTTGAACTAATGACATGAGGGGTCGATGCCGCAAGCGACAGGGTCGTGAAGTTGGTGTGGTTTAACACATTGAACGCCTCGCCCTTGAACTGAAGTTTGTAACGCTCGCCGATGCGTATGCTTTTCGTCAGAGTGACGTCAAAGCGAGTCGTTGGAGGCCCGTCGATCGTTCCGCGAGAAGCATTTCCCGGCACAGCAGGGCCCGTAGCTGAGGCAGCCGCAAAACAGTTGTAATTGAACCACTCGTCAAAGGTGCGAGGAGCCCCCTGGTTAGGATCGCAGATAACATTCGGCCTTCCGCCTGCTGGCGACGAGCCGAAGAAGCCAAGTCCAGCCGGATCCCAATTACTGATAGTTGGTGTAAAAGGAAGTCCCGTCTGGTAAGTAGCGATACCGGATACCTGCCAGCCACCGAGCACCTTACCGACAAATCCTTGCTGTTCTCTCATGAACGGGATCTCATAGATATAATTCACAGTCAAGATGTGTCGGCGATCAAGTTGGGCACGCCCGTATTCAGCTCTGACGTCGTAAAC